>NC_008278.1:0-624827 GCF_000058485.1 Frankia alni ACN14a
TGCCGGGGCCGGACATTCCCGTCCGGCCCCGGCACGGCGGTGCGGGCGGCGCCTTACGATCCTTGGACGACATCCCGCGCACGCGGGTGCCGGACGGTGCCGGGCAGACCCGCGTCCGGGGGGCGCCGCCGGCCGGGTGCACTCTGGCCTGTGGAAAACGCCTGTGGAGAGGGCGATCGGCGGGGGACGAGGCAGATCCGGACGACGGCCCGCGGTAGGGCGCCGTACCGGGGGTGAGCCGGTTCCGCCACGCCGGAGGCCCTGCCGTGTCCATGCACAGGTTGTGGACGACGATGTGGAGAACCATCGGGACGAGGCGTCCCGGTCGCGGCCGGACCGGGACCACATCAACATCCGCGACGTACCCCCACCCATGGGGCCAGCACCGCCCGCAAACCGTACCGAACTGCCCGAGGAGCCCCCGTGTCCAACCCCCGCGCCGACTCCGTCGCCGGTCTACCTTTCGGGGAGGAACCCGCGGGTGACCCGGACCTGGCCGCGGTCTGGAGCCAGGCCGTCGCCGGGGTCGCCGACGGCACGCTGTCCGCGCAGCAGCGTGCATGGCTGCGGCTGACCCGTCCGCTCGGCCTTGTGCAGGACACGGCCCTGCTCGCCGCCCCGAACGAGTTCACCAAGGAGCTTCTCGACTCGCGGCTGCGGCCGTTCCTGTCCACAGCGTTGTCCACAGCGTATGGACGGGAGATCCGGGTCGCGGTCACCGTCGAGCACCTGCCCGACCCGGAGCCGATGAGCGGTCCGATCAGGATCGTCCGGCCGGGGGAGGGCGACGGCGGCGCGCCGCGGGACGCGGGCGGTTCCCGAGGACGTGGGTCGGGCGGCGCGGCGGCGGACACCGGCCGGCGGGCGGGCGAGGCCGGCGCGCCGGTGAACGGCGAGCTGCCCTTCCCCGACTCCGCCGAGAGCACCCCGCCGATGCGGGTGGGGGCGGGGCTCGGCCGCGACGCCGCGCCGCTGGAGACCGAGCCGGCGCAGGCCCGGCTGAACCCGCGCTACGTCTTCGAGACCTTCGTCATCGGAGACAGCAACCGGTTTCCCCACGCCGCCGCGGTGGCGGTCGCCGAGGCACCGGCGAAGGCGTACAACCCGTTGTTCATCTACGGGGACTCCGGGCTCGGCAAGACCCACCTGCTGCATGCGATCGGCCACTACGCGCTGAAGCTGTACCCGAACACCCGGGTGAAGTACGTGAGCTCGGAGGAGTTCACCAACGACTTCATCAACTCGATCCGGGACGACCGTCAGCAGGCCTTCCAGCGTCGCTACCGGGACATCGACGTCCTGCTCGTGGACGACATCCAGTTCCTGGAGAACAAGGAGCGGACGCAGGAGGAGTTCTTCCACACGTTCAACGTCCTGCACGACGGTGAGAAGCAGATCGTCATCAGCTCCGACCGCTCGCCCAAGCAGCTCTCTGCACTGGAGGACCGGCTGCGCAGCCGGTTCGAGTGGGGCCTGATGACCGACATCACCCCGCCGGACCTCGAGACCCGCATCGCGATCCTGTCGAAGAAGGCCGCCACCGAGCGCCTGCCCGTGCCGCCCGACGTGCTCGAGTACATCGCCACGCACATCGAGCGCAACATCCGCGAGCTCGAGGGGGCGCTGATCCGGGTCGCGGCGTTCGCGAGCCTGAACAAGTCCCACGTCGACCGCACGCTCGCCGAGATCGTGCTGCGCGACCTGATCCCGGACGCCGGGAACCCGGACATCACCGCGGCCGCCATCATGAACGCGACCGCGGCGTACTTCGGCGTCTCCATGGACGACCTGTGCGGCACCTCCCGCAGCCGGGTACTGGTGACGGCCCGGCAGATCGCCATGTACCTGTGCCGCGAACTGACCGACCTGTCGCTCCCCAAGATCGGCCAGCACTTCGGCGGCCGCGACCACACGACCGTCATGCACGCCGACCGCAAGATCCGCGGCTTGATGGCCGAACGGCGCGCGATCTACAACCAGGTCACCGAACTGACCAACCGCATCCGGGTCCAGGCCCGCCAGCCCTGACTCGGGCACCCCCGAGCCCCGGCCCGACTCCCGACTCCCGACTCCCGAGCCCCGACCGCAGGCGGACGGGCGGGCACCGACCGCTGCACCCAGACGGCCGTGGCGCCCATGACGTAGCTCGCCGCGCCCCGATGCGGGACCGGGTCGACTCCGGCTGGCCGGACTGCGATGCGTTCCGCCGGTCTGCGACTCGAACCGTCCAGAACGCACCGCAACAGGCGTCGGCCCGGGGCGGCGGGGCCGGGTTCCGGCACTCCCGCGTCGGGGTGGGTGGCAGGGGCGTCGGCCGGCCGGTGGTCGGTCGGGGATCCCCAGGGGACGGCTGTCACAGCCTGTGGACAGCCGTCGCGGAGGTCGACACGGCGACGCGTCCTGTAGCACACCCGGCCGGCGGCCTCGAGCCCACGGGGTGGTTCCGCCCACAGCTTGTGGAAAACCTTGTGGACATCCTGGGGGTGGACCGGTGGAGGAAGGCGTGGACAGCCTGTGGATAACTCGGGGACGGCCTGTGGAGGGACAAAGTGGTCCCTGGGGACAGCTGCTCGGCATGTGGATATCCACTGCGGAAACCCACAGCTCCACCCACAGGTTTTGCACCGGCTCCTCAGGCCTCTGACCTGCGAAAACAGCGGTTATCCCCAGCATCCACAGCCCCTACTACCACCACGAACTTCAATTTCTTCTAAGAAGATCAAAAGCTTGAAGTACTAGGGGGTGTGGACAACTTTTCGCGATCTTGAGCGAGCGCGATCTGTGCCACTTCGTGGGCTCCGGGTGAGCGTTCGTGGTGGGGCCGACCGCCCGCCGAGGCCGCCTGGCACTCTGGGATGCTGATCGGTGTTCCCGACGGGCTGACTCCGAACACCGGAGGGGACGAAGGAGGGCTAACCATGAAGTTCCGGGTGGAACGGGACGAATTCACCGAAGCGGTCGCCTGGACCGCCCGCACGCTGCCGAGCCGGCCGACCACGCAGTTGCAGGTGCTGTCGGGCCTCCTTCTCGACGCGACCGGGCCGATGCTCAAGGTCGCCGCCTACGACTACGAGGTGGCCGCCCAGGGCACAGTGCACGCGACGGTGTCGGAGGAGGGCCGCGCCCTCGTCAACGGCAAGCTGCTCGCGGAGATCACCCGGGCGCTGCCGGCCGCGCCGGTGGACCTCGGCATCGACGGCACCCGGCTCGTGATCACCTGTGGTAACGCCCGGTTCGCACTGCCGATGCTGCCGGTGGACGACTACCCGGCACTGCCGGCCATGCCCCCCGTCACCGGCCACATCGAGGGATCTGCCTTCGCGGCCGCGGTCGCGCAGGTGGCGATCGCGGCCGGGCGCGACGACACCCTCCCGGTCCTCACCGGCGTCCGGATCGAGATCGAGGGCGACACCCTCACCCTCGCCGCGACCGACCGCTACCGGCTCGCCGTGCGCTCGCTGAAGTGGCGTCCGGACGACTCCGCCGGCGAGGGGGACGCGGCGGCCCCCGTCACGGTGGCCCTCGTCCCCGCCCGCACGCTGCTGGACACCGCCAAGTCGCTGTCCGGCTCGGGGGTGGAGGTCTCGATCGCGCTGGGGACGGGCCCGTCCGGGGAGACGCTCGCCGGCTTCGCGGGTTCCACCCGGCAGACGACCACCCGGCTGCTCGAGGGCCAGTTCCCGCCCTTCCGCAAGCTGCTTCCGGACAGCTCCCCGCTGATCGCCCAGCTGGAGATCGCACCGTTGCAGGAGGCGGTCAAGCGCGTGGCCCTGGTGGCGGCGAAGACCGCCCCCGTGCAGTTGTCGTTCTCGCCGGACCACCTCGTCCTGGAGGCCGGCACCGGCGGTGAGGCGCAGGCGACGGAGACGCTGCCGGTGACCTACGACGGCCCGGAGCTCTCGGTGGCGTTCAACCCGTCCTACCTGCTCGACGCGCTCGGCGCACTGGAGTCCGACATCGTGCGGATCGGCTTCGCCAGTGCCGAGGACCCGGCCGTCGCCGCGAACAAGCCGGCGATCCTCACCGGCAAGGCCGACGACGACGGCGAGGTGCCCGACTACCGGTACCTGCTCATGCCGATCCGCCTCCACGGGTGACGTGCACCTCACCCACCTGTCCCTTGTCGACTTCCGGTCCTACCCGTCCCTCGACCTGACCCTTGGTCCAGGAGTGGTCACGCTGGTCGGTCGCAACGGCCAGGGGAAGACGAACCTGATCGAGGCGATCGGGTACGTCGCGACGCTGGCCAGCCACCGGGTCTCCGCGGATGCCCCCCTGGTGCGCCAGGGCGCGTCGCACGCCGTGGTGCGGGCGAGGATCGTGCGTGGCGACCGGGCGGCCCTGGTGGAGCTCGAGATCGTGCCGGGGCGGGCGAACCGGGCCCGGCTGAACCGGGCGCCGGTCCCCCGGCCCCGCGACGTTCTCGGGCTGCTGTGCACGGTCCTGTTCGCCCCGGAGGACCTCGCCCTGGTGAAGGGGGACCCGGCGGGGCGCCGGCAGTTCCTCGACGAACTGCTCGTCGCCCGGACCCCGCGGATGGCCGCGGTGCTCGCCGACTACGACCGGGTGCTCAAGCAGCGCTCGACCCTGCTGCGCACGGCCGGGGCGGCCCGGCGGGCCGGCGGCAAGGGTGACCTGCGCACCCTGGACGTCTGGGACGGCTACCTGGCCAGCTACGGCGCCGAGCTGCTCACCGCCCGCCTCGCCCTCGTCGAGGCGCTGCGTCCGGGGGTGGCCGGGGCCTATGCCGCGGTGGCCGGCGCGCAGGCCGCGGTCGGGTTCGAGTACCGGGCCAGCGTGCCGCAGCCGGCGCCGGACCCGGTCCGCCCCGACCGCGAGCGGTGGGAGGAGGCGATCCGGGCCGAGCTGGTGGCGGCCCGCCCGCGGGAGATCGAACGCGGGCAGACCCTGGTCGGGCCGCACCGTGACGACCTGCTGCTGACCGTCGACGGGCTGCCGGCGCGCGGCTACGCCAGTCACGGCGAGTCCTGGTCGCTCGCCCTGGCCCTGCGGCTGGCCTCGTTCGAGCTGTTGCGGGCCGACGACCGCGAGCCCGTCCTGCTCCTTGACGACGTCTTCGCCGAGCTCGACGTCCAGCGCCGGTCCCGGCTCGCCGAACTCGTCGCCCCCGCGGAGCAGGTCCTGGTCACCGCCGCCGTCGAGGCCGATGTGCCGGCCGAGCTGACCGGCACCCGCTACGTCGTCGCGGCGGGAGAGGTGCTCCGTGCCTCCTGAGCCCGACGACCATCAGCCCGACCCGACCCCGACCCCGACGTCGGCGTCGGCGTCGTCGCCCGGCGTCGGCCGTGGCGCCGACCTGGCCCGGGAGATCCTCGCCCAGGCCAAGCGGGACGCCCGCGAGCGGGCTCGAGGCCGGCGCGGCGGGTCCTCCCGCGCCGGCGGATCCTGGTCCGGCTCCCCCGCCGGTGGCCCCGGTGCGGACGGCGGAGCCGGCGCCGGTGGCGGGCCCGGCGGCGGCCCCGCGGCGGCGGACCGCGCCGGGCGGCGGCCCCGGTCCGGCGCGGACGACGGCCAGGTGCCCCAGCGCCCGCGGTTGCCGGGCATCGCCGCCCCCGGCAGGGAGTGGCGCGACCCGGTCTCCTTCGGCACCGCAATCAGTCGGCTGCTCGCCGCGCGCGGCTGGAAGGCACAGGCCGACGACGCCGGCGTGCTCGCCCGGTGGGACGTCATCGTCGGCCCGGACATCGCCGACCACTGCACTCCGGTCTCGCTGCGCGACGGCAACCTCGAACTCGTGGCCGAGTCGACGGCCTGGGCCACCCAGCTACGGATGCTGTCCCGTCAGATCCTCGCCATCCTGCACCGGGAACTCGGTCCGCAGGTCGTCCAGCGGATCACCGTGCGCGGCCCGACGGCCCCCTCGTGGCGGCACGGGCCGATCCGCACCGCCGGGCGCGGCCCGCGCGACACCTACGGCTGAGTCCGGCACCCGGTCACGCGGCCGGCCACCGCGGCCGGTCACGCGGCCGGCCATGGTGACCGGTCATGGCGGCGGGCAATGGCGGGCCGGCCCGGCGACGAGCGCGCCCGGCCTGCGCGGGCTCGCCGGGTGTCCCGCCGGAAGAGACGGACAGACCGGGAGAGCGATCCGGTGCTCACCGATCGCGACGGCCCCGGGCGGTTGGGGTAGCTCCGGGCGTCGCCGGGCGGGCAACACGAGGCGATCATGTGGGTGAAGGTTGATCGCCGCGTCGGGTGACCGTCGTGAAGGCGCGCCAAGGCCCCGGGAGGCATCGGTCCCGTAGGGGGGTTCACCGTCCCGCCGTACGGGGCGCTGCGCAGACGTCAGGGGTCACCCTGCGTCCGCTATAACGGGTCGGCGGGTAGACTGGTGGATACTTCCGCCCAGAACGAGGGGACCCGCCGCGTGGCCTACGATGCAAGTTCGATCAAGGTTCTCGAAGGTCTTGACGCGGTCCGCAAGCGTCCGGGCATGTACATCGGCTCCACCGGGGAGCGCGGTCTGCACCATCTCGTCTACGAGGTGGTCGACAACGCGGTGGACGAGGCGCTGGCCGGCTACTGCGACACGATCACGGTGAGCCTGCTCGCCGACGGTGCGGTCCGCGTCGTCGACAACGGTCGTGGCATCCCCGTGGGCATGCATCCCACCGAGAAGCGGCCCGCGGTCGAGGTCGTGCTGACGACGCTGCACGCGGGCGGGAAGTTCGACGGCAAATCCTACGCGGTCTCGGGCGGTCTGCACGGCGTCGGCGTCAGCGTCGTGAACGCGCTGTCCACCAAGCTGGACGTGGAGATCCAGGTCGATGGGCACGTCTGGTTCCAGCCGTACGTGGGGACCCGCCCGGCGGCGCCCCTGGTGAAGACCGGCACCACGAAGAAGACCGGCACGTCGGTCACCTTCTGGGCGGACCCGACGATCTTCGAGACGACCGAGTACAAGTTCGAGACCCTCTCCCGACGCCTGCAGGAGATGGCCTTCCTCAACAAGGGCCTGTCGATCACGCTGATCGACGAGCGCCCCGAGGAACGCCTCGAGGTCACCTACAAGTACACCAACGGTCTGGTCGACTTCGTCGCCCACCTCAACGCCACCAAGGACGCGATCCACCGCAGCGTGATCTCGCTGGAGTCCAAGGGCGTCGGCATCGAGGCCGAGCTCGCGATGCAGTGGAACGCCGGCTACAGCGAGTCGGTCTACACCTTCGCGAACACGATCAACACGCACGAGGGCGGCACCCACGAGGAGGGCTTCCGCGCCGCGCTGACCAGCGCCGTCAACGCCTACGCCAAGGACCAGAACCTGCTCAAGCCGGTGAAGGCGGGCGCGAAGAGCGGTGACGAGCGGCTGTCGGGCGACGACATCCGCGAGGGCCTGACCGCGATCATCTCGGTGAAGCTCGCGCAGCCCCAGTTCGAGGGCCAGACGAAGACGAAGCTCGGCAACACCGAGGCGAAGAAGTTCGTCCAGGAGATGTGCTACTCGGCGCTGAAGGACTGGTTCGAGGTCAACCGGACCGAGGCGCGGGCCATCGTCAGCAAGTCGCTCGACGCCCAGCGCGCCCGGATCGCGGCCCGCCAGGCCCGGGACCTGACCCGGCGCAAGGGCCTGCTCGGCGGCACCGGCCTGCCCGGCAAGCTCGCCGACTGCCAGTACACCGACCCCGAGCGCTGTGAGCTGTACATCGTCGAGGGCGACTCCGCCGGCGGGTCGGCCAAGGGCGGGCGGGACTCGAAGTTCCAGGCGATCCTGCCGCTGCGCGGAAAGATCCTCAACGTCGAGAAGGCGCGCATCGACCGCGTCCTGAAGAACACCGAGGTCCAGGCGCTCATCCAGGCCCTGGGCACCGGCATCCACGACGACTTCGACATCGCCAAGCTGCGCTATCACAAGATCGTGCTGATGGCGGACGCCGACGTCGACGGCCAGCACATCCGGACCCTGCTGCTGACCCTGCTGTTCCGGTTCATGCGGCCGCTGGTCGAGGCCGGCCACGTGTTCCTCGCCCAGCCGCCGCTCTACAAGATCAAGTGGGGTCGGGAGGACTGGGAGTACGCCTACTCCGACCGCGAGCGCGACGGGCTCGTCCAGCGCGGGGTGGAGGCCGGGCGCAAGCTGCCCAAGGACGCCATCCAGCGGTTCAAGGGCCTCGGCGAGATGAACGCCACCGAGCTGTGGGACACCACCATGGACCCGGACAAGCGCATCCTGCTCCAGGTCACCCTCGATGACGCGGCCGTCGCCGACGAGCTGTTCTCCGTGCTCATGGGCGAGGATGTCGACGCGCGCCGCAGCTTCATCCAGCGCAACGCCAAGGACGTGCGCTTCCTGGACATCTGACGCGGTGGCGCGGTGCCGCGGCGGTCCGGCCCGCGCGGCGGTGCTGCGCTCCGCCCGGCCGGGACGACCCCGGGGCGAATCGTGGCTGGCGCCCCGCCGGCGTCCCGGCCACCCGCCGGGACACCCGTCCCACCTGACGACTGCTCCCACTGCCCTGGAAGGACCCCGTGGTCGACGTCCTACCGCCGCCCCCCGGCGACCGCATAGAACCCATCGGCATCGAAGTCGAGATGCAGCGGTCCTATCTCGACTACGCCATGTCGGTCATCGTCGGCCGCGCGCTGCCGGAGGTCCGGGACGGGCTCAAGCCCGTCCACCGACGGGTCCTCTACGCCATGTACGACGGTGGTTACCGTCCTGACCGCGGGTACTTCAAGTGCTCGCGCGTGGTCGGTGACGTCATGGGTAACTACCATCCCCACGGCGACTCGGCCATCTACGACACCCTCGTCCGGCTCGCGCAGCCCTGGTCGCTGCGCTACCCGCTGGTCGACGGTAACGGCAACTTCGGCTCGCCCGGCAACGACCCGCCCGCCGCCATGCGGTACACCGAGGCGCGGATGGCGGCGCTGGCGATGGAGATGCTGCGCGACATCGACCAGGAGACCGTCGACTTCGCGCCGAACTACGACGGCCGCTCCCAGGAGCCGCTGGTCCTGCCGAGCCGGTTCCCGAACCTGCTCGTCAACGGCGCCGGCGGCATCGCGGTCGGCATGGCGACGAACATCCCGCCGCACAACCTGCGCGAGGTCGCCACCGGCGTCCAGTGGGCGCTCGACCACGCGGAGGCGACCGACGAGGAACTGCTCGAGGCGCTGATCGGCATCATCAAGGGGCCGGACTTCCCGACCTCGGGCCTGATCGTCGGGCGCAGCGGCATCGAGGACGCCTACCGGACCGGCCGCGGCAGCATCCGGATGCGCGCCGTGGTCAACGTCGAGGAGAACAAGGGCCGCACCCAGCTCGTCGTCACCGAGCTGCCCTACCAGGTCAACCCGGACAACCTCGCCGAGAAGATCGCCGAGCTGGTCCGCGACAACAAGGTCACCGGGATTTCGGACGTCCGCGACGAGACCTCGGCCCGCATCGGCCAGCGGCTCGTCATCGACCTCAAGCGCGACGCCGTCGCCAAGGTCGTGCTCAACAACCTGTACAAGCACACCCAGCTCCAGGACACCTTCGGCGTCAACATGCTGGCGATCGTCGACGGGGTGCCGCGCACGCTGCGCCTGGACCAGATGATCCGCTACTACGTCGAGCACCAGGTCGACGTCATCGTCCGGCGCACCCGCTACCAGCTGCGCAAGGCCCGCGAGCGGCTGCACGTCCTCGACGGTCTGCTCATCGCGCTCGACCACCTCGACGAGGTCATCAGCCTCATCCGCAACGCGGAGTCCGCCGACGCCGCCCGCGGCCAGCTGATGGAACGCTTCACGCTGTCGGAGATCCAGGCGACCGCCATCCTCGACATGCAGCTGCGTCGCCTCGCCGCCCTGGAACGCCAGCGGATCATCGACGAGGCCGCCGAGCTGCGGGCGCGGATCTCCGAACTGGAGGCCATCC
The DNA here is from genome assembly GCF_000058485.1 of Frankia alni ACN14a. Classification (NCBI taxonomy): domain Bacteria; kingdom Bacillati; phylum Actinomycetota; class Actinomycetes; order Frankiales; family Frankiaceae; genus Frankia; species Frankia alni. The sequence continues at coordinate 9,887 of NC_008278.1, forward strand.
TCGCCTCCCCGGTCCGGCAGCGGCAGATCATCGGCGAGGAGCTCGCCGAGGTCGTCGAGAAGTTCGGCGACGAGCGGCGGACCCGCCTGGTCCCCTTCGAGGGCGACATGTCCATCGAGGACCTCATCGCCCAGGAGGACGTGGTCGTCACCGTCACGCGCGGCGGCTACGCCAAGCGGACCAAGACCGACCTCTACCGCTCCCAGCGCCGCGGCGGCAAGGGTGTGCAGGGCGCGGCCCTGCGCGAGGACGACATCGTCGAGCACTTCTTCGTCACGACGACGCACCACTGGCTGCTGTTCTTCACCAACAAGGGCCGGGTGTACCGGGCGAAGGCGCACGAGCTGCCCGAGCAGGCCCGCTCCGCCAAGGGCCAGCACGTCGCGAACATCCTCGCGTTCTCCCAGGACGAGCGGATCGCCGAGGTCATCGCCCTGAAGGACTACGAGGTCGCGCCCTACCTCGTCCTGGCCACCAAGCGCGGGCTGTGCAAGAAGACCGCCCTGAGCGACTTCGACTCCAACCGCGCCGGCGGCCTCGTCGCGATCAACCTGCGCGACGACGACGAGCTGATCGCCGCCCGCCTGGTCGCGCCCGGCGACGACCTGCTGCTGGTCAGCCGCAACGCCCAGTCGATCCGCTTCCACGCCGACGACGAGCAGCTACGGCCGATGGGCCGGGCCACCTCCGGCGTGATCGGCATGCGTTTCGACGCCGAGGACGAGCTGCTGTCGATGGACGTCGTCGTGCCGGGCACGACCGCCGACCTGCTGGTGGCCACCTCCGGCGGCTACGCCAAGCGGACCCCGTTGGCCGAGTACCCGGTGCAGGGCCGCGGCGGCAAGGGTGTGCTGACCGCTAAGATCGTCTCCACCCGGGGCGGTCTGGTCGGCGCGCTCGTCGTCGACCCGGACGACCAGCTCTACGCGATCGCCTCCAACGGGGGCGTGCTGCGCACCATCGCCAAGGACGTCCGCCGTGCCCAGCGGCAGACGATGGGGGTCCGCCTCATCGATCTGGAGACCGGTGTGCAGGTGGTCGGGGTGGCGCGCAATGCTGATGCGGAGGACACCGAGGCCCCCACCGACCCCGGGGCCCAGGAGAGCTGAGCCCGGGGCCGGCAGCGGTCCAGGTCCGGGGCGATGGCGGTCCTCGACGTCGGCGCCGTCCCCCGGCGCCGCGGTGACGCCGAAGCGGGGATCCGGCGTGCGCATGGCCCGCGTACGCCGCCAGGAGCGAACCGGGAGTAGACCGTGAGCGACAGTCAGGAAGACCGGCCCGCCCGGTCGGCGGTCCACCGCGGCTCCTCCCCGGCCGCCGGGCCGGGGGGAGCGCGTGACGGCGACCGTTCCCGCCGCCCCGGTGACGGCGGCGACGGGGAGCCGGCCGGCGAGACGCTGAAGCCGCCCACCGCCAGCGCCTCCGGCGGTGGAGCTGGCGCCGCCGCGGCGGCCGCCGGCGCCGCCGGCACCCCCCCGCCCGGCGGCGACCGCCCGGCGGCTTCGGGCGGGGCCCGTTCCGGCGGCGCCGGCTCGCTGGACCCGTCGGCGGGCAACCCCTTCTTCCAGCGTTCCGGCCGGTCCGGGGCGGGGCAGTCCCAGCACGGCGAGGACGGCCGTGAGAGCACCTCGGGGGCCGGCGCGGCCGGGTCCTCCCCGTCCGCCTCGCCGCCTGCCTCCCCGCCCGTCTCGTCGAAGCCGGGATCGTCCGCCTCGTCGTCCTCGACCGCTCTGGGGGGCAAGACGTCCGGGATCGCGGGCGGTGACCGGGCGGCGGCTGCGGAACCGGCGCGGTCGTCCGCGGCACCGGCCAGGTCCGCGCCGCCGAAGTCCGCGCCGCCGAAGTCCGCGCCGCCGGCCAGGTCCGTGCCGCCGAAGTCGGCACCGCCGGCCACGTCGGGATCGTCGCCGTCTGCGTCGTCCCCGCCGTCGTCGTCCTCGGTGCCGTCGTCGTCCTCGGCGTCGTCTGCGTCGTCGTCCTCGCTTCCCGCCGTCTCCGCCCCGGCGTCCCGGCCCGCGGCAGCGGCGGACGAGCGGTCCGGCCGATCGCGGGCGACGCCGACCCGCAACGGGGCAGGCGGGGCCCCGGCCGGCATCGGAGGGGCGGCGGTGCCCCCATCCGGGTCGGCTCGTACCGGGAACGCCGGGACCCACGGCGGCGATGCGGGCTCGGCTACCCGCAAACTCGGCTCGCCCGCCGTATCGTCGCCGGCGAAGTCCCTCGGTACGACGCCGCCCGGCGCCCGCCGAAGCACGACGGGCCTGCCCAGTGCCCGCCCCGAACACCCGGTCGAGCGACCCGGTGAGACCGACACGATCTCCCTGGTCCGTCCGCCCAGCATGACGAGGAGCGGTACCACGAAGCCCGAGAGCAACCGTGCCGCGCCGGAACGGGTGCCCGTCCCCGACGCGGTGCGGCCGGCCGCGCCCGCCGCGGGCCGTGGCGCCAACGCGACCGCGGCCTACGAGCGGCCGATAGCCGCGCCGTCGTCCGCGGGCACCACCACCGCCGCAGCGCCGCCGCACGCGATGACCACGACCTCTCCCGGCGCCCTCGACGACCAGCTCGAGGCCGTCCCGGCCGACCGGGCCAGCGCCCCTCGCGGCCCCGGTCGCCCCGGTCCGGGCACGGGATCCGCCCGCCCGCCCGGCGCCGGCCGGCGTGCCAAGCTGCGGCTGTCCAAGGTCAACCCACTGACCGTGACCCGGCTCAGCTTCGCGTTCTCCCTGTGCGTCTTCGTCGTGTTGCTCGTCGCCGTCGCCGTGCTGTGGTTCGTGCTCAACTCGATCGGGGTGTTCAACAGCGTCACCGACGCCGCGGACACCCTGACCGACAGCAGCGCCAGCAACGTCAGGAGCTGGCTGTCGTTCGGCCGCGCGATGGAGATCAGTCTGCTCATCGGCGCGATCAACGTCATCCTGATGACCGCGCTGACCACCCTCGGCGCCCTGCTCTACAACCTCTGCGCCGAGATGATCGGCGGCATCGAACTCACCCTCAGCGACCAGTAGCGCCAACGGACGGCGGCGGCCGCCACCCCGGCCCCGCCGTCCTGTATGGTTGCAGTCGTTGCCGGGACCTATAGCTCAGTCGGTTAGAGCGCTTCCCTGATAAGGAAGAGGCCGGTGGTTCAAGTCCACCTAGGTCCACGCGCTGATTCCTCGTGGTTGCCGCCCTTGGGGCGGCTTCCCCGTTGCCGTGATGCTGGCCGGGGGGACGACCCCCCGAACCCCCCGGGTGTGGCGTGGCAGCCTCTTATGATCCCTTCCCTTCGCTCCGTTGGTCGGGGTGTCGTGGGATGGGGGCGAGCGGATCCGCGGAACGCCGTCGCCTGGAACGGGTGGGACCGCAGCGGCGCTTCCCACCCGTTTCGGCCGCAGCACGCCGGGTCGACCCGGCGAGGCGTCAGTCGATACGCCGCTGCCCGACCGGCGCGCTCGGCTACCCGCGCAGCACCTGGGTACCGCCGGCGAGGCGGTCGTGGATGCCCTGGTCCCGCGGGTCCGAACTGATCGTGACGCCGATCGCGATGTAGGCCACGAAGAGCAGGAGCGGCCCGAGAATCGGGATGATGTTGAAGAGGAGAAACAGCTCGCGGACCGCGGCATTGTTGGGCCCGAGCCGCCCGCCGCCCGGACCGACGACCCGCAGACCCAACGCCTTCTTGCCCGGCGTCGCGCCGAGAGCGACGTCGAAGCCCACGAAGTAGGCGTACGTCAGGACGGCGGTGAGGGCTGTCCAGCCGAGCCCGTAGCCGAGGATGAAGAAGGTCGCGACGTTGACGACGGTGAGGATCAGGTTGTCCACGATGCGGGCGCCGAGCCGTACGCCCAGTCCGGGAAGTGCGGCGCCCTGGGGTTGTCCCGCCCCGTAGCCGGGTGCCTGGGGATACGGGGGATAGCCGGGCGGCTGGCCGTAAGCCGGTCCCTGCCCGTAGGCCGGCCCTTGCCCGCCGTAGGCCGGTCCCTGCCCGCCGTAGGCCGGCCCTTGCCCATAGGCCGGTCCCTGCCCGCCGTAGGCCGGTCCCGCGCCTTGGTTGTGCTCGTCGCCGTAGGGACCGTTGGTCGTCATGAGCGCTCCTGCTCTCGTCGAGGCTGCCAATGTAAACGGTAGAGATGCGCCGAACTCGCCGCGTGGGCAACAGGTTGTAGTCGCCTGTTTGACACCCTGCTGGAAGCGGGGTGCGGGACACCGACATGCTTCAGGTGATTTGGTATCGGCTACGAGTGTGTCGGGCGTCGCGGGTGCCTGCTGGTTTTCCGCAGGCGAACGGCGAAGGCGATGCGCTCCCACCCTGCGTCTGGCCAGACGTGTGCGTGCTGACAACTCGACCGAGCAAACAGGGCCAGCGGGGTGGCATGAGTTCGGTGCGCGGCCTGTGGACACCGTCGGCGCGGGTCGCCTCGTGGGCTGCCTTGGACCGCGAACCGTGACGGAAAACCCGAAGCGGAAGGGAAGCGGAAATCGCCATGCCGGGCGGGTCCGCCGGACCTGGTTCGCCGCAGTCGGACGCTCCGCCGGTCATCCGACGCTGTCGGCCTGTTCACCGGTGCTGCACGCGATTGCCGCGGTCAGCGTGTCCGGCGGCGGGCAGGAAAACCATGGTCGGGCGGGCCGCCGCCGTCGCGGTGGGGAGGAGAACGGCGGGGAAGGGCGGTGTCCGCCATCATTTTCTGGCGTTCCTGAGAATCGGCCCCGACCGCGAGGTGCGGGATTTCCGTGCGCACCCGGTCGCCATAGTCGGGCGGGCCGGACGCGGCGGGGCGCCCAGCGTCGGACCTGACCGGGGATCGCCCCTGCGGGGGTGGAAGAACGATCCGGCCATCACCCGCGAGCGACGCCAGGTCCGTCATGACCGGGAACAGGCCGCGGCCCACCGTGAACGCGATGTCCCGGCACGTCCGGCGCCCGTCGATCCGGGCCAGCAGGTCGGCCTGCGCTCCGCCCGCCGTCCCGTGTCGTGCCGAAGCCGTGGCCAGCCGTGGGCGGACCTGGGGTTCCAGGCCCAGGTCGGCGCGCCAGCGAGAGGCACTCGCCAGCCGTCGGCTCGTCTCCCGGATGGCCCGCTCGACCTCGATTCCCGGCTCCACGGGCAGCAGCGGAGGTAGGAAACCGGAGCCGGCGGGCTCCGTGGTCACCCTCGCGATCTGGGTCAGGGCCAGCGCGAACAGGGCGTCCATCGTGGCCATCCGGGTCACCACCTGGACGCCCGCGCTGCCCAGCAGCCGGCGTTCTACCAGCGCCGTCGGCAGCCGGCCGCTCGGCGCGGCCGCGGCGAACACCGCGGTCCACTCCTCGTCGGAGATGCGCCCGGACCGCAGCAGCAGCGATTCGAGTCCGGGTGCCGCCGAGGTGGTGGCGGTCGTGAGCAGACCCTCCCGAAGGACGACCTTCCCGTTCGCCTCGCCCAGCACCACGACCGCGCCCGAGAACTCCTCCCGGGCCTGCTGCCGAAGCGCATCCAGTAGGAGGTCGACGCGGGCCGGCGTTTCCTCCACCGGCCGTGTATCCGCCTCCTCCCTGTGGGGTGGGCCATCGGTAGAAGAAACGGGACCTTGTATGTTCTTCGTCTCATCCGGCATGGTGGGTCCTCGATGTGACAATCCGTTCGCGCACGGGTACGTTCACCTCGTCCACACGATATGCCCGCCGACGTGCACGCGAATGCTAAAAGGCCTGCCGAGTAATTTCGTCATGCTGTGTCAACGGGTTGAAGGGTACCTCATGGACATCGAGACCGCGCTCAAGGAAGCGATGACAATCGACGGCGCGATCGGTGCTTCGCTCGTCGATTACGAGAGCGGAATGATGCTCGGTTCCGCCGGCGGCGGCCGGACACTCGATCTCGAGGCGGCCTCGGCCGGCAACACCGACGTCGTGCGCGCCAAGGCCCGCACCCTCGACGCGTTGGGGATCAAGGAGGGGATCGAGGACATCCTCATCACCCTCGATCGGCAGTACCACCTGATCCGACTGCTTCACCGGGGCGGCAGCCCGCTGTTCTTCTACCTGGCCCTGGACCGGCCCCGGGCGAACCTCGCGCTCGCGCGGCACAGCCTGCGCGCCATCGCCCGCGGCCTCGACCTCTGACGGCGCCGACCCTCTGACGGCGCCGCCCCTCCTACAGCGCCGGCGGCGTCGGCAGACGCCGAGATGTGAGACCTGTCGGCCCGCGCGGACATCCGTGCGGGAGAAATGAGGCATCGATGAGCACCAGCACGATCACCGATGGGGTACTCGCCGAGCTCCACGCCCTGCGGGACCAGGTTCCGGGCGTCACCAGCAGCGCCGTCGCCTCCGCCGACGGACTGCTCGTCGCCGCCGACGCCGACGGCGTGCGATCCGAGGTGCTCGCGGCCATGGCCGCCGCCGCCCTCGGGCTCGGCCGCTCCACCGGCCAGGAGGCCGGGATGGGACCGCTGCGCGAGGTGATCACCCGTTGTCAGGGCGGGCACATCATCGTCTACGCGATCGGGGAGACCAGGCTGCTCGTCGTCCTGGGCGACGAGGGTCTCGACCTCGAACGGCTGCACCTGCAGTCGCGGCCCGCCGTGACGCGTCTCGCCGGGCTGCTTGCCGCCTGAGACCGCCCGGGGTGCCGGCTGTGCGGGCCGGCGCCGGCGCCCCGGGCGGCGGGCTCACCCGGCCGCCCCTCGTGTCGCCCAGCCTGTGGATAACCGGAGTCGGCACACACGGGCCGATGCGCTCCGGTGGTTCATGTGTTCGAATGCCCCCGTGCAGCCGTGTTCCCTGTGTGGCCATGTGTGGTCGGAGCACCACGGCGCCGGGCAACTGTCTCCCTGGGTGACCTGTGTGTCCGGATCGGTGAGCTGTTTCTGTCGGCGGACGGTCGAGGAGGCCCACCGCGAGATGGGTGGCACCGCCGGGCCGACGTGCGTCACCTGTGGGCAGTGTCCCGCCGAGGACACCCAGTGCCGTCAGTGCCGGGAGGAGCGGCAGCGCCGCGCGGAGGAGGAGTTCGCCGTCTGGTGGGAGCAACTCGGCCGCAGCCGTCGGACCGGCCGCCGCCCGTCCCGCTGACGGTCTCGCCGCCGCTCCCTCTGCGGTCCCGCCGGTCCACGCTGCTGGCCCGCCGCCGGCCACCGACATGCCGGGCGTCGTCGCGTGAACCGCTCCACCCGCCCGACGGTGCGATATTCGCCCGGGGAGCGTCGATCCGTCGCGCGGGCGACGGGAGCGTTCTGCCAAGCTCGTAGGCACAGCATGTCGAGGATCGACGGCGGCCCGGTTCGGCCTGGCGGACGGCGGGTGGGCCGGCCGGCACCGTGCCGCCGCCCGCGCGGGCGCGCCGGCGGTCGGACGGAAGGAGAAGCCCGCCATGGCCTCGCGTACCGCGCGATCGAATGAGGCAAACGAGAAGCGGGATCTGCGGGTCCGGGTCCTGGGGGAGCCGGTCGACGCCTATCCCGAGGTCCCGCCCGAGGTGGCGCGGGGCACCATCCGGCGCATCACGGTCGTCGGGGAGCCCGTCCTGCACCGGCCCTGCCGGAAGATCACGGAGTTCGGCACCCCGGAACTCGCCGCTCTCATCGACGACATGTTCGCCACGATGTACGGCGCCGAGGGGGTCGGGCTCGCCGCGAACCAGATCGACGTCGACGCCGCGCTGTTCGTCTACGACTGCACGGACGAGGACGGCGTCCGGCACGTGGGGCACCTCGCCAATCCGGAGCTGGAGGAGTCCGATCCCGCCGAGCGTCGGCTGGTCAAGGGCGAGGAGGGCTGCCTGTCCGTGCCGGGCGCCTACATGGAGGTCGCCCGGCTCGAACGCGCCGCCGTCCGGGGCCAGGACGCCACCGGTGCCCCCCTGCGGTTGGAGGGCACCGGCTACTTCGCCCGCTGCCTGCAGCACGAGACCGATCATCTGTACGGCGGCCTCTACCTCGACCGGCTGTCCAGCCGGGGACGCAAGAAGGCGCTCAAGGAGATGGAGGAGCGGGCCGAGGAGATCTTCGCCCGCCGCACCGAGGTGGCCGGGACCCTCGGCAAGTAGCCGCCGGCGATCCGTCGGCGGCGGCTACCTCGTCGTCGGCGACCAGCGCGTCGTCGGCGACCAGCGCGTCGTCGGTGGCTGCCGGCGCCGGGGCGGCCGCGACACCGGTCGGCGGGCTGGTGGATCAGTCCCGCCCGGCCGGCCCGTCGTGGCGGCCGGGCCGGACTGCCGGCGGTATCACCCCGCCGATCGGATCACCCCGCCGATCGGATCAGCCCTGCCGGCGGGTGGCGAAGCGCCGCGGGTTGCGGCCCGCGCCCGTCGCCCCGGCCGCACCGGGCAGCCGCGGCGCACCCGGCCCGGACCGGGGACCCCCACCGTCCTCACCGTGTCCTCGCCGCTCCCGCCGGGAACGACGATCCTGCGCCGGTACGCCAGCAGCGTCGGGGATCGGCGACCTGGCCGGGCCGCCGACAAGCGGTGCGGCCAGGTCGGTGAGCGGGGACGTGGCCAGGTCGGCGAGCGGGGAGGTGGCCGGGCCGACGGGCGGGGACACGGCCGGGTCGGCCTCGGGCGCGGTCGCTGCTCCCCCGGCCGCCCGGCGGGGGTCGGCGGGAGCGGTGTCGCGCGGGTGCGGCTTTCGGGATCGGGAACGAGCAGCCATCTGTGCTCCTTTCGGGCAGGGCGATCTCGCGGCGCCACCCCCACGGACACCCCATTCCCGGAATCACGCGAGAAACGACGTGAGAATCGCCGGGTAAACGCCGACCAGTCGCCGACAACGGCACTGATGGGCAGTGGGCGCGCGAGGAGAAGGTTCTACGAGCGGACGAACCAGCAGGACTACCAGGCGTTATGGCGTCTAGCGTGGCCGGAGGTCCGGCGCCACGAGGCCATCGCCCATGTCGGCTGGGGAAGAGGAGAGAATTCGGCCACCCCGCCGCGACGGCGGGTGCACCGGGGCGTTCACACGCCTACTCAGATGCCCATGAACGCAGGTTAGTTCATCGCGGGCGGGCGGGCAAACACTTTGCGCCTGCCGGTCGCGGCGCCGGCGCGACACGGCTGGTCGGCGGCGTCCGATCTCTTCTCCCTCGTACTGGTCGGCCGGCGACCGGCCCACGAAGACGGCGGTCGGCGACTCCGGGGCACTAAGTTCAAGTACCGGCCGGATCGGGCGGTACCCGCGCCAGCCGGCGGAAGCGGGCCGGCGGCACGACGACCCAGAGAAGGGAGCCGGCGGTGGACGCGGCATTGCGGCAGGTGGCCGAGGGGGCGACGGGCTTCATGCCCCCGCAGGAGGGGTTGGCGCTGTACACGGCGGCCACGGCGATCCCGGCCGGCGGGCTGATCTGCGAGGTCGGCACCTACTGCGGCAAGTCCACCCTCTACCTGGCCGCCGCCGCCCGGGCGGCGGGTGGCACCGTGGTCACCGTGGACCATCACCGCGGCTCGGAGGAGAACCAGGCCGGCTGGGAGTACCACGACACGACCCTGGTCGATCCGCGCACAGGCCGCCTCGACACGCTGCCGTTCCTGCGTCGGACGCTGGAACAGGCCCAGGTCGAGGACGTGGTGACGGCGATCGTCGGGCGGTCCGAACAGGTGGGGCGGTGGTGGTCGACCCCGGTAGCGCTGCTCTTCCTCGACGGCGGGCACACGGAGGAGCAGGCCCAGGCCGACTACTCCGCGTGGGGGCGCCACGTGGCTCCCGGCGGCCTGCTGGCCATCCACGACGTGTTCCCCGACCCCGCCGACGGCGGCCAGGCGCCGTACCACGTCCTGCTGCGCGCGCTCGACGAGGGCTTCCGCGAGCAGTCGCGGACCGGGTCGCTGCGGGTGCTACGCCGCGTCGACTGACTGGCAGCCGCACGCCGGCCCCGTGGCCGCCATGGCCGCCGTGGCCGCCATGGCCGCCGTGGCCGGCACCGGCCCGCCTTCCGGTGCTGCCGGTGATGCGGAGCCGGGCGCCCCCAGTGGGTCGCTGTCGGACGCCGGACGCTGCTGGGGCGGGCGCGCCTCCCCCCGGGAGCGGTCGGCGCCGGCGCCGGCGTCGGCGCGGCGCACGAGCGGTCGGTGCAGCCCGGCCGGCAGGTCGTCCCCTCGGAACAGCGTCTCGGTGACCCCCCCGGCCAGCGTGTCGGCCGCGAGGATCACCGCTGCCGCGGTCCACGTCGAACGTTCGACCGGCCAGAACGTGCGGTTGGCGAACTGCCAGCCCGTCCAGTAGCCGCCGTCGTCGTGCCGCAGGTGCTGCATGTCCGCGACCAGCTTGGCCGCGGCGGCCGTCTCGCCGACCAGGTGCAGCGCGATCGCGAGTTCACAGGTCTCCGCGCCGGTCACCCAGGGCTCGTCGTCGACGCAGCGGATCCCCAGGCCGTCGACGACGAAGTCGTCCCAGCGAGCGGCGAGCCGGGCCCGGCCGGCGGAGCGGCGCAGCACCCCGCCGATCACCGGGTAGTACCAGTCCATCGACCAGCGGTCCCGCGGCGCGAAGTACTCGGGATGCGCGACCAGCGCGTGATGCAGCGCGCCGGTCGCCCGCTCCCAGGCCGGCGGCACCTCGCCGACGAGCGCGGCGAGCGCCATCCCGCACCGCAGGCTGTGCAGGGTGCTGGAGCAGCCGGTGAGCAGCGACTCGGGGTAGTCGACGCCGTCCGACCCCCGCGCCCACCAGATCTGGCCGCTGGGGGCCTGCATGTCCACGACGAGGTCGAGCGCCCGGCGCACGACCGGCCAGATCCCGGCGGCGAAGGCGCGGTCCCCGGTGAGCAGCCAGCGGTGCCAGGCGGCCGTCGCCACGTAGGCGCACTGGTTGCTGTCGGCGAAGTCCTCCTTGACCGCACCGGCCACGTGGCTGGTCGCCCACGAGCCGTCGGCCCGCTGGTTGCGGCGCAGCCAGGCCCAGGCGGCGTCGGCCGCGTCGACGAGGCCGCCGAGGTCGAGCGCCATGGCGCATTCGAGATGGTCCCAGGGATCGGTGTGGCCGCCGGGATACCAGGGGATGGCGCCGTCCGGTTCCTGGACGGCGGCGATCGCGGTCGCGGTCGCGGTGAGCGCCTCGGGGGTCAACACCGGTGCAGACTCAACCGACCGCACGCGCTACCTCCGGTTTTCGTAGGTACAGGACGATGCTTTTGCCGATGACCGGATTGAGGATCCGATCGGCGAGCCGCGTCACCAGGGGACGGCGCATCATGTCCCACACCAGCAGCCGGTGGTAAAGCCGCGTCGCCGGATGGTCGTCGTCATGGACACCGACGAGACACCGCAGCCACCAGTACGGCGCGTGCAGGGCGTGGGCGAAGTGGGTGCCGATCGGCTCCAGCCCGACGGCGGTCAGCCGCTCGCGCAGCTCGGACTGCCGGTAGATGCGGATGTGGCCGCCCTCGACGGTGTGATACGCCGTCGACAGGCTCCAGCACACCTGCTCGGGCAGGCGGTTCGGGACGGTGACCGCGACCCAGCCGCCGGGCCGCAGCACGCGGGCGATCTCCGCCATCGCCGCCGTGTCGGCGGGCAGGTGCTCGAGGACCTCGGCGATGATGACCCGGTCGAAGGTGGCGTCCGCGAACGGCAGGGCGAGCGCGTCGCCGCGCACTCCGGCCGCCCGCGCCGCGGCCGGCGCCTGCCCCTCCAGGGCCATCGCGGCGAGCATCGCGTTCACGCCGCCGACCTCGTCGAGGGAGTAGTCCAGCGCGACGACGTCGGCGCCGCGCCGGAACGCCTCGAAGGAGTGGCGCCCGGCACCGCAGCCCAGGTCGAGCAGCCGGCAGCCCGCGGGTACGGGAAAACGATCGAAGTCGACGGTGAGCATGCGGCGCGGGCTCAGCCGGCGAGCGTCGGCGACGCCGACGGGCTTGCAGCGTCCGGGGCCGCCGCCTGGACGGGGGTGACGTCGGGGGTGACGTCGGCGGCGGCGAGCCCGGCCGACCCTGCCGGCCAGGAGGCGGGTGTCGGCGGCGCCCACGACCACGACGAGCCCGGGTAGGGCGAGGTCGGCGTTCCGCCCACCGCCGCGATCCGTTCGGCGTACCAGGCCGCGGTCGCGGCGCTCGCCGCCCGCCAGGAGAACCGCTCCTCCACCCGGCGGCGGCCGGCCGCCCCCATCCGGGCGCGGCGTGCCGGGTCGTCGAGCAGCGCGCGGATGGCCCCGGCCAGCGCGTCCGGATCGCCCGGCGGGACCAGCAGGGCCGCCTCGCCGTCGGCGCCGGCCACCTCGGGCAACGCCCCGGCGGTCGTCGCGACCAGCGGGATGCCACAGGCCATCTCCTCCACCGCGGGCAGGCTGAACCCCTCGTACAGGGAGGGGACGACCGCGACCTCGGCGGAGCGCAGCAGCTCGATCAGCTCCTGCTCCGGCACGTTGGATCGGAACGTCACCGCATCGCCCAGGCCCAGCTCGGTCACCCGGCGCTGCGCCTGCCCGCCCTCGCGGACCTTGCCGATGCAGACCAGGTGCGCGCCACGCTCGGAGCGCAGCTTGGCCAGCGCCTCCAGCAGCACCCCCAGGCCCTTGAGCGGCACATCCGCGCTGGTCACGACCACGATGCGACCCGCGACGGTCGGCGCGGGGGCGTTGGTCGAGGTGGGCGCGGGCGTGAAGACGTCGGCGTCGACCCCGAGGGGCACCGTGTGCATGACCTCCGACGGCAGCTCCATGTCGGTGATGATCTCGCGGCGCGAACTCTCGGACGGGATGACGATGCCGTCCAGCCGCCGCGCCACCCGGGCCTGCATCGGCAGGAACGAGTACCACCGCCGCAGCCCCACCCGGGCGGTGAAGCTCGACGCCGCGGCCAGGCTCAGCCGACGGTCGACGGTGATCGGATGGTGCACGGTGCTCACCACCGGGATCCGGTGGGGCCGCAGCGCCGCCCGCAGCGCCAGCAGTCCGTAGCCGAGCCCCTGGTTGTCATGAACGATGTCGAACGGCGGCCGCCCGCCGGCCGCTCGGGGCCGCAGCGCCTGGTAGGCGCGCAGGCTGAACGACAGCGGCTCGGAGAACTGGCCGGTGCGCATCATCCCGAACTCGACGACGTCGGGCAGCGCGCGCAACTCCGCCAGGCCCGGCCAGCGAAACGGGTCCGAGTCGCGGTAGAGGTCCAGGCTCGGCAGCTCGGTGAGGCCGACCCCGTCGTCGAGGTCGGGGTACGGCGGCCCGCTCAGCACCTGCACGTGGTGCCCCAGGGCGACCAGTTCGCGGGACAGATGTCGGACGTACACACCCTGACCACCGCAGGTGGGCAGGCTCCGGTACGACAACAACGCAATCCGCAACTGTGCGCCCTCCGTCCGTTTCGGGCCAGTCCTGGTCCCTCGACGTCGAGGGTGGCGCCGCTTCTTTCGCACATTAGGACATTCGGATCCGATCTTCACTGTGTTCGGATGTGACGCCAGCGGCCGGCCGGGTCGCGGACCGGCCGGCCGCTGGCGTGCGTCGACCTGCGGATCCGTCGGGTCCACACGTCCGAGGGACGCGCGGACCCGACGGGCCGTGGGGCCGTGGGGCCGCCTGTGGATCACTAGCCGCCTGTGGATGACCGACCGCCTGTGGATGGCGGCTCGGTTCGGGTCGGCTCGGTCAGTCGTTGTCCACAAGGACGACCTCGGCGGGAATGTTGCCCTTCGTGGCCCGGGAATACGGGCACATCGCGTGTGCCGCCTCGAGCAGTTCCTGGGCGGTGGCCCGCTCGAGCCCGGGGATCTGCGCCTCGATCCTCGCGCCCAGGCCGATGGCGCCGTCGTCGTCCCGGATCAGGTCGATGGTCACCGACACCGCCGAGTCGGTGACGTCGGCCTTCTTGCCGCGCGCGACGGCCTTGAGCGCGCTGTGGAAGCAGGCCGCGTAGCCGGTGGCGAACAGCTGCTCCGGGTTGGTGCCCGGCCCGTCGTCGCCGCCGACCCCCTTCGGGATGGACAGCTGGAGGTCCACCCGGTTGTCGCTGGATGCCACCCGCCCCTCGCGGCCGCCCCATGCGGTCGAGGTCGCCGAGTAGATCGTGGTCGCCATGCTGCCTCCGTGTGATGCTGGGCGTCGCCGTGCGGATACCGTCCGACGGCGACGTGGGCTGTCGGCGCTCCGTGGAGCCTGTCAGATTTACGCAACCAAGCTGGTGCCCTAAATATTCGCGGTCCACACCCCCGTTTCGCGCTTAGCCTGAGCGGATGGTGCAGCAGGAGACGGGGCAGCTCGACCGGCCGCGGCGGGGACGCCCCCGTGACGCGACGATCGACACCCGCGTGCTCTCCGCCGCCGTGGACGAACTCGCCGAGCACGGCGTCGGCGGGTTCAGCGTGAACCGGGTCGCGGCCCGCGCCGGCGTCGCCAAGCGAGGCATCTACGTGCGCTGGCCGGCCCGCGACGACCTCGTCCTGCACGCGCTCGGGACCCTGGCGGCCGGGCTCGTGCCCCCGCGCACCGGATCGCTGCGCTCCGACCTCATGCACCTCGCGCCCCTCGTCGACGCGGTGTTCACCGAGCCGCGGCTGTCGATCCTCGCCCGGTGCATGGCCGAACTGCGCCGCTTCCCCGCGATGTACGCGGCGTTCCGGCGCGAGTCGGTCGACCGCTGCGCGGCCGCCATCGAGGACGCCCTGCACGACGCCGTCACCCGGGGCGAGGCCCGGGCCGACCTCGACACCGACCTCGCCGCGGGGGCGTTCCTGGGCGCCCTGCTGGCCCGGCACGCCTTCGGCGGCGCCCGCCAGCCCCTCGACGACCCCGCCTTCCACGGCCGTCTCGTCGACTTCTGCGTCGCGGCCGTCCAGCGGGTCACCGCGGCGCCCGCCAGCCCCTCCACCTGACTGAGCCCCTCCCCCTGAGCCCCGACCGGCCGGGCGCCGTTCGCCGACAGATCCCCGACCCGTCCGCGGGGCATCGTGCGTGCACCGTTCGCGGGGCAGTATCCGTGCCCCGTTCGCGGGGCGGCATCCGTGCCCCGTTCGCGGGCACGGCGTCGACTGAGCGCCGTCCGTCCGACCTCCATCCACCCGTCCGTTCCGTCGGGTGCTCCCCCGGCACGAGGCACGGTGGATCACGGGGGCACGGTGGTGGTCACCGTGCGGCCCACGCCTCGTTGTCCACAGCGGTCTCCCTTGGAGGACAGCGTTCGCCGCCGAGCGGCGCCCGCGGGCGGGCACCGTGCTGTCCACAGCTCGACAGTGCCCATCCGGCGCGCGAGCATGCCGACCCCATGCCGCTCGGTGGGCCGTCCACAGACGAGCGGTGACCCTCGACGTCGATCGCGACCCTGGACATGCGCTGTCCACAGGCGCTGTCGGTGTCCGCACGGGGGGTGTGTGCGTTCCACCCGTGCGGCGGTGCACTGTCCGGCGCCGGGATGGTCGCTCATGAGCAGCGTCCACCATCACGGTGCCCGGCGATGGTGGGCGCCCGTATCGCTCGGTGTCTTCGGCCAGGCTCGCGAGGCCTGCCACGATCAGCTTCCTGACCAGGGTCTTTGTGGGTTCTCCACAGGGGAAAGGCCGGCCGTGCCGGTCGTGGGGACGTTCCTTGACGGTCACCGCCGACCGCCTGCCGTGCCGCCTGTGGACAACGCTCGGTGCGTCCGCCGTGCTGCCCGTTGAGGAGCACGGCGGACGCACACGGTGACCACCAGTGGTCACCGTGGCCGAGGATTCGGCGCTGTCCACAGGGGCGCGGGTTCGCGCGGCGAACGGCGCCTGACGGTCGTCCCCCGACGTTCCGGTCCAGCTCGACGAGGCTTCGGCGCGGGCACCGTGCCAGCCGCGGTCGCTGACCAACCACGACCTGCGTGGTGCCGACCCCGGAGCCGTGGGCGCCCGCCCGCACGGCACCCGTCCACAGCAGGCGAGCGTCGATCCGCCCGGTCCCCGGGCGGTCATGGTTACTTCCGTGGACGGTCACCCGCGTCGATGCCCGACACCCGCCAGTCGAGAAATCCACACCTCATCCATGGGCACCGTGGACGGATTGGCGCCGCAGCGGGCATCCGACCCAGCCGTCACCGCCAGGTCGGCGACGGTGTCCACAGGTGCGGCCGGGGCGGGATGGCCGCGAATCGTCCGCGGGCACCGTGCGGCGCAACGCCGGGTCGGCCCGAGGCCCATCCATGACCACCCCGAGTGCGCCCGCCGAGGCCCGCGGGCGCGGGCACGATCTCGGGACGCCGGGCGAGCGCACGGGGCCGCCGGTTGGTGTCCGAGAGCCCCGGGAGAGCCCCGGGAGGGCCGCGCCGCGGTCGTCCCCAGCTCGCCGGTGGGCATCGCCAGCTCTCGGGTGGGCATCGTCGCTTCCCGGTGCCCCCCGGGGACGACGCCGAGAATGGCGAGGCCGGACGCACACCATCCACAACCGTCGTCGGTGCCCCCGGACAACCTGCACGGATGCCAGCGCACCGCCCATGAGCACCGTGCTGTGCACGGGCTCCCCCGCGGCGACCGCCGTCGCCGGCAAGTCCCCGTGCGCGGGCACCGTGTTCCCCCAGCGATGCCCGGCAGGGAGAGCGTCGTCGCGGACCGGTCCGCGTGCGCGGGCATCGTGGCTCCTCACCGCCGGCCGCGACGGATGGTCGCGTGAGCATGCCGACCCGACAGGGGGGACCGCGCTGTCCCCAGGGGTGACGGTGACCGTCCCTCAGGGGTGCCGGTGACCGTCGGCGCCTCCTGTCTCCGGGGTCGCGCTCCACCGGGCGGCCTGGTGCCCGGTGGGAGCCCCGCGCGTTCGGTGCAGGGGTGGTGTCGGGATCCGCGGGCGCCCGCAGGACCGGCGACGGGCAGCGGTCCCGCTCATCGGTACGCGGGGAGGGCACCCGTGCGGACCGGTCACGCTACGGCCAAGACCGCGCATCAAGCCACGCACGGCCCCGTTGACCAGGGACTATTCCGGTCATGCACAGGGGGTGGGCGGCCGGCGCCGGCCGCCGGCGGGGCCCCACGACCCACTCTCGCCCGGCACGTCACGCGTCCTGTGGAAAACTCCCCGTCCCTCCCGACCAGCCTCACCGTGGGGCAGTGTGCTCGGCACCCTGCCCATGGATGAGCAGCGTGGGTGACGGTCGGGCCTTGTCCACAGGCCGAGCGAACACGTGGCGAAGGGCCGCCCCACGGTCGCCCTCCCTGGGCTCCCGTCCTGCTCGACGGGGCTTCGCGCCGGGCATCGTGCGCGGCTGGACGCTGACCACGACGGGGTCGTGCGCCCGGGCGGACGGGGCGTCAGCGATCCGGCGGGTAGCCGTCCACAGCAGTGGGAGCCCGGCACCGGCCGTCCTCCCGACCGGTCATGGTCACTTCCGCGAACGGTTGCCCGGGTTGGAGCCCGAAGCCCGCCGGCCCGGACATCCACAGCTCATCCGTGGGCACCGTGAGCTGGAACGGTGCGGCGGCGACGGCCATCTGCCGGGGTGCCGCCACCGTGCCCAGACGGTGTCCACAGGCGCGGCCGGTCTCGGCACCCCGAGCCCCCTGCGGGCTTGTCCCCAGCCCTGCGGTGGGCATCGTCTGCGCGCTCCCGCCGCCAGGGTGGTCACCGTTGCGCCGGGGTACGCGCCGGTTCGGCGCGGGATGCTCTTCGGGGTTGGGCGCGCTGGTCATCAGGCGGACGCCGCTCCCGCATGGAAACCGTGCGCCGATGCAACCGTGACCCTCAGCGGGGCACCCCGGGGTTATCCACAGGGCCTACCTGCGGGCGGGCGCGCCGAGGGGGCAGATGTCGGCGACCGCCGGCGGATGCGCGGCGAAGCGCTGCGCGACCCATGCCACGAGGTCGTTCATCGACGCGCCGAGGATCGAGCCATGGTCAGCCTGTGGGTAGCGCCGGTAGTCCACCGTCGTGCCCTTGCCGCACAGCCGGCTGACCACAGTGTCGGTGACCGGCCGGCGAATGATCGCGTCGCGGTCACCCTGAAGGATGAGCGTGGGAGCCATTCGTCGCAGGATGTCGTCCCGTTGCCGTGCGAATCCCGCGGCGAACGGCGGGTGCGTGAGCGGATCCGTGGTGAAGGCCGTGTGGATCGACGAGCCGACGCTCGCCCTGGTCACCTCGCCGGCGCATCGCGTCCGGGCGACCGCCAGCAGCCGCCGGCCGGTCGGGGTGAGGTAGCGGTCCAGGTCGATCCGCGGATCGTCGACGACCAGGCCGATCATCGCGAGCAGCAGGTATCCGACGCCGTCTGGGCCGCGCTGCAGCGTGGTGAGCGAGGCGGGCAGGTCCGCCAGCGGTGCGGTCGCGACCACACCGCGGATGCGCAGCTCCGGGGCATAGCCGGCGGCCAGCGCCCCGGCGGCGAGGACCGCCTGCCCGCCCTGTGAATAACCCCAGAGGACGACGTCGCGGCCGGCTCCCGTCTCGGGGAGGGAACGGGCAGCGCGGGCGGCGTCGAGCACCGCCCGCCCCTCGGGGCCGGCGATGTAGATCGCATGCTCGCCGGGGACACCCAACCCGGCGTAGTCGGTCAGCGCGACGACGTATCCGGCCTGGACCAGCGGGAACGTCCAGGCGGCCGCGGCCAGCGGCGGACGGGCGCGCGAAGGCGCACAGGAATCCCTGATGCCGGTCGTACCGTGGCCGAACGACACAACCTTGCGGCCACCGGCGGGCACCGGAACATCTGTGCCCGGAGCGAGAATGATGCCGGAGACCGCGGCTGCGCCCGTGCCGGTCGGCCGGGACGAGTAGGTGACCCGCCAGGCGCGGATACCGGCCGGGACCGGTGTGACGACCTCCCGGGAGAGCAGCTCGCCGGCGGCACGCTGCGGCCGGGTCGGCCGGCCGGACGCCCGCGCGTCGTCGCGGGTCGCGACGCCTTGTTCGCTGTCGCGGGTCGCGACGCTCTGTTCGCTGTCGCGGGTCGCGACGCTCTGCTCGCCGGTGACGTCGCCCCGCCGGCCGCAGCCGGCCAGCGGGATCAGCCCCAGCACGACAAGCAGCACCAGAAGTGGCACCCGGACCATCCCGGGACCGGACCGGCGCCCGGGCCCTCGCCGCGCGGCCGGGCCGGCGGCGCCTGGCCCGGCCGGGGAACGGTGGCGGTGCTCCCGGCCGTCCGATCGGGTCGCGCACGGACCGGCAGAAGTCGGCGCATCATCGTCCGGATCGGGCTGCGGGAATTGCACGAATGAAGACTATGGTTCCTGTTCTGGCAAACAAGTGGCGGTCCGAGCCGTCATGGTCCCGATGGTCGACGCGGGTTCGTTCCCCGTCCCGCTCCGCCCCGCCGCGTCGGCCGGAGCCACCCGAACGGATCAGTCGCGGACCGTTCGGACGGCGTGATCCGGCGCCTTCCGCCGGGTTCCCACGCGAGGCCGATCTGTGCGCTTGATGTGGACCGCAACTGTGGACCTCCTGTGGATCGAGGCAGATCCCCGCAGGTGCCGGTCGTGGCGGCGCGGGCGCTCGATACCCTTACGGTGTCCGCAGGCGGGCTGGTGCGGTGGGGTGGACGTCACCGTCATCTCAACGGACGCGTCCGACCCGTCGCCCGAAGCCGTCGGAGGCCCGCGATTGTGACCACGTTCGCGTCGAACACGTTCGCGTCGAGCACGCTCGCCCTGGGCCCCAGCGCGATCAGTGCTGACAGCCTCATCAAGGCGGGGTTGGCCGTCGTCCTGCTGATCGTCTTCGCGGAATCCGGGCTGTTGATCGGGTTCTTTCTCCCCGGGGACTCCCTGCTGTTCACCATGGGGATGCTGATCGCCAGGGACGAGGTCTCCACGCCGTTGCCGGTCGCGATGATCCTGATCGGGCTGGCGGCTGTCGCGGGCGACCAGGCGGGGTATCTGATCGGCCGAAAGGCCGGCCCGGCGCTGTTCCGGCGTCCCGACTCCCGGCTGTTCAAACAGGAGTACGTCGAGCAGGCGGAGGCGTTCTTCGCGAAGAACGGCCCGCGCTCCATCGTGCTTGCCCGGTTCGTTCCGATCGTGCGGACCTTCACCCCGGTCATCGCCGGGGCGAGCCGGATGAACTACCGGATCTTCACCATCTACAACATCATCGGCGGGTTGCTCTGGGGCTGTGGAGTGACTCTGCTCGGTTTCTATCTCGGAAAGATAGATTTCATTCGCAACAACATCGAGGCCATGCTCGTTCTGGTCGTCCTGGTCTCGGTGGTACCGATCATCATCGAATACCTCCGGAGCCGGCGGAAGCGCGCGCGGGGGATCGCCGGGTCCGCCGGGTCTGCCGCCGCCGGGTCTGCCGCCGCCGGCCCGACGGCCGGGGCTCCGACGCCGGCCGGGGATCCGACGGCGAGTCAGGCCCGCTACGGCGGTCTGCCGGCCGACGGCGGCGACGAGGACGGCTGGCGCCAGGGTGAGGAGCAGGGCACGGATCCCTCCGTCACCATGCGTCTGCGCCGTGGCGGCGGTGGAGGTGGCGGTGGCCGTCACTCGGCGGCCCATCGCCGCGAGACCGCCCGGGACTGAGCCCGGCAGCCGGTTCACAGGGAAGATGCCGCGGCGGTTCACGGAAAACGGCCTGGCCAGATGGGTCCCGACGGGCTCCGCGCCGATACGGGGGGAGTCGACGGGACGCCCGCCGGGACCTGTCAACCGTATCGGGTCATCGGGGCATTGTCGCCCCGCTGATCGCGCACCGAAGTACGGAAATGCAGGTAGCGTGTGCCATGTCGGTAAAATGTGACGATCATCTCACTCGAAGCGGGTGGCCGGTCGGTCTGCGGGCGCCCGAGGCCACGCCTGCCTCGCTGCGTCCGCTGGCGCTGCGCCGCGCCGCTCGGGCCGAGCCCCGCATCGGGCCGCGGTCCTGATCACAGCGCGTCGAGCCCGCGCTCGCCCGTGCGCACCCGGGCCAACGTCTCGACGGGCAGCACCCAGATCTTCCCGGCCCCGCTCGCCGTCGAACCGGCCGAGCGAAGGATCACGCTCACCACATCCTCGGCGTCGGAATCGGCGACGACACACTCGATTCGCACGGCGCTCACCGACTCGTCGTGGAACGTCCGTCCGCGGTATGTCTCGGTGCGCCACAGTTCGGTGCCGAATCCGGTTACCTGGCTGAGGGTCATACCATGGATACCGTAGGTGCCGAGGGCGGCTCGCACGTCGTCGACGCGGTGTGGGCGCAGGATCGCGGTGACCAGTTTCACGGCGTTTTCTCGTCCTCGCTTCCTGAGTGAGGTTTCGTCGCGGGGAAGCGTAGAGCCGACAGGTGACGGTTTCGTCTCGAGAACGTGATCGGATCGGGAACGTGATCGGATCGGGATCGTCATCGGATCGGGATCGTCATCGGATGGTGCAACGAAAGGAACAGTAGATGTCCCTGCTCGACCGCGGAACTCCCCCCGACCCGTATGACGTGCTTCCGGTGCGCCCATCCTTCGATGTGACCAGCACGGATCTCGTCGACGGCGGCGTCCTGCCGCTTGACCACGTGTACACGGACGCCGGCGGCGCGAACCTCTCCCCGCAGCTGTCGTGGTCCGGCCATCCCGCCGGGACGGAGAGCTTCGTCGTCACCGCCTACGATCCGGATGCGCCGACCGGTAGCGGCTTCTGGCACTGGGTGCTGGTCGACATTCCCGGCTCGGTGACCCAGCTGCCGCGCGGCGCGGGCGGCGGAGCGTTCACCGGCCTGCCGGGCGGGGCCTACCACGTCCGCACCGACTGGGGTACCAAGGAGTACGGCGGCGCCGCGCCTCCGCAGGGCGACGTGCCGCACCGCTACGTCTTCACCGTCCACGCGGTCGACGTGCCCAAGCTCGGGATCAACGACGAGGTCTCGCCGGCGGTCGTCGGCTTCAACCTCGCCTTCCACACCCTCGCCCGGGCCGTGCTGCGGGTGACCTACCAGCACTGAGTATCGGCCCGCCGGCCCCGCATCCCGCGCCGGTGTGGCGGGCGGCGGCGCGCCGGCGGCGGGCAGCGGTGGGCGGCCGCCCGGCACCACGGTGGGAACTGGAGCACCGTCATTTCCGTCGCGTTTCCGATGCGTTCCCGCTGGAAGCGGACCGTTGGCCGGGGTGCCGGGCCCCGGCCGGCGGTCGGTCATGCCGTCTTTTCCTGGCATACCGCACCCGTGCGGGGGGAGTCTGGAACCGACTCACCCGCGGGAGGAACTGCATGGGCGACGGTAGACAGACGGATGTGAGCGGTGTCGGTGCGGCCGGCGCCTATGACGCCCGCCGGATCTGGGAGGTGGGGGAGCCGATCCACGCGGTCATCTACTTCCACCCCGCGGTCCGCCGCTTCGGGGAGGAGGCCGGCTCCCACGGCTTCTGGATGGGGTACATCGGCATGCGGGCCGCACCGCTCGGGGCCGCGTCCGCGGCGACGATCACTTCGGCGTTCTACAACTTCGCGCCGCGGCGGATCGCACGCTCGGTGCCCGACGTCTGGGCCTACTCCTCGCCGGCCCGGCTGCTCGACGCCCGCCTCGCGGCGATGGACGCCGTCCTGCGCGAGCTGTGGGGGCTGGACACGACGGGCGTGGCGGTGCGGCGCGCCGCGGCGCTCGCCGGCCGGGCGGCGGCGGCCGCGGTCACCGCCGGGCGGCCGCTCGCCGCCGCCAACGCCGCCCTGCCGCTTCCCGCCGAGCCGCACCTGGCGCTCTGGCAGGCACTGACGACGCTGCGGGAGCACCGGGGCGACGGGCACATCGCGGCCCTCGTGCACGCCGAGGTCGGCCCGTGCGAGGCGCTGGTTCTCGCCGCGGCCACCGGGCGCAGCCCCGGCGAGCAGCTACGGATCTCGCGCGGCTGGAACGAACGGGAGTGGGCGGACGCGGTCCACAACCTCGCCGCCCGGGGCTGGCTCACCGCCGACGGCGCGTTGACCGAGCGCGGCGCCCAGGCCCGGGCCGGGATCGAGGACGCCACCGACCAGTTGGCGTCGACCCCCTACCTGGCCCTGAGCGCAGACGAGCTCGGTGACCTGTACGCAACGCTCTACGGGCTCGCCGAGCGGGCGGCGCTGGGTGGCGGGTTCACCTGGCCCAACCCCATCGGGTTGGACTGGCCGCCGTCCTCCGAGCGAGCGATGGCGGATCTGGGCCAGCCGGCGGATCTGCGTCAGCCGGTGGAGCTGGGCTCGACCGAGGGGTAGCCGTAGCCTCCCGTGAACGGCTCCTCGCCGAACGCGTCGCCGTCGAACCCCGCGTCGTCGGCGACGCCTTCGGCGCCGACGCGGCGCAGCCGACCCGGACCGAGATCCGGCGGGTCCAGCTCCGCCGGGTCGAGGTCGTCCGGGGTCAGGTTGGTGTCGTCGACCTCGCCGTGCATCTTCGACCCGTTCAGGACCACCGGGATCTCCAGATCACCGACCACGTGCTCGACGTAGAAGGCACGGGCGCCGATGAGCCACAGCGCGAAGCCCGGATCGAGCCGCGGCAGCAGGTCGGCGGCGACGTCGGTGAGCCCCAGCGCCTCCTGGGTGTCGGCGATCTGGTCGGACGCCTGCTTGTACAGGATGCGGATCGCGGTCTCGGCGA
This sequence comes from Frankia alni ACN14a, assembly GCF_000058485.1. NCBI lineage: Bacteria > Bacillati > Actinomycetota > Actinomycetes > Frankiales > Frankiaceae > Frankia > Frankia alni. Next base: position 33,268 of record NC_008278.1, read on the forward strand.
GCAGGCCCTTGGCGATCTCCACCGAGTCCGGGGAGGCGGACAGCAGGTCGGAGATGCGATGGGCGACGATCGCGTTGGCACAGCCCCACTGGCGGGCGAGCTTCTGCTGCGCCGAGAGCCGGCGGACGAGCCCCGCGAAGCGCATCAGCCGCCAGCACTCGTCGTAGACCACGTAGCGCTGGACGCCGTCCTGGCGCATCAGGGCCGCTTCCATCCACGCCTGCGCACAGGTCATGATCAGCGCGATCATCTCGTCGCTGCCCTGGACCCGCTCCAGGTTGAGCACGGCGATCGGCCGGTCGAAGTCCAGTGGGGAGGTCGTCGGCCCGTCGAACAGGCCGCCGAGCGCGCCGTGGGTGAGCCGGCGCAGCGTCAGGGTGGCGTCCCGGGAGGCGTCGCGCAGCTCGGTAGCCGTCATCGGCAGGTTGACGCAGTCCTCCTCGGCGGGATCGGTCATCGCCTCCAGGACGTGCGGGAGCAGCGGGGTTGCCCAGCGTTCCGGCGAGGTGCCGCTGATCTGCCGGGTGACGACGTCGAGGGCGAGATCCACGGCGGTGTGCTCGGCCGGGGTCAGCGGCACGCCCTTCGCCGTCTCGATCAGCGACGACAGCAGCGACGACCTGGCCCGCTTGACCTCCCGCGCCCAGTCCGCGTCGGCGATGCCCCGGGGGCGCGGCGGCGCGTCCAGCGGGTTGAGCCGGGTCGCCATGCCCGGACCGATGTAGGTGGGCTCGCAGCCGAGCCGGCGGGCCAGCCGGGTGTACTCACCCTTGGGATCACAGGGCACCGCCGCCTGGTAGCCGAACGCCGCGCCGCGGGAGATCAGCGTTTTGAGCAGCGCCGACTTGCGGGAACCGACCGCGCCGAACACGGCGAAGTTCGGGTTCTCGATGACCTGCTGGCGGTAGAGCTCGAAGACGTCGAAGTCGAACGAGTTGCCCGACCAGACGTGCCGACCGATGTACATCCCGGGCGCGGCCAGCCCGGAGTCGACCACGAACGGGTAGATGCCGGCGATCTGCGCCGTCGTCTCCATGTGCGCGGGCAGCCGCATCCGGTGGAAGGCACGCCCGGCGAAGGGGCCGAGCAGCTTCGAGGGCTGCGCGCCGCGGCGCAACGCCGCCTGGGCGCGGCGCATCGCGGCCTTCTCCGCCGCGGCGGCGGCCCGTTCCGCCCGCCGGCCCCGGCGGGGCGAGGGGGGCGGCGGGGGAGTCGCCCGGCGCCGGCGCGGACCGCCCCCCAGGTCGACGAAGCCCTCGGCGTCACGTCCCGGGTCGTGCCCGGCCGCCTCGTACGCCGCGGCCTGGTAGCCGTCCGGGTCGTAGCCGGCCTCGTCGTAGCTGGGCGGGTCGAGGTCGTCGAAGCCGGCATCCTCGAAGCCCGCCTCGTCGTATGCGGGCTGGCCGTCGTACCCAGTCTGGTCGTCGTACCCGGGCCGGCTGTCGTAGCCGGGCTGGCCGTCGTAACCGGGCTGGCCGTCGTGACCGACCTCGTCGCCGACGCCGCCGTATCCGTTCGTCTCGTAGGTGGCCTCGGGGGTGGCCCCCTTGGGGCCGGCCACCGCGGAGGCGAGGTCACCCGTCGGGTACCCGACTGGGATCGGCACGAAGCCGCCACGGCCGCCAGCCGAACTCGCCGGATCGGGACTCGCTCCGTTAGCGTTGACCGCTCCGTTGCCGTTGCCGTTCATCACGCCACTCCCACCGCCAACGGTAGAGCCCCGACGCTGAAGCCCTGGTCCTGTTCTCCGACGAGGCGCACCATCTCCAGCCGGCTGCGTGATGCCAGCGTCTCGGCCTCGCCGCAGGCGTCGGCGAGGCCGTCGAGATCGTCGGCGGAGACCGTGACGAAACCGTGGAAGCGGAACGCCCCGAAACCGGCGATCAGCTCCTGCTCGCGCCGTTCCACCTCGTCGGCCTCGGCCACGTCCCGCTGTGTCGTGACCTTGCCGACCTTGTCCCGCATCTGCTGCTCGCCGAGGTGCGCCATCCGCCGCCGGTTCACCGCCTTCTCCGCCTTCCGGCCGGGCAGCGGCTCCACGACCAGTGACACCGTGCGCCGGCAGGTGGTCTCCATCAGCAGCGGGGCGAGGAAGGCTGCGGGCGAGGGCACCCGGGGCCAGCCGTTGATCCAGTAGGTGGTGTGGAAGCCCGAGTCCGTGCGGTAGTGATCCCATGCGGTGACGGTCCGCACTGGCCCGGCGACCGCAGGATCGATGCCGGACGCCAGGCCCTTCAGTCCGCCGGCGAGGTCGGTGCTCGCCCCGCCGCGAGCATCGATCATCTCGATCGAGTACGGATCGTAGGTCGTGCGGATGACCGCGGCCAGCGCCCGCGGGGGCAGCCAGCCAACCGTGTTGATCGACGCTCGGGCGAGCGCCGCCTCCATCGTGCGCAGCTCGCCGAGCAGGACCGCGCAGGCCGCCTGGTCGCCGCCGCCGGCCCGCTGGATCGCCCGGCGGGCGTCCTTGGCGCGCAGTTGGAACGACAGGTACGTCTCGTGCCGCTGGGCGACGGGACCGGCGGCGTCGATGACCTGCTGGTAGGCGTCCGCGGCCCAGGAGTCGTCGTGATGGCCGCGGACCCGCCAGTGGCGTTGGAGCTGGTCCCCGGAGTCGGGCAGGGTGCGCTCCAGCCACTGGATGCGGGACAGCTTGCCGCCGCCGGCCGTCAACCCGGCCAGCAGCTCACCCCAGGCGTCGACCCGGGCCTGCTGGTCACCGGACTCCAACAGGGCGAACTGGCTGCCCTGCACCTGCAGGACGGCGGTGTAGGTCTGCTTCTTGGCGTCCTTCACCACCGCCACGTACCGCCCGCCGCCGACCGGGACGGACAACATCACCAGGGAGGACAGCGGCCCGGGAAGGACCGTGCGGCTGAGCTGGTCCTCCCCGGCGCCGAGCCGGAAGAACGCGCCACGGAACACCGTCTCGCCCGTCACCTTCTGCATCGTGAAGCCGAAAAGGATCGGCACCCACTGGTCGAGGTTACGATCCTCCACCCGGACGAAGGCGACGAACAGCAGGGCCACCGCGAGCAGCACCCAGATCGGAATGGTTACCAACGGTGACCGGAGGGCGCCGAGGACGCAGAGCATCACGCCGATCATCAGAGCGAGCTGCGGCCAGCGCATGCCGAGCATGACGCCGCCGCGTTCGAGCGGTCCGAACCGATAGCTGCGTTCCGCGACCATCTATTACCTCACTCGCCGATTGATCCTTTGCGCGGTGCCGGCCGCCCGCCCGGTGCGGCCTGTTCGCGTGCCGTGCTCACTGACCGCCGGTGCGGGACGGGGGCAGTTTCGGTGCGACAACCGCGGCCGGTCGGGCTGCCGGCGCGACCGGCGGCCGGGCCTGGCTCGTCCGCGGGGACGCGCCGTTCCTGGCCGGCGCGACGCGGGTGGCAGTCCGGGTCGCACCGTTGGCGCCGGCGCCGGCGCCGACCGGGACGGCAGTCCGGCTGGGGCCGCCCGTCCGGGCCGGCTGCCGCACGGCCGCGCCTGCGCCGGAGCCGCCGGTCCGGGGCCTGCCGCCGGAGCCCCGCACTGACGCGGTCGCGGCACCGGCCCGGGAGGACCCGCCCACGGGCGCGCCGATTCCGCCGCGTCCGGTCCGTAGCGCGGCCGGGCGAGCGAGTCCGGGCTCGACCCCGATGCCGCCGGTGTCTCCGAGGACGCCTCGATTACGCGTCTGCAGCCGAGCGCCAATGCCGCGGAAGGTCTCCCGGGACGTCGATCCGAGCAGTGCGCCCGCTCCCTGGCCAAAGGACGCGGCGCTGCGCCGGCCGGCCGAGCCGACGGCGCGCATCAGATGAACGTCGGCGAATCCCATCAGGTGCATGAGGACGAACGGGGCGAACACCGCGGCAATCATGACCACGGTCCCGCCGAGGATCGTCAGGGTCTGATCGACCGTGGACCCCGTCGAGTCGCTGGCCATCCCGGCGCCGAGCGTGAAAATGGCATAGATGACTGGCTTCGCGAAGATCAGGGCCAGGAGAAGTTCGGTGGCACGCTTGAGCCAGGCGCTCGTCGACATCGTCGGCTGTCCGGCGAGGTAGAGCGGGATGAAGACCGCCATCACGATGATCGCGACCTTGCGGATGTAGAGCACCACGAACAGCGCGAACGAGAACATCGCGACGAGCAGCGACAGCACGAGGTCGAGGGCGAAATTGCCCTGTTCGGGTAGCGCTCGTACCTGGGCCACGAGGTCGGATCCCAGCGGTTTCCCGTTGCCGAAGGCGTCGGCGATTCCATCCGAGGCGGTCAGAATCATCTGAAGCAGGGCAAGCGCGATGAACGAGCCCAGGATCGAGGTACCGGTCGCCGCGAGCGCCCGAACGAAGATGTGCGGGTCACCCCGCACCGCCCCCATGATGCAGGCGCAGAGGAAGAGGCCGGTGACGATCAGCACCGCGACCCCGAACGCGATGTTGTAGTTCTCGACGACGTAGTCGGCCTTCAGGTCGATGGTCGTCTTCTGCGCCGCGAAACTGAACACAGAACTCGACAGGTCCGCGGCCATCCCACAGAACGCCGTCCCCATCGAATCGAAGTAGGCATCCACACTCCCCGAAATCGCGTGCTTGATTCCATTTAGGGGATTCAGAGAGCTAAATGATGCGGCAAGAACTTCGTTACCTGCGGTCACGTGCCAGCTCCGACCAATAGAAATTCCTTGAAACTTTCGGCTGCGCGCTGTGTGATATCCGGCTCCGCGGGGCCGTCGCCCGCATCCTTAAGCTTCCAGTCCCCCTCGTGCCAAACGATCTGGCAGAAGTCCGTCCCCCACCCCTGTCGGGGCGCTAGATTGGGGTCCGAATTCCCATAAATGCCGAACGCCACGGTACCCCAGATGGTTACATTTGCTTCATTGTCATTATAGGATCTGACTGCGTAACCAATTCCTCGTCCGATTAGACTGAAGTCGGGACTTTGAATTGACGGGACACCGTATGCCTTGGCGCTATCCTTGTCATTCTTAATGATTGTATCGGAAATCCGCTTAGAGGATTCAGGGAGCGCGATCGAATCGTACATCATTCTAATTCGGGAAGGTTCGCGATTTCGCAATGTCCCGGTGATGGCATCGTAGTTCGCGCAGGCACTCACTGCACCGGCTTCGGTACGAGGGTACCCAATCGGGATGCCGAATTCATTGATGCGGGTGGGGAGGCCGGGGATCTGGCTGGTGCTGGCCGAGTCCGCGGGTTTCCCCTCGGCGGAGTCTGGTTTTGGGACCAGGGTGGGGGTGGGTGCTATTGCCGCCGGGCTCGGGGTGGGCGTCGTACTGGGTGCGGGCGCGACTGAGGCGGTGTCTGGGCTCGCGCCCTTGTCCGGGATGACATAGCGTCCGATCACCAATCCGCCGATCACGCTCACCGTGCCAGTGGCTACGATGATGATGATCAGGCGTCTGGCCACACTCTCCATCAGGCCCGGCAACGCCCACTCCCCTCACAAGACGGCACGGTCATCATCGCAATGTCCGCCCGCCGGTACCCGGGGAACCGGTCAGAAGAGCGTTGACGATGGGTCATGGACCACGCCGGGGTCAACGGCGACGGTGACAACGACGGCGGGTGGGCGATGCCCCCCGGGGTTGGGCGCGGGTGCGGTGGCGGTTGCGCCCGTCGCCAGGAAGAAGTTGATGAAGGCCGCGGCGGCGCCGACGAGGAATGCGAGCCCGAAGCCGGCGATGACGCCGCTCTTTCCGACCGTCGAAGCCCGTTCGAGTCCCATCCGCTCGCCGAGTGCCCAGGCGATCCCGCCGAGTAGCACGGCGGCGACGGCAGCGATCACCGCATAGGCGGCCAGGCCGTTGACCAGGTCTTTCAGTGCGTTGATGCCGGGCGCTTTGGTGTCGTCCGGGTTCACCTTCACGTCGGCCAGGATGACGGTCGCCTTGGCGGCGGCGTCCAGGATCATCGCGGTTCCTTTCTCACGGGCGGGGTCCGCCCGGACGATCCGGTCCGGCGATCCTTGAGGGTGCCGTTGGTGACCGTAGGTCGCCGAATGATACGCCTGGCGGCGTGGGGTGATCCGCGGTAGTGCTCGTCGTGCCGCTGGTCGCGTCGGCCTCGGCACGTGCGGTGACCGGGCCGATGGCTTCGGGTGAGGTCCGCGCCAGCCGCTCGCCAGCCGCCGCAGGGGCCGCTACCTCGGCCTTTGCCAGAGCGAACAGGCTTTCCACGGTGGCCGCGGCCAGTCGCATGTAGGCACGGCGAGTACGTCGGCGCAGCCGTGGGATGCGGACCGGCGTATGCCGACTCGGGTCCAGTCGGGCGTCATACGGGATGCGCACGAGGGAGTCGACCTGTCGGCCGAGCCGTGCCGCGGCCGCTCGGGTGCGGGGCGACGGCCGGCCGCGGCGCGGCGCGACGATCGCCGCGACGATCGGCGGCCCCCCGTCGCGGGCCGCCCGCCGACCCGGCCCCTCACGGAATGCCCGCAACCGCATGAGGGTCGCTTCCAGGTCGGCCGCCGTGGCGAGCGTCGTCAGGACGACGAGATCGGCGGCCTCCACCGCGGCCTCGGTGAGTGGAGCCCCGGTCGGCGCGTCGACCAGGACCAGCGGGTAGGAGTGCGCGAGCAGGCCCAACGCCGAGCGCAGTCCGGTCGGGCTGACCGGTTGGGCGTCCGACGGGACCGCGGGCGCGTCCTGTCGCAGCGGGCCGTCGTCGGCGGCTGGCGAGCCGGCGGTGGCTGGCGAGCCGGCGGTGATCTGGCCGGCGTCCGGCCGGACCGGCAGCACGTCCAGGTCCCGAGCGCCCCCGGGACGGCGGCCGCTGACCATCAGGCGCAGCTGCGCGGCGGATCCGTCGGCGGCCTGGTGCCGGACGACGTCCGTGATCGTGGTCGTCCCCGCGGAGCCGACCCGACTGGTCAGCGGGTCGCCGCGGGGCTCGTCCTCGTCGCCGTCCGAGGCCGCTGCCGTGCCCCCGGCCGTGCTCTCCCCGGGCCACAGGTCGACGGCGAGTACCGGATGCGCTCGCACCCCCGTCAGGGTCAGGCCGATCACACCGGTGAGCGTCGTCGTCCCCGAGTACGGGAACAGCGACGTCACGGTGACCCGCCAGGAGCCCGGCAGCGGGATGCGGGCCCGGTCGCGGACCGAAAGCCGGACCGGGATCTCCTCCCGTGGCTGCAGGCCGTCCGCGCCGCGGCGCGACTCCTGCCACGGCCTGAGCGGACCGTCCGGTTCCGGTCGGCGGGCCGAGCCCGGCCCGTCCGCCACCGGTACGGCCGCCTCGCGGGAGGGACGAGGAGGGCGCCCGGTCCGCGGCGCAGGCGCCGGTTCCGCTGCGGGCGTCGGCGCCAGCGCCGGGGTGCGGGCGGACCCCGTGGACGGGGCCGGCTTCGAGGAACCCGGGTGGCTGGTTGGCGTGGCGGGTGCCGCGGGGCCGCCCTCCGCCGCTCGCGCCCGGGGCGGGATGGGCGGCGAGGCCTGACGGGGCGCGGTCGGCGTCCGGCTCGGGGTCGACGACGCCGATCGGCTCGGTGGACTCGTGCGACTGGGCGCGGGCGTGGGCGTGCGGCTGGGGATCGGGCCCGGGGCGGCGGGCAGACGGCTGGGCGTCGGCGGGGCCGAGCGGGCGACGGGTCCGGTGGCGGCGATGGTTCGCTCGGTCGGAGCCGGCCTGGTGACGGGGACGGGCGGGGCGGCGGCCGCCGGGCCGGAGCCGGGCACTGCGGTGGGGGCGGCCACCTCGATCGGGCCGGTCACGGCGATGGAATCGGTCACGGCGACGGAATCGGTCCCGGGGATGGAGTCGCCCACGGAGATCGAGTCGGTCACCACGATCGGGCCGGTCGCGGGCGTCGGCACGGCGGTGACGGCTCGATCGCCCTGCTCCGGGGGTGCCGCATCGGGGGCCCCCGGGAGTCTCCCGACCGAGACCGGGCGGGTGGCCGCCCGCGGTGGAGCCGAAGCCCTGGGCGGTCGGCTGCGGGGGGGCGTCGCGCCGACAGGTGCGTCGGGCAGGGGCGGCGACCCGGTGGTGTGCGGGGGGATCGCGGTGGGCCCGGGACCTGCGGCGAGTGCGTCGGTGGGGGCGGCTGCGGAGCCGTGACCGGCCCCCGGGCCGGAGCCCGCGGTCCGTGTGCCTGTGCCGGTGCCGACGGCATGGTCGGGACCGTCTGCCGGGGACGGGGCGGCCAGGTCCCGCGACGACTCCGGGGCCGCGCCGTCGGCGCCGGCGGGCGGCGCCGGGCGGCGGGAAGGGTCTGCCTGGTTGCGCGGCGCGATGGCGGCCGGCCGGCCGGCACGGCGCGTCAGGCTGCCGCGCGCACGCCGGAGCTCCTCGGCCGGCTCGGCGCCCGGCGCGGGCTGGCTGCCGCGCCCGGCACCCGGCGGTTCCGCCGGGGATGTGGCGTCCGCGGCGCCTGCACGGTCCGCACCCGGTTCGGTCGCGGATGTCGCATCATCGAGGTGGAAGGCCTCGCTCTGCCACGCCTCGTCGGGTGGCTGCGGCGAGTCCGGCCCGCCGCGCCGCCGATGCCGCCGGCGCCCTGAACGCGCGTAGGGAGGTGACTCGGCGTCCTCGGCGGTCGACGACTCGTCGCGCCCGTACTGGTCGTCTCGGTCAGGCAGCCGGTTGGAACGGGAGGCCGACGTGGGGATGCGGGCTCCTATGAGCGAAACGGGCCGCGCGTCGCCTTCCTCACCGTACGGTGCCTGTGGCACATCGCTCACGCGCCGTCGCCCTCCCGGCTCTCTACAGGTTAGCTAGTGCCAGTTAAGGTTACTTACGGTTACTTGCCTTCGGCTGCGGTCGGATCGATGTAACACGAGCCATTCGAGTATGACAAGCTCTGGTTGAGGCTACCCACAACGGATGGGTCGGTGTACCTTCCGGAACCGGAGATGTGCGATCCGCCATTACCGAGGCGAACCGGTGGCGGGTTCGGCGGAAGATCCGCGCCGGGGGCCGGCGGGGGCGGCCAGGTTCACGCGGCGCGAATCGTGCGGCAGAGCGAAAGGAGCGTCGGTGGCGCAGGACGGCTTCCCGATGGCGACGCCCCGGCCTTCCGCCCGTCCGGGGCGCTCGGGCGCCCCGCAGGGTGCCCCCCTGTCGGGCCGGACGGCGCCGGCCGGATCGCCTGCCCTGCGCTTCGCCCCTACCGGGTCGAGCCGGCCCCGGGCGAGCTCCGGCGGCCCGGCGGGCATGCCGTCCGCGACCGCCCCGGGCACGCCGGCCGGCGCATCCTCCGCCGCGACGCCTCCGGTCGCGCCGCTCGCGCCGCCGCCGCTGTCCCCGCCGGAGACCAGGCCGTCGGTGTCCGGCGGCAGCACCGGCGGGGCCGCCAGGCTGGGTGCCGTCGGGGCTGCCACGAGTGGTGGGGGTACGGCGCCCGCGGCCGGCGGACCCGCGGTCCGGCCCGCCGACGACGACGATGTGCTCACCGTCGACGAGCTGGTCGCCTGGCTGCGCCTGTCCGAGAGCACGGTCCTCAAGCTGCTGTCCGAACGGGCGATTCCGGCCCGCAAGGTCGGCCACCAGTGGCGGGTGCGCCGCGGCCGCGTGCGGGACTGGCTGGACGGCCGGGAATGACCGGCGGCGTGGCAGGGGCGGGTGCGAGGAGCGCCGTTGGCGGTGCCCCCGAGCCCGGCGGTGTGCCGGCGGTCGGGCGCCACGGCGGCTCGGCGTAGCGGCGTCCGGACGTGCCAGTGAGCCAGGTCAGTTCGGCGCCGCCGCGCCGTGCCCGGCTGTTCCCGCCGGCGCTGCCGGCGCTGCCTGTGTCACTGGCGCTGCTGGTGGTGCCGGTGTTGCTGGTGGTGCTGGCGGGCTGCGGGGCGTTGGACCGGGTCGCGGACCCGACACCGAGTCCGGCGGTGACCACCGGCCCGCCGGCGGGTGCCAGCCAGGCCCCGGGGCCCCCACTGGCCACCGCGACCGCCCCGGCGACCGGCGAGGTGGACCGCACGAACCCGGCCGCGGTCGCGGCCGACTGCTTCACCCGCTGGCAGTCGTTCGACGCCCGGACCGATGCGGGCCCGTCGGCCGGCGTCGAGCGGGCCCGGGACTGCCTCACCGAGGACTTCGCGGCTTCGCTCGGGGCGGGCTCCGCCGGTGCCGCTGACGGCGGCGCAGACGGGCGGGCCTGGGAGGATCTGCGGGCCCACGGCGCCCACTCGCAGGTGTCGGTGCTGGCGACCACGCCCCTGGGCGGCATCGACACCACCGCCACGGGCCGCGTCGTGCTCCAGCTCAACGTGCGTCGCGAGAGCACGACGGGCAACGAGGCCCCGGTGGCGACCGTGTCCACCCCGGCCCTGACGTTGCTGCGCCAGGCCGACGGGACGTGGCGGGTCGCCGGCGCGGACCTCGCCAGCGTCGCCGGCGACGCGCCGGGGCGATGAGGTCGGATGGCCCGTCGCTTCCCGCCCAGCCGATCCGGGTGGCTGGTGTGGTTGGGCACCGGCTCGGCGATCGTCATCGGTGGGATCATCCTGTTGATCTCGGTCCTGATCATGACCCTCGCCGGGCCGTTCGTCGGTGATCACGGCCGGGGCAACAAGTCGATCGAGAACGCCGACGGCATCCCGGCGGAGTACGTGCAGCTGATCACGGATGCGGCGAACGCCGCCGGCTGCGAAGAGGTGACGCCGGCCCTGCTGGCCGCCCAGCTCCACCAGGAGTCCGGGTTCAACCCGCAGGCCCGCTCGCCCGTCGGGGCGATGGGGATCGCCCAGTTCATGCCCGCGACCTGGGCCAGCCACGGCCAGGGCGACGTGTGGAATCCCGCCGACGCGATCCCGGCCGCGGCCCGTTACGACTGCGCGGTGGCGGCGTCGGTCGCCTCCGTGCCCGGCGACGGGCAGGAGAAGATGCTGGCCGCCTACAACGCCGGCGCCGGGGCGGTGCTCGCGTTCGCGGGCATCCCCCCCTACACCGAGACCCGCAACTACGTGCGCACGATCCTCGCTCAGACGCAGGTCTACGGTGACTCCCTCGAGTTCGGCGTGGAGATCCCCGCCGGCACGATCGCCCCCGTGGTCGCGTTCATGGAGTCACAGATCGGTAAGCCCTACGTCTGGGGGGCGGTCGGGCCGGACTCCTGGGACTGCTCCTCGCTCGTGCAGGCCGCGTACCGGAACATCGGCATCGAGCTGCCCCGGGTGACCACCGACCAGCTCCGGTTCGGCCCGGTGGTCGCCGGAGTCGACCCACAGCCCGGGGACCTGCTGTTCACGCCGGGCACCGACGGCACCGCCGACGCTCCCGGCCACGTTGGCATGTACATCGGTGACGGCCGGGTCATCGCGGCCAAGGGGGCGCGCTGGGGAGTCGTGGAGTCCGACATCTCGGACTGGACCGGTACCGTCGCCGTGACCAGGCCGTTGGCCAAGGACCTCCGTTAGCCCGACCAGCCGCCCGATGTCGCGGGCGGCCGGTCGCAGCGGCGACGGCTCACGCGGTGGCCTCGGACACGAAGTCCGACAGCCCGTTGGCCACCCCGCCCAGCACGCCCACGGTGTTGTGCACCACGTCAGCGGCGTCACTCGGGGCGGTCACCGCGAAGAACAGGATGAACAACCCGATACCCCACGGCCAGATCAGTCTCTTCATGCAGGACCTCGCAGCACAGCCAGCCGATAAGGCCGGACGGACACCAACGTCGATAAGTCACCGACAGCATGTGTGTACTCACCTTGCGTAGCCGTCGCAAGGGGAATCGCCGAGGGACGGGCGGCGCCCCGGCGGGCGGCCACCTCTCCACCCGGCCCGGGTGAGGCGCAGCCCCGGCCGTCCTCGGACGCGCCGGCGGACACCGCCGCGGACACGGCGTACCCCTCGGCGGGACACTGAACGGACAGTGAGATGACCATCTGTAGCCACTTGGCGACGTGAATGGGATGGGCTCTAATGATGCAAGCCACCCCGGGCCGGCTGACGTCGACTCCTGGCACGGGGTGGCTACCAGTTGTGATTGATCATTGCCCCGGTCAGGCCGGCGTGATGCCCTGCGCGAAGCGGAACAGGTCGTCGGGGTCGTAGGCCCGCTTCACCTGCCGCAGCCGATCCAGGTTCGCCCCGTAGTACGCCTGCGCCCAGCCGGCGAGCTCGGGGTCGATGTAGTTCTGGTAGGCGGACCGGGAGACGAACGGCGCCGTCGCCTCGACGGTGGACCGCAGCCAGCGGCGGTTGGCCTCCTTCGCGGCCGGCGTGGCGTTCGGGGCGTAGCCGGCGACGTACTGGGCGCTGGCGATCGCGCCGCGGTGGACGAATGCCGTGTCGCCCGGGGCGACCCGGTTGATCGCTCCGCCCCAGGAGTCGAGGATCACCCCGCCCGAGCCGGCCCCCGCGGTCCGCTGGCGCTGCTCGACCGCGCCCAGCATCACCTCGACGCCGCGCGACGGCATCGGCTCCAGCAGGAACGCCGACGCGGCCCGCTGGGCGACCCGTGGCAGCGTGCCACCCGGCGACCGGCCGCGCAGGTGGCAGGCCTCGACCGCGCGGCCGGCGCAGCCGCCCTCGATGAGCATCGCCTCCAGGTGACCCCGGGTGGTGACGTAGGTCCCGGTGGGCCGGTGGCCGGCCGCGGCGACCAGGTCGGCGAGCCGCGCGCGCAGGCCGGCCACCGCGTCGTCGCCGGCACCGCCCGAGAGCACCCCGCTCACCCGCAGCGTCGGGGTGCCGCCGACACCGGCCGAGGGCGCGGAATAGGCGACACACGTCGACCACAGGCTCTCCGGCGCACCGCCGGGAGCGGAGATCCATTCCTGCCACGCGGACACCACGTCGGCGGCGCCATCCCAGGCCCAGCGGTAGGTGAACAGCACCAGCGGCGTCGCCCGGTGGGTGGCGAAGGTGAACGAGGTGACGATGCCGACGTTGCCGCCGCCCGCGCCGCGCAGCGCCCAGAACAGGTCCGGCTCGTGGTCCGCGTCGGTGTGCACGACCTCCCCGGAGGCGAGCACCACCTCGGCGGAGACCATCCGGTCGCAGGTCAGGCCGTAGCGCCGGCCGAGCACGCCGATCCCGCCGCCCAGGGCGAGCCCGGCGATGCCCACGGTCGGGCACGAACCCGCCGGCAGCGCCAGCCCTGCCCGGGCGAGACCGGAGTACACGTCGACGAGCAGGGCGCCCGCCCCGATCCGCGCGACCTGGCCGGGTGCTGCGGCCACCGCGGCCATCGGGGTGACGTCCACGACCAGGCCGGTCGTCGTCGAATAGCCGCCGTAGCTGTGCCCACCGGCGCGGGCGGTCAGCGGCAGCCCCGTCCGACGGGCGAACTCCACGCAGGCCTGGACGTCGGCTGCGGAGGTGACCTGGGCGACCGCCTGTGGTCGGATCGTGTCGAAGGCCGGGTCGAACAGCACGCTGGCCGTGGCGTATCGAGGGTCCGTCGGGCGCAGCAGCGGGCCGGTCAGGCGTGCGTCGAGGGCCTGCCAGTCGACGGCGGAGGGGGCGGGGCTGGTGTCCCCTCGGCACCCGGCGAGCAGCGTGCTGCCGAACTCGGCGCCGGCGAGCGCCAGCCCGCCGCCGCCCGCGGCCCGTAACACCGACCGGCGGTCGGGTCCGCCCACGCGTCCTCCCAGAGAGCCGTCCACAAGACCGGCCTGGCAGGACTGACCGGGCCCGCGAGGCTGGCTGGCGGGCGGGCCTGACCGGCAGGCAGGTCTACCGGCGAAGGTATGCCAATCCAGATCGCGACGGCGCTGTGGCGGCACGAGTGGGCTGGCGACGGTCGGCCCAGGCCCACGTGCGGACACCGAGCCGAGCGCCCAGGCCCGGAAACTCGGACCGGACGGCCGCCGCGGCGCGCCGGGACACGAGGGGACGGCCCGGCGCGGTGCGGGTCGTCATGCGGGCGGCCGCAGGGCGGTCGTCATGAATCCGTCTCGCCCGACCCGTCGCACGGTCCCGTCGGAGCAGGCGAGGTAGACCGTGCCGGTCGGGTCGACGGCCACCCCGGCCGGATCGCTCAGCCGGGTCTGGGTGGCCAGCGCCCCGTCGTGGTCGCCGGCGGAGTAGGAGGCGGTGCCGGCCACGGTGGTGATGATTCCGTGCCCGTCCACCCGGCGGATGACGTCGTTGCCCGCGTCGGCGATGTACAGCGAGCCGTCGGGGCCGAGCGCGAGGCCCGTGGGGTCGTCCAGCAGGGCCGCGGTGGCGGCCCTGCCGTCGCCCCGGTTGCCGTAGGTGCCGGGCCGGCCGGCGACCAGGGTGATGCGTCCCGACCGGTCGATCCGCCGCACGGTGTCCTCGCCCCTGTCGGCGACGTACAGGCTCCCGTCGTCGCCGAGGGCCAGGCCGCTGGGCTGGTACAGCGTCGCGTTGACGGCCGGGCCGCCGTCGCCGGCCGAGCCGTACTCGGTCGCCTTGCCCGCGACCGTGGTGATCCGGCCCTTCTCGACGCGCCGGACCCGGTATCCCTCCGCCACGTACAGCACCCCGTCGTCGTCTACGGCGACGGCGCTCGGATCGTCCAGATGTGCCTTGGTGGCGTCGCCGACGTCCGCGGTGAACCCGTCGGCATAGTCCGGACCGGCCCCGGCCACCGTGGTGATGACCCGGTCCCGGCCGATCCGCCGGATCCGCCCGGCGTCGCGCTCGGCCAGGTAGACCGCGCCGTCGCGCCCGACCGCCACCCCGGCCGGGTCCTGTAGGTCGGCGGCGAGGGACGGGCCGCCGTCACCGATCACCGGTGATGGGGACGGCGACGGTGATGGTGCGTCGCCGGTCGGCGTCGGCCGCGGCCCGCTGCCGCCGATGCGGTCGGCGCGGCCGGCGGAGGTGAGCCGGACGACCTGGCCCTGCCCGGTGCCGACGCCGGGGTCGGTGAGGTAGAGCGAACCGTCGGCGCCGAGGGTGAGGCCGCCGGCGTCGGACAGCCCGGCGAGGGTGACCGGCGCGCCGGCGTAGGCGGGACGCCGGTCGCCGTCCCCGCCGCCGAACGCCCCGAGGCCGACGAGCAGCCCGGCCGCCACGGCAAGCGCACCCACCGCCGCCACCGAGATGACCACCAGCCGCCGACGGCCAGCCCCTCGCGCCCGCCGTCGGCCCTGTCCGCCTCGCGCGGGGGCGCCGGTGCGGTACAGATCGGCCGCGGCATCGCCGTGGGGGTGGGGGGGACTGCCGGAAAGCGGGGCGGTGCCGGAAAGCGGCGCGGCGGCGGGACGTGGGGTGGCGGGACGTGGGGTGGCGGCGGGACGTGGAGTGGTGGGGTGGTGGCCCGCTGCGGAGAGCACGTCGTCGGGGAGGCGGACCGGGATGCCGCTCGCGGCCAGCCAGCCGGGGCCGAGCGTGGCGGTCATCGCGGCGGCCAGGCGCACCGCGAAGTCGAGGGCGGATGCCGGGCGCCACGAGGGTTCCTTCGCCATGGCCGAGGCGATCACGTCGGCGACCGGCCCCGGCGCCTCGGTGAGGGGCAGCGGCGCCACCGACAGGTGGTGGTGCAGCAGCGCGGCGACCGGCAGGTCCGGCGGGAAGGGCGAGCGGCGCGCGAACAGCTCGTACAGGACCACGGCGAGGGAGTAGAGGTCGGTGCCCGGACCGAGCCGCCCACCGGTGATCTGCTCCGGCGCCATGTACCGCGGGGTGCCGACCAGCCCGGTCGTGGTCGCCGCGGTCGCCTCGACGATCTTGGCGATGCCGAAGTCGGTGACCTTGGGGACGCCGTCCCCGGTGAACAGCAGGTTGTCCGGCTTCACATCGCGGTGCAGCACGCCCCGCCCGTGCGCGGCGGCCAGGGCCACCGCCGCCGCGACGCCGATCGCGCCCACCTGCGCCGGACCGGTCGACAGCCGGCTCCGACGGCGCAGGCTGCCGCCGGTGAGCTGCTCCATCACGAGCAGGCACAGCCCGTCGCACTCGACGTAGTCGTAGATGCGCACGACGTGGGGATGGTCCAGCCCGGCCAGCACCCGCGCCTCGGCGAGGAACCGGGCCCGCAGATCGTCGGCACCGCTGGCACCGGCGGCACCGCTGGCACCGCTGGTGCCGCCCGGGTCCAGCAGCACCTTCACCGCGACGATGCGGTCGATGAGCCGGTGCCGGCCGGCGAGCACCGCGCCGAAGCCACCGCGGCCCAGCTCGCCGCCCAGTTCATAGCCGGGCAGTGCGGCGGCCACGCGGCCGGTGTCCACCTGTTCCGTCATCGGGTCCGGGACGGGCGGACCCCGCCGTGCACGGTGGGAAGGAAACGCCGCTCCGTCATGGTGGGCATCTGTCGATTTCCTTCCGCAGAATTCGGAGCACGTCCCGTCTCCGGGCGGGCCCGGCCGGGCGATGGCCCCGGACGGCCGGCTCAGCCCGGCTGGGCGATCGTCGCGATCGTGCCGGCCGGGTCGATGCGCCGGACCCGGTCGTTGCCGTTGTCCGCGACGTACACGGCGCCGCTGCCGTCGACCACCACCGAGCTCGGGTTCTTGAACTGGGCGGCCGTCGCCGGGCCGCCGTCGCCGCCGGAGCCCTCGGTGCCGGTGCCCGCGATGGTGGTGATGATGCCGTTCGGGTCGATCTTCCGGACCCGGTTGTTGTTGTAGTCGGCGATGTAGAAGGTCTCCCCGTCCGGCCCGATCGCCAGGGATGGTTTGTTCAGCTTGGCCGACCGGGCCGGGCCGCCGTCGCCGGTGTAGCCGGCCTCACCGGTGCCGGCGATCGTGCTGATGATGCCGTCCGGGGTGACCTTCTGGATGGTCTCGCTGGTGAGATCGACGAAGTAGAGCGTGCCGTCGTCGGTCATCGTGATGTCGTTCGGGCCGTCGATCCTCGCCTGGGTTGCCGCGCCGCCGGCACCGGTGTAGCCGGCGACGCCGGTGCCCACGTACGTCGTGATGATCCCCGCCGGGTCGATCTTCCGGATGCGGTGGTTGTCGTAGTCGGAGAAGTACACGCTGCCGTCGGGTCCGGTGGTCACCTTCTCGGCGCTGTTGAGCTGGGCCGCGGTGGCCGGGCCGCCGTCGCCGCTGTAACCCGCGGTGCCGGTGCCGGCGACCGTGGAGATCACCCCGGCGGGCGTGACCTTGCGGATGCGGTTGTTCTTCGCGTCTCCGATGTAGATGTTTCCGGCCTTGTCCCGGGCGGTGGAGCCCGGACCGTCAAGCTGGGCCGCGGTGGCCGGGCCGCCGTCGCCGGCGATCCCGCCCGCGCCGGTGCCCGCGAAGTCGTCCGCGGCACCGGTCGGGGTGATCTTCTGGATTCGGTCCGTGGCCAGGCTGGACACGAGCAGCGACCCGTCGGGTTCGAGGGCGAGGCTGTACGGGCTGAGCCCCTGCACGGACAGCGCCTGCCCGCGGTACGCGGAGGCGACCCGAGGGGCGGCCGAGTCGACCGGGTCGTCGCCTCCGCCGCCGGAGGTCGCCACGGCCAGGACGATGCCGACGGTGGCCGCCACGACGAAGGCGAAGACGATGCCGCCGATGATCCAGGAGGCGCGGATGCGCGTGCCCGCGGTCTGGTGGTGCCCGGCCTGCCGGGTCGGGTCGAGCGGCATGCCGCCCGGGCGCGGGCCGAACTGCGCGCCGCCCGGTCCGCCGGCCCCGGGCATGCCGCCGTAACCACCGCCCAGGGGGCGTGGCGGCGGCGTGTACGGCGCGGGCGTGTTCCCCGGCGGGTATCCGCCCCACCCGCCTGGTCCGGGCCCCTGGTTGCCCCGCACCGTGGGGGCGCCGGTGAACCCGGGGCCGCCGGGGTCACCGAGCCCTCCGGGGCCACCGCCGGAACCCGGCTGGCCGCCGAAGCCGGCCGGGGCGCCGGGAGGCCTCTGGTGGCCGCCGGGCCTCTGGTAGCCGCCCATCCCCGGCCCGCCCATCCCCGGTCCACCAGCCCCAGCCCCGAAAGGCCCAGCTCCGGAAGGCCCAGCGCCAGATCCGGCGAGCCCCGGTCCAGGCACGCCAGGTCCAGGCCGGGCTCCGCTGCCGCTGGGTCCGCCCGGGCCGCCGGGTCCGCCGGGGCCGCTGGGTCCGCCGGCCCGGCCCGGGCCACCGGCGCTGCCGGGGTGGCCGAACGCGCCCGGACCCGCCGGGTAGCCGGGGCGGGCCGGGCCGGATCCGCGGGCGGGTCCGCCCGGGTAGCCCGGCGCGCCCGAGAGCGGCGGTCGCGGGGTGGTCGAGACCCCGAGCGCCGCCTCGCGGATCTCGTCGTCCACCCGGACCTTGATCTCCGACCGGGACAGCCAGTTCGGCCCGAAGGCCCGGCTGCCGGCGCGGGCGAGTTCGAGGGCGAAGTCGGTCGCGTCCGCGAACCGGGCGTTCGGGTCCTTCGCCAGCGCCCGCATGATCACGGTGGAGATCGGCGGCGGAACCGTGGTGAGCGGCTCCGGCATGATGGTCAGGTGGTGGTGGGTGAGCGGCTGCACCGCCATCTGGCGGCCGAACAGGGGCCGGCCGGCGATCATCTCGTAGAGCACCCCGGAGAGGGCGTAGAGGTCGGTCGACGGGAACAGTCGTACGCCCATGATCTGTTCGGGGGCCATGTACCGCGGGGTGCCGAGGATCGCGCTGGCGGTCGTCTCCGCCCCGTCGAAGATCTTGGCGATGCCGAAGTCGGTGACCTTGAGCAGGCCGTCCCCGGCGAACATGATGTTGTCCGGCTTGACGTCGCGGTGCAGCACGCCCTGCGTGTGCGCGTTGGCCAGGGCCGCGGCGGCCGCCAGGCCGATCGAGCAGGTCGTCTCCGGGGACACCGGACCCGCGCTGATCCGCTGCTTGAGGGTGCCGCCGGAGAGCAGCTCCATCACCAGCAGGCAGGTGCCCTCGTGCTCCACGTAGTCGTGGATGCGCACGATGTGCGGGTGGTCCAGTTCGGCCAGCACCCGGGCCTCGGCCAGGAAACGGGCGCGCAGATCGGCGTCGTCGGAGGTGTCCAGCAGGATCTTGATGGCGACCTTGCGGCCGATGAGCCGATGCTGGCCGGCGAGCACGAGCCCGTAGCCGCCCCGGCCCAGGTCGCCCTCGACGGTGTAACCCGGAAGCGCCGCCTCCACGAGTGATCTGTCAATCAACAAGGTTCAGATCCGTCCGTTAACGCCGTCGGGCAGCCCGCCGCACCGCCGTCCCCGTCCCGACCGCGGCATCCTGGCCTGCAATGACGCCTTCGTCGGGTTCCTGGCGATCCTACGACCACGACCTTCCCATTCGGCCGCCCGTCCGGGGGCGCCCTGTGACGTCGGATCGGCGACATGTGCATGCTGCTGGGGCCGACGAGTGTCGGCGCCGCCACGGTCCGGATGATGCGACAGGTGTCGGGATGACGGGCAGGAGTCCGGATGACGTGCCACGGACACCGATGGTGGTTGTGGCGGCAACGTGTTGAACCTGCGAGGAAGGGCGTCCCACGTCATGTCGACAACCGAGCCCGCCGCTCTGGCAGCTCCGCCCGACATCACCGCGACGGAGGAATGGACGGCGCTGAGGGCGCATCTGCGCGAGTTGTCCGAGGTGTCCCTGCGGGATCTGTTCGACGCCGATCCCACCCGGGGTGAGGCGTTCACCGCCGAAACGGACGGCCTCTATCTCGACTACTCCAAGAACCGGCTGACGGCGCGCACCGTCGAGCTGCTCGTGGCGCTCGCCCGGCGGGCCGGGCTCGCCGAGCGCATCGAGGCCATGTTCCGCGGCGAGCGGATCAACGTCACCGAGAACCGGCCGGTGCTGCACGTGGCGCTGCGGGCCCCGGCGGGAACCCGCATCGAGGTCGACGGCGTGGACGTGGTGCCCGAGGTGCACCGGGTGCTCGACCGGATGTCCGCGTTCGCGGACACGGTGCGTTCGGGGACGTGGCGTGGGGCGACCGGCGAGCGGATCACCACCGTCGTCAACATCGGCATCGGCGGCTCCGATCTGGGCCCGGCCATGGCCTACGAGGCGCTGCGCGACTACTCCGACCGGGGGATCGCGGTCCGCTTCGTCTCCAACGTCGACCCGACCGACGTCTGGGAGGCGACGGTCGACCTCGACCCGGCGCGAACCCTGTTCATCGTCGCGTCGAAGACGTTCACCACCCTGGAGACGCTCGCCAACGCGCGGGCCGCCCGTTCCTGGCTGACGGCGGCCCTCGGGGAGGACGCGGTTTCCCGGCATTTCGTCGCGGTCTCGACGAATGCCGAGAAGGTTGCGGAGTTCGGCATCGACACCGAGAACATGTTCGAGTTCTGGGACTGGGTGGGCGGCCGGTACTCGGTCGGCTCGGCGATCGGACTCTCCGTGATGATCGCGATCGGGCCGGCGGCCTTCCGGGAGTTCCTGGCCGGGTTCGCCGCACTGGACACGCACTTCCGGACCGCGCCGTTCGAGCGAAACCTGCCCGTGCTGCTCGGGCTGATCGGCGTGTGGTACCGCGACTTCCACGGATTCGCCGCGCACGCCGTGCTGCCCTACAGCCAGTACCTCGACCGTTTTCCCGCCTATCTGCAGCAGCTCGACATGGAGAGCAACGGCAAGAGCGTCGATCTCGCCGGCCGGCCCGTGGGGACACAGACCGGCCCGGTGGTCTGGGGTACGCCGGGGACGAACGGTCAGCACGCCTACTACCAGCTCCTGCACCAGGGGACGACGATCGTCCCGGCCGACTTCCTCGGCTTCGTCCAGCCGAACCACCCCGGCGTGGGACCGGCGGACGGTCCGGACCAGCACGCGCTGCTGCTGGCCAACTTCCTCGCCCAGACCGAGGCCCTCGCCTTCGGCAAGACCGCCGAGGAGGTGGCGGCCGAAGGGGTGGCGCCGGAACTCGTTGCGCACCGGACGTTCCCGGGCGACCGGCCGACCAACACCCTGCTCGCCCCGAAGCTGACCCCGTTCGTGCTCGGGCAGCTCATCGCGTTGTACGAGCACAAGGTGTTCACCCAGGGGACGGTCTGGGGCATCAACAGCTTCGACCAGTGGGGCGTCGAGCTCGGCAAGGTGCTCGCCGGGCGGATCGTGCCCGAGCTGACGGGCCCGAACTCCCCGGCGCCCCGTCATGACAGCTCCACGAACGCGTTGATCAGGCGGCTGCGCGGCGCCTGAGGGCCGCCGGACAGGCACCGGGCCGACCTCGCCATGTTACTCTCCGTAACAGTTCCGGGGGGGTCGGCCCCGCACGGTGACGAGAATTTCGGGGGGCGGGCAGCATGCGGGTCGACGCCGGAGCCCTGACCATGTCCGTGCGGCGGTCGGGCGAGGACGTGGTCATCGAGCTCGCCGGCGAGCTCGACACCGCCGGCCGGCTGCGGTTCCGGGAGCAGATCGGCGAGCTGCTGGGCCGGGGCGGGGGGACGGTGACCGTGGACGTCGCGGGCCTGCGCTCGATCGACATCCCGGGGCTCGCCGCCCTGCTCCGGGCCGATCTGCTGCTCCGCCGCGTGCACTGCGAGCTGCGGATCTCCTCGCCGACCCCGGCGTTCGCCGCTCTGGTGCACGAGACCGGCCTGGACGGTCGCCTACGCGTCGGCGAGGCCGCTCGCCGACACTGAGCGGCCCGGCCCGGCGCGGGCTGAATGGCTACTGCCGCCGTCAGCCCGCCAGCGATGGGGGGCTCGCGGGAGCCGGCTGGGGGCGGTCCAGCGGGTGGGTGTGGGCGGCCGAAACCGCGGCGGAGCTCGCCACGGCGGCCGCCATGCTGGAGTCCAGGGCAGGCGCCAGGGCGGACGTCGCGGTGATCCGCGGGGCGCGGGCGCCGTCGTCCGCCATCACTGTCCGTAGCGTGAAGCGCAGGGGAGCGGTGGGGACGTCATCTGTCCGGAAGTGGCCCACAAGTGCCGAATGTGCCGGGAGCCCGGCGCCGGCGGGGCCGTCGGTGCCGCCCGCGGTCGCGGACCCGACCACGGTGGCGGCCTCCTCGGCCACCCGGGACAGCATGCTGCGTGAACCGATCAGTTTCTTCTCGATCCCACCCATCATCAGCATTCCAGCCATGACGAGAAGCGGAAATCCGAGCACCATCAGCAGGACGGGTGGTGTGAGACTCACCGAAAGACCCCCAGGCCGACTTACGGATCCGACCGACGCCGCCGGCGCCGTACCGTATGCCTTCCCATCGACCCCGGTTGCTCACATCCGGGCGGCCATCTCACCCGACCCGGGTATCCCCCGGGGTGGGGTGGAAGGTCACCGATCTGTCCACCCCCGGTACTGTTCCCGCGGACGGTTCGCTCGTACGCTTCGAACAACATGTCTGTGCGGCCCGTACCGTTGCCCGCCTACAGCGGCCGTCCCTGGGTCGGTGATGCGGACCTGCTGGCGCGGCTTCACCTGCTCACCGAGCAGGTCGACTACGCCCTCGCCGAGATCGTCCTGCGCCGCGCCGCCTACCGGCGGGCCTGCGAGGAGGAGGCCGACTGGCAGTGGTCGCCGTCCGGCGTCGAGGCGCTGAGCCGGCCGGCGGTCGCCGAGGCGCTCGCCCGGCAGCTCGCCGCGGTCGAGCGGCTGCGGCTGTGGGCCCAGGAGCTGCACTGGTTGCAGGAGCAGGCCCGGCTGCGCGGCCTGCTGCGCTGAGCGCGGGACGCGCCCGCGCCCTCGGGTCCCCGGCTTCTCAGCCGGACAGCGACGACGGCCGGTCGAGGGTCTCGAACAGGCGGCGCCCGAGATTCGCCGCCGCGACGTTGCCGCGGTGCAGGTACCGGGCGATGCCGGCCTCCATGCTCTCCGCGGCGTCGTCCTTGCGCCCGGCCCGGTAGAGCACCTCCGCCCGCGACAGCAGCGCGTGGCCCTGTCCGTCGACGTCGTCGGTGCGCCCGGCGAGGTCGACGGCGGTGTCGGCGAAGCGCAGCGCCTCCGCGTCCCGGCCGCGCAGGGACAGCAGCCGGGCGTGCACCCCGCACCAGCCGGCCTGGGCGGGTAGCTGGTCGGCCGCGGCGGCGTCCCGGCAGCGGGTCACGTACTTGCCGGCGTCGTCGACCTTGCCGAGGCGCACCAGCACGTCCGCCAGCGCCGCGGCGCGGTTGGCCAGCAGCGCCCGCTCCCCCATCCGGGACAGGGCCCGGCAACTGCGGCGCAGCTCCCGCTCGGCGACGGTCAGCTCGTCGGCGAGCAGGGCCACCCGGGCGACGACGAACCCGCCGTGGAGCGGATCGGCCCGCGGGGCCCGCAGGTCGTGGACGATCTCCTCGGCGGCCTTGAGGTGGATGCGCGCGCCCTCCAGGTCGCCCGACATCGCGGTGAGGACGGCGAGCTGGGCGAGCAGGGCGCGGCGCAGCGCCCGGTCGTCCCCGGCCGCGTCGAGGGCCTCCCCGGCGCGCGCCAGGCTGCTCGCGACCGGCCGCGGCCCCCAGCTCGTCAGCAGCGTGAGTTCGCGGCGCAGCGACTGCGCCGCCCGCGGCACCCCGGACTCCTCGGCGTGGCGCACGGCGTTCTCCATCGCCCGCTCGGCCGCGGCGAACTGGCCGGCGGCCAGATAGGCGTTGGCCTGGCTGCGGCAGGCCAACGCCGCGCCGACGTCGTCGCCGGAGCGGACGAAGTTGGCCAACGACGCGGCGGCCTCGGTCAGCGTGGTGGCGACCAGGCCCTCCGGGTCGGTGGAGAACAGCACCCGCAGGTGGGCGAGCCGCGCGTGCGCCCGCAGCCCGTCCTCCCCGGCGCGCCGGGCCCGCTCGGTGACCTGGCGCAGGATGCGTTCGGCGTCGGAGAACCGGCCGAACGAGTACAGCGCCCAGCCGAGGTCGATCTCGGCGCGCAGCCGCAGCGGGTCGGTCTCGGGCAGCAGGGTGATGGCCCGCTTGAGCAGCTGGGCGGCGCCGGTCTCGTCGCCCTGACGCACCCGGTCGGCGGCCTCGATGAGGCAGGTCGCCGCGGACCGGCCCAGCTCGATGGTCTCCGCGTCGCGTTGGCCGATCTCCACTCGGTAGCGGAACGCCTGCTCCAGGTGGTAGCCGACGAGCTCGTCGTGCTCGCCCGGGCCGCCGACCAGGCGGGCCTGCAGCCAGTGGGCGAACTGCTGGTGCAGGTCGGCGCGGCGGCGCTTGGCGGTGGACTCGTAGGCGCAGTCGCGCAGCAGCACGTGCAGGAACCGGAAGGCCTCGACGCCCGGCAGATCCGAGCGGTCGGGGTGGACCAGCTCCTTGCGGACCAGGTTCAGGCAGTGCACGTTGACCATCGACCGCTCGGCCGGATCGGACAGGTCGATGACGGCGTCGAGGTAGAAACGCTCCCCGACGACGGCGGCACGTTCCAGCACGCGGCGCTCGGGCGGGTCGAGGCGGTCGAGCCGGGCGGCGAGCAGCGAGGAGATCGTCGGCGGCACCGTCACGTTGCGCAGGCTGCCGGTGGCGATCCACCTGCTGCCCTCCCGGCGCAACAGCCCGTCGTCGACGAGGGCGGCGACCATCTGCTCGACGAACAGCGGGTTGCCGGCGGCCGAGGTGGTGATCCGGGTGACCAGCGCCGGGTCGAGGTCGTCGGAGCCCATGAGGCTGCGGATGAGGCGCTGGCAGCGGGCCTCCGTCAGCGGGGCGAGCAGCATCGAGGTGGCGTTGAACTTGCCGCCGCCCCAGTCGCGGCGGTCCTCCAGCAGCTCCTGGCGGGCCAGGCAGAGCAGCATGATCGGTGCGTCGCGGGACCAGTCGGCGATGTTCTCGATCAGGTCGAGCAGCGTCGGCTCGGCCCAGTGGACGTCGTCGAACCACAGGATCAGCGGCCGGCGCGCCGCCAGGGCCTGGAAGAACGAGCGGACCGCCCAGAAGCTCTCCTGCGGGCCCAGCTCGGCGCCGCCGAGCCCCACCAGCGGGGCGAGCGCCTCGACGATCTCGGCGGCCTGCCCGACGCCGTCGAGCAGCTCGCGCAGCCGGCGGCGGCCGTCCGGGGCGGACTCGTCGGCGGTCAGCCCGGTGGCCTGGCGCACCATCTCCATCAGGGGCCAGTAGGCGATGCCCTCGCCGTAGGACAGGCAGCGGCCGGTGAGGACGGTGGCCCGGGTGGCCATGGACGTGCAGAACTCGCCGACCATCCGGGACTTGCCGATGCCCGCCGAGCCGAGCACGGTGAACAGGTGGCAGGCGCGTTCCTCGACGACCGCCTCGAACGCGTCCTGCAGGCGGCGGCGCTCCCGGTTGCGGCCGATCACCGGCGCGGTGAAGCCGTGGATCTGCGCCCGGCTGCCGGGGCCCGCCGTCGGGTCGACCAGGCCGGTGAGCCGGTGCACCCGCAGGGGGTCCCGCTTGCCCTGCACGACCAGCGGTCCGAGCGGGGTCACCGTGACGCTGTGGCGGATGAACCGGTGGGTGGTGTCGCCGATGAGGATCTCGTCCGGTGGCGCGGCGCTCTCCAGCCGGGCGGCGACGTTGACCGCGTCCCCGGTGACGCCGCCACCGGCGACGGTGACCTCGCCGGTGTTGATCCCGATCCGCACCCGCAGCCGCAGGCCCCACTTCTCCTGCAGATCGGCGTTGAGCGCCTCCATGGCGGCCCGGATGTCCAGCGCCGAGCGCACGGCGCGCAGCGCGTCGTCCTCGTGCAGCACCGGGATGCCGAAGACGGCGAAGACGGCGTCGCCGATGAACTTCTCGACCGAGCCGCCGTGGTTGTAGATCACCTCGCGCACGGTGGTGAAGAACCGCCACATCACCTGCTGCAGCGGTTCCGAGTCGATCTTCTCGCCGATGTCCGTCGACCGGGCGATGTCCACGAACATGATCGTTACAGTCTTGCGCGCCCCGCTTCCGGCGGTGGGCAGGGGGTTCCCACACCCGGAACAGAAGCGCGCCCGCTCGGGGTTGTCCTCCGCGCATGTCGGGCACGGCACCATGTGCCGGATGGTAGGCCGATCTCGGGCCGGCGCGGTGGGGGATGCGCCTACCCGACGCGTCGGAGGTGATCCGTCCCACACCGGTGCCACACTTCCGTCCCGTCCGTGCGGTGGGACCGTGGGGCGCGGCGACCGGTCCGGACCGCGGGGGCCGCCGGCCGCCGGGCGCGATGCCTCGATCATGAGGACAGGTCCCGTCCCACCGCGAACAGCCCCGCGGCCAGGGCAAGGATCCCCCAGCCGACGGCACTCACCAGGGCGGCGGTCTCGAGTTCGGAGGTCGGCCAGGCCAGCACGCCCAGCGGGGCGGTGACCGGCCCGCGGAAGCGGGTGGCGTCCAGCAGCGGTTCGAACGCGCCGCAGCCGCCCAGGGCGAGCAGCGCGCCCGTCGACCCGCGCAGCAGGGTGCCGACGCCCACGCCGACGGCGCCCGCCGCGCACACGGTGACGGCGACGACCCCGTAGGCCGCGGCGACGTCGGCCGGCCGGTCGAGATGCATGCCGGGCCCGCCGTGGCGGACGGCGCCGACGACGAGCCAGCCGGCGAACAGCGCCGCGCTCAGGACCAGGCCGACCGCGGCGACGGTGAGGTACTGGGCGATCGTGATCCGGCGGCGCCCCGGAACGGCGAGGAACGCCAGGGCCGCCGTCCGGTGGCGGTACTCCTGCGCGACGATGAGGACACCGAACGCCATCACCGTGTAGGCGGTGAACAGCCCCGAGCGCGACCGCAGCCCGTTCCAGGCCGCCTGCGCGTTCTGGCCGGCCCACAGCATCGGCGGCACGTGCAGGATCACCATCGCCGTCAGGGCGACCGGCTGCCAGCGGCTGCTCGCGACCTTGAACAGCTCGGTACGCACCAGCAGGCCCACCCCGGCCTGTCGTCCGGGCATCTCAGCGGGCACCCTGCGGTGACACCGCCGGGCCGGGTCCCGCCGACCCGGCGGCGTCGCCGGGGTGGGTCAGCGCGAAGTAGATCTCCTCCAGGTCTTGGCCGTGCGTGTGCAGTTCGACGAGCGCGATCCCGTGCCGGGCGGCGATCCGGCCGACCTGCTCGGCCGTCCCGGCAGGCAGCCGCAGCTCGTCGCGCTCGACGCCGCTGGGGACCAGACCCTGCTCCGCGAGCAGGCCGGCCAGGCGCGCCGCCTCGGGGGTGCGCACCTCGACGTGCCCGCCGCCCAGCCGGTCCACGGGCGCGTCGAGCACGACGCGACCCCGGCTGATGATCACGATGTGGTCGACGGTCTGGCTGACCTCGGCGAGGACGTGGCTGGACAGCAGCGCGGTGCGCCCCTGCGCCGCCCACGACCGCAGGAACCCCCGTAACCACCGGACGCCCTGCGGGTCCAGGCCGCCGGTCGGCTCGTCGAGGATGAGCAGCGCGGGATCGCCGAGCAGGGCCGCGGCGAGCGCCAGGCGGCCCCGCATACCGAGGGAGAACCCGCCGGTCGGACGGTCCGCGGCGGCGTCCAGGCCGACCGTCGCCAGGACCTCGTCCACCCGGCGCCGGCCGACGCGCAGCGGCATCGCCAGGGCGCGCAGGTGGTCACGGGCGCTGCGGCCGGGATGCGACGCGTTGTCCAGCACCGCGCCGACCCTGCGAGCGGGATGATCGAGGTCACGGTAGGCGCGACCGAACACCAGGGCCGCACCGGAGGTCGGGGCCACCAGGCCCAGCAGGGCGCGCAGCGTCGTCGTCTTCCCGGAGCCGTTCGGGCCGAGGAAGCCGGTGACGTCGCCCTCGCGAACCGCGAAGCTGATCGTCCGCACGGCGTGGTGCGACCCGTATCGCTTGGTCAGGCGGTCTACCTGGACGACGGCGGTGACGGGAGCCTCCCGGCGGATCGTCCGATCGCGGCGGTCTCTACGGTAACCGCTCGCTGCCCCTGCCCTACCGTTGGGCTGCCCCGGAACGGGTGGATCCGGGCGGGGCGGGTACGTGCCGCGGGATGGACGCCAGCAGCTCGACGAGCTGGTTCCGCTGCGCCGCGGTGAGATGCCGGGTGAAGCCGGCCACCGTCTCCGCCCGCCGCCGGCGGCCGACGGCGAGCGCCTCCCGGCCCGCCGGGGTGAGCGCCAGCAGCACCGCCCGCCGGTCGGTGGGATGCGAGCGGCGCGCCACCAGACCGTCCGACTCCAGACCGTCCACCGTCTCGGTCATCGTCCGGGGCGCCACCGCGACCGCGTCCGCGAGGTCGCGCAGCCGGCACGGACCGGTGTCCGCAAGCAGCTGCAGGACCTTGAACCGGCGCAGGGTCAGCCCGACGCTCGCCCGCAACGCCTCGTCGACCGCGTGCCGCACCTGGTGGCCGGCGGCCAGCAACAGGTTCACGACCTCGTCGCCGGTGTCCGGTGGCGGCATCCGGGCGTCCTCCTCGTCTACGGTGGCGGTGGCGTTATCTTAGGCTGGTACTCCTCATAGTGAGGGTACCTCGTCAATGAAGGAGTCCCCGTGGATGCCCTCGCCTGCCTCATGACGCGTCGCACCGCGACCCGACTCGTCGAACCCGGGCCGACGACCGAGCAGCTCGCCGTCCTGCTCAGCGCCGCCACCACGGCGCCCGACCACAAGATGCTGCGGCCGTGGCGGTTCGTCGTCGTGCGCGGCGACGCGCGCTCCACCCTCGCCGGCGCCATCGCCGCGGCGGCGCAGGCCGTCGGCACCCTGCCCGAACCGGTCGTGCGCAAGGCCGCCGGCAAGGCCACCCGCTCCCCGGCGCTCATCGCCGTCGTCGCGGCCCGCGTCGAGTCGAAGGTGCCCGTCGCCGAGCAGGACGCCTCCGCCGCCGCCGCGGCGCAGAACATCTGCCTGGCCGCCCACGCCCTGGGCCTCGCCTCGGCCTGGAAGTCGGTCCCGCTGCCGGACAGTGCGCAGGTCCGGGCGGCCTTCGGGCTGGCCGAGGGCGAGGAGCTGGTCGGCTGGGTCGAGCTCGGCACGCAGGCCGAGGCCGTGCCGCTGCCTCCCCGGCCCGCGGTCCCGCTCGACCAGGTCGCCGCCGAGCTGGCCGTGGACGGGGCCCTGCGGCCCGTCGTCGCGGCCGTCCCCGACCAGGCCGCGGCGACTGCCGGGGCGGCGCGGCCGATCGGTTCGGCGAGCCCTGGCCCGGTCGGGTAGATGGCCGCGATCCGCGTGCCGCGCCCCGCCGACCAGCGGACGGTCGTCGCCGTCGTCTTCGTGGCGACGATGTTTCTCGCGATCATGGACGCGACGATCGTCAACGTGGCGCTGCCGTCGATCGCCACCGATCTGGGAACCGGCACCGACTCCATCGACACGGTCGTGACCAGCTACCTGGTCAGCCTCGCGGTGGTCATCCCAGCGTCGGGCTGGCTCGCGGACCGTTTCGGCGCCCGGCGGGTCTTCCTCGCCGCCCTGACCGTGTTCACCGTTGCGTCCGCGCTGTGCGCCACCGCGGGCGACGTCGGGCAGCTCGTCGGCTGGCGGATCCTGCAGGGCGTCGGCGGCGGCCTGCTCACCCCGGTGGGCACGACGATGCTCTACCGGGTCTACCCGCCGCAGCAGCGCGCCCGCGCGGCCCGCGTCATGATGATCCCGACCGCGGTCGCCCCGGCGCTCGGCCCGGTGCTCGGCGGCCTGCTCACCGACGGCCTGTCGTGGCACTGGGTGTTCCTCGTCAACGTGCCGCTCGGGCTGGCCACGCTGCTGTACGGGCTGGTGTTCCTCGCCGACGTCCCCGCGACGGCGGCGCGCGGGTTCGACCTCGTCGGCTTCCTGCTCGCCGCGGGTGGGCTGGCCGGCATCCTGTACGCCGTGTCGACCGGCCCGTCCCACGGATGGGGATCGCCCGCGGTGCTCCTCACCGGCGCCGCCGGCCTGGTGGCGACCGCCGCGATGATCTACTGGGAGACGCGGGTGCCGCACCCCGTCCTCGCCCTGGAGATCATGAAGAACCGGATCTTCCGGATGAGCAACCTCGTCATGACCTTCGGCGTGATGGCCTTCATGGCCCTGCTCTACCTGGTGCCGCTGCTCGCCCAGGCGATCGAGGGCGCCAGCTCCACCAGGGCCGGGCTCCTGGTCTTTCCCGAGGCCGTCGGCGTCATGATCGGTTCGCAGGTCGCCGGCTCGCTCTACCCTCGGATCGGGCCACGGCGACTGCTCGCCGGCGGTCTGGCCGCGGCCGCCGTGACCATCGGGCTGTTCGCCGCGGTGACCATCTCGGCGTCGCCGTGGACGCTGCGCACGCTGATGTTCCTCGCCGGTTTCGCCATGTCGTTCGTCTTCCTGTCGACCCAGACGGCAGCCTTCGCGACCATCACCCCGATGCGCACCGGCGACGCCTCGGCGCTGTTCAACGCCCAGCGGCAGCTCGCCTCCGCGTTCGGCGTCGCGCTCGTGGCCACCGTTCTGGCGCTGCCCGACGCGGGCTCCGCCGCAGCCGGCGCGTTCGCGCGACGTTGGGTCTTCCTCGTCCCCGCGACGCTCGCGTTGGTGGGTGCGGTGCTTGCGTTGTTCATCCGTGACGCGGATGCCTCCGCGACGATGCGCAGCGTTGCCCAACGGGTTCCCACCTCGCCGGGAACGGGCCCGGACGGCCCAGTTCCCGCCAAGTTGCCCCGGCGGGAGCGGGAGGCTACCTAAGCTGGACCGGGGGCCTTGGTCGGCCGGGCCCGAAACCGGGTATGACTCGGCTCCCGACCTGCGACGGGAGGTTCGCCGTGAGTGGTGCGCAAGCACCGGGACGGCACGGGTCCGCCCGCCCGCGTCCGGGGTACGGCCGTCGGCCGCCACCCCGTTCGAGCTCGGGTCGGCTCGGTCTGGCCGTGATGGGCGGCCTGCTGCTCGCGGTTGTGGTCGGCTGCTCGGAGTCCTCCGGCTCGACGGGTGAGGGCGTCGCAGCCCGGTCGGACACCTCGGTCACGGCCAGCCCCTTCCCACCGGACCGGGGCACGTCGGCCGCGTCCACCGCGACCCCGGCGGCTGCCGGGGGCGCCACCGAGACGGCGAGCGCCGCGCCCGACGGCGTCACGTCCGGCGGTGGTTCGTCCGGCGCGTCCGGGGCTGCGGGCTCGGCTGGGGCCGGGGGCGCGGCTGGTTCTGGAGGTTCGGCTGGTTCTGGGGGCGCGGGTTCGGCCGGTGCGGGTGCGGGTGCGGCGCCGGCGGCGCCCGGGGCGAGCCCCGCCCCCGGCGCGGCCGGCGGGGGCGGCGGTGCTGCCGCGGCGACGATGGTCCCGACTCCGCAGCCGTCGGCGGTGTTCCTCGGTGAGGCGTGCGCGCCCGGCCGCAACAAGGCCCCGGCGACGGCCGTCAACGGTCTGGTGCTCTACTGCGTCCCGGATGATGGTGCAGGGTCCTCCGCCGGTGGTGCAGGGACCTCCGCCGGTGGTGCCGGGTCCTCCGCCGGTGGCCGGTGGTCCACCGAGCCGCCGACGTCGTCGGTCCAGCCGCCGCCGGAGGAGGGCGGGTCGTGCCAGCAGGCGGACGTCGGCCGGGTCCTGCGAGACTCCGCCGGGCGGCCCGTGTCCTGCCTGCGGGACCCGAACGGCCTACTGAGCTGGTCGGACGTCTCCTGAGCGGCTGGGCTTCGTGAGCGGCTGGGCTTCCTGAGCGGCTGAGGCCTTCTGAGCGGCCGGGGCCTCCTGGGCGGCTGAGCTGGTCGGACGTCTCCTGCGACCGCGGCGGGGCCGGGTCGGCTCGCGCTCAGCGCCGGTGGCGGGCCCGGCGGGTGGTGAGGGCCTCCGCCAGCGACCAGGCGCCGGGCAGCACGAGCGCGGCGAACACGGTCGCCCACGCCCAGGGATGGTCGGCGAGGTAGGGAACCGCGTCGTCCTCCAGCCAGTCGAACAGCCGGTCGTGCAGCACCGGGAACACCCCCGCCGCCGCGATCACCGCGATCAGTCCGGCGGCGAGCACGGCCAGCCCGCCGGGCACCCGTCGCCAGCTCGTCAGTCCGACCATCAGCAGCCCGAGCAGGGCGATGAGGAGGCCCAGTCCCCCGACCGCGCCGGAACTGACCAGACCACCGGCGACCCCCAGGAGCACCAGCGCCGCCCCCAGCCCGATCACCACCCGCCGCCGACCGTGGGAGACGTCCCGGACCAGCTCGTAGGCCAGCCGCGCCGCCGTGCGCACCACGAACGCCGCCGGTCGCAGGGGCCGCGGCAGGATCCGCATCGTGGCAGTCCAGGCGGCGATCACGGCGATGATCTGGACCAGGGCGGTGACGAGGATCGGGCCCTGTGCCCGGTCGGTGATGCGTTCCGCCGGGACCTGGCAGGCCCGTAGAACGCCGTCCACCTCTCGCGGCGCGAGCATTCCCGGTGCCACCGGCACCCCGCTGAGGCCCGGCGGCCGTGGCGGGGCTGACGGCCGCTGCGGGGGCGACGGCCCTGAGGCGGCGGGCATGGCGGGTGGCGGCTCCTGCGTGGTTGCCGGCGCCGCCATGGCCCGCCGCCCTGTTGGAGACTGTTTCTCTGCCGTGGCCCGCTGTTCTGCCGTGGCCGTCTCTGCCGTGGCCGTCTCTGGTGTGGCCTGCTCTGCGGTGGTCCGCTGCGAG
The DNA here is from genome assembly GCF_000058485.1 of Frankia alni ACN14a. Lineage (NCBI taxonomy): Bacteria > Bacillati > Actinomycetota > Actinomycetes > Frankiales > Frankiaceae > Frankia > Frankia alni. Next base: position 65,453 of record NC_008278.1, read on the forward strand.
GCCGCGACCCGGGCGGCTGCGGCCGCCGCCAGCGAGATCACCTCCGCTCCGGTGGAGGCACCCGCCCTCGTTCCGTCGGTGCTTCCGGCCGGGGAGGGGCTGGTCGGTGGGGGGCTGGCGGGTGGGGGGCTGGCCGGTTCGGGGGCGAGAGCGAGGTCGACGGCGGCGAGGAAGTCGGCGGTGGGTCGCGGATCGAGGCCGGAGTCGTTGTCCTGGCGGACGGCCCGGGCAAGGCCGACGAGCTCCTTGGCCGCGATGTCCCGCTGGAGGCCGGCGGCCACCCAGGTGGCCGTGACCGGCAGGCTGGGCGGAACCGGCGCGTCCGGATCGGTGAGGAAGGCCAGTTCGTCGAGCGCGTCCTGGGGGACGGGGGTGCCCGCGACCTCGGCGAGGTCGTCGACGAGCGCGACCAGCCAGCCCCGCCGGGCGAGCGTCGCGGTGCCGGCGAGCCGCCCCTCGCCGGCACCGCCGCCCGGGTCGGCCGGGGGCCCGGGGGGGACGGCGAGGTCCCGGCGCAGCACGAGGCGGCGCGGGTCGAGCAGGATGCGCACGAGCCAGCCGGCGCCGTCGAGCCGACCCCACATCCAGTCGTTGGCCCGCCACGAAGATTTCGCGAAGGCGCCGAAGTTGCCCAGTTGCAGGCCCGTGACCTTGTCTTCGGCGAGGCGGCGGGTGGGATCGAGGGCGGTCGGAAGGTCGGCGCTGATCTGGACGAGCTCGACCGGCTGGTCCAGCACGACGCCGGTCGTGGCGCGTTCGACCAGGTGCAGATCGAGCAGGGCGATCAGTGCGTCCGCACCGGTCGTCGGCAGGTAGTGGACGAAGTCGGTGAGCGTGCGGGCGGCGAGCGCCCGGCGCTGCCCGACGCTGAGCCCCGCCGGCTGGATCCTGGACCCCGCGGGGGGTGGCGTGTGCGGGGTCCAGCGACGGACGAGGGCGGCGATCTCGCCACGCAGCTCGGCGACGACCGGAGCGAGGGACGCCCACCCGGACCCCGGCTGGGCCGAGCCGCCGGGATCCGCTGGACCGCCGTGACCCGCCGGACCGCCGTGACCCGCCGGACCGCTCGGACCTGCTGCCTCTGCTGCATCGGCCGTTCCTGCGGGATCGGAGCGCAGCCACCGGCGGGTCGCCTCCTCGAGGACGTCGAGCAGCGGGGCCCCGGGCATCGCGGCGAGGGTCTCGCTGACCGTCGTGAACACCCCCGGGCGCGGCGATGAGGTGTAGAGCGATGCGGGCCCGCGCGCGTCCGCGATTCTCGACGCGGCCGCGCCCCCCTCTCCGCGGCCGGGTCCGGTGGGACTCGGCGGGCTGCCGCCGGACGCGGCCAGGGCGGCGTCGTGGACGGCGGCGGCGAGCTGGGCGAGGCGGGCCCGCTCGACCGGCTCGGGGCACAGCACGTACCCCTCGTTGATCATGGAGACGAGAATGCCCCGGACACCGTCGAGCGCGGGCTGGCCGAGCCGCCACAGCTCGTCGAGGTCCCCGACGCCCGGTAGCCGGCCGGGCAACGTCGTCAGGACGGCGCCGACGGCGGCGTTGGTCATCTGGGCCCGGCCCGCGGCGTCGGTGCGCAGCGCATCGGCGTCCGGCGGGCGCGGGAGGTCCGAGCGGTCGGTGAGCACGCGCAGCAGCGCCTCGATGACCGGCACCGCGATCTGTTCGGCCACCGCGCGCCGGTAGGCGTCGTAGACGCTGTCGTCGGCCAGCCGGGCCGAGCCCGCCGGAGCCAGCCGCAGCAGGCGCCGGCGGCCGGCCCGAGCTCCGCGGACGGCCTCGTTGTGCTCGCGCAGTGCGGCGAGGTCCGTGCCGATCGACTGGTTCAGGGCCGCGCCGAGCGCCCCCAGCAGGGTGCCGCTCACGGACGGCAGCGGCGGCGCCGGCGGGGCGTCGCTCGCCCGCTCCAGCTCGTGCCGTGTTCCGCGGAACAGTCGTGCTCCGCGGGCCGGTCGCGTCCCGCGGGCCGGTCGTGTTCCGCGGGCCGGTCGTGTTCCGCGGAACAGTCCAGGTCTGCGTGTCTCGTGCGTTCCGGGAGGCTGGTGCGTTCCGGGGAGCTGGTGCGTTCCGGGATGCTGGTGCGCCCCGGCTGTCTGGTGCACCGCGGTGAGCTGGCCCGTTCCGGGGGCGTGCCGACCGCCGGGGTGAGCGTCGGGCGTCGACGAGGTCGGGCGGGGGGACGGCACGACGTAGGTCAGCACCCGGCGGACCTGGCGTTCGGCGGGGCGGTCGAAGACGGCCGCCAGCGCCGGGCCGATCGGCCGGTTCACGAGGATCCCGCCGTCGGAGGCGTGGAAGGAGCGGGCGGCGTTGACGAAGCGCGCCATGTCGGGGTGGGCGTCGTCGACGGCGTGACCGACCGGCACGTAGGCCGGCTCGAACGCGCCCGGGAACGCGGAACTGGCCCGGGCGGAGAGCGCCAGGCGGGGGATCGCCGCGGGATCGGTGAGGTCCGGGGTGCCGAACACGAACAGGCCCCGGTAGTCGACGTCGTACATCGTGCCGCCGAGGGAGTCGGTGTGTTCGGCGACCTCGCCCCGAAGGATCGTCGTCGTCACGAACACCGAGGTCGGCCGGGCGGCGGCGGACTGCTGCGGCGCGGCCGTCCCGGCCACGGCGGCGAGGGCGGTGTGCAGGGCGGGCAGCACGGCGGCGTCCCCCCGCAGCAGCGACGGGTACGCCTTCTCGTTCGGGGTGCGCATGAGCGTGTCCAGCGAGCCCAGCGACAGCCACAGCTCGCGCAGTGGGGAGAGGTCGCCGTCACGGGCGTTCGCGAAGCCGAGCATGGTCGCGTTGATCCCACCGGCGGAGGCGCCGGCGAGCACGTCCACGCTGAGCTCGACATCCAGAATGGCCGCGAGCCGTGCGTACCGGGCGGCGACCGCGGCGTCGGCATCGTCGGCGCGGCTGCGCCCGGGGCTGGTGGCCAGGTTGATCTCGGTGGCGACTCCACCCATCCACACGGCGAGGCTGGCACCACCGGTCATGACGACCGCAAGCCGCACTTCCTGGGTCGCCTCGTCACGCATGGTGGCAAGGGTAGACGTGCCGGACATCGCCCGATCCGTGCTTGTCGCGGTCGGTGCGAATTGGTGGGGCCGTCTACCGCGTCGCCCTACTTGTCAACGGGTTACTCGCGGGTAGCATGGGAACACCGTACTCACGAGTAGCAAGCCGGTCCCGGCCGTGCGCGCCGCCCGGCGCTCCCGGAAAGGAGCCGTTCATGGGCCACTACCGGAGCAACCTGCGGGATCTCGAGTTCAACCTTTTCGAGGTGTTCGGCGTCGATCGCACGCTCGGCACCGCTCCGTTCGAGGAGATGGACGCCGAGACCGCGCACGAGGTGCTCGCCGAGCTGGAGCACCTGGCCACCGGCCCGGTCGCGGAGTCGTTCGCCGACGCGGACCGTCATCCGCCGACGCTCGACCCGGCCACCGGCACGGTCACCCTGCCCGAGTCCTTCAAACGTTCCTACCTGACGGTCCAGGACGGCGAGTGGTGGCGGCTGTTCGTCCCGACGGACCTCGGCGGGCTCGGCGCCTCGCCGACGGTCGCGTGGGCCGCCGCGGAGCTGCTGCTCGGGGCGAACCCGGCCGTGTTCATGTACATGGCCGGCCCGACCTTCGCGGCGATCCTGCACCGGCTGGGCAACGAGTGGCAGCGCACGCTCGCCGGTTACGCCATCGAGCGGCACTGGGGCGCGACGATGGTGCTCACCGAGCCGGACGCCGGGTCCGACGTCGGCGCCGGCCGGACCCGGGCGGTCGAGCAGCCCGACGGGACCTGGCACATCGAGGGCGTCAAGCGCTTCATCACCAGCGGCGACTGGGATGTTCCGGAGAACATCATCCACCTCGTGCTCGCCCGGCCGGAGGGGCACGGCCCGGGCACCAAGGGCCTGTCGATGTTCGTCGTGCCGAAGTTCATGCCGGATCCGGCGACCGGAGAGCCCGGTGAGCGCAACGGCGTGTACGTCACCAACATCGAGAAGAAGATGGGCCTGAAGGTCTCCGCGACCTGCGAGCTGAGCTTCGGCGAGCGGACCCCGGCGGTCGGCTGGCTGGTCGGCGACGTGCACGAGGGCATCGCGCAGATGTTCCAGGTCATCGAGTACGCCCGGATGATGGTCGGCACGAAGGCCATCGCCACGCTGTCGTCGGGCTACCTCAACGCGCTCGACTTCGCCCGGACCCGGGTACAGGGCGCCGATCTCACCCGGTCCACCGACAAGACCGCACCCCGCGTGGAGATCATCAACCATCCCGACGTCCGCCGGATGCTCATGCTGCAGAAGGCCTACGCCGAGGGCATGCGTTCGCTGGTGCTGTACACGGCGACGTTCCAGGACCGGGTGGCCCAGGCGGCGGCGCGCGGCGGGAACGACGAGCTCGCGGTCCGGATCAACGACCTGCTGTTGCCGATCGTCAAGGGCGTCGGCTCCGAGCGGTCCTACGAGCTGCTCTCGACCTCGTTGCAGATCTTCGGGGGCTCCGGCTACCTGCAGGACTACCCGATCGAGCAGTACATCCGGGACGCCAAGATCGACACTCTCTACGAGGGCACCACCTCGATCCAGGGTCAGGACCTGTTCTTCCGGAAGATCGTCCGGGATCGCGGACAGGCGCTGACCGCCGTGCTGGGGGAGATCCAGACCTTCGTGAAGGCGGAGGCCGGCAACGGCGCGCTGCAGTACGAGCGGGAGGTGCTCGGGGCGGCGCTGGACGACGTCCAGGCGATGGTGGGTTCGATGGTCGGCTACCTCACCGCCGCCGCCGACGACGCCCGGCAGGTCTACAAGGTGGGCCTGAACTCCACCCGCCTGCTGCTCAGCATCGGCGACGTGCTCATCGGCTGGCTGCTGCTGCGGGGTGCCGAGGCGGCGCTGCGCGCTCTCGACGAGGCGGGCACCGGCCAGGGCCCGGCCGGCGGCCACCAGGGCACGGCCTTCTACCAGGGCAAGGTTGCTGCCGGTCGGTGGTTCGCGGCGAACGTGCTGCCCGAGCTCAAGGCGCGCCGGGCCGTGGCCGAGTCGACGGGGCTCGGGCTCATGGATCTCCCGGCGGAGGCGTTCTGATCCCCGGTCCTCCACCGGGCCCGGTCATCTGGGGGTTGCCACGGATCGCGGAAGGTCTCACGCGATCCGTGGCAATTGCTGTCTCGGCGAGGTTGTATTGGGCGGATCCGCGGGTAGATGGGGCGGCATGGGAATCCCGTTGAGCCTCGCCTTCTTCGCCCTCGGCGCCATCCTCGCCTTCGCCGTCCGCTCCGATCCCTCCGGCCTCGACCTCGACATGGTCGGCCTCATCATGATGCTCGTCAGCGCAGTCGGTCTCGGTATCACGCTGTACCAGAGCCAGTGGCGCCGCAAGATCGTCGAGGAGTCGGTGGAGAGCGGCGTGCCGACGCCGATCTCGGTCGACGACACGGTCCTGGTCGACCCGGTCACCCCGGTCGAGGCGCCGCGCCGGCGTGAGCCGGGCCTGACGCTCGAGGAGGACCGCAAGCTGAACTCCGCGCGCCACCCGGAGGCGGACCCCGAGCCGCAGCCTGTCGTGCACGTGGGCACCGAGGAGCGTTCCGCGTCGCGGCGGTGAGCTCCCACCCTCTGCCGGCCCGTCTGCCTGGCCGGCCGTCCGGCCGCCCGACCCGCCTCCCCGAACGACCCGTGAACCCGGGTTCGGGGAACCGGGCTCCGGGCGGCCTGGTCGTCCGGGTCTGCGTCAGGACGTGCGCAGCGGGGGGAAGGCCTGATCCAGCTCGTTGCGCATGTCCCGCTTCAGCAGGTCGTCGGTGTCCGAGGAGGACTGCCCCTCCAGGAGGAACCGGGCCACCCGGAGCGTGAGGTCGACCCGTTCGGCCAGGTTCAGCGTGCCGGTGAACCGGCCGCTGGAGTTGGCGGAGGTCAGAACCTTGGCGACGAACTCGTCCGCGGCCTGAAGTGCCTCCACTCGCGTCATGGTTCCACCTCTTTGTGCCGGAAGCCGGTCAGAGGCGCAACCGTACCAGGGGGCCGACTGTGCGCCGTTGTGCGCCCCTCTCGCGTGCTTTGTGGCGAGCTGGTGGATCCGATGAGTCGATCACGACCAGGCGAGGGCGAGCGTGGGATCCGTCAGCACCGCGCCGACATCCGACAGCACCGCCGCACCCAGTTCCCCGTCGACGATGCGGTGATCGAAGGACAGGGCGAGCTGCACCACCGTACGGACCGTGAGCTGACCGTCGTGGACCCAGGGCGTGGGACGGATCGAACCCAGAGCAAGGATGGCGGCCTCCGGCGGGTTCAGGATCGGTGTTCCGACGTCGACGCCGAGCACCCCCACGTTGGTGATGGTGATGGTCCCGCCGCGAAGATCCGCCGGGTCGAGCCGGTCCGCCCGCGCCGAGCCGGTGAGCCCCGCCAGCGCCCGCGCGAGGCCGACGAGATCGAGTCGGCCGGCGTCGGGGATGTTCGGCACGACGAGCCCGCGCGGCCCCGCCACGGCGATGCCCAGGTTCACCCGGTCTGGGACCTGGATCTCCGCCCGACCCGCGCCGCCGTCCTCGACCCAGCGGGAATTGATCATCGGATGCCGACGCACGGCGACGAGCAGGGCCTTGGCGACGAACAGCAGCGGGGTGACCTTGATGCCGTCGAACTCCGGCAGCGCCGCCACGCGCTCGCGGGCGGCCATGGTGGCGGTCACGTCGACGCTGAGGAACTCGGTGACGTGCGGCGCGGCGGTGACGCTGGCCACCATGGCCTGCGCCATCGAGCGCCGCACCCCGACGACGGGCACGTGCCAGGCGCCGGTCGCGGGGGAGAAGGCCGCGTCGGCCGGGACCGCGCCGATCCGCCGGTGGCCGGGCGGCGCCGCCTTCGGCCCGGCGGGCAGGTCCGAGACGGTGCGCCAGTCCGGCGCGGTGGGCAGTCCCGGTGCGGTGGGCGCGTTCGGTGCGGTCGGCGACGCCGGGGTCGCCGTGGGTGCCCCTTGGGCGGTGGTGCGCACGGCGGCCTGGACGTCGTCCCGGCTGATCGTGCCGTCGGGGCCGGTGCCGGCGATCCCGGCGAGGTCGACACCGAGGTCGCGAGCCAGCTTGCGGACGGGTGGCTTGGCGAGCACCGAGGGCTTGGCGAGCGCGGCGGGCGTGGCGAGTGCCGCGGGCACGCCGGGCGTGGTGGGCGCAGCGGGCGTGGTGGGCGTGGCGAGAGCCGGGGGGGTGGTGAGCACCGCGTCGTCCACCCGTGGTGGTCCGCCTGCGCGGGCGGGTCCCGGGGCGGCCTGGCGGCGGGGGCTGCGGCGACGTTGCTGACCCTGGCGCGGCCCGTAGCCGACGAGCACCGGCATGCGTTCGCCGGCACCGCCGTCGCGGGAGGCCGGCAGCCGTCCACCGCCCGCCGCGCCGCCGGTGGATCCGGAGGCGGCCGCCGCCGGTTCGGGGGCCGCGTCCACGGGCTCGGGCTGCCCGCTATCGGCCGTCCGGACCGTCAGCAGCGGTGCGCCGACGGCCAGGGTGCTGCCCGCCTCGCCGTGGATCTCCACCAGGATCCCGGCAAACGGACTCGGGATCTCGACGACCGCCTTGGCGGTCTCGACCTCCACGAGCGGCTGGTTCACCGTGACGGAGTCGCCGACCTGGACGAGCCAGCGGACGATGTCCGCGTCGGTCAGACCCTCGCCCAGGTCAGGGAGCCGGAACTGTCGCTGCGCCACGAGGAACCCCAGTTCGGATAGTGCGGGCGGGTCAGTAGCCGAAGGATCGGTCCACCGCGTCGAGGATGCGGTCGACGTCGGGCAGGTAGTGGTCCTCGAGGCGGGCGGGCGGGTAGGGGGTGTCGAACCCGGTGACCCGCAGCACCGGCGCCTCCAGCGAGTAGAACGCCTGCTCGGTGACGCGGGCGGCGACCTCCGCGGAGACCGAGACGTTCGACGGCGCCTCGTGCACCACGACCAGCCGCCCGGTCCGCCGCACGGAGGCGAGCACCGGCTCGAGGTCGAGGGGGGACAACGAGCGCAGGTCGACGACCTCCAGCGACCGGCCGTCGTCGGCCGCGCTGACCTCGGCGGCATCCAGGCAGGTCCGCACCGTCGGGCCGTAGCCGACCAGGGTCGCGTCGGTGCCCGCGCGCACCACCACGCTGCTGTGCAGGCCGAGGGTCCCGTCCGGGGACACCTCGCCCGGTGGACGGGGGTCCACCACCGCCTTCTCCCAGTACCGTCGCTTCGGCTCCAGGAAGATGACCGGGTCGTCGGAGCGGATCGCCTGCTGGATCATCTGGTGGGCGTCGACCGGGTTCGAGCAGGCGACGACCTTCAGCCCCGCGGTGTGGCAGAAGTACGCCTCCGGAGACTCGCTGTGGTGTTCGACGGCGCCGATGCCGCCGCCGAACGGGATGCGGATCGTCACCGGCAGCCTGATCCGCCCGCCGGAGCGATAGTGCAGCTTCGCGAGCTGGCTGACGATCTGGTCGAACGCGGGATAGACGAAGCCGTCGAACTGGATCTCGCAGACGGGCCGGTAGCCGCGCATGGCCAGCCCGATCGCGGTCCCGACGATCGCCGACTCGGCCAGCGGCGTGTCGATGACCCGGGCCTCGCCGAACTCCTTCTGCAGGCCGTCGGTCACCCGGAAGACGCCGCCGAGGGTGCCCACGTCCTCGCCCATCACGACCACCTTGGGGTCCGCCGCCATCGCCGAGCGCAGGCCCAGGTTCAACGCCCTCGCGAGCGTGATCGGCGCGGGGGCGGCGGGCTCGTCGGTCCGCTCCCCCCCGACCTCGGCGGGCTGCTCGCCGGTGATGACAGCCCCGCTGGTCACCACGCCTCCCCGGACATGTGCGTTCCCTCTGGTGCGTGCGTTCCCTCTGGTCCGTGCGTATCGCCCGCCACGAGTCCACCCTTCATGTCGAGCCCATCCCTCACTCCGAGCCCATCCCTCACTCCGAGCCCATCCCGCGTGCGAGCCCTTCCCGCGTGCCGAGCCCGTCCCGCGTGCCGAGCCGATCCTGCCGGTCGGGCCGGTCGTCCGTCCCTCCGTCACTCGGATCGAGCGTCGCGGCGAACGCCGAACGCTGCTGCGCCACCAGCCCATTCTCGGTGACCTGCACATGGTCGAACAGGCTGGTCGGATCCGGGTCGAGCATCGCCGTGCAGCGGTTGCGCAGCTCATGGGCGAAGGCGTCGGCCTCGAGGGCCAGATGTCGGTCACGCTCCTCACCGAGCAGGCCACAGGCCGCGAGATGGGCCCGCATCCGGTCCAGGGGATCACGCCGACTCCACGCCTCGAGCTCGACCGGCGACCTGTAACGGGTGGGGTCGTCGGCGGTCGTGTGCGCGCCCATCCGGTACGTCACCGCCTCGACGAGCACCGGCCCGCGGCCGGCCCGCGCGGTCGCCAGCGCCCACCGGGACACGGCGAGGCACGCCAGCACGTCGTTGCCGTCGACGCGCACGCTGGGGAAGCCGAATCCCGCCGCCCGGTGGAAGATCTCGGTCCGGGTCTGCCGGCGGGTCGGCTCCGAGATGGCCCACTGGTTGTTCTGGCAGAAGAACACCAGCGGGGCGCGGTACACGCTCGCCCAGCCGAACGCCTCGTTGACGTCGCCCTCGCTGGACGCACCGTCGCCGAAGTAGGCGATCGCGGCGCCGGCCGAGCGGTCCCAGGCCATCCCCATCGCGTAGCCGGTGGCGTGCAGCGTCTGTGAACCGACGACGATCGAGTAGAGGGCGAAGCCATGCGTGGCCGGATCCCAGCCACCGAGGTTGACGCCGCGGAAGATGGCCAGGACCGCCGCCGGGTCGACGCCGCGGCACCAGGCCACCCCGTGCTCGCGGTAGGACGGGAAGGCCATGTCGTCGGGTCCGAGCGCCCGCCCGGACCCGACCTGCGCGGCTTCCTGGCCGCGCAGGCTCGCCCACAACCCGAGCTCGCCCTGGCGCTGCAGGCTGGTTGCCTCCTCGTCCATGCGCCGGACCAGCACCATGTCCCGGTACAGGCCGAACAGCTCGTCGTCGGTGAGGTCGGCGACGTACGCGGGCAGGTCGATGTCGACGGCGGTGAGCTCCCCGTCAAGCGACCCGGCTTCCGGGCCCGCTGCCGACGGTGCGTCTGCCAGCCGGTCGAGCGCCGCGGCGGGCGGCGCGTCCGGTTCGGGAGTCCTGGCCCGGGACGCGACGGTGATCCGATGACCGGTCGGAGTGAGTAGCTGCATGAGCTCCGTCACACTCGGCAACGATAGACCTCAGACGGAGGCCGGCAACCCGATCTGCGAGTCCGCCGCGCGGATGGTCCGGCCGCCCCGCTCAGTGCCGGGGTTCCGGGTCGGTACGGTGTCGCGGTGACGAGTGCGCAGGACGTGCCCCGCCCGCCGGCCCGCCGCGACATCGGGAAGGTCGGCGTCTGGAGCGGGCAGTTCGACTTCTCTCCGGCCGGCGTCGTCCGGGAGGCCATCGCCGAGCTGGACGAGCTCGGCTACCCCACCCTGTGGACGGGTGAGGTCAAGGGCCGGGAGGTCCTGGTCACCGCGAGCCTCGCCCTCGCAGCCACCTCGCGGATCACGATCGCGACCGGGATCGCGCAGATCCTCGCCCGCAATCCGCTGACGATGACCGCCGCCCAGCTCGCCCTCGCGGAGGCGTTCCCCGGCCGCTTCCTGCTCGGGCTGGGCGTCTCCCACGCCGAGCTGATGCACATCCGAGGCGCCCCCTACACCCGCCCGCTCGCGCAGATGGCGGCCTACCTCGACGAGATGGACCTGATGGCCGCCGAGCAGTACCGGGCGGTGGCGCCGGTCGAGCCCCCGCCGCGGGTCCTCGCCGCGCTGGGGCCGAAGATGCTGGGTCTCGCCCGCGATCGCGCCGACGGCGCGCACACCTACTTCGTCCCGCCGGAGCACACCGCGGCGGCTCGCGAGATCCTCGGCCCGGACAAGCTGCTCGTCCCCGAGCAGGCGTTCGTCCTGCACGACGACCCCGAACAGGCCCGGGAGCTGGCACGCCGGCACACCGGGTCCTACCTGCGGCTGCCGAACTACACCTCGAACCTGCGCCGGTTCGGGTTCGACGACGACGATCTCGCCGGCGCGGGCTCCGACCGCCTGGTCGACACGATCGTCCCCTGGGGCGACGCCGACGTCCTGCTCGGCCGGATCTCCGAGCATCTCGACGCCGGGGCCGACCAGGTCGCCGTGCAGGTCCTGGACTTCGACCGGCGCGGGCTACCCCGTCGGCAGTGGCGCGAGCTGGCCCCGGCGCTGTCGACCCTGTGACTGCTGCCAGCCTCCGACTACCACCAGCCTCCGACCGCTGCCGGTGGTGTGACCGCCGTCAGCTCCCGGTCTCGGCTGGTTACCCTGTCCCGGCTGTCGGTCCGGTGACGTCCGCTGGCCCGGCGCGGCGAGGTCGGCGAGGCTTGCCGGACGGGGTCGTCGGACGGAGGAACGCGGCATGGGCGGGCGTGGGGCGTTCGCGCGGCGGTTGACCGGGCACCGGTCGGGAGCCGCGGGGCTGGCCCTCGGCACGGCCGGAGTCCTGCTGGTCGGGCTCGTCGCCTGCTCGATGCCCTACGGCCACGACGCGGATCGGACTCCCGCGCCGAGCGGGGCGACGGCCGCGGCCGCCCGTCCGGGTGGGAGCGGTTCTCCGGCGGCCTCGGGGGCGACGGCCGGGGGCAGCGGTTCGGCCGGCGGCTCCGGCCCGGTCGGCAACGGCCCGCGCCGGCCGACGGGGCAGCCCATCACGATCGCGTTCGGCGGTGACATCCACTTCGCCGGCACGCCCGGCCAGCGTCTCGCGGCCGATCCGGCCACGGCGATCGGGCCGATCTCGGCGACGCTGTCCGCCGCGGACCTCGCCGTCGCGAACCTGGAAACCGCGGTGACCGACGGCGGCACCCCGGCGCCGAAGGAGTTCACCTTCCGTGCCCCGCCCACCGCGTTCGACGCGGTGCGCGCCGCCGGCATCGACGTCGTGACCATGGCGAACAACCACGGCATGGACTACGGCCTGGCCGGGCTGCAGGACTCGCTGCGCAACGCCCGTAACGCCCATTTCCCGGTCATCGGCATCGGCGAGGACGACACAAGCGCCTTCACCCCGTACACGACGACGGTGAAGGGGCAGCGTATCGCCGTCATCGGGGCGACCCAGGTACTCGACGACCAGCTCGTCCCCGCCTGGACCGCCGGGCCGCACAAGCCCGGCCTCGCCTCGGCGAAGGAGGTCGACAAACTGGTCGCCGCCGTGCGGGCGGCGCGGGCGCGGGCCGACACGGTCGTCGTGTTCCTGCACTGGGGGGTCGAACAGCAGCAGTGCCCGAGCGACGCGCAGCGATCCCTGGTCCCCCGGCTCACCGCGGCCGGGGCGGACGTCGTCGTCGGCAGCCACGCCCACGTCCTGCTCGGGGCGGGGTGGACCAGCGACGGCGTCTACGTCGACTACGGCCTGGGAAACTTCGTCTTCTACTCCTCCGGGACCGGCCGCAACACCGAGTCCGGGGTGCTGCGCCTGACCGTGGCCGGCCGGGCGGTCACCGACGCAACCTGGGTGCCCGCCCGGATCGTGGGGGGCGCGCCGCGGCCGCTGAGCGGCGGCGCCGGCAGTCAGGCACTCGCCGCCTGGAACGCCCTGCGCGCCTGCACCGGCCTCGCGGCCACCGCCCCCTGAGGCTTCGCCCCTCGTCGGCTCGCCCGTCAATGGCTCGCCGATCGATGGCTCGCCGATCGATGGCCCGACCCGAGCTGGATCGAGTCCTGCCAGTTCGGTCCGTGCTGGTTCAGGAAGCGGCCGAGGCTGCGGCACAGCCGGCGCACGTGCCGTAGATCTCGACGGTGTGCTCGACGTCGACAAAGCCCTCGGCGTCGGCGATGGCGGCGGTCCACGCCTCGATCTCCGGACCGGCGATCTCCACGGTCCGCCCGCAGAGCCGGCAGACGAGGTGGTGGTGGTGCGCCTCGGTGGCGCAGCGCCGGTAGACCGTCTCGCCATCGTCGCGGCGGATCATGTCGACCTCACCGCGGTCCACCAGCACCTGGAGATGGCGGTACACGGTGGTCAACCCGACCCCGGCGCCCCGTGAGCGCAGTAGGGCATGCAGCTCCTGAGCGCTGGTGAAGGCGTCGGTCTCGGTGAGGGCGGCGCACACCGCGTCGCCCTGCCGGGTGGCGCGCACCGCCGTGCCGCGGCCGGGTGCGCCGCGCGCCGCCGCGCCGCCACGGCCGGTCACGGGTGCCGCCGGATCCCGCCGCGAGGACGGGTCCGCGTCAGCCGAGCTGGACTCGTCCCTCGTGATGTTCACCGCCACTCCCTTCGCCACGTCCGTGCTCTGGTCCGGGACGCCCTTGAGGTCCCGGACGCCCTTGAGATCCGAGACGCTCCGAGGTCCGAGACGCCTCCGAGGTCCGGGAGGTCCCGAGGCCCAAGGCGTTCCGAGGTTGAGGCGCCGTCAACCCCGGCCGAGCCGCGACGTTCCTCGCGGCTCGGGTCGAGGGTCGAGGGACTCACCGTCTCATTTTCTCACCTTCGCGCGCTGTCAGGGCCGTCCGGCCGACCCTGATGGCACTCCGATGGCAATATTATTGACAATGAAATCCGTTTCCGAAAGAGTGGATCACGGCGGGAACAGGCTCGCCACCACCCATGGAGGTTTCAATGTCACTGACGGTCACTCCACAGCTCGTCGAGGCAGCCAGCGCCGGCGAACTGACCGACGAGGCGTTCCTGGACTGCGTCCGCACCTCGCTGCCGTTCGCCTACGAGCTGGTCGAGCGGCTCGCGGCCGAGCTCGGGCCGGCCCGCGCCGCAGGGTCGGACTTCACCGCCTTCGACGGCACGCCCCCCACCGACTCGGCGGGCGGCCAACTACTGCGGGCGATGGCCAGCACCTCCATCCGCTCGGCGTTGGAGCGGCATTTCGGCGTGGCCCTGGTGTTCCAGAACTGCCACCGGGTCGGGATGTTCGGCCTCGACGCGGTCGGTGGGGAGCAGTACCGGCAGTTCGTCTCCCGCGAGGCGCAGGTTCTCCATCAGAAGCCCGAGCTGGTCAACTGCTGAGCTCCCCCGGCGCCTGCCGGCCACTGTCCGCGGCATAACCTTTGCGCTGCGTCGGGGTGTCAGGGCCGGATGGGCGGAGGAGGATCGGCATGGCGCGGCAGGGCGGCCGGCCGGGTTGGCTGCGCGAGCCAGACCCGTTGCAGAATCCGGTCGGGAGCCGGCTTGCCATCCTGGGCGTGATCGCGCTGATCATCGGTGGCACGGTGGCCATCGCGAGCGGAGACGAGCAGCCCGCGTCCGGTCTGCCCGCCGGGGGCCCGCACGCGAGTACCACCGCTGCCGTCCCGTCGGCTCCGGTCCTGTCCGCGCCGGTCCCGTCGGCCTCCGTCTCCGCCGTCCCGGTGTCCACCGAGAACGACGCCGCGGAGCTGGCGTCCTGGTACCACGGGAGTGAGGGCCTACGGATCCGGGTGGCCACCGACGTGGCCACCGTCCGTTCCCAGCTCGCCGCGCAGAACGGCGCCGCCCTGAAACCCGCGTGTGCCACGCTCGGGACCGACATCGCGGCGGCGATCACCGCCCCGGTACCACCCACCACTGCGGCGCGGGCCCGCTATGACGCAGGAGGCCGCGGCTATACCGCGGCAGCGGCCTCCTGCGCCCAGCTGTTCGACGGCACCCGCATCGAGGTCGGCATCCTGCAGCAGCGCATCGTCACCTCGCTGGCCGACGGTGACCGCGAGTGGGCGGCGCTGGCGGCGATCATCGGCCAGCCGATGGCGACGGCGGCCCCCGCCGCTCCGTGACCGGGCAGCGGTCGAGCTCGTGCAGCGTCCCGGTCAGCGGGAACGAGCGGACGCCGCGGTTGCACCACCCGCCGCCGCGCAGGGTGGCGAGCTCCGCCGCCGTACCCCGGCGGTCGTAGGCGAGGACGAACAGCAGGACGCGCTGCGGGGGATGCTGGCGGGTCCGCACGGCTCGCTCCGCCCCGCCGCGACCGATCCCGGTCAGGAACGTCGTCGCCGAGCGCGGTACCCGTGCGCCTGGCCGCCGCGGGCCGTCGGCGCTGAGCTCCATCCCGTACAGCCAGCCCGCCCGGGCGAGGCGGCCGCCGACGATGACGGCGTCACCCGGCCGGTACTGCTCCCGCACGGCCAGCGTGGCATCCACCATGCCCTCGATCGGGCGCACCTCGTGACGCTCCCGCCACAGGGTGCCGATCCCGGCGGCCGCGCAGACCGGCGTCGCCGCGATGCCCGCGAGGCAGAGCACGCTGGCCGCGCTGATGACGTGACCGCGCCTGCCCCTGCCGCCGCCATCTCCACCGACGCGGTGCCGACGGGCCGCGGCTGCCAGCTCGCCCGCGCCGACCGCCGCGACGATGGTCAGCAGCGGGACCAGGAACAGGTTCGGCCGGCATGCCCCGAAGGGCCAGTAACGCCCGCCGCTCGCCGCGAGCTGGAGAAGCTCGGCGCCGATCAGGCTCCACAGCAGCGTCGCGCCGTCGGCCCGGCGGCGCAGCGTCCGGGCGCCCGCGAGCATGGCGACGGCCGTCGCGGTCCCCACGGCGATCGTGGCGAGTCGGTGACCCTCGAGCAGGGAGTGCACCAGATTGGGGTCGTAGCGATCGATGCCGGGTGGCGCGCCGCCCAGCACCGCGATCACCTGGTCGGCGGTGAAGCGCAGCCCGCCGAGAACGCCTCGCCCGGCGAGGAACTGATCGTCCCAGAAATGGCTCGCGCGCTGGCTGGACTGGTGGGAGACGAACAGCAGCGTGTGCCCGGCGGCCAGCAGCAGCGCCGGCGCGGCGCGCCAGCTGGTCCGGCGGTCGCGGACGAGGTCGCCCACGGCCAGCGGCACCAGCAGGAACACGGCGGGCAGCGAGACCGCGGCCAGGGCGCCGGCGACGGTCCGTTTCCGCAGCGGCGCGCCGGGCGACGTCCACAGGGCGAAGATCGCGAGGGAGACGACCGCCTCGAGGACGTAGGGCTTGAGCTGGGTGCCGGAGTCGACGACGGTGCCGCTCAGCGCCACCGCGACCGCGCCGCCCGCCGCCGGCAGGACGCCGGTGAAGCGCCGCGCGGACAGGAACGTAGCCACCGCCAGCACCGGCAGCCAGACTCCGGCCGTCACGGTGCGCAGCGCCCAGGCGTGCCAGCCCAGCACGTCGCCGGTCACCCGGGTCAGCGCGATCGACCCCAGCGACGACGGCGCGTTCGCCGACCTGAGCTCCGACCAGAACGTTGGCCACGGCTCGCCCGCGAAGTGCGGGCGCCACAGCTCGTCGTACCAGAGCGGCCGCCCGATCCGAGCGTGCAGCGCGATCTCCACCGCGACGGCGGCGACGGCGAGCAGGAGTGCGACCCGCAGGTCGCGGCGCATGTTATCCACAGGTTGTCCACAAGACCCCGCCTGCCTGTGGACAACCTCGTCGATGGTGTCGATAGGACTAGTTCTGCTTGTACCGGGCCAGGAACCGGTCGATCCGCCCGACGGCGTCGGTGAGATCGTCCACCGAGGGCAGCGTGACGATCCGGACGTGGTCGGGATGCGGCCAGTTGAAGCCCGTGCCCTGAACGAGAAGTATCTTCTCGGCTGCCAGCAGGTCGAAGACGAACCGCTCGTCGTCCACGATCGGGTAGACCTCGGGATCGAGCCTCGGGAACGCGTACAGCGCGCCTCGCGGTGGCACGCAGGACACCCCAGGGATGTCGTTGAGCAGCTTCACGACCGTGTCCCGCTGTTCCCGCAGCCGGCCGCCGGGCAGGACGAGATCGCCCGCACCGCCGTCCTCGGCGAGGGCGGCGAGCGTCGCGAACTGCCCGGGCACGTTCGCGCACAGCCGCATGTTCGCGAGGATGTTCAGCCCCTCGATGTAGGACGAGGCGTGTCCGCGCGGGCCCGACAGGACCATCCAGCCGGAGCGGAACCCCGCCAGCCGGTAGGCCTTCGACAGGCCGTTGAAGGTCATACAGACCAGGTCCGGGGCCAGCGACGCGGTCGCGACGTGCTCGGCGTCGTCGTAGAGGATCCGGTCGTAGATCTCGTCGGACAGCAGCATCAGATGATGGCGCCGCGCGACCTCGACGATGTCCTCCAGCACCCGCCGCTCGTAGACGGCGCCGGTGGGGTTGTTCGGGTTGATGATGACGATCGCCCTGGTCCGCGGAGTGACCTTGCGGGCGATGTCCGCCACGTCCGGCGCCCACCCGGCGGTCTCGTCACAGAGGTAGTGCACCGGCCGCCCGCCGCAGAGGCTCACCACGGCCGTCCACAGCGGGTAGTCGGGCGCCGGTAGCAGCACCTCGTCGCCGTTGTTGAGCAGCGCCTGCAACGACATCATGATCATCTCGGAGACGCCGTTGCCCAGATACACGCTCTCGGGCGTGATTCCGGCGATGCCCTTGCGGTTGTGGTAGCCAACGACCGCCTCGCGCGCGGCGCGCAGTCCCTTGGAGTCGCTGTACCCCTGTGCGCCCGCCAGGTTTGCCACGACGGCCTCAAGTACCTCCGGCGGTGCGGAGAAGCCGAACGGCGCCGGGTTGCCGATGTTCAGCTTGAGGATGCGCGCGCCCGCGGCTTCCAGCCGGGTCGCTTCGTCGAGGACAGGCCCACGGACGTCGTAACAGACGTCGGCGAGCTTGTCGGACTGGGTGAACTCCATCTACCCAGAGTAGGTGGGGCGTCCAGCGGATTTCCGGCGGCCCGCGGCCGCGACGGCCAGTTCACCCCACGGGAGTGACCGCAACACCAGCGAGACCATGAAGAACGCGGCGACGGACAGGACGATCGCGCCGCCGGCCGCGACGTTCCACTGCTCGCTGACAGCAAGTCCGATCACCCCGGAGGCGACGCCGAGACCCATGGCCACGGCGGTCATCGTGGAGGTCCGCGAGCACCAGAGCCGGGCCGTCGCTGCCGGACCCACGATCAGAGCGACCGCCATGATCGTGCCGACCGCGGGCAGGGAGGTCACCACCGTCGCCTCGAGCGCCAGCAGCAGGACAAGATCAAGCCGGCGGGCCGGATAGCCCGCGGCGGCGAGGGCGTCCGGATCGAAGGCGGCGAGGTGCAGCTCCTTGCGCAGCGCCGCCAGCCCCCCCAGCACGACCGCTGTCGTCGCCGCGCTGACGACCAGATCGCTCGACTGGACGGTGAGCACCGAACCGACCAGGAAGGCGGTGAGGTCCCGGCTGAAGCCCTCCTGCGTCGACATCAGCGCCATTCCCAGGGCGAAGCCGCCGGAGAGCACTACGGCGGTGACGCTGGTGGTCTCCCGCCCGTGCTCGGCGCCGCGCGGGCCCGTCAGCGCCGCCACGACACCCACGAGAAGCACGCCGAAGACCCCCGCGCCGAGGACGAGACCCAGGCCGAGCAGCGTCGCGATCACCACCCCGGGGAAGGTCGCGTGGGTCAACGCCATGGTCAGGAAGCTCAGCCGGCGCAGCACGACATGGACGCCGACCGCCCCGCAGAGCACCCCGACGATCACGACCTCCAGCAGCGCGCGCCGCACGTAGCCGTCGCCGAGGGAGGAGAACAGGATCATCGCCGCACCAGCCGCCGGGTGGCCTGGCCGAGCGCCGCCAGGGCGTAGAACGCGACGAGGACGAGCACGATGGTGGCCCCGGCGGCGAGCCGCAGGTCATGACCAACCGACGCCTCGTAGCTGGTGGCGAGCCCCAGCCAGGCGCCGATCATGCCGAGGAGCACCGCCACGGCGACGATGACGCCGAGCCGCGCGGACAGCAGCCGCGCCGCCGCGGCCGGCACGACGAGCATCGCGATCACGAGCACGGTGCCGACAGCCTGGACCGAGGCGACCACGACCAGCGCGATCATCATGTTGCTGACCAGGTCGAGCGCGGTGATCCGGTAGCCCGCCGCCCGGGCCCACTCGGGGTCGAAGGCCCGCAGCAGCAGCTCCTTGCCCAGCCCGAGCAGGACCAGGCCGGCCAGCGCGGTCACCACCGCGGTGAACACGATGTCCGTGATGTCGATGGTCAGCACGTGGCCGAACAGGAAGGCGGTGAGATCGGCGGTGTACGAGTGCTGCCGCGAGATGAGGATCACCCCCACCGCGAAGAAGGCCGTCAGCAGCACGGCCAGGGTCGCGTCCTCGTTTACCCGCCGGGTCGCCGCGATCGCCGTGAACAGGGCGGCGGCGGCCACCGCGCAGACGAGCGCACCCGGCACGATGCCGGACCGGCCCGAGACCAGAAACCCGACGACGACCCCGGGAAAGACGGTGTGGGTGACGGCGTCGGTCAGGAACGCCAGTCGTCGTAGCAGCACATACACGCCGACCGCGCCGCAGAGTGCACCGAGGAGCAGCGCCTCGATGAGAGCCCGGGTCATGTACGGCCGGTCAAACGGGGTGATCAGAATGTCGATCATGAGCGGGCGACGATCAGCCCGCGATCGCCCAGCTCCAGTGCCGCCCCGCCATAGGCGGCGCGCAGCAGATCGGGGGTGAGCACGTCCCCCGGCGGCCCGAAGCCGAACTGATGCCGGTTGAGCAGGCAAATGCCGTCGCAGGTCAACTGTGCAAGGCCCAGGTCGTGGGTGGACACGACGACCGCGGCGCCGCCGGCGGCGAGAGTCTTGATCGTGGCCAGCAGAGCCTCCTGGGAGACCGCGTCGACCCCGTTGAAGGGCTCGTCGAGCAGCAGCGCCTGTGGTTGTGCCGCGATCGCCCGCGCGAGCAGCACCCGCTGGCGCTGCCCCCCGGACAGCGTGCCGAACCGGTCCGCCGCCCGGTGCGCGAGGCCCACCGCCGCCAGCGCCTCGGCGGCCGCGTCCCGATCAGCCCGCCCGGGCGGCCGCAGCCAGCCGATCCGCCGGTAGCGGCCCATCAGGACGACCTGCGCCACCGAGACCGGGAAGTCCGGGTCGAGCGTGTCCGCCTGCGGCACGTAGGCGACCAGCCGGCGCGCCTGCGCGGGTGGCAGGCCGAGGACGGTGATCGAACCCGACGCGACCGGCACCAGGCCGAGCAGCGCCTTGATCAGGGTCGACTTGCCGGCACCGTTCGGCCCGACGAGCGCGACGATCTCCCCTTGGCGCACCGTGCCGTGGACCTGCTCCAACGCAGGCACCCGCCCATAGGCGATGCTCGCCTGGTCGAAGACGATCGCGGCGGGTCGGGACATGACCTAATTGGAAACGATTGTCGATGCCGATGTCAAATTGGACTCACTGGCCGCCGTACGTGATTGTCACTCGGCGGTTGATCGCTCGTCCGGCCGGGTCGTCCGAGCCGTCGGGCAGGGTGTCATGGGCGATCGGATCGGCGGATCCATGGCCCCTGGCGGAGACGAGAAACCCGGCCGGCGCCGCGGGACGCAGGAGATCGGCGACGGCGCTGGCGCGCCGTTGGGACAGGATCACGTTGTAGGCCGGAGTGCCGAAGCTGTCGGTGTATCCGTCCACCCGGATCGGCGCGGCGGACCCGGCGAGCCGACCCGCCACGTCGGCGATCTGGCGACGCGCGGTCGCGGTGAGCTCGGCCGAGTCGAAGGCGAACAACACGTCTGCGCTCAGGACGAGCGTGGTCTCGGCGCCGCGATGTTCCTCGGTGCGAAGCTCGACGACGCTCCTGTCGAGGTCGATCGGGCGGACCGCGTCGTCGGTCCGCAGCGTGTGCACCGCGGCGCGCACCTCGTCGTCCGGCACAGGGGCCGCGGCGACGAGCGCCAGCACGGCGACCAGCGCCACCATCGCTCGGGGCCCACCGCTCACGAGGCGAGGGCTACTCGCGAGGCGAGGGCTACTCACGAAGCGATGTCCGCACCGTCGAAGACGATCTGATCGTCCAGATAGACATCGATCTTCTTGACCTCCGCCGGTGGCGCGGCGAACGTGAAGGTCAGGTTGAGCGGGCGATCGTTGGCGGTGCGGACGACGCCCGGGATCGGACCGAGCGGCTCATTGTGGCTGTCGCGGACGACCAGGTAGCGGCGCAGGTTCTCCGTGTCGACCAGGCTCACGCTGCCGCCTCGACCACCCGCCATGTCCAGCAGGGAGATGCCGCCGGGGCGGTCGGTGCGCAGGTGCGGTGTGAAGGTCAGCCGCAGGATGGCGAGTCTGCCGCTGATCCGCAGGTCGACGAGCCCGATCTCGACCGGGCCGTTCTCGCCGGCGGTGAGCCGAGCGGTGCGGGCGACCTCCGGGCTCTCGCTCCTCGGCGACGCCGGACCCGCCGGCCGCGCGGACTCGGCGGCCGGACCGGGTCTGTCGATGCTGTCCGATCCGCCGGAACAGGATGCGGCGGTCAGTGCCGCGAGCGTGGCCAGTGCCATGACGACACAACTCAGTCGGTGACGCGATCGCGGCATCTGAGCCTCCGGGCGCGGGGCAGAAACGTCCGGAGCCGATTATGGGCGTCATTCGGAGGTGTTGGCCGACTGGTCGAGCAATCGGCGAAGTTCGCGGCCGAGGGAGCGCGGCTCGACGAGGGGCTGCCGGAATGCGACCCGCACCTGCTCGGCTCCGGCGCTGTCCACCCGCCACAGATCCAAGCCGTACCGATCCAGGCCACTGACCTGGACGCCGGCGATGTCGCCCTCGGTCTCCGCCGGCCGAGCGTGTCGGGCGAGCTGGCGCATCTGGTCAGCATGTCCCACGTTGAGATGCTCGATGAGCTCCGGCGCGTAGGCGCTGATCAGATCCGGCTCGGCAAACGCATAGGACGTCAGGTCGATGCGCCGGTCCACCGTGGCGGAGGGCCATCGGCGTGGACGACCGTCCATGATCACTGTGGGTAGGCAGAGCACCACGTCGTCGACTGAGAGCGCCAGCACGGAAAGGCCATCGGTGACGCCGTCCTCCGTGCTGACGGTGCGACCCAGATCGGCGAGCCGGCTCAGGATCTGCTCCGTGGTGCCCGGCACCAAGCGCAGGGGACCAGTCAGGATCAGACGCTCGCCGGCGTGTCCCGGCACCTCGACCCAGCTCCGCCTCCCGCTCCTGGCGGCGCTGGCCAGTCGACCGTCAGCGCTCGCCATCAGTACCGGCTCACCTCCGTCGTCGATCACTCCCACCCAGCCCCGTGCCTGCTCACAGGGGAGAGTCAGTAGTGCCGTGCGGCCACCGGCGAGGACCGTCCTCGCCCGTCGAGCCATCGCGATCATGTCGTGAGTGTGGGCTGGTGACGACACTGGACCTCCATGTATTCAGGTTAGGCTTACTTAAGCCAGGCCGGGCGTGGAGGTCAAGAGATACTCAGGCCCGATGTGGGGATCCGCCACGCGGCCGTGGTCCTGATGTCCACCCGGTTCCCGCTCCGGGCCGACCGGGGTCTTATAGACGGGGCGGGGATTCTAGGCTGTCGTAGTCGACGGAAGTCTCGCCCTCGAGGAGGAGGTGCCGGTGATCTTCAAGTTGGTCGGAGACGGTCGCCCGTACCCCGAGCACGGCCTTGGCCAGCGGGACTGGGCGGCCATTCCCCCTCGCCAGGTCCGGCTCGATCAGCTCGTCACGACGAAGCGGGTGCTGGCGCTCGATGTGCTGCTCGATGAGGACTCGACCTTCTATGGAGACCTCTTCCCGCATGTGATCGAGTGGGGTGGCGCTCTCTACCTCGAGGATGGGTTGCATCGGGCGGTCCGCGCGGCGCTGCAGCAGCGCACATCGATACACGCTCGGGTGTACG
The DNA here is from genome assembly GCF_000058485.1 of Frankia alni ACN14a. Taxonomy (NCBI): domain Bacteria; kingdom Bacillati; phylum Actinomycetota; class Actinomycetes; order Frankiales; family Frankiaceae; genus Frankia; species Frankia alni. Next base: position 88,070 of record NC_008278.1, read on the forward strand.
TGCTCACTGGACCGGCGTTGAGTGACTCCGCTCAGTCTTCGGTGGCGCGGTAGGTCACGTAGACGTCCTTGCCAACCTTGGCGAACAGATACTGCGGGCAGGTCGAGGACGGACGGTAGGCGGTGATCGGCCGAAAGACCGGTGACCGCATCACTGGCTTGAGGTTTCCGCCGGCGGTCCTCCTGGCCTGTCGGCCAGTGACGTCTGGCGCGTCGGCGCGCTCGTACCATCCGCCGCAGTAGCGGATGTCATGCGGCCGCGACGTCCAGGCCGGAGTGTGGAAGAACCACAGGAGGTAGGCCGTCCGCATCATCAGAACGAGCAGAAGAATGATCAAGACAGATCGGAGAAAGTTCCCAGCTCGTCCGGACGCGAGGATGGGGCTCACAAGACCGGGAGCCTACGGGCATCGCCTCACGTAGCCAGGCAACCGACCGCGTGTCACACCAGACTAGGTCAGGAGACTGGAGGTCTGGTCGGGTGCGACGTGTGCTGATCGACCGGAACTCGGCCAGCGGGGAGGCGCTCACGCCGCCTGTCCGGCCGAGGACCCGTGGCCTGGCCCAGGGGACGCGGGGGAGTGGAAGAAGCGCACCGGGTCAGGCTCGATGCTGACCGGTGGCGCCTCCTGCATGACCGTTCCGTCCGGATGGAAGACCAGCAGCTCGCCGGTCGGTCGCCGCTTGAGAGTCAGGCTCCTGTCGTGCACCAGCCGGTGATGGAGTGAACAGAGCAGAACCAGATTCGCGGGGTCCGTCAACCCGTTCTCGACTCCCCATTCCTGCAAGTGATGGATCTGCAACCATTGGGTGTGTCGGCAGCCGGGGTAACGGCAGACGCCCTTATCCCGCGCGTAGACTGCCCTCCGCAGCTTGGTGGACGGGCTCCGCCGGGTGCGGCCGAGTGCGAGCGGATTTCCCTTCGGGTCGGTCAGAAACGCGCGGAGAAGACTGTTGCAGGACAGCCGGCGAACGACGCTTGGCGGGAGCGTGCCACCGCCCTCGATCTCGCAGGTCCGACCGCTCAACTCATCCTTCTCTGCTCTCGGGGCACGGTCGTCTTGACGATCTTGGTCCCCGCCGATCAGAGTGTCGACATCGACATGCACGTTGACGGTGAAGGAATTCGGATCGGTCAGCCCCGGCGCGCCGTGGGTAAGGAAGGATTCCGCGACTCCCGCGAGCGCGTCGACTCGCAGGGCCCGTGACACCGCCTTCTCCTGGCCGCCGTCCGGGAAATCGGTCGTACTCCTTCCGTCGTCACGGGGTCTGGCCGACTGGTCGAGAGTCGACGCGGCCATCGCGAGGGCCTTGGCGACCACCGCGCCACGCTCCGCATCGAGATGAGCGATCAGGAAGAAAGTGCCATCCTCGTTCCAGTGCCAGGAACAGCGCACGGAGTCCTTTTTGTCGCCGCTTTTCTCACGGTCGTTCCGGCTGTCCGCCTTGATCTTCAATTGGAGGGAGACGAGTCGCTCGAGTTCGCGGGCTGAGCATCGCGCCGCGTCGTGAGCCCACCCGCCCTCCGTCTCCGGGGTTGCGACGCGTGTGATGGCTCGAACCTTGGAGTAGGAGATTTCGCCTCGGGCGAAGGTTGCACTGATCTGTGGGAGCGTCTGGAGTGCGCGAGCGACGCGCAGATACTCGTAGCTTGCGCGCAGGCCGATCCCGCAGCGCCAGGCCAGCCAGTGCGCACAGGTCGGCAGCCCGGTTGCGGACCAGCCCTTCCGGCGGTCGAAGGCGGCGAGCAAGGTCAGCCAGCGGCAGGTTGCGGCCGAGATGCGACCAGCCCAGCCGCAGACTTCCACCTCAAGGTCAGGGAGGGGGACGACGTCGGGGTCTCGATCGAACATGGGTTCGATTGTGCGTCGAGTCGGCGCCCTCGTCAAGCGGCACTGACGCCATTCTCGCCGAGGAGACCGTCTGTCATGGCAGTCGGTCGCGGTGGCCCCTTCTGGGGCTGCGGCGGCCACCGTCCATGCCTCTCTGCTCCGCGGTGCGTATTTGCCTTGTGGTCGCCGGCGCGTCCACAACAGCGCCCTGGGCGGCCAGGCGGTTGTGGGCTGATCTGCTGGTGGGTGCCGGGTCTTGACGGAGGTGTGCCGGTGCTGCATAATCGATCATATGTTCGAATCCAGAAAGGGGGGTGAGTCGGCGACCAGGCCGGTCAGCTCCGCAGATAGGCGAGGACGGCCAGGACCCGGCGATGGTCCTTCGTGGTCGGCTCTAGTCCGAGTTTCGAGAAGACGTTTGATATGTGTTTCTCGACGGCGCCACTGCTCACGACCAGGTGGGAGGCGATTGCGGTGTTCGACCGGCCTTCCGCCATCAGAGTGAGGACCTCTCGTTCCCGAGGTGTCAACGCGGACATGGGGTCGTTGCGACGATTTCGAACGAGGAGCTGTGCCACCACTTCCGGATCCATGACGGTGCCGCCTGCAGCGACCCGACGTACTGCGTCAACGAATTCACGCACATCGGCGACGCGGTCCTTCAATAGATAGCCGACGGCACCGGCACCGTCAGCGAGAAGCTCCGCCGCGTACTGTTTTTCGACGTACTGGCTCAGGACGAGAATCGGTGATCCGGTGACTTCGGAACGGGCCCTGATCGCCGCTCGCAGTCCTTCGTCGCGGTGGGACGGAGGCATCCGGACGTCCACGACGGAGACGTCGGGCTGGTGCGTCACCACCGCATCGACCAGGCCGGGCCCGTCTCCGACCGTGGCGACCACCTCGCAACCGGCGTCGGTGAGAAGGCGGCGCAACCCTTCACGGAGCAGTACCGAATCCTCGGCGATGACCACCCGCACGATGCATCAGCCCTTCTTCGGGGTCCTGGTTCCGGCGTCGGAGTACGCCGACGCTACCCGTGGACAGGTGTTGACCGTCCGAGGTTGACGGATGTCGGCGGCGGTGCCGGCAGCACAACTGACGGCTTGACGACGCTGCGGGAGGGGGTGTGGCGGTGAGCGGGCCCGACATGGCAGTCTTGGTCCCTGTGAGCACAGGGTGGTCGGCGAGTGGAGGGACGGCTCGCCTTGGACGAGCTGCCACCTTCGCGTCGTCCTCTGTGTGTCTGGCGTGGGCGGCGCACGTGGCCGGTGGTGCCCAGCGGTCGCCGGCCACAACGATGATCATCGCCTTTCTTCTTCTCACCAGGATCGCCTACGGCCTCGGCGGCCGGGAGCGACGCCTTCCGATGCTCGTGGCAGGCATCGCGGGGACCCAGGTTCTGCTCCACATCACCTTCGCTCTCGCGCACCCGCACGCCCACCGAGCGGGCGGCTACCCGATCGAGATGCGGATGGTGTTCGCGCACGGTCTGGCGGCGGTGTGTGTCGCCGTGCTGCTGCGCCGCGCGGAGCGTGTGCTGTGGTCGGCATCCGGGCTCCGTCCCCACGCGGTCCTGTTCCGCCTCTTCCGGCCAGTGGCAGATCGGGCCGTGCCCTCGATTCCGCCAGTACCACGCGTCGATGTCCGACGACGGGCTCCCCGCCCCCACACCCGGCCGCTCGGTCCATCTGCCCGCAGACGTGGTCCACCGCCGGGACAGCCGGAGTTCGGTCGGACGGGACGGTGTGCTGTGGACTGCTCACCGCCGCTTTTTGCCATGGCCTGACGAACGACACTCCGGCGCCCGAGAGACACGGATTCTCTGTGTTCCCGCTGCGCTGTGGGACCGTTCGGAAGGATTTTTATGACTTGCCTCTTCAGGCGTGCGGGCATACTCGGCGTGATTGCCGGCGCGGCCGTACTCGCCATGACCATGCCGGCCTCCGCGCACGTCACCCTGCAGCCGTCCACGGCGTCCGCAGGGAGTTACGCCACGCTCTCGTTCAAGGTGCCGACCGAAGAGGACAACGCGTCCACCACCGGTATCGATGTTCAGTTCCCCGTGGACACACCGCTCGCGTCGGTGTCGGTGCAGCCCAAGGCCGGCTGGAGCTACAAGGTCGAGAAGGCGGCGCCGGCGAAGCCCCTGACTACCGACGACGGCAAGGTGAGCGAGGTGGTCACCCGCATCACCTGGACTGCGGACGGGAGCCAGGGGATCAAGCCCGGGGAGTTCGACACGTTCACCGTCTCCGCCGGTCCGTTGCCGGACAAGGTCGGACAGCTCACGTTCAAGACGCTGCAGACCTATTCCAACGGGGACGTGGTGCGGTGGGTCGATGTCGCGGAGCCCGGAGCCGGCGAACCGGAGAAGCCGGCGCCATCGCTGACGGTAACGGCAGCCGGGGCGGCTGCGGACTCATCCACCGGTGCCCACGACGCGGCGTCGACGCAGAACGCCGCCGCGTCCTCGCAGTCGGATGGCAGTGACGGGACCGCCCGCTGGCTCGGGACAGTCGGGGTGGTCCTGGGCGCAATCGGTCTACTGACCGGCGCCTTTGCACTGGTGACCGCCCGGCGGCGGGCGTAGCTTCGTGCGAAGAGTGATGGTGGTGACCATGGCCCTTCTGGCCATGGTCACCACCTCGATCGGGCTTGGGCTCGGCGTAGCGCCGGCGTCTGCTCACGCCCTGCTGACGGGTACCAGTCCGGCGGACGGCGCGGCGCTCGCCGCGGCGCCAACTCGCATTGTGATCAGCTACAGCGAGTCGGTTCGAGTCTCACGGGATTCCATTCGCGTGCTTGATTCGGCCGGTGCCCGGGTCGACGACGGACAGGCGCGCTCGGGGCAGAAAGCCTCCCAGGCGATGGTCGCGCTGCGACCCAATCTGCCCAGGGGCACCTATGTGGCCAGCTGGCGGGTCATCTCTGCGGACAGTCACCCGATCTCCGGTGCCTTCGCCTTCGGCGTGGGCGGACCGCCGGAGGCCGGGGCTGCCAGTGCGGAGGCGGACACCTCCGGTTCGCGGGCGGTCGGATTCCTGTTCGGTGTCGCGCGGTTCGCTGGTTACGCCGGAACCGGCGTTCTGCTGGGGGCCTGCTTCTTTCTGCTGATGCTGTGGCCGCAGGGGCTGCGGACGGGCGGTGCAGGCCCACTCGTGGCGGGGGCATGGGGACTGTCGGCGCTCGCGGGGCTGGGGCAGCTACTCCTCCAGGGGCCGTACGCCGCCGGACTCGGGCTGAGCGGGCTTGGCCGGTGGTCGGTGCTGTCGACGACCCTGGAGGAGCGGTTCGGCCACCTGTTGCTGATCCGACTGCTGGCGCTCTGCCTTGCGGTTCCGCTGCTGCGCCGGATGTTCCGTGTCGGCTCGCTGGACGTGTGGCGCACCTGCGAGCTGGCGGCTCTCGGGCTCGTGGTGGCGGTGACCCTGGCGGCGATCGGCCACGGCAGCGCGGGGGATCTGGTGTGGCTCGCGACGGCCAGCCTGACGGTGCATGTGCTCGGCATGTCCGTGTGGATCGGCGGGCTGGTCGTCATCGCGTTCTTCCTGGTCCGCCGGGCGGCAGCGGTGGAGCTGGCGGAGGTGCTTCCGCGTTGGTCGCGGGTGGCAGCCGTGGCCGTCGCCGTGATCGTGATCAGTGGCCTGTTCCAGAGCTGGCGGGAGATCGGAACGCTCCGGGCGGTTATTGACACGGGCTACGGGCGATTGCTGCTTTACAAGGTGTGGTTTGTCCTCGGCATGATCGCTCTCGGCGCTCTCGCGCAGCGATGGGTGCGCCGCCACTATGCAGGTGTTCGTGCCGATGCCCGCTCTGGTTCGGGTGGGACGGGGACGGGAACTGGGACTTGGACTCCACCCAGCGTCGCCGCGTTGACCGGGTTGCGGCGTGGTGTCGCTTCGGAGCTGGTCGTCGGGGCGGTGGTACTGGGGCTCACCGCGACCCTCGTGAACATGGTTCCGGCGCGTACCAGCTATGCACCGCCGTTCACCGGCACGGCGTTTGCCGGCCCGATGACGGTGAAGGTGCGGGTCGCCCCGACCAGGATCGGAGCCGAGTCGCTCGACGTGTACACGTGGGCGCCGAGCGGCAAGCCGCAGAAGCTGGTTCAGGCGAGCGCGGCGCTGTCCCTGCCGACCGCGGATCTTGGGCCGTTCGAGGTGCCGCTCGACCTGGCTGAGCAGGGGCACGCACGCAGTGACCGGGTCCAGGCACCTCTGGCGGGTAAGTGGCAGCTCCGGCTGACCCTGCGGATCAACGACTTCGATCAGTACGTGACGACGCTGTTCTACACCGTCCGCTGACAGAAGTCGGTTAGACGGAGACCGGTACCGGCGCGGTGACGGGGCCGACGATGCGGTCGTCGGACTCCGACGGGCCGGCGCCGGTCGGGCTGCTGGTGCTTTCGGTAGCGGCGGTACCGCCAGGACTGGTGGTACCGCCGCTACCGCCGGTGCCCTCGGTACTGCGGGTGCCTCCAGTACTGCCGGTGCTCTTGCCCGCCGACGGCCGAGCGGACCGTTGTTGCGGGCTGGAGCTGGACGGGTCGGCCGGCGCGGACGGGGCTTTTCCGCCCGGCGGCGTCGAGGGGGGTGCCGTGGCACTGCCTGGTGGCACGCTCACCGATGGCGGGATGGTGGCTGTCGGCTGTGGCGCCCGTGCCTTCGGCGGGGTGGTCGATGCAGAGCTCCCGGAGCTCCCGGAGCTCCCGGGGGTCACCGGGGGCGCAGCCGTCGTGGACGCCGCGGTGCTGGTCGGGAGCTTCGGCGGAGTGGTGCGCGGCGCCGTGGTCGAGGGCGCCGCCGAGGTCGCGTGGGGGCGGTTGGTGCTTGGCGTGGCAGTTGGCTCGGACCTGTGCACGTCTCGAGCGATCGGCTCCACGAGGCGTGGCCGCACTTCCCTTGGCGCCGCGGCGCGGCTGGTGAAGGCGCCGGCCACCGTCGGGACGACGGTGGGGGCGACCGCGGTGCCTCCGCTGGGCGCGGCGGGCGCGGTGGCGGGGCGAACCACGTCGAGGGATGGTGGCGGACTCACCACCGCGACACCGTTCTCCGACATCAGGCGGGGATCGGACGACGGCCAGTTCATCGCCGCGGTGAGACCGACCACGGCGACGACGACCGCTGCCGCGGCGGCCATCGCCGGCCGGCTGCGCCAGTCCACGGTCCCCCGGCCGGGTGCCGCAGCGGCGGCGGTGGGTTCGACCTCGGCGTCCATCCGCATCAGCGGCAACGCGCGCGCGGTGGCGGGGGCGATCAACGTCTCGGCGGCGTCCGCGGCGGGGGCGGCCGCGGGCCCGGTCGGCGTCTTGACGAGGTTGATCTCTCGGGGCGCGGGGGCGGCGGGTGGGGCGACTCGGCGGCTGGCGGCGGCAGCCTCCGCGACGGCGGCGGCGCGGTCGAAGGTACGGGCGAGACCCACCCGCAGGCTGGCGGGCGCCGGCACCACGGAGCCGACCAGGAGTTCCTCTGGCGGCACACCGTGGGGCACGGGGATGCTGCGGGCCTGCGGAGACCCCGACCAGGCCAGGGCGCTGCCGCGGGCGAGTTCCAACAGCCAGGATCGCAGCCGGGCCGGGTCGCTCAGCGGGTTGAGGCGGGTGCGGGCGACCAGGGCGAACGCCGTACCGGCGGCCGCCCGGGCCACCGTGGGATCACCCAGGATCAGCAGACACATGGAGAAGACATCGTCCGCGTAGAGATCGTAGAGGTCGTCGAACGCCTGCCGATCACCGCGTCGGACACGGGCCGCCAGGTCCGCGTCGTCGTCCATACTTTAGCTTCTCCCCGGTCGACTAACCGCGAGCCCGGAACGCATGACGGAGCCAATGCTAGGAGGCGGGCCTCCCTAACGGGTGAACGTTGTGCGGATTTTGTTGTCGTCGATTCGACAGCCCGAATCACTTGACCCGCACGCCGGTAGCGCTTTGATAGCTTTTGCCTACCTGTAGTTACTATTTTGGGTGTCGACGCGCGGCCGAGGTTGCCATGTCCCGCCGGCGGACTAGTCAGAAAGACGTGCGGACGAATAGTCCGCCGGCGGCCTTGCCTCGAATTCCACAACCGATTGGACCCAGCGGGGACCTTCCACGCCGGCTCGGCCATTCGCGACCGTCCGCCGGATTGCCCCACGATTACTGCGTGATCGGTATGTCGGCTCCGAAGCGGCATGACGGCGACGATCAGGGCGTTCCACGGGCCGCGACCAGAGCCGCGACCAGAGTTGTGATCACGGTTGTGATCACGGCTGTGATCAGGAGGTCGGTGGCTGCTGGGCGAGCCGGGTCTTCACGGTGCCGGTCTGGCCGTTGCGGGTGTACGTCACCTCGACCTCGTCCCCGATGGCGTGCGAGCGCACCGCCGCGATCAGAGAGTCGACGTCGCTGACGGCTCGGTTGCCGACCTTGGTGATCACATCGCCGGTGCGCAGACCGGCGCCTGCCGCGGGGCCGCCGGAGACCATCGACCGGATCTGCGCACCGGTTCCGCTGGACGCCGTCGACCGGGTGTTCTCCGCTGCGGTCGACGCGGTGACGCCCAGGTAGGGATGTTGCGCGCGCCCGGTGGTGATGAGCTGAGTGGCCACCGATTCGGCGTAGTTGCCGGGGATCGCGAATCCGACGCCGATGTTGCCGGACTGCTGGCTACCACCGAAGGGGCTGCCTCCGCCGCCCCCGACGGTCGCGATCGCGCTGTTCACCCCGATGATCTCACCGCGACTGTTGACCAGTGGGCCGCCGGAGTTACCCGGGTTGATCGGCGCGTCGGTCTGGATCGCGTCGAGGACGGTGTTCTGCTGGTCCTGCACGGTCGAGTCGCCGGTGCGGACCGGACGGTGCACGGCGCTGACGATGCCGGAGGTCACCGTGCCGTTCAGGCCGAGCGGGCTGCCGACCGCCACCACCAGCTCGCCGATGCTCAACGAGTCGGAGTTGCCGAAGGTCGCTGCGGTCAGCCCCGAAGCGTTGATCTTGATGATGGCGAGATCGGAACTGGGGTCCGTGCCCACGACCTGCGCGTCGAAGGTGCGGCCGTCCTGCAGGGTCACCGTGAGCGTGCCGCCGTCGGAGGCCCCCGACACGACGTGGTTGTTCGTCAGGATGTGGCCATCCGAGCGGATGATCGTCCCCGAGCCGGTGCCCGCCTCGCTGCTCGACTCCTCGGAGATCGTCACCACACTGGGGAGGATCTTCTGCGCCGCCGCGGCGACGGTGCCGGAGGCCGCCGGGGATGTCCCGCCGGAGCTGTCGCTGCTGCGTTCGAGCCCGGCGTTGGTCACGACCGTGTTCCCACTGTCGTTGTCGGCGACCAGGGCGCCGACGCCACCTCCGATGCCGGCGGCGACGAGGGCGATGGCGAGCCCCGCGGCCACCAGTCGGCGTCGCCGCCAGGGTGGCGGGGAGGCCGTCGCCGTGGCGAGCTGGTTGCCGTGGATGTCATACGTGGTAGGGGGAATGCCCCCGCCGGGAGCGCCCCACTGGCCGCCCCACGGCTGCCCCCCCGGCGGTGGGCCGGGCGGCAGGCCAGAACCGTCCTGCCCACCCGGCCCACCGACCCCCGGGGCACCCGGAGTGCCCGGGCCATACGGACCGCTCAACCCGCCCGGCCCGGCGTTCGCCCTGACCACGCCCTGCCCCGGACCGCCCTGCCCCGGACCGCCCTGCCCTGGACCGCCCTGCCCTGGACCCGGGCTGGGCTGGCCCCAGGGCCCGGACGCGAGCCCGCCCGTGTTGAACGGTGCCGTCTGAGCGGGGCCGGTGGCTGGGTGGAACGGCACGGGAGCGCCGTAGGGCGCCCCGGGCGGGCCGGGGGGCGAGGACGTCACAGGACGGTCGGGCGCGGAGCCGACGGGGCCGGCCGGGTGGGGCTGTTCTGCCCGGGACCCGAATGCGCCATCGGCGGGTGGGGCCCAGGGGGACGGCGAGTCGTGCCCGGCGCCGGACTCCTCCCGGCCGCTGTCCGCCTGAGCGTCCTCGGCGCCGCTGCTGAAGGGGAGACGCGGTGTCATGGTAGGCACTTTCCCTTGCGAGCCTGAGCGATTCCTGAATGCCGACCAACGTTCGGGTAAGCGATCGACAGGATGGTTCGGTGTGGAGTCCCTCCCGGTCGACCGGGTCAGGAGGTGGGGCGACGTTCCGCCAGTAGATCACGAATCTCGGTGAGCAGACGTGCCTCATCGGTCAGCACCGGGTCCTCCTCGGGCGGGATCTGGCCCCGGGCGCGCCGGTCGTTGATGGTCTTCAGGGGGAGCACCACGACGAAGTAGATCACAACCGCCACGGAGAGGAAGGCGATGACACTGTTGATGAACTCTCCGTAGCGAAACACGCTGCCGTTTAGCGTGAACGTGAGGGCGGAGAAGTCCGGTTTGCCGAAGATCGCCGCGATCAACGGGGTGAAGATGGTCTTCACCAGGGACGTGACGACCGCGGTGAAGGCGGTACCGACCACCACGGCGACCGCAAGGTCGACCACGTTCCCCCGCATCAGGAACTGCTTGAAGCCCTTCAACGACGATCCCCCCATCGGGCGCCCGGTGCGCCCTGGGAGGATATCGCCCCAGGTCGGTGGCAACCGGCCCGGCCCCTATGCCCCCGGCGGCCTGTTGTCAACTAGGCGCGCGCTGCCTGTCGGCAACTCCGTGGTACACCGGTGGGACGAACGAATGCGTGCGGGGGCTCGGGATCGGAGGTCGTCTGGTGACGGACGGTGCGCGACGGGCCCAGTGGGACGACGATCGCCAGCCCGCCCACCGTCGGCCCGGGGAAGACCTCCCGCCGCGTGGGCCCTATCCCCCGGCCGAGCCAGCACCTCGCCCGACCACGGCCGCGGGATATGGCGGGCACCCTCCCCGCGGTGATCACGGTGGTGCGCCCGCCACCGGCGGCTATGGCAGTCGGCCCGCCGCCGGTGGCCATGGCGGCCCGCCTGTTTCCGACGGCTACGGCGATCGGCCCGCTCCCGGTGGTTACGGGGGCCCGCCCGGCGGCGGTGGCCATGGCGGTCCGCCCACCTCCGGCGGTTATGGTCATCAGCCGTCGGTCGCCGGCTACGGGACGAGCACCGGCTCCTACGACCTGGGCGGTCCGCCGACCGGTTCCTACCTCCCCGGGGGCGCTGGCGGCGAACTCGGGCCCGTGGACGGCGCGCGAGAGGATCCGAACGTTCGAGGCCGCCGTCCGCAGGGCCGCGCCGACGGCCCGGGCTCGGCCGGCGCCGGAACCTCCATGCGCAGGGCGCTCGTCCCACCGGTCGGCGGCCGGCGCGTGGCGGGCGAGCCCGGGGGCCCGACGGCGCGGTCGGGTACCTCCACCGGGACGACGGGCCGACACGCGGTCGTGCGGGCGCGGCCGGTCCCCACGCCCGGAGCGGACGATCCGGCCACCGACGTGGAATCGGCCGGGCGGCCCGGTCGCTCGAAACACGCCGGCCGGCGGGATCGGACGATCCCGCCGGGGTTCGGGCCCGACGGCGGCCCGACCCACGATGCCTCAGGCCGCGACGCCTCAGGCCGCGACGCCTCAGCTCGCGACGCCTCAGCGCACCGCGCCTCAGCCCCCGGCGCTTCGCCGCCTGAGGCTGGTAGGCGCGCGGGTCGACCCGGGACCGGGGGCAGGCCCGGCGGCGCCGACGCGCGGGCACGCTTCGCGGCACCCGAGGGCGTCGAGGACACCCGCCTCGACCGGACGGGCTCCCGCCGGCCGGCGCCGGGCTTCGGCGACCACACCGATCCTGGACGCTCCGACCGGCCCGCGGGCGCGGCACGACCGTCCCGGTCGCAGCGCTCTGGCGGCCCAGGACGAGCCGGCGCCGCCGGCCCCACCGCCGGTCGGGACCTCGAGCGGCCGGACTCGCCGCCCACCATGATCAGGAACCGCACGGGGCCGCATCGTGCTGGTGGCGATCGGACGGCCGGGCAGCGCCGCTCGGGTGGTCCCCGCACGGCGGCGATGGAGCGCGACTTCCCCGAGGCCGACGACGTCAACGACCTCGACGAGGCCGACGAACTCGACGATCGCCGCGACGGTGGCGGTGGCGACTCCATGTCCTTCCTGCACCGCCTCGGCGTCGCGCTGGTGGTGCTGGCGGTCGCGCTCGGGGTGGGGGTCGGTGCCGGCGTCGTGTGGGAGAAGGTGCGCCCCAGCGGCCGCACCGCCACGGACGCGCCCCTGGCGCCATCTCCGTCAGCCTCCGCCGCCGCCAGCGGACCGGCGGCGACCGGGCCGGGTGCGTCCGCCGCGGCGAGCACCGGCGGCCCACCGGCCGCGGGGCAGATCGCCGTGCCGGCGGACTGGGCCCCCTACACGGACCCGCTGCAGAAGGCGACCTTCTCCCACCCGCCGGTGTGGAAGCAGCGTCGCGACAACACCGGGATCTTCTACGGTGAGCCCGGCACCGTCTCGGACTACGGCCCGCAGATGATCGGGGTCGCCCGGATCGCCGGCACCGACCCGACGGCGGCGCTCACGCGCGTCCAGGCGGGCGAGTTCGACGCCGTCTCGGGGCTGACGAAGGAGCGGTCCGGCCCGACGACGGACACCAGCGGCCAACCGACCCAGGAGCTGGCCGGTTCCTACGACCGCGAGGGCCAGCGGGTGTCCTACCTGATGCGGACGGTCGCCGCGGACGGCGCCGTCTACGTGCTCATCGCGAGGGTCTCGACCAGCGCGGCCGCCACGCTGAACACGCTGATGGGTGCCTTGCGGGCGTCGTTCTCCCCGGTGGCCTGACCGGCGTCCGCCGTCACATCCGGGGCCCGGGGTGGGCCGACCGGGCCGGCGCCAGCAGGTTCCAGATCACCCCGGTCGTGGCGAAGGAGTTCGGTCCGGTGGCAGGCGGCCAGCCGTGAGCCATCGAGGGCAACAGGTACTGGACGACCCGGGCCGAGGACGCGCACCGGGTTTCGCGGCGGACGGCCACCGGCCCCGTCGTCGTCGGCACGGCCGGGGGACCGGCGGTGGCGGCCAGACCGTCGGGCAGCGGTGTTGGCGCCCCGGCGGGCGGTGTCGGCGCCGCGGGCGAGCCGGTGGCCACCCCGGGCTGCTGCCCGGCGGACAGGGCGAGGGGCGATTCCGGGGCGTGCCAGGGCACCCCGGTGGAGTCGGTGAGGATCGTGTCGCCGGGCTGGCTGGGCAGCGGGCACTGGTCCACCGCGCGGAACGGCGCCATGCTCTCCTCGACCGGCGTGATCGCCGTCAGCAACACCGGTGACCACTGCGAGCCGAGGTAGGGGACGTGACCGTCTGCTCCGCCGTGCACGACGACGACGGTCAGCGGAGCCGCCGGCTGGCACTGCGCCACCTGCCGGCTCGCCGCCACCACGGCGATGCCGGCGAGCTCGTCGCCGTGCTCGCAGGCGTACCGGTAGGCGAGCATCCCGCCGTTGGACAGGCCGATCAGGCTGACCCGCGTGCGGTCGATCGGATAGTTCTCACTCAGGTGGGCGATCAGGGCACGCAGCCAGCCGACGTCGTCCGTATTGTTGATCTTTGCGGTGTCGCAGCAGGTCCCGGCGTTCCAGGCCTTGCCGATGCCGTCCGGGTAGACGACGGCGAGGCCCGCGGTCCGGGCGAGGCCGTCGAGATCCCAGTGAGCCTTGGGGTCGGTGCCGTCGTAGTGCAGGCTGTGCAGCGCCACTATCAGCGGGTAGGGCCGGGGGGTGCCGGGTGGCGGCAGTGTGATGCGGATCGGCGTGCCGCGGCCGGACCGTTCGAACGCGTCCGGCCCGGTGGTCGGCGTCGCGCTCGGAGTGGCCCCGGGGACCACACCGCCGCGGCGGGTCCCGCTCAACCCGCTACAGCCAGTTACGACCAGTAGCACGGGGAGCAGGAAGGTGAGGAGCCAGACCGCGGTGACGCGGCGGCGACGAACGGCCGGCACGGTGGCCATTCTGACCCGCCGCACGCGGGCTGGGCGTCACCGGTGCCGGTGATTACTCTTCGTGTTGGAACTACTACGAGCGAGGTCGCCCTCCGGGGCGCGGACCACATTGAGGCGGGGGCGCTCCGCCGCGGCCGGAGGTGACCACCGGCCGGTGGGGCGCGGCGGGGGAGCCGGGGTGTTCTCCGCGGCGGTGCGATAGCGGTCGAACGCCTCCTGGGCGCGACTCTCCAGGTCGTCGACGAGCGCCAGCGACTCGCGCACCCGACGTTCTCCCGCGGGACCGGCGGCGAGCAGGTCCGACAGACAGTTGTCCACCGCGCGCCGCGCCGCCAGCCAGCCGAGGAGCAGTCGGGAACGCTCCATGTCCGAAAGCTCCTCCACCGAGATGTCCCTCCGCTCGCCACTCGTGACGTTGATGAGGTTCCTGCCGCGAAGATCGGTCGTGGGGAGATCGATCGGCGGGTCTCCTGGCTGGGTCAGGTGTCCGGGTCAGGTGTCGAGATCAGGTGTCCGGGTCCGGGCGGAATGGGGGGTTCAGGTCCGCGACCGGCGCTGACATCCCGTCCTCTCCCAGAGTGCCCCACCCAGGGGCCGAACGCGCCGTAGTTCGCCTAACGCACATCCACTGGTCCCTGCGTGACGGTAGAGGCGGGAGCGTGCCACAGGCTACGGGGGTCCCTCCGCTCGGGGCCGGTCGGCGGGCCGCGACGGGGCGTTCGACCGTGGCGGCGAGGCGGAGGCCGAGGTCCGGTCGGGCCCGGCGGGGTCGAAGGGCACCTGTTCGCCCGGCGGTGGGATCGACGGGCGGGGCGCGGTGGCGGCGGCCGCTCCTGAGGCCGGGGCCGGGATCGACGGCGCCACCGGGCCGGCGGCCGGATCGGGTTCGACCGGCACGTCCGGGTCGTTGGACAGCTCCCCGGGCCTCGGTCCGCCGCCTCCCGGCTCGCCGCCTTTCGGTCCGCCGCCTCCCGGCCCGGGGGCATCGGCATCGGCATCGGCGTCGGTCAGGTCTGGGCCGACGCGGTCGGTACTGCCAGGGTCGGCGGCACCGGGGCCGGCGGTGCGGGCGTTGGGGTCGGTCGAGCTGGGATCGGCTGTGTCGGGGTCGCCGGTGCCGGGGCTCGCGACGCTGGGGCTGGCGGTGCTGGAGCTGGCGGTGCTGGGGTCCAGGTCGGCGCCATCGGGGTCGGGGTGGCGTGCGCGCCAGGTCAGCCGAGCCTGGGCGGCGGTGTCCTCGGCATGTTCGAGGATCTCCTCCCAGCGAAGCTGCATGGGACGGACGAGGCCCCCGCCGACGCCGACCACGATCACCCCGGTCAGGGCGGCGAGGACGGCCCAGAGCACGGGGGTCGTGACCGAGGTCGCGAGGCCCACCTCGTCGAGCCCGGCCTTGCCGAACGCGATCACGAGGACGGCGGCCACCGTGTTGCCGGCCGCGCGTGCGTAGCTGAGTTCCCGCAGCGCCTCGCGCACGAAGGTCCGAGCGAGGCGGGCGAGGCTGACCCCAATCGCGATGATCACGGTGGCGAGCATGGTGTGCAGCAGCAGCGCGAGCAGCTCGGTGACGGTGTCCTCGGCGGCGCTCGGGCCGAAGACCCCCACGGCGACGCGCAGCACCGCGAGCAGGCCGAGGCCGGTGAGCACCCGCACCGCGCCCGCGCGAACGTCCGCGGCCGGCCGACGCAGCAGGGCCGGCAGGCCGCACCGGTCGAGGACCCCGTCGAATTCCAGCCGGGCCGCCAGGGCGGTCAGCAGCCGTGCCCCGGCCCGGACCAGCAGGCCGCCGAGCAGGCAGATCGCGAGGAAGACCCCGATCTTCGGCCCGGTTTCCGCGATGCGGGACCAGGCGTCCGAGAAGCCGCGATCCCACGCGATGGCGACGGTCTCCTGCACCGGCCGATTGTACACTCACAGTAGTTTTTCGATGACGCACAGCTATAGATCGGCGGGTCCTCCGGGCGTCGTCCCGCGCTGCCACGGCGCGGGCCGGGCGTCGGTCTAACGTCCGGTCGCATGACGGTGTCGGTCTGCTGGCTGCGGCGGGATCTGCGACTGAGCGACAGTCCGGCGCTGTGCGCGGCGGTGGACGGGGCCGACGATGTGCTGGTGCTGTTCGTCCTCGACGACGCGCTGCGCCGCCCGGCCGGGCCGGTTCGGCTCGCGTTCCTGTACCGCTGCCTGCGCGAGCTGGACGACCGGCTGGGCGGCCGGCTGTGCGTGCGCCGCGGCGACCCGGTGGACGTCGTACCCGAGGTCGCGCGGGCCGTCGACGCGCGCCGGGTGCACATATCCGCGGACTACGGGCCCTACGGGCGGCGTCGCGACGGCGAGGTCGAGCAGGCGCTGCGCGCCGGCGGCCGGGAGCTCGTCCGGACCGGGTCGCCGTACGCGGTCGCGCCGGGCCGGCTGGCCACGGCGGGCGGCACGCCGTTCCGCGTCTTCACGCCGTTCTACCGGGCGTGGAAGGAGCATGGCTGGCGCCGCCCGGTCGCCGAGCCGGTCGGCGCGCGCTGGGCGCTGCTGGCCTCGGACGGTATCCCGGCCGATCCGGACCTCGGGGGTACCCGGCTGCCCGCGGCGGGCGAACGGGCCGCGCGCGAGCGGCTGGCCGAGTTCCTGGCCGGGTCGCTGACCGGCTACGCCGAGCGGCGTGACGTGCCCGGCCAGGACACCACCTCGCGGCTGTCGCCCTACCTGAAGTACGGCTGCATCCATCCGCGGACCGTCCTTGCCGAGCTCGACCGAGCCACCTCTCCCCGTGACGCCGAGAAGTTCCGGTCGGAGCTGGCCTGGCGGGAGTTCTACGCCGAGGTGCTCGCGGCGAATCCGGCGTCGGCCCGGGCGGATCTGACCGGTGCACTGGCCGACATGGCATACGACCCGCCGGAGGGCGGATTCGAGGCCTGGAAGTGGGGACGGACGGGGTTCCCCATCGTCGATGCGGGCATGCGCCAGCTGCTCGCCGAGGGCTGGGTGCCCAACCGGGTGCGCATGATCGAGGCGTCGTTCGTGTGCAAGGACCTGCACGTCCACTGGACGCACGGGGCGCGGTGGTTCCTCGACCATCTCGTCGACGGCGACCTGGCGTCGAACCATCACGGCTGGCAGTGGACGGCCGGCACGGGGACGGACGCCGCACCGTACTTCCGGGTGTTCAACCCGGTGTCGCAGGGCCACCGGTACGACCCGGACGGGACCTACGTGCGCCGCTGGATACCGCAGCTTCGTGACGTACCGGCGGCGAAGGTGCACGAGCCGTGGACGCTGCCCGGCGGTCCGCCCGCGGGGTATCCGGCGCCGGTGGTCGACCATGCCACCGAGCGGCGGGAGTCGCTGGCCCGCTACGAGGCGGCCCGTCGCCGCGGCTGAGCCGGCCCGAGCAGCTCCGAACTCGGGAGACGGAGCGACACGGAGCGACACGGAGAGGTACGGAGAGGTACGAAGAGGTACGAAACCGGGCATCGGCGGGGATCGTCTAGCGGATCGATGGCTTGCTCGCAAGCGTGACACGTGTCGCGCATCCGACACGCGGGTTGTGCGGTCCGCTGGGTACGGCGGGCGGGGATTGGCCACCCTTGTTCCAGGGCAGGGAGTGTGTGGGCAGGGATCTCCCGCTCGAAGCCCGGTGGAGAAGTGACGGGCTCCGCCGGAGGTGGTCGCGCCCGCGTGGGGTGTGGAGGGCAACCCACGTGCGGCGCGCCACGCCCACCCCGGCGGGGTCGCGGGCCGGCGCGTCCGCTTGAATCGTCAGGGTGAACATGCAGCCTGTCGTGGTGCCCCCCGGCGCGGACCTGCCGGCGCTGGCAGCGGCGGCGGCGAGCTGTCGGGGCTGTGACCTTGCCGAACTGCCCGGCACCCGGACCGTCTTCGGCGCGGGCCCCGGGCGCGCATGGCTGGTGGTGGTCGGCGAGCAGCCCGGAGACGTCGAGGACCGTCGTGGTCAGCCCTTCGTCGGACCCGCCGGCAAGCTGCTCGACCGGGCGCTCGGCGAGGCGGGGCTGGATCGGGCCGAGGTGTACGCGACGAACGCCGTGAAGCACTTCGGCTACCGCACGGGCAACGGACCCCGGCGCATCCACCAGACGCCGCAGGCGCGGCACGTCACCGCCTGCCGTCCCTGGCTCGCCGCCGAGCTGAACGTCATTCGGCCGTCGTTGGTCGTCGTGCTGGGCGCGACGGCGGGTGCGTCCCTGCTCGGGCCGTCGTTCCGGGTGACCCGGATGCGCGGGCGGCTGCTGCCCGGGCCGCCCGGGTCGAACGCCCAGCTGCTTGCCACGCTGCACCCCAGCGCCGTGCTGCGGGCCGATCCGGCGAGCCGGGACGAGGTGTACGGCGGGTTCGTCGCCGACCTGCGGATCGCCGCCGCGGCCCGCCCGGCCCCGGTCGGCGGCGAGCAGGGTTTCCCGCCGGCCTGACCGGCGGGTCGGTGCCTGCGGGTCGGTGCCTGCGGCTCGGCGGGCGCCTGCGAGTCGGCGTCAGGCGACGATGTCGACCGGAGTGCCGAGCGGGACGGTCTGGGCGAGGCGGGTGATCGCGTCGTTGCTCAGCCGGATGCAGCCATGGCTGACATCCTTGCCGATCATCTTCGGTTCGTTGGTGCCATGCAGACCGATCACCGGCTTGCGGCCGTCGAACGAGCTCAGCGAGGTGGAGAAGCCGTTCAGGCCGAAGGCGTACGGGCCGTACGGGCCGTTCGGGTTGCGCGGCCGAAGCAGCTCCATCAGGTAGAAGCGGCCACCCGGGGTCGGGGTGTCGGTGGTGCCGATGGCCACCGGTTCCTGCGCGATCTGCTTGCCGTCGCTGAACACCTGCAGCAGGTGGTGACCGCGGGACACGACCAGCCGGAAGGGCGTCTCCGACGCGCTGACCTGGTCGGCCTTGACCCAGCCGGTGCTGCCGTTGGGCTGGACGGGCAGCATCACCTGCCACCAGCCGGGCATCTTGGCCTGGACCAGGAAGACCCGCTTGACGCCGTTCTCGTTCGGGCTCGCGAGCGTGGACGACGGCTGGGTGTCCGTGGGGGCGCTGTAGATGTCCACGCTGGTGCCGACGGCGGTGACCACCGTGCTCTTGTTCTGCCCGAGGCCCGCGATCGCGGCGAGCTGGTTACGGACCTGCGGCGAGAGGTTGGTGGCGGCGTCGTGGCTGCCGTCGCCGCCGCCGCACCCGGTGAGCACCACGCCGCCGAGGACGGCCGCGAGGATTCCCGTGGCCGTCCGGGAACCGAGTCGGCTGATGGTCATCCGGTGTAGTACGGCTCGGCCGTGACGGAGCTGCCGGCGGCGGGCGCGGCGATCGGCAGCGCCGCGGGCACGGGGATCGCCGGCGGTGCGCTCGTCGCGCCGCCGCAGTTCGACACCCCGACGGTGGGCACGGTCACGAGCAGGAGCTTCGTCTCGGCGTCCCAGGGGGAGCCGACGACGGCGAGGGCCTTCGACGGGAGGTCGACGGTCTGCGTCGGACCGATGTCGAGGATGCCGCCGCCCAGGTTGGTGTCGAACCAGCCGAAGCCGAAGCTCTTGTCGCTGGTGTTCTTCAGCTTCCAGGCGGGCTCGCCGCCGTTGCAGGTGAAGGTGAGGACGAGGGGGTTGACGTCGATGTCCTCGATGCCGTTGATCTCCCTGTCCAGCGGCACCTTGAACGGCAGCAGGTCGAGGAACCCGTCGAGGGTCGGGTCACCGGTGCCGCCGGTCGAGGCCGCCGCGCCGGCCGGAGTGGCCGACGCCGAGGCCGAGGCGCTCGGGTCGGCGCTCGCCGTGGCGCCGGCCACCGGGCTCGGCGTGGCGCTCGGGTCGACGCTCGGGGTCGCGCTCGGGTCGGCGGACGGGCTGGTCGCGGCGAGCGCGGCGGCGGTCGGGCTCGGCGACGCGCTGGCAGACGCGCCGGCCGCCGCGGGAGCCGTCGGAGTCGGTGTGCTGACGGCGGCGGTCTCGGTAGGTGTGGGTGACGGCGTTGTGGCGGACGCCGGCGAGGCCAGCGCGATCGCCGCCACGCCGAGAACGCCGGCCACCACGACCCGCATTCGCGTGCTGCGCATGAATCCGTCTCCCTCGACATCTGCCGGGTCAGGAAACCTCGACGGGAAGCTTTGATCGGGAAGAAGGTAGCAACGCGGCGGACGTCCCGCTACGTCCGGGTCGGTCGTAGCGGGACCGTTGGGTGAACTTCGCGATGATTCGTGGTCATCCCGTGCTGTTCGCCGCAACCAAGTGGCGTCCGGATGAACGCCGACGCTGAACGACACCGAACCGCGAACAGCGATCGGTCCGGATGCGCGATCGGTTCGATGCGGCGATCGGTCCGATGCGGCGATCGGTCCGATGCAGTGAGCGGTCCGGATGAACGGGTGACCGCGCCGCCGCGGCAATGGTGCCGCCGGCGGCGCGGTTGCTGACGGCCTCGTCCCCCTCTCGGCCGCCCCCGTCCGAGTCGCCCCTGTCCGCGCCGTCCCGCCTGGGCTCGCCCGTTTCGGCCGTCCGCCCTACCCCGTCGGTACGGGTTGGCGCGCTGTCGGCCGGCGCGGGTTGGGGCGCCGGCCCGGCCCGTCGCCGCCGCGGATACCGAAGCGCGTGTTTCGTGGCGGGAGCCCGACTGAATCCGCCGGGCTGTACCTGTTTTCCTTTCGCCGGCCTCGCCGTGGGCGCCCGGTCGGATTTCTCCTGTGCCGCCGGTGGCAATGGAGGCAGGTCCGCCGCCATCACGCGCAGCACGTGGTCGGCGGGTTGTCCGGGCGGGTTGTCCGGCGGGCGTGCGCCGCGAGAATGCGAGCGGGGACCGGCGGTATCGAACGGTGTCGTCCGGACGACCGGGTCCGGCGGACGGACCGGGTTCGGCGAGGCGATTCCTGTGCGGTGTGTGAGGTGTGAGGTGAGCATCCGCTGCCGGTACCCGGGCGAGGGCCGGGTGTCACGGGGAGAGCCGCTCGACGGCCCAGCGGTCCGCGGTGCAGACGCGGCGGTAGCGCAGCCGGTCGTGCAGCCGGTTCGTCCGCCCCTGCCAGAACTCGACGGTGTCGGGCACGAGGCGCAGCCCGCCCCAGAACGGCGGGGTGGGCACCGGGGTTCCCGCGGGCCAGCGGGCCGCGAGCTCGGCAGCTCGGGCGTCCAGGACGTCTCGGGACTCGATGATCTGCGACTGGTGGCTGGCCCAGGCACCGAGCTGGGACCCGCGGGGCCGGGAGGCGAAGTACTGCTCGGTCTCGGTCCTGCTGACGCGCTCCACCGCGCCGATGGCCACCACCTGCCGTTCCAGGGTGTACCAGGGGAAGACCAGCGAGCCGAAGGGATTCTCGGCGCTCTCTCGACCCTTGCGGGAGGTGTAGTTCGTGTAGATCACGAAGCCGCGGTGGTCGAAGCCCTTGAGCAGTACCGTCCGCGCGCTCGGTCGGCCGTCCGCGGACGCGGTGGCGAAGACGGCCGCGTTGGCTTCGGGGACGCCCGCGCCCGCGGTGCTCGCGTCGGCGAACCAGCGGGCGAACTGTTCGACCCAGGTCGTCGCAAGCTGCTCCGGTTCCAACCGACCGGCGTGGTAGCTCTGCCGCTGCCCGGCCGGATCGGGACCGTCCGGGCGGTCTGCACCGGGGGAGACGGCTGTGCGTCGGGGGGATGCGGCGGACGGCGGGTTGGAGGCCATCGGAGGATGGTGCCAGTCGCGCCCCGGCGCTCAGCCGAGCTCGCGCAGGACCGTGGCCACGCCGCGATCCCAGTGGGTGGTCAGGTCGAGGCAGGGCCGCCCGCCGAGCCGGCTGGGGGCCTCGGTGCCGGAGAGGATCACGGGCAGCATGACGATCCCGCGGGACGACAGGTCCGCGGCGAGCGCCGGCAGAAATTCCTGCGCCACCCACGGCGCGTGAATTCCCAGGGTGGAGTGGCCCAGCACGAGAAAATCCGCGGTGGCGAGCGTGTCATTCATGAACATGGGCACGGTGTCGCCGATGCGCACCTCCCAACGGTCCAGGTGCACCGCGTGACCCACCGCGTTGACCGCCCGCCCCAGCCGTTCGGCGCTGGCGATGTCCGCCGCGCGATGACTGATGAAGACGAACGCCATGATCTCCCGAGCTCCCGATCCGGTTTCCGCGCAGCGTGACCGCCGGTCAGGCGGGCCATTTCCTCCTGCCGACCGTAGCGCGGCGCGATCTCCGCTGGTCGGCCGTCCCTGGCGTCCCTTCCGGCAGCTTGTTGCAAATAGCCGCACAAACGGACAAAGCGCCTGTGAGGGATCTCATAAATTGTCGGATGAGTGTGGCAGGGTTGGCGATGTGTGAGGCCGCTGCGTCCGTCGGCGGGCCGGATCGAACGGCGCGAAGTGGCGGCGCTCTGGCGCGTCCGGATGTCGCGGGGCAGGATCGGATGGAGCAGGACCGACGAGGCAGGCACGACGGGCCGCCGGTCGACGTGCGCGCGGGGGCGCGACAGAGCGCCGGTCGAACCACCCCCGGTCGAACCAGTCGCCGGTCGAACCAACAGACAGAAGCGGAGATCCGGACTCGATGGCCGAGAAGACAAGCGATTTCAAGCCAGGTCTGGAGGGCGTGATCGCCTTTGAGACGGAGATCGCCGAGCCGGACAAGGAGGGCAGCGCGCTGCGCTACCGCGGGGTCGACATCGAGGACCTCGTCGGCAAGGTGGACTACGGCCACGTCTGGGGGCTGCTGGTCGACGGAGCGTTCGAGCCCGGGCTGCCGCCGGCCGAGCCGTTCCCGGTGCCGGTGCACTCCGGTGACATAAGAGTGGACGTGCAGAGCGCCCTGGCGATGCTCGCCCCCTACTGGGGCCTGGGCCAGCTCATCGACATCGCCCCCGAGCAGGCCCGCGACGACCTCGCCCGCGCGTCGGTGGTGGCGCTGTCCTTCGTCGCCCAGTCGGCCCGGGGCCTGGGGCAGCCCGCGGTCCCGCAGAAGGAGGTCGACCGCGCCCGCACGATAACGGAACGGTTCATGATCCGCTGGCGGGGCGAGCCGGACCCGAAGCACGTCCAGGCCGTCGACGCCTACTGGGTGTCGGCCGCCGAGCACGGCATGAACGCCTCGACGTTCACCGCCCGGGTGGTCGCCTCGACCGGCGCCGACGCCTCGGCCGCGCTGTCCGCCGCCGTCGGCGCGCTGTCCGGACCGCTGCACGGCGGTGCACCCTCCCGCGTGCTCGCGATGCTCGACGAGGTCGAGCGCACCGGCGACCCGCTCGGCTACGTCCGGCGCGCCCTGGACCGCAAGGAGCGGCTGATGGGCTTCGGGCACCGGGTGTACCGCGCGGAGGACCCGCGCGCCCGAGTGCTGCGCCGCACGGCGCGCGACCTCGGCTCCGACCGCTACGAGGTGGCCGAGGCGCTCGAGGCGGCCGCGATCGAGGAGCTGACCAACCGCTTCCCCGACCGCCCGCTGCGCACGAACGTGGAGTTCTGGTCGGCCGTGGTGCTGGACTTCGCCCAGGTGCCCGCCCATATGTTCACGTCCATGTTCACCTGCGCCCGCACCGCGGGCTGGAGCGCTCACATCCTCGAGCAGCAGCGCACCGGCCGGCTGATCCGCCCGTCCGCCCGCTACGTCGGCCCGGACCCGCGTCCGCTCGGCGACGTCTCGCCGGGGGTGCCCCGTGGCTGACGCCGCCGCGATCCACCTGCCCGACAGCCTGCGCCCGGCCGACGGCCGCTTCGGCTGCGGCCCGTCGAAGATCCGCCCGGACGCCGTCGCGGCCCTGGCCGCCAGCGGCGTGACCTACCTCGGCACCTCGCACCGCCAGAAGCCGGTCAAGGGCCTGGTCGGCCGGGTGCGCGCGGGGCTCGCGGAGCTGTTCTCGCTGCCCGCCGGCTACGAGGTCGTGCTCGGCATCGGCGGGGCCACCGCGTTCTGGGACGCCGCCGCGTTCAACCTGGTCCGCACCCGGTCGCAGCACCTCGTCTTCGGCGAGTTCGGCGGAAAGTTCGCGGACACGACGAAGGGAGCGCCGTTCCTGGCGGAGCCTTCCGTGGTGTCCTCGGCGCCGGGAACGCACCCGGACTGGGCGCCCGAGGCCGGCATCGACGTCTACGCCACCCCGCACAACGAGACCTCCACCGGCGTCGCGCGCCCGGTGCGCCGCCCGGTCGGCGCCGACGCCGACGCCCTGCACCTCGTCGACGCCACCTCCGGCGCCGGTGGCCTGCCCGTCGACGTCTCCGAGGCCGACGTCTACTACTTCGCGCCGCAGAAGAACTTCGCCTCCGACGGGGGCCTGTGGACGGCGCTGTTCTCCCCGGCGGCGATCGATCGGCTCGCCGAGATCGCCGCGACCGACCGGTGGATCCCGCCGTTCCTCGACCTCACCACGGCCCGCGACAACAGCTCCAAGGACCAGACGTACAACACTCCCGCGGTGTCGACGCTGTTCCTGTTCGCCGACCAGATCGAGTGGATGCTCGCCCAGGGCGGGCTGGACTGGTGCGTGCGCCGCACCGCCGAGTCGTCGTCGATCCTCTACACCTGGGCCGAGAAGACGGCGTACACGACGCCGTTCGTCGCCGACCCGGCGCAGCGCTCCCAGGTCGTCGTGACGATCGACTTCGACGGGGTCGACGCGGCCGCGGTGGCGAAGGTGCTGCGCGCCAACGGCGTGGTCGACGTCGAGCCGTACCGCAAGCTCGGCCGCAACCAGCTCCGCGTCGCCACCTTCCCGGCCATCGAGCCGGCCGACGTCGAGGCCCTCACCGCGAGCATCGACTACGTCGTCGAGCGCCTGTAGCGGGGTCGATCCGCAGCCGGAGACGACGACGGCCCGTGGGGAGGGATACTCCTCGCGGGCCGTCGTCGTCGGCGTCGCAGCCGACGGGGACCGGGTTCGCCGGCGGCGGTGTCCGCCGTTCAGCGCAGGGGGCGCTCCGGGGCGGCCTGGGCGGCCTGGGCGGCGATCGGGTCGGCCTCGGTGTCGGCGGTCGCGCCGCGGTCGTCCATCGGGACGTAGGGGCGCTGGTCGTAGCCGACGTAGAGCTGGCGCGGGCGGGCGATCTTCTGCTCGGGGTCGAGCAGGCCCTCCTCCCACTGGGCCAGCCAGCCGGGCATCCGGCCGATGGCGAACAGCACCGGGAACATCTCCACGGGGAAGCCCATGGCCTGGTAAATGATGCCGGTGTAGAAGTCGACGTTCGGGTAGAGCTTGCGGGCGATGAAGTACTCGTCCTCCAGCGCGATCCGCTCCAGCTCCATGGCCAGGTCCAGCAGCGGGTTCGTGCCGGTGACCTTGAAGACCTCGTCGGCGACCTGGCGGATCACCCGGGCGCGCGGGTCGTAGTTCTTGTAGACCCGGTGGCCGAAGCCCATCAGCTTCTTCTTGCCGTCCTTCACCTGGGCGATGAAGGAGGGGATGTTCTCGACCGAGCCGATCTCGGCGAGCATCCGCAGCACCTGCTCGTTCGCCCCACCGTGCAGCGGGCCGTACAGCGCCGCGATCGCGGCGGCGGCCGCGGAGAACGGGTCCGCCTGCGAGCTGCCGACGGCGCGCATCGCGTTCGCCGAACAGTTCTGCTCGTGGTCGGCGTGCAGGATGAACAGCACGTCGAGGGCGTGCTCCAGGTTCGGGTCCGGCTCGTACTTGAGCTCGGTGGCCTTCCACATCATGTTGAGGAAGTTGCCGGCGTAGGACAGGTCGTTGTCCGGGTAGACGTACGGGAAACCGACCGAGTGCCGGTACGAGTACGCCGCCAGCGTCGTGATCTTGGCGATCAGGCGGACGATCTGGAGGCGGCGCAGGCCGGGGTCGTCGATCGTCTTGGCGTCCGGGTAGAAGGTCGACAGCGCGCCCACGGTGGACACGAGCATGCCCATCGGGTGGGCGTCGTGGTGGAAGCCGTCGATGAACTTCTTGATCGACTCGTGCACCAGGGTGTGGTGCGTGATCTCGTCTTCCCAGGTCGACAGCTCGTCGGTGGAGGGAAGCTCGCCCGCCAGCAACAGGTAGGCGACCTCGAGGAAGCTGCTCTTCTCGGCGAGCTCCTGGATCGGGTAGCCGCGGTAGCGCAGGATGCCGGCGTCACCGTCGATGTAGGTGATGGCGCTGCGGCAGCTCGCGGTGTTCGTGAACGCCGGGTCGTACGCCATCAACCCGAAGTCGTCGTCGCCCGTCTTGATCGAACGCAACGCACTCGCGCGTACCGTGCCGTCCGTGACCGGGATCTCGTACGTCTTACCGGTTCGGTTGTCGGTGACGGTCAGTGTGCTGACCTGCTCGGACACGCCGGGCTCCTCTCGCGGTGGCGATGCCGCTGGTGACGGCTCTGGCCCCAGCCGGGGCGCGCATCCGGGTACGGAGCGCTCACGCCGGTTTGCTGGCTCACATGGTTCTTCCCAAGTCTGGCCGTTCGCGGCTGCACATGCGCGTGATCGGTGAGCCTCATCCCACGTGTGCTGCGCCACCCCTTGGCGGGGAACGCATCCCCTGCCTGCGGTGATGGGGTACGGCACGCTCGGTGAGCATGCGGACGGCCGCCGGGTCGGTGGATTGCACCTACCCGAACGGGGAGAAGCCACTCTGGTGCCCGGAGCCACTCGTCGAGCGGGTTCCCGGTGTGATACCGGAAGAGGGGCCGGCCGGCGCTGCGGCGACGGCACCCGGCTCACCCGGCCCGGCGGCGGCACTGCGCAGCCAGGTGAGCACAGCGAGCACCCGGCGGTTGTCGTCCGCGGACGCCGGCATACCGAGCTTGCTGAAGACCCCGGCGATGTGGTTCTCCACGGTCTTGGGCGCCAGGTGCAGGCGAGCGCCGATGCCCTGGTTGGACCGCCCCTCGGCCATGTGCGCGAGCACCGTGCGCTCCCGCGGGGTGAGCCGGGCCAGCTCGTCGGCGCGCCGCCGGTGGGCCAACAGGCCTGCGACGATCTCCTCGTCGAGCACGAGGCGTCCGTCGATCACCCGCCGCAGCGCGTCCTGCAGCGCGCCGACGTCGTCGACCCGGTCCTTGAGCAGGTAGCCGAGGCCGCCGCTGCCGTCGCCGAGCAGGCGCAGCGCGTAGGGCGTCTCGGCGTAGGTCGACAGGACGAGCACGGCGATCGTGCGGTGCTGGGCGCGGATCCGCTCGGCCGCGACCAGGCCCTCGTCGGTGTACGTGGGCGGCATCCGGATGTCCAGGATCACCGCGTCCGGCCGGCTGCGCCCGAGCCCCTGCAGGAGATCCTCGGCGGTGGAGGCCTGCGCCACGACCTCGGCGCCCGCGGCGGTCAGCAGCATCGCCAGCCCCTCGCGGAACAGGGTCGAGTCGTCCGCGATCGCTACCCGCACGGGTCCGTTCTCCTCGTCTCGCTGCTGGCTGGTCGGCCCGGTGCTGGTCGTCACGCTGTTGGTCGTCACGCTGTTGGTCGTCACGTTGTTGGTCGTCACGCTGTTGGTCGGCGGGACGGTGCCGGCCGAACGGTCAGCACGGGATGCTCGCCGTCAGCCGGGTTCCGCCGCCGGACGGGCTGACGATCACCAGTGCGCCGCCGAGCGCCCGGACGCGGTCGGTGAGGCCGGCCAGCCCCCCACCCTCGACCGCGGTGGCGCCGCCCTTGCCGTCGTCGCTGACGTCGATGCGCACGACGCTGCCGTCGTGGCGCACCGCGACCCGGGCCCGGCTGGCCCCGGCGTGCTTGACCGTGTTCGTGAGCGCCTCGCAGATCGTGTAGTAGGCGCCCGCCTCGAGGACCGCCTCGAACCGCGCCGCGGGCACGTCCAGCTCGACCTCCACCGGTAGCGCGGCCGTGACGACCTCCAGGGCCGGCAGCAGCCCACCCTGGCTGAGCACGGCCGGATGAATCCCCCGCGCGAGGCTGCGCAGGTCCGCGAGGGCGTGGCGCAGGTCCTCCCGGGCGGCCTCGATGGCGGAGATCGTATCGGGATCGGTGGCCTTCGTCCGGGCAAGCCCGAGTCTGGTGGCCAGCGCCAGCAGCCGCTGCTGGGCGCCGTCGTGCAGGTCGCGCTCCAGTCGGCGCCGCTCGTGCAGGCCGGCCTCGACCAGCCGGGCCCGGGAGGCCCGCACGGCGTCAAGCTGGGCGGCCACCGTGGCGTGCAGCTGGGCGTTCTCCAGGGCCATGGCGCTCGCGCGCACGGCCGCCTCGACCAGGTCGCGGTTGCGGCGCATGGCCGGTGCGGCGGCGATCACCGCCAGCGGCGCCCCGACCGCGGTCCGCACCGCCATGATCAGCTCCGGCGCGCCGGGTGGTGGTGGGGGCCGGACCGCCCCGTCGGCGTCGACGTGGTGGTCCTCCCCGGGCAGCCACAGGTGGATCTCGGCGGATCCGTCGTGCAGCGCCGCCCGCAGCGCCGCGCGGACCGCGCGCACGTCCGGCGGGGTGGGCAGCGTCGCGAGGAGCTGAGCGATGCGGGCCCGGACGAACACCCGGCGCAGCACCGCCGCCGCGAACGCCAGGGGGATCGTCAGCAGGGTGAGGGAGATGACGACGAACTCGGGCCCGACGTCGCCGTTGCTCGGGTTGTAGACGAAGAAGTTCACCGTCGCCGCGAGGACGAACGCCAGCAGCAACGCGAGCGCCACCGGCCGGAAGACCCGCCGGTCCAGCTCGGAGTACCGCCGCAGCCGCCCGCGGACGACGAGCAGGAAGGCGCCGGCGAGCACGAGGGTCAGGCCGTCGAGGATCCAGACCACCGTGTCGAACGCTCCGTGGCCGATCGGCTCGCCATACCACCAGACGTCGGGGTGCCCGGAGTAGCCGAACCACTCCGGCCGCCCGATGCCGATCAGCCCGAGGTTCGCCAGCGGAATGACGAGCACCGCGCTGCCCAGCAGCGCCCGTTCACCGTTGTTCTGCAGCCGCCCGGTCGGGTAGCGCAGCACGCCCCAGCCGAGGCAGACCCAGAAATGGGTGTAGGCGAACGTCGACACGAGCGCGGACGGGCCGGCGTCCCAGCTTGCCGTCCACGACAGCGGCCACAGCAGCCCGCCCAGGACCAGCGCCGCGGTGACGCTGCCCAGCGACTCCTCGCCGTTGAGCATGGCGGCGGTGAGCACGAACGCGAGCGCCACGAAGACGTTGAGGGTCGCGAAGAGCGGGCTGTGGCCGAAGGAGGGCCACTGGCACGCGATCGCACCAGCGGTGGTGGCGGAGCCGCCGATCGCCAGACACCACTGGCGGTGGCGGGCGGCGCACGCGGACAGTCGACCGGGCAGACGCGGATGCGGCACGTCAGTCGACGTTATGTAGCCAGGATCTCACCCGGCAAGCGTCGCACACGCCCATTGTCGGATTGCGGGTTACCCCCCACTCCCTGCCAGGAGATCCCCCGATGAACTGTGGAGATCTCCCCGAAGTCAGCGCGTGCGCGGCGGTGGAACCTGGTGGCACGGATCGGTGTCGTCGGTGATCGCATCCGGATGCAGGACACCGTGCCGTGCGGGGGTCGGCTGCCGCCGGGGGGCGGCCGGCCCCTTTTCGTCCTCTTGGCGACGCATCCCCCGAAATCACCCTTTCTTCGGTCCCCCGGACGAGTACCGTCAGAAGATGGAGACCGAGACGGCGAGCGACGCCGAACTCGCGTCCGCGCTGCGGCTGTCGGTGATGCGCCTTTCCCGACGAATGCGCCAGGAGCGGTCGAGTCAGCTCACCCCCACGCAGACCTCCGCGCTGGCATCGCTGGAGCGCCACGGCCCGATGACGCTCGGGGAGATCGCGGCGCACGAGCGCGTGCAGCCGCCGTCGATGACGCGTGTCATCGCGCATCTCGCGGTCGCCGGGCTGGTCGAGCGCCGCCCGCACCCCACCGACGGGCGGCAGGTGATCGCCGAGGTCACCGCGAAGGGGCGGTCGCTGCTCAGTGACGATCGCCGGCGCCGGGACGAGTGGCTGACCGACCGGCTCGCGGCGCTGTCGGCGGAGGAGATCGCCGCCCTGACCCGGGCTGCGCCGATCCTGGACGCCCTCGCCGGCTCGTAGCCGCGTCACGGTGGGACCCGGCTGCCTCACAGGTCGACCCGGCCACCTCACAGCTCGACCCAGCCGCCCCGCCGGCGGGAGGTGCCGGCCGCGGCGATGAGCCGGTTCGCGGTGAGCAGGTCGTGGAAGGTGGCGCCCCGCACCAGCCGCGCATCGTCGAGTTCGGTGGCCCGCACGACGTCGTAGGTGGCCTCCATCAGCCCGGGCCGGGCGGTCGGCGGGGTGGGCATCAGCAGGTCACGCACGCCGGCGTCGTCCTGGCGGCGGACGCGGCGGCCCTGGACGACGATGCGGCCGGCGTCTCCGCACACCGTGATGGTGGCGGTGTCCAGATTGCCGCCCATCCGTTCGTTGATCAGCACGGTGGCGCCGCTGGCGGAGAGCAGGGCCAGGGTCACGGGCGCGTCGGGCGTCAGCGTGGCGGCGGGCATCGCGGCGGGATCGGCGCAGACCGCGAGGATCTCCCCGCACCAGCGCATCGCGAGATCGATGATCTCGACTCGGCCGGTCGAGCCGGTCGGCGCGCCGACAACGGTCATCTGGGTGAGCCGGCCCAGCGACGCAACCGTGGCCGCGACGTGGGTCGCCGCCGGCCAGGCCCGCCCGTCCAGGGCCACCACGTGGGCGAGATCGCCCTCCTCGGCCAGGTCGGCGACGGCCCGCAGCGTCTCCGCCTCGGCGGTGGCGGGGCCGGCGAGCAGCACGTGCAGGCCGATCTCGGCCGCCCGCCGGGCGACGATGTCCGAGCCGGGCGGTGGGGTCTCCACGCAGACGGCCTCGATGTCGTCCGAGAGCAGGGCGAGCAGGTCGGCGTAGGCGCGGGGGACCCCCGCCTCGGCCGCCCAGGCCAGCGATTCCAGCGGCTCCGGGGCGAGCAGGCCGACGACCGCGACCCCGGCGTCGCGCAGGACCTCGGCCGTCGTGCTGTCGGAGCCGTCGGTGACCAGGGCCATCGCGAGCGGCAGGTCGGGCTGGCGGCGGCGGACGAGCCGCCGCAGTTCCCGCCAGCTCGCGGACAGTGCCGGATCACGCGGTGGCACCAGCTCGGGGAGCGTCGTCACGGCTCTGATAGTGCCCCCGGGCCGCCCGTGGTGGTCGGCGATGGCCGCGATTGCCGCGGAGAGCGGACAGCGTTGCCGCGTGTCAATCAGGGTTGACACCGCTTCATGTGTCAACGTAGGTTGACGGCCATGAACATGACCGCCACGAAGCTCGCCGGGGCGGCCTCCGACGACGACCCCCGGGTGGGTCTCGCCGCCGTCGCCTCGTTGCGAGCCCTGTTGGAGTCACTCGAGGAGCTCCAGGTCGCCAGCGCCCGGCACAAGGGCTGGTCCTGGCAGGAGATCGCCGACGTGCTCGGCGTGAGCCGGCAGGCCGCGCACAAGAAGTACGGGCGCCGATTCGGAAAGGGGAGGTAAGCGGTGTTCGAGAAGTTCACGCCGCAGTCCCGCGAGGTCGTGCGCGCCGCGACCCGGGTCGCGGCGGCCTTCGACCACGACCGGGTGCACAGCGGCCACCTGCTGTTCGCCATCGTCACCGAGGGCGGTGCCGTCGGGCGTGCCCTGACCGGCCTCGGGCTCGACGAACCGTCGCTGCGGACCGAGCTGCACGGATCCCGGGTGCTCTCCCGTGGCGGCCGGGAGGTGGACACCGACGCGCTCGCGGCGATCGGGGTGGACTACGAGGCCATCCGGGCCGCCGCCGACGAGCGGTTCGGCGCCGGCGTGCTGGGACTGACGATGGTCCGTAAGGTCCCCCGGCGGTCGTGGTGGCGGCGGCGCCCACGGGCGCGCGGTCCGCGCTTCTCCGCCGAGGCGGCGCGGGCGTTGGAACGCGCCGTGCGGTTCGCGGCTGCCCGCGGCGACGGGGATCTCACGCCGCTGCACCTGCTGCTGGGGATGCTCGCCGACCAGTTCTCGCTGGCCGCCGGGATCATCGTGCGCCGCGGGACGAGCCTGGACCAGGTCCGGTTCGCGGCGACGGAGGCGGCGGACGGCGCCGACCCGGGAGCGCGGGGCTGACCGCCCGGCTGTTCGTGGCCGCCGTGCCGCCGGCGGCGGTGACCGACGCGTTGTGCACCGCGGTGCACCGGGCCCGCGCGGCCGCCCCCGAGCTGCGCTGGTCGGCGCCCGACCGGTGGCACGTCACCCTCGCCTTCCTCGGCCAGGTGCCGGACGATCGGCGCGGCGACCTGGACGCCCGGCTCGCGCGGGTGGCCCGGCGGCACGGCCCGATCGCCGTCGAGACCGTCGGCGGCGGTCACTTCGGTGACCGGGTGCTGTGGACGGCGGTGCGGCCCCGATCCACGACGGCAGCTCCTGGTCCCACGACGGCAGCGCCCGGGCCCACGATGACCCGGTCTGGGCCCGCGACGGCGCCGGCCGGGGCGCTTGGGGCGCTTGCGGCCGGCGTGCGGCGGGCAGCCGAGCGGGCCGGCGCCGCCGCCGGGGCGGACGACCGGCCGCTGCGGGCGCACCTGACGCTCGCCCGGGTGCCCGACCGCAGCCACCGTGGGCTCGGTCCGCTGGTCGAGCTGCTGCGGGCCGACGTGGAGCCGCTGCCGTGGACCGTCGACCGGCTGGTGCTGATGCGCAGCGTCGACGGCGGCCCGGGCGCCGCCCCGGTCTACCGGGAGGAGGCGTCCTGGGCGCTCACCGGCCGATGAGGGCCGGCCTCAGGACGCCACGGCCGGGTCGAGCGGGCGGTAACGGTAGCCCACCCGGCGGACCGTCTCGATCCGGTACCGGTGCTCGGGGCCGAGCTTGCGCCGCAGCCGGGTCACGAGGACGTCGACCGTGCGCACGTCCGGGGAGGTCTCGTCGTCGGCCTGGTGTCCCCAGACCGACGACAGCAGCGCCTGCCGGCTGTGCGCCTGCCCGGGGTGGTGGACGAAGAAGTCCAGCACCTCGAACTCGAGGTAGGTCAGCTGCAGCGCCCGCCCGTCCACGGTCGCGAGCCAGGCGGTCCGGTCGATCCACACCCCCGAGCGGGGCGGGGCCTGGACGGGCGCGTGGTGGTCGGGCCGAGCCGGCGCCGCGCTCGCCCGGACGTGAACCGGGGCGGGCGCGGGCTGCCGGGGGAGGGTCGCCGCCGTCCCGACGGGCGTGCGCGGCGGCGTGGTCACCAGGCGCGGCCGGTACGGGAGGGTGGTCGTCTGCGGGGGCATCGCTGGCCTTTCGGTCAGTGGTTCTCCCGGTCGCCGGGAGCTGTGGGCGCGGGGCCGGGTGGGCTTGTGGAGCCGGGTGGGCCGTGGACCCTGGAGCCGTATCGGGCCTTGGAGTCGGGTCGGGCCTTGGAGCCGTATCGGGCCCTGGAGTCGGGTCGGGCCCTGGAGTCGGGTCGGGCCCTGGGCCGGGGCGGAAATCCTGAGCGGGCGGTGGCGGCGGGGCTGGTCCCGGCCTCGCTTTCGGCGGGCGCGGGCCAGGGGCCGGACAGCGCTCGGGCACCGCGACGATGGGGCGGCCGAGCTGGGGTGGACCGGGGCGCGACGTCGACGGTGCCGGGCGTCCTCGCCGGTGGCGTGAAGGGATGTGATGCCATCGCGACGACGGGTGCGCCTGATCGACTACGGGCCCGTGGCGAGGACGGCGGGCCCAGGCAGGCGGGGCCGGCGCACCGGGCCGGGAACCGGAGCCCTTGCGGCGCCGGCCGGCCCGCAGGCGCGGATGCCGGGTGGTGCGGCTGGTGGCTGCCTGTCAGACAGCCGGACAGGCAGCCGAGGCGACGCGGAGCAGATCGATATGGCTCCGGGTGACCAGGATCAGCCGCTTCAACACAAGAGCAACGGAAGCACACTGCTCCGGTCGCCGCCAAGAGAATAAAAGTGTGACTTGCTTCACATGGTGTTATGGGATGGATCGAACGGGTGGCAGCGAAGGCCTGGAACGGCGGGTCCGCGCGGATGCTCGGCGAGGGTCTCCGGGCGGGCGGCGGGGTCCGCGTCCATCCGATTCGGACCAGTTCGTCCGGAATCTGGCGCGTCGTGCCGCCGGCCCGAGCGAAGTCGATTTTTCCGGTGGGGAAGGCGGAATATACTGGTGGATCGTTCGGCATCCGCTGGTCGGGGACGCGACGCGGCCGAGAACAGGAGATCTCATGGCGCTGCCTGATTTCCTCGTGATCGGCGCGCCGGACGCGGGCATGGAGATCCTCCTCGCTGACCTGCGACGCTGCCCGGCCGTCTTCCTCCCCGCCACCGAGCTGACTCCGCCTACCGAGCTGACTCCGCCTACCGGGCTGACTCCGCCTACCGAGCCCACTCCGCCCGCCGAGCGAGCCTTGGGTACCGGGCTCACTGCGCCTGCCGCTCTCGCCCCGCCCGCCGAGCGAGCCTCGGGTGCCGCAACGCCACAGGGCGGTGCGGGGGCGTGGGGCCCGGAGGCGGCGCGGCGCCGGGCGCGGTTCGAGGCCCTGGTCGACCCGGCGCCCGCGGGCGTCCTACGCGGCGTCAGCGCTCCCTACCACCTGGCGGACTTCACGGCCCTGCGGCACCTGCACGAGGTGCTGCCCTACGTGCGGCTCATCGCCCTGCTGCGGGATCCGGCGGCGCGGGCCCACGCGCACTGGCTGCGCATGCGCGCGTCCGGCCTGGAGCCCATCGTCGACTTCGAGGCAGCCCTGGCGGCGGAGGCGGAGCGGGCCTGCACCCTCTCGTCCTGGCCGTGGCGGTATCTGGCCCTTGGCCGATACGGGGCCCAGGTGCAGCGCCTGTACACCCTCTTCGCACGCCAGCAGGTGCTGCTCGTGCCCTACCCCGAGCTGAGCACGGATCCGGCGAGGGCACTGGGTCACGTCCACCGCTTCCTCGGTCTCGGCCGCCACCGCGATCCCGCCGGTGTCGATCGTGCGTACCGTCCCGCCGAGGTCCCGGTCGAGAGGTGTGGCGACCTGGTCGCCCCGGGGTGCGCCGAGCCGGCGGTGGCGGCCGCTGCGCGGCGGCTCGATCCGGCCGTGGCCGCGCGGCTGCACGCCGGCTTCGGCGCCGATCTCGACCTGCTCGACCAGGTGACGGGACGGCGCTGGGCGCTCCGTCCGGCCCCGGACTGATCGCCGCACGGCTCTCTCGCCGGCCGAGTCGCCTGACGCCCAGCGCCGCCGGGTCAGCGGAAACCCTGGTGAGAGCGACCGAATCGGGCGCTCGGACGGCCTCGGGCACGGTGCGGGGGAGGACGCCCTGGATCTGCCCGGCCACGTGACTCGTGACTGGTGACTGGTATCCGTTTGTCGACTGGTGTCTGTTTGTGGGCTGGTGCCTTTTTGTGGGCTGGTGCCTGTTCGGCGACTGGTGGTCGTCGGTGGTCGTGACCCGGCCTGTCCCGTCCGCCGACCTGGGTCGGCCGACGGACGGGACCCGGCGTCACCCGGTGAAACTGAGGTCGATGACCTGGTAGAAGCCCTTGGGGGTGTCGGCGACCTCCCAGACGCTGAGCAGGACGTGATAGCCCTGCCGCTGCGGTAGCTCGATCGTGTGCCGGGTCGGGTTCGCCGGAACGAGGTCGTCGGCCGACCAGTAGGGCTGGCCGCTGTTCTGGACCTGATGGAAGGGGTTCGGCTCGAACTGGGCTCGGCTCAGCGGGGCGTTCGGATCCCAGCCCTCGCGGGTCAGGAAGTAGTTCCACCGTCGCGTCTTGTGCGGGGCGTGGAAGCTCCAGGTGATGGTGAGCTGCTGGCCGGCGGCGACGGAGTGCTTCTGCCAGTCCGATCCCGGCTTGTCCAGTTCGGCGGCAAAATCCTGGCCGGCGCTGGCAATCTTCCCGTCGGCGGGCGGGGAGTCGTTGCGGACATCGTCGGCCGCGAACGGATCGGCCAGCCCGGCCTGCGTGGCCGGGAAGAACTTCCCTGATTCCAGGCCTGCGGACTGCCATTCGGCCAGATAGATGTGCGCGCGGGAGGCCGGCTCGGAGACGGTACCGTGCCGCGGCGCCACTTTACTCTGAGTCATGGTGTAACGGTAGCGTCGGACCTCTTGTTTTGCATTCCTGGAACATGGGAAGCAGATGGCTTCCACGGTGATTTTCCTGGAAACTCGCCCGAGCCATTTCCGGCGTTTCCGCGGAATGCCCAGGACCGGGCTCGGGTGCCGCGTTCCGGTCGAGCGGGGGCGTCCCGGCGGTTCCGGCCCACGGGCGCCGGGTACCGTCGGGCGGGATGAGTGCGTCAGCGAACAGCGACCCCGCCGCGGGCATCGCCGCCGGGCCGGCCTCGACCGACCCGCCGGCGCCCCAGCCCCTGCCCTACGACGGCGTCGTCTCCGTCGCCGTCGGCACGGTGCTGTGGGCCGTCGCCGCGCTGGTCATGCTGGTGTTCCTCGGCGATCTGCGCGACGACGGCCATCTGTGGTGGCTGGCCACCGCGATCTGCGGCTTCGGGCTCGGGCTCGCCGGGCTGTGGATCGTGATCCGCCGCCGCAACCGGCTGCGGGGCCGGCAGGGATAGCCGGCCCTCGCCGCTCACGTCTCGTCGAGATCGTCCTCCGCCGCGCGGAAGGCCGCGCCCGCCGGGTCGCGCAGCTCCGCGGCGAGCGCGTGCCGCCGGTCCCACTGGCCGCCCCGCCAGGCCAACGCCCGGGCCAGCGCGTCCGGGCCGGCATCGGCATCGACGTGCACCTCGCCGCCGATCCCGCCGAGCACGCGCCACGGCACCCTCGTCGACCGGCCGGTCAGGTCCTCGACCAGCAGCGGGCGGTGCACGCGGTACGGGGTGCCGTCCGGCGCCCGCCGCGGCTCGCCGTCCGGTCCGTCCGGGCCCCACCCGGCCCCGTCGGCTCCAGCCCCGTCGGCTCCAGCTTCGTCGGCTCCAGCTTCGTCGGCGTCGGCCTCGTCGGCCGCGATCTCGCAGGGCGCGATCTCCGTGGCCAGCGGCACCCCGAGGACGTGGGCGACCTCGGCCGCACGGTCCAGCGGCAGCCGCAGCGCGCCCCGACCGGTACCCAGCAGGCCCAGCAGGTCGGGCGCGTCCACGACGACGGCCTGCCCACTCGGCACGACCCCCTCGGGGGTTCGCACGGTCAGCGGCGGGTCGAACCGCTCGCCGCCCGCGGACCGGTCCGGTGTCGCGAGCACCTGGGCCACGGCGTCGACCGCGGCGATGTAGAGCGTCCGCGCCGCCGGCCAGGGAACGTCCCGGTCGGCGTCGCCCAGCCGGTCGAGCAGGTCCATGACCGCGCCGAGGTCGCCGAGGACGTCGTCGAGGGTGAGCCGGGCGCCGAGGTGGCGCAGGAACTCGTCGTCGACGCCGGCCAGCGGGGCGGCGGGCGCGAACAGGCCGGCGAGCAGCGGATCTGCGGCGGGCAGCAGCAGCTCGCGCGGCGGCAGCACCCGGCCGGTGCCCGCCACGGGCAGCACCGCGTGGCGCGCCAGCCACCACCGGGTGTACGACGGTTCGGGGGCGAACACGGCCTCGCGCAGCGGCGGACGGGCCAGCTCGACGAGCGCCTCGGGCCAGGCCGCCGGGTCGACGAGTTCGAGGTCGCGCACCGCGACGAAAACGCCGATCATGGCTGGTGCGGGTGGCCCTCCCGCCGGTGGTCGGCGCAGGTTCGCCGATCCCCCCGGCGCGCCGCCGTGATCGTCCGCCGCGACGTCGTCGACCCAGACGTCGCTGTCGTCGAGATCGAGCAGGATCTGCTCGTCGGCGTCGAGCGGCAGGTCATAGGTGCGCAGCACGCCGAACGAGTGCAGCACGCCGACCCGCTCCAGCACCTGCGCGGGCCACGCGCGGGCGACCTCGGGCGACAGCGTCGAGAACGGAGCGTCCTGCGCCAGCACCCGGTCCAGCGGACCCCCCTCGACGAGCAGCTCCCCGGCGGGGGTGAACTCGCCGTCGGCGGCCGGCAGCAGCAGGTCCTCCAGCCAGCCGAGCTCCGCCGGATGCTCCTCACCCGCGTCGCGGACCAGGGCGAGCACGGCGGCGGCCAGCGCCAACAGGTCGTCGGGGTGGTCGTCCGGATCGGCGTCGAGTACCGCTTCGCGCACGGCCGGATCGCGCAGCACCCCGGCCGGCGTGCCCTCCAGGGCGCCCAGGGTGCGCAGCGCGTCGCGGGCGCTGCCGGCACAGGCGTCGGGATGGACCACCCGCAGCGGCAGCCCCGAGCGCACCAGGGCGACGATGTCCAGATCGGCGGTGGGCAGCAGGGTGCCGCGCGGGCCGGTGACCATGCGGGTCCGCAGGCCGTCGCCGGTCGGCCCCGCCGACGCGGGGGCGGCGAGCGCGTCGGCCGCGTCGGGCCCGTCCGTGCCGATCTCGGCAAGCGGCACCGGCAGTGCCCCCAGGGCGTCCCGGTCCGGTGCCGCGACCAGCAGCGGGTAGAGCCGTCCCCACCAGTCCGGCGGGCGGGTGACCCCGGACAGCAGCTCGACCAGCGCGGCGCTGTCCACTCGCCGGACGCCGAGCAGGTCCAGCGCGGTGCGCCACCGCCGGGCGGCGTAGGCCGCCGGAAGCAGGCCCGCCACCAGGTCAGCCCCGCCCGCAGCCGCATCTGTGCCCGCGGCCGCATCGCCCGCGGCGATCGCGTCGGCCGGGCTGGGGGGATCGAGCTGACCGGCGGGGTCGGCCGGGGGCCCGGGGGCGCGCAGCAGCTCGGTCACGGCGTCGGTGGCGGGGCCGAGGTCGGCCACCGAGCAGTCCCGGCCGCGCAGGGCACCGGGGAACAGCGCCGAGTCGGGCAGTAGCCGCAGCAGGGACTCGCGCAGCCGCCCGTCGACCTCGCCGAGGGGGAGCCCCGTCGGGACAAGGGTCAGGGCGGCCAGCGGATCGGGCGGCTGCCCGCCCGGCTCGCCCCGCCCGCCGGGCTCCAGCCCCGTGCCGAGGTACTCGGCCAGGAGCACGGCAGCCGCGGCCAGCTCCTCGGTCAGCCGATCACGCAGCGGGCCGCCGACGGTGTGCCGTCGGGACGGATCCAGCGGCAGCTCGACGCTGGCCAGCACCGGCAGCGAGAGGGGCTCGTCGGTGGGCTGCGGCGCCCGCAGCACCCGGGCCACGTCGTCCGGCCAGCCGCCGTCACGGACCATCACCCGGGCGGTGAAACCGGTCCGTCCCCGCTCCTCGACCGGACGATCGGCGAGCAGGGCGGCGGGAATCACGCCGCTGCGCGCGATCCCGCGCCACCGCTCGCCGTTCAGGTCGGCGATCTCGACGCGTTCGGTGACCGAAGTGTCCGCCGCCGGCCCGACGCTGCCCGCCGGTGTCGCACCCCGCCCGCCGTCCCGCCCGCCGCGCAGCCAGTGGCAGGTGACCGTCCGCACGGCGCCGTCCACGTCGACGACGATCTCGCCCGGGCCACCGAGCACCAGCGGCAGGGTGGGATCGAGTCCGGCCAGCAGCTCCTGCGCGAGCGCCGCCGCGGCGCCGTCGCGCAGCGGGAGCCTGACCACGGTGTCGTAGCCCTCCGGCGGCGGCCCGGTGGTGATCGTGAACGGCAGCCGAAGGATCGGCACGGCGCCCTCGCGCCGGGCGAGCTCCTCGCCCAGGCGCCCCGCCTGGCCGTCGCCGACACCGTCGCCGTCGCCGTCGCCGAGAGGGTCGAGGCCGAGGGGAACATCGAGAGGCGATCCGAGATTCGTTGCGTCGCGATTCGTTACGTCGCCGCTGGTTACGTCACCACCGTTCGGCGTGGTGACCGGTGCGGCGAGGGCCGTCACGGCCTCGATCACCCGGGTCCTCGACCAGGCCACGCCGGTCGCCGACGGGTCCGGACCGCCGCGGGAGACGATCGCGGGCTCGTCCGTCACCGCGAGGACCGCGGCGAAACCGGCGCCGAACCGGCCGACGGAGGCGCTGTCGCGTTTGGTCGAGGCCCGCAGGGTCGACAGCGCCTCGACACCGGCGGCCGACAGCGCCGCCCCGGTGTTGGCGATCTCCAGCAGGCCGCCGGGCCCGGCCTGCGGCGCGGTGGGATCGGTGCTCAGCCGCAGGAGCACCCGTGCCGGCACGCCGGCCTCGCCCGCGGCGTCGACTGCGTTCTGCAGCAGCTCCACCACGAGTCGGTCGTGGTAGGCGCCGAGGGCGGCGTCCTCCTCCGCGTTGGCGTCCTCCCGGAAGCGGGCCGGCGAGGCGATCCAGGCGTCGAGCACCCGCCGCCGGATCGCCGCGGTCCCGTACACATCTGCCGCAGCATGTGCGGCGGTCACTGACACCCGTCCATCCTCGTCTTCCCACGCCGCCCACGGCGGGAGCGGGTTGACCCGGATCGCGCGGCGGGCGTGGTCGGACCGTCACCGCTCGGACCGGGCCGACCGGGCAGGATGGGACGATGCCCGCCCGCACCCGCCGCCTGGACCCTTCGGCGGCGCTGCCCGAGCTCGCCGCGGCCGTCGTGCCCCAGTGGGAGCGTCTCGCCGGCGCCGTGGCCGATCTGACGGACGGCGCGCTCGCCGCACCGAGCGTCTTGCCCGGTTGGACGGTCGGAGAGCTGGTCATGCACGTCGGCCGGTCCGCGACCGCGCTGTCGACGGCCCTCGCCCCGGTGGCCGTGGACGGTCCGGCCACGATGCCCGCCACCGCGACGCGGCCGGTCGCGGCGGTCGACTACCTCACCGGCACCGGGGCGCGGGCGGAGGCGATCGCGGACACCGCCCGGGCCCTGGCGGCGCGGACCGGACCGGCCGAGATGCGCGCGGGGCTGGCGGGCGAGGTGGCGGCGGCCGCGGCCGCGCTGGCACGGGTCACCGACGGCGACCCGGTGGTCGCGACCCCGGGTGGCCCGATGCTGCTGACCGAGTTCCTGCGTACCCGGGCGGTGGAGGCGGTGGTGCACGGGCTCGACCTCGGCGTCGAGCCGCTGCGGCCCGCCTTGAAGGTGGTGACGAGGCTGTTCGCCGAGCTGTTCGTCCACCGGGTGCCCGGTCACACGGTGGAGCTGCGCGTGCCTCCCTTCGCCGCCGTCCAGGTGGTCGAGGGGCCCCGGCACACCCGCGGCACCCCGCCGAACGTCGTCGAGGCCGGGCCGGTCGCGTTCGTCCTGCTCTGCGCGGGGCGGTTGGCGTGGGCCGACGCCGTGGCCGACGGGCGCATCTCCGCCAGCGGCGAGCGGGCCGATCTGAGCGGCCACCTGCCGCTGTTGTGACGGAAGGGTGAGCTGCGGGGGAGGCTGCGGCGCCTGGGGCCGGCACGCGAGGCAAGGGCCGATGTGCGTCGTCGCTGCTAGCGTGGAGGGAGGTAGCTGCCGGTCGAGGCGGTGGCCGGAACCGGTCCGCCACGTCTCGTCACGAGTGAGGACGGGCCGGCGTGGACGCGGTCCCGCGCGTAACCCTCCGCATTTCTCCGGTGTCCCTGACCAGTCGAGGAGTCCTGGTGCCAGACGTCGCCGCCCGCTTTGGCGCCACCCCCGCAGCGGGGTCCGAGCTGTCCGATGATCCCGGTCCCCGGGATGCCTGCGGCGTCTTCGGCGTCTGGGCGCCCGGCGAGGACGTGGCGAACCTCGCCTACTACGGGTTGTACGCCCTGCAGCACCGCGGCCAGGAGGCAGCCGGCATCGCGGTCGGCGACGGCCGGACGGTCGTGGTGTTCAAGGAGCTCGGCCTCGTCGCGCAGGTCTTCGACGAGATCACCCTGTCCAGCCTGAGCGGCCACGTGGCGGTGGGGCACACCCGGTACTCGACGACCGGCTCCTCCACCTGGGAGAACGCCCAGCCGTCCTACCGCACGGCCCGCTTCGGCGGCCCGATCGCGCTCGGCCACAACGGCAACCTCACCAACATCGTGGAACTCGCGCGGGGGCTCGGCGCCGGGCGTGACCGGCTGCGCGCGACCACCGACTCCGACCTCATCACCGCGATGCTCGCCGACCATCCCGGGCCCACCCTCGCCGACGCGGCGATGGCCGTGCTGCCCCGGCTCGCCGGCGCCTTCTCGCTGGTCTTCTCGGACGCCTCGACCCTTTACGCGGCCCGCGACCCGCACGGCATCCATCCCCTCGTCCTCGGCCGTCTCGACGACCACCCGGACGGGGCGTGGATCGTCGCCAGCGAGACGGCCGCCCTCGACATCGTCGGCGCGACCTTCGTCCGCGAGGTCCAGCCCGGCGAGATGATCGTCATCGACGCGGACGGGGTGCGGTCGCGGAGCTTCGCCGAGGCGAATCCGCACGGCTGCCTGTTCGAGTACGTCTACCTCGCCCGCCCGGACACGGCGATCGCCGGCCGTTCGGTGCACGCCACGCGGGTCGACGTGGGCCGCCAGCTCGCCCGCGAGGCGCCCGTCGAGGCG
The DNA here is from genome assembly GCF_000058485.1 of Frankia alni ACN14a. Lineage (NCBI taxonomy): Bacteria > Bacillati > Actinomycetota > Actinomycetes > Frankiales > Frankiaceae > Frankia > Frankia alni. Next base: position 129,885 of record NC_008278.1, read on the forward strand.
GATCTCGTCATCCCCGTGCCGCAGTCCGGGGTGCCCGCCGCCGTCGGCTACGCGGAGCAGTCCGGCATCCCGTTCGGGGAGGGCCTGGTCAAGAACTCCTACGTGGGCCGCACCTTCATCCAGCCGTCGCAGACGATCCGCCAGCGCGGGATCCGGCTCAAGCTGAACCCGCTTCGTGACGTCATCGAGGGCCGCCGCCTGGTCGTCGTGGACGACTCGATCGTGCGCGGGAACACGCAGCGGGCGCTGGTCCGGATGCTGCGCGAGGCCGGCGCCGCCGAGGTCCACATCCGGATCTCCTCGCCCCCGGTGCGCTGGCCCTGCTTCTACGGCATCGACTTCGCCACCCGGGACGAGCTCATCGCCAGCGACGCCGGCGTCGAGGAGATCCGCGCCTCGCTGGGCGCGGACTCGCTGGCCTACGTCTCGTTGGAGGGCCTGGTCGCCGCGTCCCACCAGCCGGCCGGGTCCCTCTGCCGGGCCTGCTTCGACGGCGTCTACCCGGTGCCGCTGACCGAGTCCGACAAACTGGGCAAGCACCGCCTGGAGCCGATGGCCGGCGCGCAGACGACCGCGGACATGATCGCTGAGGCGATGCGTCGGGAGGTGACGCTCGGCATGAACGGGGGCGATCCGTCCCCGGACGACCATGACGACGCCGACCTGGTCGACGCCGACCTGGTCGACGCCGCCGGCCTCGCCGATGCCGCCGATCTGACCGACGCCGCCGACCTGACCGATGTTGCCGACCTGACCGATGCTGCCGACCTGACCGACGGCGTGGACCTGACCGGCAGCGCGCAGCGGCGCCAGCCGGCCGGGGCGAGGCCGGCATGAACGGCGCCGAACGGATCCCGGCCGAGGCTGCCATCCCGGCGTCGACGCCCTCGGGTGCCTCGTACCGAGCCGCGGGAGTCGACGTCGCCGCGGGGGACCGGGCCGTCGAGCTGATGCGCGGGCACGTCGCGCGGGCGACGCGCCCCGAGGTGGTCGGCTCGCTGGGCGGATTCGCCGGCCTGTTCGCCCTGGACACGGCGCGCTACCGGAAGCCGCTGCTCGCCTCGTCCACGGACGGCGTGGGCACCAAGATCGCCCTTGCCCGCGCCCTCGACACGCACGACACGGTCGGCATCGACCTGGTGGCGATGGTGGTCGACGATCTCGTCGTCTGCGGTGCCGAGCCGCTGTTCCTGCTCGACTACATCGCCTGCGGGGCCCTGGTGCCCGCACGGATCGCCGAGATCGTCTCGGGGATCGCGGCCGGGTGCGAGCAGGCCGGCGCCGCGCTGGTCGGCGGCGAGACCGCCGAGCACCCCGGGCTCATGGGTAGCGACGACTACGACCTGGCCGCGACGGGGGTCGGGGTCGTGGAGGCCGACGGCGTGCTCGGGCCGGAGCGGGTCCGGCCCGGGGACGTGGTGGTCGCGATGGCATCATCCGGCATCCACTCCAACGGCTTTTCGCTCGTACGGCACATCTTGTTCGGTCCTGTCGATTCTGGCCAGCCCGGTGGGGTCTCCGAAACCGCTGCGGCGGGTCTGAGGTCATACGTCCCCGCACTGGGGGACACACTCGGCCGGTCCCTGCTCACCCCGACCCGCATCTACGCGAGGGACTGTCTGGCCCTGGCGGCGGCGGTGGAGGTGCACGCCTTCGCCCACATCACCGGCGGCGGCCTCGCCGCGAACATCGCCCGGGTGATTCCCGCGGGCCTGGTGGCCACCCTCGACCGGGCGTCCTGGGCGGTCCCGGCGATCTTCGGCCTGCTCGCCGAGCGCGGCGCGGTGGCCCAGTCGGACATGGAGAGCACTTTCAACCAGGGCATCGGCATGGTTGCGGTGCTGCCGGCCGACGTCGTACCCGCGGCCCTCGCGCTGCTCGCGGAGCGGGAGGTGCCCTCGTGGGTCGTCGGCGAGATCGGGGCCGCAGCCGACGGGAACCATCCCGCCGGGGAGTCCGATGAGCGCGAGGGCGCCGGGGTGCGTCAGGCGGCGGCCACCGGCGGGCCGGGGGTGGACGCCGCGCCTCGGGCCCGGCTGATCGGGCGGCACCCGGCCTGAGCCGCTCGCCGGCGGGCGTCGCCGGCCTGCGCCGGTTCGCGGCGGCGGGCCGGCGTCCGGCCGGCGCCCGGCCCGGGCGACGCCCCCGCCGAAGCGGGGTCGCCGGCAGGGCGGGGCCGCGGTGGATGTCGCCCGGCCCGAGCCGCAGGCGCGTGTCGCTGCAGCGAGCCGCCCGCGCGAGTCTCGTTGCGGGTGCGCCGCCCGCGCATGTCGCGGCGGGCGAGGAGCTCGCCCAGCCGGGCCATCGGACTGCGCCTACACCGGCGCCAACGGTCCACGACACCGTCCGGCTGCTTCGGTCGGCAGCACTATCGGTCGTTGCGCGCCCGCGCGAGAGCGGCCGCGTGTCGACGGCCGCATGATCGGCGCGTATCGCAGCGGTGGTCCCGGGGGCACCCCACGACGTCGGGGCGCACGCGAGAGTAACGCTGCGCGTTTCGGCCGCGCACCGAGGACGGGCACGACGATCAGCGCCATCGCGCCTGCACGGAGGCAGCACGACATGGCGGTGGATGCCCGGACCGAAGCCCGGGCCGCCACCATCGGCGACGACCGCCGGGGTGAGCCTGCCGCGGCGGGACGGCTACCGACGTGACGCTATGTCAGCGGGAGGAACGGCGGTCGTCCTCGTCATCTGCGTAAGCGTCGTATCCGTAATCGTCATCTACGTACGCGTCGTCGCTGTTGTTCTCGCGCGTCGAGCCCGCGCCCAGATCCGCCTTCAATCGGTCGAGATCCATATTGGGCGAGTTGTACTTGAGCTCGCGGGCGACTTTCGTCTGCTTGGCCTTAGCTCGGCCGCGCCCCATGGCTCGACCCCCTCGAACATGACGACGGGGACCCGCCCCGGTGCTCTCACTGTCTCGTGCTTCCCGAGACTACAGGGACCGGAGGCTTCTCGGCACGCCAACCCGACAGTTGCCTGTCCTCGGACAAGATGTCCACGATCGGAAGCGCTCCGTGAGGCCTGCTGTCCGGCGGGTTCGAACGGGGAATCAGGGCCGCTCACCGGCTCGCATGCGGCGCGACCCGCCGTGCCGAGGTGTGCGCACCGTCACATTCCCTCGATCGTCCTGACCTGCGCGGACGTGCCGCGGCCCGGCCTCCGGGGCCGGCCGTGTCACCCGCCGCAGCCGCGGTCGACCCGGTGCGGCCGGTAGGAGTCAGCGCAGCAGCAGCCCCCGCAGTCGGCCCACCTCGGCCATCCGCCGCTCGGCGAGCCGCTCGGCCGCCCTCGTCGGCGTCACGCCCTCGTCCTCGGCGAGGCGGAGGACCTCGGCGGTGGTGTCGAAGATCCGGGCCGCCCGGGCCCGGGCCCGCTGCGGCGAATATCCCTCGATCTCGTCGGCGACCTGGATGAGTCCGCCGGCGTTGACCACGAAGTCGGGCGTGTAGAGCACCCCGGCTTCGGCGAGCCGCCCGCCGATCTCGGGCGTGGCGAGCTGGTTGTTGGCCCCGCCGCAGACGATCTCCGCACGCAGCCGGCCGACCGTCTCGGCGTCGAGCACCCCGCCGAGCGCGCACGGGGAGTAGACGTCGAGCTCGAGGTCGAACAGCTCGTCGGGGTCGGCCACGGTCTGCGCGGTCGGGAACTCGGCGCGCAGCCGGGCCAGGGCCGCCGGGTCGACGTCCGCGGCGATCACCGAGGCCCCGTCCTCCACCAGGTGCCCGACGAGGCGGCGGCCGACCTTCCCGACGCCGCTGATCCCCACCCGGCGCCCGGCGAGGTCCGCCGTCCCCCACCGGTGCCGGGCGGCGGCGCGCATGCCCTCGAAGACCCCGTAGGCGGTCAGCACGCCGGAGTCGCCCGACCCGCCGTGGGCCGGCGAGCGCCCGGTCACCCAGCGCGTCTCGCGGGCGATGACGTCCATGTCGTCGACGTAGGTGCCGACGTCGCAGGCGGTGATGTAGCGCCCGCCGAGGGAGGCGATGTGGCGGCCGAAGGCGCGCAGCAGCGGCTCGGACTTGTCGCGGGCCGGGTCGCCGATGATGACCGCCTTGCCGCCGCCGAGGTCCAGCCCCGCGCAGGCGGCCTTGTAGGCCATCGCCCGGGACAGCGCCAGGGCGTCGGCGAGCGCGTCGTCGTCGGCGGCGTAGGGGTGGAAGCGGGTGCCGCCGAGGGAGGGGCCCAGCGCGGTCGAGTAGACCGCGATGATCGCGCGTAGCCCGGCACGCCGGTCCGAGCACAGCAGCACCTGTTCGTGGTCGCGAACGGCGTCGAACAACGACGTCATGGTGCACCTCCTGGGGGACGGACCCGGCTTGGGACCCGGACCGTCGCGGCGCCGTCCGCCAGGCGGACCTGCGGGTCGGTGGCCGGCTGGGCGCGGGCGGCGGTGTCGGCCGGGTCCTGGCGAACCCTATGGCCCCGGTAGCGCGCACGGCTTGCGTGCGGACGTGCCAGGATCGAGGCATGCCAGGTTCCAGGGCATCCGCGTGGGTGTCGTCCGCGGTGCTGCGGCGCGCGACCGGGCTCGCCCCACGAGGTGGGCCGCCCACCGCCCGCGCGTGGCCGGGCCCGGGGCCGGACGCGGTCTGTGGGTGCTGAGATGGCCGTCGTCTCGCCCGCGGCGTACCTGCGCGTGTACGAGCCGCTCGCGGCGTTCCCGGCGGCGGAGCGGGGGCGCTGGCAGCGTTACGCGGCCGCGGGGCCGCCGTCCCGGCGGGCCGGCTCGCGCCGGGAGCGCGCCGTCGCCCTGGTCGCGACCATCCGGCCGACCCTCGACGTGGCCGACGAGTCGGCGTTCGTGCAGTGGATCGACGGGCTCATGTTCGTCTGCCCGTGGTCGACCCAGTTGCGGGTGTGGCAGGCGGCGTTGGAGTTTCGCGGCCTGATGCCCGAGCGGGTCGCCGAGGCGTTCCTGCCGCGGCGGATCACCGAGCCGGCCGAGATCGAGCTGGACCGCTGGAAGGCCCGCCGGCCGAGCCTGAAGGTCCACGTCCAGACGTGCACCTGGATGGTCCCGCCGCCGTGGTTCCTGCTGTTCGACCCGGCCGAGCGGTCGCTGGTGACCGGGGACACCGCCGAACGGTCGATGATCTACCGGACGACGATGAGCCTGGCCCGGCGCCGGGCGAGCCGCGCGGTGGAGGCGGTGGAGACGCTGCGGGGCGGTTCGAGCGAGGCCCCCGCGGTCGAGGGCATCGGCGATCTGGCCCGTTGGCTGGGGTCCTTCCATCCGCAGAGCAGGGTCGAACTGGACTACGACGGGCTAGTTGACCTGCTCGACGATGACATGCTTCGGCGCGACAGCTCGGTAGAGGACATCGTCGAGGCTGTCAGCGCGTTACGCCGTGGGCGAACAGACCTAGCGGTCGAAGCCTACGAACGGGTCCTGATGAGGTGGAGACCCTTGCAGGCGCGGGAATCCGCAAGCTGATCGACGCATTCCGTTAACTGAGAGTTGCCGTCCGCTTCGGACGAGCTGTGACTAGTCAGCAGATGGTCCTGACGTGCCATGTCCGAAATGCCCCCGAAGGATGCACGATCTGTATGGGACGGAGCGACGCTCTGTGACGGGAGGCCAACACAATGACGACACGAACGCCGGACGCCGAGCCGCTGCTGACGCCCGCCGAGGTAGCCACGATGTTTCGGGTTGATCCGAAGACCGTGACCCGGTGGGCGAAGGCCGGCAAGCTGACGTCGATTCGGACCCTTGGTGGGCACCGCCGGTACCGGGAGGCCGAGGTGCGTGCCCTGCTGAAGGGGGTCCCGAGCATCGGAGGCGACATCTAGATCGCGCCAACCCGGCGCGTAGCCGGAAGCACCTCCTTTCCCTCGTCCGGGCGGCAGTCGCTGCCCTTGCGAGGGTGTCGGTGGTCCGACCTCGTGGAACAGGGTCGAAGGTCCGAAAGGCTGTCCGTTCGGTTGAGAACCGGGCAAGCCGGCCGGTCCGGGCCCCCACCTTGGGGCCACGCGACGTAAAGGAAGTGTGAAGATCCGAATGCCGGGCTGCCCGGCCGGCGGGGAGGCCGTCGGGCGGGGTCCGGTTCGCGTCGACGTCCGCGTCAAGGGCCACCTGAGCACCGGGAGGGCGCAGGGTGGACCTGTTGGGGAACCGGCGGACGGCCCGATGGGCCGTCCGCCGGCCTCGGCGCACGCGGCGACGACGTCGGACGGGGCCGTTGCGGCCTGGCGGCGCGGTGCGCCGACTGCGGCGTTGCGCACCGCCTGCCGTGTACTGACCGCCGTGTACTGACCGCGCGTTCACCGAACGATGACCGGCACCCGGCGCCTGGTCTGGCCAGGTGGTGTGGGGTCGGGCGAGGGGCTGCACCATGGACCGTGACCGCCCCCAGAACTGGGTGGTTCGGTCTGCCGTGCCCGGGTTCCGGCCCGGCGTCAGCGCGTTCCGGTTCACGAACAGCTTCGACGTCCAGCCACTGCTGGCCCTGCGGCTGCCCGGCCTCCCCTGGGGCCTCGGGATCGGGGACGCCAGCCGCGGCCTGTGCGGCGGCATGATCTTCGCGGTGCGCGACCTGTTCGAGGCCGGCCTCGCCGCGCCGCCCGACGTCGAGTCGCCCCGGCGGGGCTCCCCGCTGTACGGCTACCTCGTGCGCCGCCTGGTGGCGAGCTTCGACCTGCCCCGCGGCGTCGCCCGGTACTACGGCCTCATGCGGGCCGCCGACACCTACCCCCAGCCGCGCCGCGGGGTCGCGTGGTGGCCCGGCACTGGCCGGCAGGACCGCCGCGGCTCCACCTCTGACCCTCGCGGCTCCACCTCTGACGGTCCCGGCTCTGTCCCCAACCGTTCCGGGTCTGTTCCGGGGCGGCCCGGCGGCGCGCTGGGCCGCCTCGGCGTCGGCCGCCGCAGCCTCGCCGACGAGTGGCCGCGGATCCGGCTCGATCTCGACTCCGGCCGGCTCGCCCCGATCGGCGTCATCACCGTCCACTCGGCGGATCCCCTGAAACTCGGCCTGAACCACCAGGTTCTCGCCTACGCCTACACCCAGGTCGACACGGCGGTGACCCTGCGTGTCTACGATCCGAACACCCCGCTGGAGCGGGCCGACGACGTCACGATGTCCTTCGACCTCGCCGACGCAGGCGGTGACGCCGGCAGGGTGCGCATCACCCACTCGATCGCGATCGGCGGCCGGCCGGTGCGCGCGTTCTTCCACTCCCGCTACCGCTGGGCCGACCCGCGCCCGGCGCTGCGCGCCCATGTCGCCGGCAGACCCTGACCGCACCCAGCGCGGACGGGTTTGTCGGCTGCCCTGGCCATCCCCTATGCTTGCAGTGCTTCAGACGATCGACGATGTGGCTGAGCGCCTGCTCCGCCCCGGCTGTGATCGTCACCGCGCCCCCATCGTCTAGCGGCCCAGGACGTCGCCCTTTCAAGGCGGTAGCACGGGTTCGAATCCCGTTGGGGGCACACCTCGTCGACCAGCCTCAAGTGCCCGCCTACCAGGCACTGTGGTCTGGTGTATCCCCTGGGACCGGCCGGCTGTGTCCGGCTCGGGCTGGTGAACTCCGGTGGTCCGCGCCGAACTGGCGCCGAAATTCGGCGGCTACGTCTGGTCGGGCTCGCCTGGCCCGCCCCTCTGCTCAAGGCCGGCCGGCTTCCAGCCGAGGGTCTTCTCGATCCGGCCTCTCATCCGCAGCTCCTCCCCGTCGAGGCACTTCACGTAGATCTTGTTGTCCTCCTGATCGCCGCCACATTCATCGGAATCGGCCAACTGATCACGTGTGATCAGATCCTGACGGGCTGAGGCCGAGGCTGCGTCGAGGGCCGGTCACCGATCCGGCGGCCACGTTGGGAAGTCGGGGCAAAAGGTCGAGAACGACCTGGCGGTGGCAGGCCGACTCGTCATGCTCGACACAGAGGACGGCGGTGGGGTGCTCGCGACCGCGGGACGCGAGGAGGTCGAGCGCCTGGGTGGCGTCTGGATGGTCGATCTGCTGTCGGTAGACGCGGCAGCCTTCATCGACGCGGCCGGTGCGAAACGGTTCGCGGTTGTGCTTGGGGTTGCCGAGCGCGCGTAGGTGCAGGTAGTCGATGCCGGCTTCATGGAGGGCATCGCGTAGGCGGGTCTTGCTGAAGCCAGGGCGACGGCTGACGGCGTTGAGGCGGATGTCCGCGACGGTGCCCGACCCGCCAGTCAAGGAGGTAGCTGACGAAAGCATCGAGGGTGCGGCCCTCATAGCCGACCGACACGAACTGACCCGCTCGGGGTGCCATGGCGGCCGCGAGGAGGTCGTCAAGGGTGGTGTCGAACGTGGCGGCAAGGGCGGCAACCGTGAACAGCCGGGGGTTGACAGTCCGCTGCTGCTCGATGCGTGCCAGGGTCACCGGAGAGATGCCGGCTGCTTCGGCAAGCGCGGCACGACTGAGGTTGAGCTCCTCGCGCCGTGTACGGATATGGGCACCCAGCCGACGGCCGGCATCGACGTTGGGCCGGTCTTCTTCGCGGGTTCGTCCAGGCACGCTCGGTAGCCTACCCTCGGTGATCAAAGTGGTAAAGGAAACTCTGCTCGGGTCAGAAGAGGGATAGCTGGGGTCTTGCTGGTGGCCACACGACTCCGAGGACCATGAACGAGTTGGGGAACTGGTGAGCATTTCCGATCATGAAGTAGGTGTCCCGCTTCGGACTGGCGAGCTCTTTGAACCACTTCTGGCGGATCTTGCCCAGGACCTGCTCGTCGCCGTATCGGGCCCGCCAGGAGCGGTATGCCTGCCCGATCTCCCAGTCGATGATCGAGTGGCGGTGGCCGCTACAGGTGCTCACCTGACAGTAGTACCGGTAGCGGAACTTGAACGGCAGCTCCTCCAGAGACTCCCGGCTGCGTTCGGGCTCACCGAGACGCATCTGGTCGATCACGCCACGTTGGCTCGCGGTCCAACCGGCCGCGGCTCCACGGAGAAGTCGAAGACCTCGCGCGGCTCGATGACGGCCAGTGAGGTGTTGTCGGCGCGACGACGCTCGTGGACGCCACCAGGGCCGCAGACGCTGGGCTGGAGGAACGGTTCGAGGTGCCAGCGGCGTTCCGCCCAGTCCTTCCCCGTCTCCATGAACCTCCCTCGCTGAATGGTGTCAAGGATCGGCCGATAGCTCTCGGGTCGTCGGTCTTCCGATCCGCGTCGGGCTTCGAGCTCGATGAACTCCCACTTCCGGAACTGCTGTTCGCGAGGAAGATCGCGAAAGTGCACCGGAAACAGCCGAACCCACTCGTGGGGGATCACATCCGTCCGGATCCCCGCCACACACACTGCCTCGCCGTACTTGTCCGAGACGGTCGGGTACGCCTTCACCGTCACGAGCACGGTCATCCGGATGCGACCATGATGCGCAATCCCGTCGTGACCCACATAGCGACGATCACATGCCGCACGCCTCTATGTAGTCCTTTCGTGTCGATCGGGTAGAAGTTGACGCTCGATCCCTTGGACTTGTTTGCTGGTCGTCACGTGGTGGCTGTGGGTCGGGGAATGCGCCGGTAGCGATGCTGCCCGGGGGCAACGGCGACGATCTCGGAGTCCGTCCGTTCCGCGAGCTGCTCGCTGAACACGGTGTCGGCGTCGATGGGGGTCAGGATCGGCGGCGGGGGGTGTGCCAGGAGCCGACGGCGATGCGGGCGGCCAGTCCGAACAGCCAGAACAGCGCTAGGCCGAACAGGGAGGACACTATGATCGCGGCAAACAGCGGTGCGGACTGGAGGCGCTGGGTGTAGTCGTCGATGAGGCTGCCGATGCCCGGCTGCCCCTGCCGGAAGAAGAAGTCGCCGACGATCGCGCCGATGACCGACAGCCCGGCGGAGATACGCAGCCCCGTGAACACCGCGGGCAGGGCGCTGGGGAACTCGAGGTGGACGAGCCTTGCCCACCGGCCGGCCTGGCGCAGCGTGAACAGGTCATGCTGCTCGGCGTCGGTCGACCGGAGCCCGAACAGGGTGTTGGTGATGATGGGGAACAAGGCGACCAGGACGCACACGACGGTACGGGACCAGAATCCGTATCCCAGCCAGAACCCGATCAGCGGCACGATCGCGAGGATCGGGATCGTCTGGAGCGCCACCGCCCAAGGGTAGAACGACCGCTCGACCCAGCCTGCCTGGCTCATCAGCACGGCGAAGACCATCCCGAGGGTGGCGGCGATGGCGAGCCCCACGAGCGCGACCTTCGCCGTCGCGCCCAGTCCCCTCAGGGTCTCGTGGAAGGTGGTCCAGTCCCCGAAGCCGTCGGTGACGACCTCGTGCGGCGGCGGCAGGAGGAAGCGGCGGCGGGGGGCCAGCGCGAGGTAGGTCACGGCGTACCAGACGCCGACGACGGCGGCCAGCACGACCAGCGGCGGCCCGGCCCCGCGGGCCGTGCGGTGCAGGCGGCCAGGGCGGCGAGGGCTCTCGGCCGCCGGGGCCGCGAGCGGTGCCCGGGCAGTCGCCGTCATGTGAACGACTCCTGCAGCGCCGCCGAGACGGTCCGGGCGACGTCGCCGAAGGCGGCGTCGAAGCGCAGGTCGGCGGGCCGCGGGTAGGCGAACGGGACGTCGACCTGCGCGAGGACCCGCCCCGGTCGGGCTGACAGGACGACGACCCGGTTGGCGAGCCAGACCGCCTCCACGACCGAGTGCGTGACGAACAGGCCCGCGAACCGCTCGCGGGCGTGGAGCCGCTGCACCTCCTCGCCGAGCCGCTGCCGGGTGATCTCGTCGAGCGCGCCGAACGGCTCGTCGAAAAGGAACAGCGACGGCCGCACCGTGAGCGCCCGGGCGAGCGAGACCCGCATCCGCATGCCGCCGGACAGCGCCGTGGGCCGGTGCCGCTCGAATCCCTCGAGCTCGGTGAGGGAGATTGCCGCGGCCACGAGTTCGCGCCGCCGTTTCTTCGGCACGCGGTCGAGTTGGGCGAACAGGCCGACATTGCCCTCAACGGTGCGCCACGGCAGTAGCGTGGGATCTTGAAAAACGTAGCCAGGGGCGTTGGGCCCAACGGCAATCGTCCCACTGGAGGGCTCGGTCAACCCCGACGCGATCCGCAAGAGCGTGGATTTCCCCGAACCCGAAGGCCCGACCACCGTCACGAATTCGCCGTCGGCGATTTTAAGTGACACTCCCCGCAACGCGTCAGTGCCATCGGGGAAGGTCTTTCCCACGTCGTCGAATGCCAATGCGATCCCCGGCGTAATGGGCATCGGCTCTCCCTTCCTGGCCCGGAGCCGGGCCGTCGGCGACCTGTCGGCGTCCTTTCTGACCGAATCGTAGCCCGCTGGCACGGGGCGTTACCGGGCGCACCCTGACGTCGTCCCGGTGTCAGGGCCGGGAAACAGTCCCGGAGCGAGGGCCGCCAGCTCGGTTGTCCCGGCGCTGTGTGGTGAACCCGGCTACCTGACTTCCATCATCATCCGGTACGCTGAAGAGAACGTGGCCGGATGAAGGCGGGGGAATGACGCTGCAACGGGCAGGCGGGCCGATAGTGCGCCGCATTGTACTGGGCACGCAGTTGCGGAGACTCCGCGAAGCGAAAGGCATTAGCCGGGTGGATGCTGGCTACAGCATCCGGGCATCCGATTCGAAGATCAGCCGGTTGGAGTTGGGTCGGGTCAGTTTCAAGGAACGCGATGTGGCCGACTTGCTGACACTGTATGGAGTCACGGACGAGAGGGACCGCTCGCCGCTGCTCGAACTCACCCGTCAGGCTAACGAGCCCGGTTGGTGGCAGGGTTTCACCGACGTGGTGCCGGGGTGGTTTCAGCCATACCTGGGCCTGGAGGAAGCGGCGGTCCTGATCCGGACCTACGAGCTTCAATTCATCCCCGGCCTCCTCCAGACCAAGGATTACGCCCGCGCCGTCATGGCCGGAGCTCGCCAGGTGGACGGCGCCGACGCCGTCGAACGTCGGGTCCAGGCGCGGATAAGTAGGCAGGCCATTCTCGACCGGCCAGATCCGCCCCGGGTATGGGCGATCATTGACGAGGCGGCACTGTGGCGCTCGGTCGCCGGGCCGGCCGTCATGCAAGGCCAGCTCGAACACCTGATCGCCCTGAACGCGAACCCGAACATCACCATCCAGGTGATTCCATTCAACGTCGGCCCCCACCCCGCCGAAGGGGGCGCGTTCAGCATTCTGCGGTTCGGTGAGCCGGACATCACCGATGTCGTTTACCTGGAGCACCTCACGGGCGCCGTATATCTCGACAAGCCGGACGACGTCACCCGCTACACGCTCGCCATGGACAATCTGGTGCTCAAGAGCACGACGCCCGACGACACGGCAAAGGTCATCGAAAAAATCGCCTCGCAGCACGTCGCGTGACGCCCGCTTCCGACCGAAAGGCGGAAGTCAGGGCTTCCGGCCGACGCCACACAGGTCGTCGATCGCCCGGGGCGGTTCGGCCGAGGGGCCTGGCCGCCACAACGGCGTCGAGACCAGACCCGGCTCGACGAGTTCGAAACCGTCGAGAAAACGGGCCACCTGCTCGGGGGTGCGCATGTGGTACGGAAAGCTCTCGTGCTCGTGGAGATCGTGGATGGCGTCGGCACGGTCCTCGCCCATCACGGCGTAGGTGCCGTCCTTGAACACAAGATAGCTGCCGGCGGGCAGGGATTCGCACAGCTCGCGCACGATCGCGTATGCCTCGTCGAGGTCGGCCACGTTTCCCATGATCCCGAGCATGATCAATCCGATCGGCTGGGTGAAGTCCAGGGTCTCGCGGGCGGCCTGGAGGATCTTCTTCGGCTCGCGGACGTCGGCATCGACGTAGTTGGTAGCCCCCTCGGGCGTGCCGACCAGCAGGGCCCGCGCGTGCGCCAAGACCAGCGGATCGTGGTCGACGTAGACGATCCGCGAGTCGGGGACGATCCGCTGCGCTACCTCATGGGTGTTGTCGGCCGTCGGCAGGCCGGTACCGATGTCGAGGAACTGCCGGATACCCACCTCACCGGCCAGGTAGGTGACCGCGCGGCCGAGAAAGGCCCGAGCCTGCCGGGCGATCTGCACAATCTCGGGGAGCAACTCGTAGAGCCGGTCGCCGAACTCGCGGTCCACCGGATAGTGGTCCTTCCCGCCCAGCCAATAATTCCACACCCGCGCCGAGTGCGGCACGGTGATGTCGACAACGGGTGTCGAAGCGTCGCTCATGAGTAACGTTCCCTTCGCCGCGTGGTCACAAGGACCCGATGCTCATCATAGGGACCGTCCGGGGCGGCCCCGCCCCGGACGGCGCCCTTCTTCCGTCGCCGCTGGCGTCCCCTACTTCAACGCCACCGTCTTGTCGAGGAACTCGTTGGTCACCAGGTCCGAAGGAACCAGCCCCGCCTTCGGCGTACTGCCCTTCGCAGTGAAGACCGGGACCAGCCGGCCGATCAGCTTCCCTACCCGGGCCGTGTCGAAGCTGCCCAGCACTCCGTCACTACCGTCAGCGATCAACCCGAGTTGCTTCTGCGTGGCGTTGCCGTACGCGAGCAGCCCCGACGAGAGGGTGAATCCGCCCGTGTGCAGCGTACTGACGACCTTCAGCAGGAGCTGGTTCACCGGCGCCGGATTAGCGACGTAGTCCCGCTGCGCCCGCTGCAACAGCGGCACCAGCTTGGCCAGGCAGGCGCGCTGGGTCGACAGCTTGTCCGGCCGAACGGCCAACGCGGATATGTACGCAGGGTATTCGTCCTGCAGAAGTAGGTGCTTCACCGGCTTGCCCCACGCCTTGACGTCGTGCTGGAGCAGGTAGGGCTCGTTGGTGACGAAAGCCTGCTGCACGATCTTGCCGTCGGCGGCGACGAACCGGTCCGGGGACCCCTGATAGGAGGTGTCGACCTGGGACTTGGTCAGCGACCCCTCCCGGACGAAGACATCGGGAAAAGACGTCCCGCTCGCGCTGGCCAACACCGTCGCGCCCGACTGGCGGATCTCGGCGACGTTGGTGAAGTTCCACGCCGGGTTGCCCCAGATTAGCGCCAGCGGAGACTTCTCGTAGGGCGCGAAGACGGCGACCGGCGGCCGCCCCCCGGAGGCCTGCACAGCCTCGTCCGTTCCCACATAGCCGGCCAGGATGCTATCGTCCTGAGCCAGCAGCGAGGTCACCGGCTGGAAACCCGTCGCCGGCCCGCCGGCGCGCACTTGGAGCCTCACACCGGTAGCACCCAGCGGTCCCTCAACTCGGTTCTTGCTCACGTCGATCGTCGGGTTAGGGCCTAGAAGCTGGTACAGGTACCCGTCGGGAAGGCCAGGCCACCAGTTCGCCTGAATGACGACCGTGGACGGGCAGATCCCCTTCAGCGGCGTCGCGTAACTCGACTCGGCAGCGGACCCCGTGGCCGATGGGCTCACCCCATCGGACCCTCCGGACGAGCCGGAACACGCGGTCAGGCTGAACGCCAGCACCGCGGCGCACCCCGCCGCCCAGCGGCGGCAAAATATTGAAACTCGCACCAGTCCAGATCTCCTCAACACTGCGAAAGATGCGGGCACCCACGGTGAGAACGTCGGGCTTGCGATGCTCCTGACATCACGGCGGGCAGTCTCCGCCCATCGTCAGGATTCCACACCGCTGAGGGTGGGATGGCACGAGGTGCCAATTCCCCGTACAGCTTCAACCCCCGGCAGAATCGAGAGTTCGACGCGCAGTAACCGTAGCCGGAGCCGGCCAGCTCCACGTGCCGCACCGTCGGCCGCGACATTCCGCCCGGCACGGTGGTCGCATCGCTGCTCCAGTGGTTGTCGAACCAGAATTCACTGTCCGCCGCGACCAGCCCAGTCATGCCCTTGACCAGCGGTATCGCTGGCCGTAGTAGCTTGTTGTAGCCGGCCTGGCCCGGCAGGTGAGAGAACGCCCTGAAGACGCTGGGTGCCCGATGTCTGCCGGTGTGCGCGATCAGGCGACGGTTTCGGCTGACTACAGCCGGTCACAGTCCGCGACCTAGACGCTGCCATAGACTGGTCCTGGTCCTGGTCCTGGTCCTGGTCCTGGTCCGACTCCGACGAGGAGCTCGACGAGTTCCTCGCGTTCACCCACGCCGAGCGTCGTCGCGACGTCGCCTGAGCCGCCGCCGTGCAAGATCCCGGCGCGCCCGGTCGTGCTCCTCGCCCCACTCTCGGACCCGTCGGAACCCGTCGAGGATGTCGACGAGGCTGCTTTTCTGGGCCGATGCGGAGGTCTGCAACAGGTGCGCAAGCTTACGTGGCCTGATGGTAAGCCCGTTCCGGACGGTTTTCAGTATCCAGCTTTTGGCATCTCGTAGAGAACAGTCCAGTTCTCGGTGTCGCGGCCTGCGGCGATGGCCTGGTCGTAGTGTGCTTTGACGGCTTTGGGAAGTCGTATGCCCCGGGGCCGCCCACGGTGGGAGCGGGCACCATCACGCCTCCTGTCACGAGGCTCGCTCTGTGCCTGGCTTGCCCAGTCCGATGCCTCCCGGGAGGCATCGGGTGTGTCCGAACTGAGACTGACCAGGACCTTGCTGGCAAGCGCACCGGGTTGCGACGAACTCCCAGTGGCCGGGTCGAAGATGTCGTACATCGCCTGGTAGTCAGTGAGGCTGAGGATGGTCAGCTCGCTGGCGGCAACGGCGGCTGTCGGCGTGGGCGTCAGCGTGGCGCCCCCCGGCGACCAGGTCGTCGGCGGCGATCTGCCGGCGGACGATGTCAAGGACAGGCCGCAGCACCTCGACGTTGACGCCCTGGTCGAGGCTGGCTGTCACGAGGGAAGCCGACGCGGCTTCGGTGAACTCCAGGCTCTGCTGGCCCGTCCCGGTGCTGACGGGTAGGGCTCGCCGCCGAGGGCGCGCTCGAATCCGCGTCATCAGTCGCGCTTCACTGAGGCCGCATTGGTCCCCCGACAGCAGGACCTCGGCTAAGGACCTGCGCCTCCTCATCGAACGGTTCGACGTCGGCACCTGCACGGCCTGACTGTGCCGTACTCGCGGTCGGTGCGGGCGGAGTCCCCATCAACCCCGGGGGGCGCGCACGACGCACCGGTTCTCCCGGCAGGAACCGACCGGGTCTCCTGGCTGCGGTGTGCGACCGGTGGTACATGATGAGCGATATGGGTGCTGACGAGCAGGCGCAGAGCGCATGGTCGCGGGTGGACACGAGCGTGCCGCATTCCGCTCGGGTCTGGAACTACTGGCTGGGGGGCAAGGACAACTTCCCCGCCGACCGGGAGCTGGGCGACAAGGTCTTCGAGGTCTACCCGGACATCGTGCACGTCGCCCGCGCGCAACGGGAGTTCCTGGTCCGAGCGATCACCTTTCTCGCGGGCGAGGTGGGTATCCGCCAGTTCCTGGACATCGGCACCGGCCTGCCGACCGCCGACAACACCCATGAGGTCGCGCAGCGGATCGCGGCGGACTCCCGCATCGTCTACGTCGACAACGACCCGCTGGTGCTGGTGCACGCCCGCGCGCTGCTGACCAGCGCACCCGGCGGCGCGACCGCCTACGTCGACGCCGATGTGCGCGACCCCGACACGATTCTCGCGCAGGCCGCCGAGCTGCTGGACTTCAGCCAGCCGATCGCCCTCGTGATGTTCGGGATCGTCGGGAACGTGGCCGACAACGACGAGGCGAGTGCGATCGTGAAGCGGCTGCTCGACGGGGTGCAGCCGGGAAGCTACCTCGCCCTCAACGACGGCACCCACGGCGAGGACGTGGACAAGGCCATCGAGATCACCCAGGCGGACGGGCACCCCTACAACCTGCGCACCCCCGAGCAGGTCACGTCCTTCTTCGACGGCCTCGAGCTCGCCGAGCCCGGCGTGGTCTCGACCCCCCTCTGGCGGCCCGCGCCCGGCCCGGCGCCGCAGCCGCTCCACATCTTCGGCGGAGTCGGCCGAAAGCCGTAACCGTCCTGCCGGCTGCCGGCTGCCGGCTGCGGCCAGCACGTCGCGTCGCGTTGCGTCGTCGGCTCACACTTGGGCCGGGTGAGGCGTTCTCCTGGCATGGGGCGAGAACCGTTCGAGGTCGTCGTCGAACGCTACGGGCCGATGGTGCTGCGGGTCTGCTGGGCCGTCGTCGGGCCGATGCTGGCCGAGGACGCCTGGTCAGAGACGTTTCTCGCTGCGCTGCGGGCCTACCCGGAGCTGGCGCCGGGCAGCAACGTCGAGGCGTGGCTGGTGACGATCGCCCGGAACAAGGCGATCGATCAGCTTCGTGCCCAGTCGCGGCGTCCCGCGCCGACGGAGCGTCTCCCGGAGACGATCAGGTGGGAGGAACGCGACGCCGGCCTGGACCTCTGGGACGCCCTGCGGCGACTTCCTCGCAAGCAACGGGAGACCGTCGCCTACCACTTCCTGGCCGGCCTCCCGTACACCGAGGTCGCCCGACTGCTCGGCGGCAACCCGGCGTCCGCGCGGCGAGCCGGCGCCGACGGCATCGCGTCGCTGCGGAGCATGCTGCTCGGCCCTTCGGCGCAGGAGGAACGGTCACGATGACTGGTCAGGACAGTCCGGAGTTCGACCCGTTGGCCACTGTGCTCGGCGCCGAGGTGGATCTGAGCCGGCTGCGTCTGCGGCTGCTGGCCGAGGCGGAGCGAGACGGCCTGCTCGACGTGGTGTACCGCACCGTGGATGCGCCGGTCGGGCGGCTCCTGCTCGTCGCGACCCGCCGGGGCCTGGTGCGGGTGGCGTACGAGGTGGAGGGCCACGACACCGTCCTGGCGACCCTCGCCGAGCGGATCAGTCCTCGCCTGCTGAAGGCAGGTGGCCGGCTTGACGCCGTCGCCGGGCAGCTCGACGACTATTTCTCCCGGGTCCGGTACCGCTTCGACGTGGATCTCGACCTGCGGCTTGCCTCCAGGTTCCGGCTCACGGTGTTGGAGCACCTGCGGGAGATCCCGTACGGCGGCACGGCCAGCTACGCGGCGGTGGCCGCGCTGGCCGGAAGCCCGCGTGCGGTCCGGGCTGTCGGCACGGCCTGCGCGACGAATCCGCTGCCCGTCGTCATCCCCTGCCATCGCGTGGTGCGCAGCGACGGTGGGATCGGCAGGTACGTCGGGGGTGACGACGCCAAGCGGACCCTCCTGCGGCTCGAAGGAGCGATCTGACGACGGCGAGCCGCCGGCCGAGGATCCCCGGATCCCTGGAGTGCCGGAGTCCGGGGTGCGACCAACACCTCACGTTCTGGCCGGTGCCGGCGTCTTCCGGGTGAGCGACGCACCGGCGCTCTCGCCGCCGACGCCACGGCGGCGTGCCGACCCTCGGAGGGGACACGTATGTCTGTCGCACTCGTCACGGGAAGCAACCGCGGGCTGGGCTTCGCCACCGCGCAGGCCCTCGGCCGCCTCGGCCATCGGGTCATCGTCACCGCACGCGACCAGGCCTCGGCCGACAAGGTTGCGGCCGACCTGAGGACGACGGGATACGACGCCGAGGGGCTGATGCTCGACGTCACATCGCCCGACAGCGTCGAGGCGGCCGCGAACCGGGTCCTGGAACTGGACGGTCGGCTGGACATCCTGGTCAACAACGCCGGAGTCCTGCCCGAGGCCACCGACGGAGAGCAGCACGAGTTCGCCTCCCTGAGGCTGTTCAAGGAGACGTACGCGACCAACGTCTTCGGCCCGGTCGCGGTCACTGAGGCGTTCCTGCCCCTGCTGCGCAGGAGCCAGGCCGGACGGATCGTCAACGTCTCCACGACGATGGGTTCGCTCCACGACCAGGCCGATTCCGCATCGCCGTACTACTCGATGGTCGTGCCGGCCTACCAGAGTTCCAAGGCGGCGCTCAACAGCGTCACGATCGCCTTGGCCAAGAAGCTCGCCGACACACCGATCAAGGTCACCTCTGTCTGCCCCGGTTTCGTGCAGACCGACCTGACGCCCGTCAACAGGGAGCAGGCCCCGCTGACCGCGGAGCAGGCGTCGGAGGTTGTCGTCCGGGCCGCGACCCTGCCCGCGGACGCGGCCTCGGGCACGTTCTTCGACCGACGCGGCGCGGTGGCCTGGTAGACGGGCGAGTTCCCGCTGGGCGCCTTCCGCGATGGCGAATCATCACGCTTCGAGTGGGCACAGTAGCAGTGAGTTGTTATTCGTGTGGTCGATCCGTGGCCGTCAGGGAGATGCGATGAGCGCCTCGATCGGATCAGCGGGCGGAGCGGCCGGAGTGGGCGGAGCGGACAGCGCCCCCGCGTCGGGCCGTCCTGCCGCGGCCGACGAGGCGCGCGCCGCCCTGGCCACGCAGGGCGCGCCGGGGTTGGCGGTGCGGCGGGTCGACGGCAGCTGCCCGCTTGCACTGTGGCTCGCCTGGCGCGGCGCCGGCCCGCCGCTGGCCGACGTCGTCCCGATGCTCGCCAATCTCGGCCTGCGGGCCGAGGACCAACATCCTCTTGAGTCAGCCGGCCTCGGCGATGGGTGCATAACCGGCGAAACCGTCAGCGTCGACGAGTATCGGATTCTCGGCCCCCCCGAGCTGGCAACCCAGGCGCTCGCCCAGGTCGGCGAGCTGGGCGAGACGCTGAGGGCGATCTGGGCGGGGCGGGCCGACAGCGACCCACTCGACCGGCTGGTGCTGACCGCGGGGCTGGCCGCCGGCGAGGTTGCGCTGCTACGCGCCCTGCTGCGGTACCTGCTGCACGCCGGGCTGCCCCTGAGCGAGGCGTACGCGCATCGGATGCTGACCGCGCGCGCGTCCATCGCGCGGGACCTCGTCGCGCTGTTCCACGCTCGGATGCGTCCCGGTGCCGAAGGCCCGGCCGGCGCCGCGGACCTGGCGGCCAGCCTTGACCGCGATCTGGACACGGTTGCCGGCGTCGATGAGGACCTGCTGCTCACCCGCCTGCGCGACGTCGTGCTCGCCGTCGTGCGCACCACCTACTACCTGCCGGGCGAGGCGCTCGCGGTGAAGCTCGACCCAGGCCGGCTGCGGTGGCTGCCGCGTCCCCTTCCCGCGGCCGAGGTCTTCGTGAGCACGGCGCGCTTCGACGCCCTGCACCTGCGCGCCGGGCTGGTCGCCCGCGGCGGGATCCGCTGGTCCGACCGTACTGAGGACCTGCGTGCCGAGATCGCCGGGCTGATGAAGGCACAGCGGGTCAAGAACGCGCTGATCGTGCCCGACGGGGCCAAGGGCGGCTACGTCCTGCGGCGCCCCCCGGACGACCCGCGGCAGCGGGAGGCCGAGGGCCGAGCCTGCTACACGGCCTTCATCCGCGCGTTGCTGGCACTGACCGACAACCGGGCCGACGGGGTCACCGTCCGCCGGCCCGGGCTGGTGTGTCATGACGGCGAGGACAGCTATCTCGTCGTCGCGGCGGACAAGGGCACGGCCCGGTTCTCCGACCTCGCGAACGCGATCGCCGTCGAGTCCGGCTACTGGCTCGGCGACGCGTTCGCCTCCGGCGGCCGGACCGGCTACGACCACAAGGCGCTGGGGATCACCGCCCGGGGCGTCTGGGAGTCGGTGCGGCGCCACTTTGCCGAGCTGGGGGTGGACGCCGACGGTGAACCGATCACCGTCGTCGGGATCGGGGACATGTCGGGGGACGTGTTCGGCAACGGGCTGCTGCAGTCGGACCAGCTGCGCCTCGTCGCCGCGTTCGACCACCGACACCTCTTCCTCGACCCCGACCCCGACCCCGGCCGCTCGTACGCGCAGCGGCGGCGGCTTGCGGCGCTGCCCACCAGCAGCTGGGACGACTACGACCGGTCGGCGCTGTCCGCCGGTGGCGGAGTGTTTCCGCTGTCGGCCCGACGGGTCCCGCTGTCCCCGCAGATCCGGGCCCGACTGCGGGTGGACGCCGAATGCCTGACCGTGGACGAGCTGATCCGGTCGATCCTGCGGGCGCCGGTCGACCTGCTGTGGAACGGCGGAATCGGCACCTGGGTCAAGGCCTCGCGCGAGGACCACCACGCGGTCGGCGACAAGGCACGCGACCGCTGCCGGGTCGACGCGTCCGAACTGCGTGCGAGAGTCGTGGCCGAGGGTGGCAACCTCGGCCTGACGGAGCCGGCGAGGGTCGAGTACTGCCTGGCGGGCGGCCGGTGCAACACCGACTTCATCGACAACTCGGCCGGCGTCGACTGCTCGGACCGCGAGGTGAACCTCAAGATCGGTCTTGCTGCCGCCGGCCGCGTGCCCGGGCCGATCGGTGGGAGCTCGCCGGGTGCTGGCCCGGTGGACCCGTCTGGGCGGGACGATCTGCTGGCGGCCGCCACGGACGAGGTCGTGCAGCTGGTCCTCGCCGACTCTGCCCGGCAGGTGCTGTCGCTGAGCGTCTCCGAACGGCAGGCCGCCGAGTCGGTCGAGGGCATGGCTCGGCTCACCGGTCACCTCGTCTCCGCGGGCATCCTCGACCCGTCCGTCGACCCCGTCCCGGACCAGGAGGTGATGCGCGCGCGGATGGGCAGGGGCCCGGTGCTGACCCGTCCCGAGATCGCCATTCTGCACGCCTACGGCAAACGCGAGGTCGTCGGCGAGCTCGTCGGGTCGGACCTGCTGGCCGAGCCGGCGACCGCCGAGGCGCTGGACGCCTACCTGCCGGCCACGCTCCGTCCCCTGATCGGTCCGCGGTTTGACCGGCATCCGCTGTGGCGGGCGATCGCCGCCTCCCAGCTCGCCAACGACCTCGTCGACCGGGTCGGCGCCGGCTTCCTGTTCCGGCTGGAGGAACTGACCGGTGCGCTGCCGGTTGACGGTGTCCGTGCCTTCCTCATCACCCGGGACCTGTTCGGGCTGGCCTGGGTCTGGGAGGCGGTCGACGGCCATCACCAGCCGGCCGCCGGAACGCCGTCGCGGGCACGCCGCCGTGGCGACGTGCCCGGCGGCGACCGGGTCGACGCCGCCGTCGAGGCCCTGCTGCAGTGCCGCATGCTGCAGGAGTACGCGGCCCAGTGGCTGTTGCGGCGGCGGCCGAGGCCGCTGGACCTGACCGCCGAGACCATGCGGTACTACGACGGCGTCAGCGAGGTGGCGATGGCACTGCCGGAGACGCTGCGCCGCCTGGGCGCCCGGGAGGAACTCGACGCCATCGAGACCGTGCGGCGCCGCCTGCTCGGCGCGGGTCTGCCGCTGCGCGCGGCGGAGCAGGTCGCGAGGCTGAAGGTGATGGTCAACGCCCTCGACATCGTCGACGTGGCGCTGCAGCACGACATCGCGGTGACCGAGGTGCTGACCGAGTACTTCGACCTCGGCGTTCGGCTCGGGCTGGGCCGGCTGACCACCCGCATCGTCGACCGACCCGGGGACTCCTACTGGGAGACGATGGCGAAGGCGTCGCTGCGGTCGAAGCTTGCCAGCAGCCATGCCCGGCTGGTCGAGGCGCTGCTGGCGAGGGCGGGCGGCGATCTGGACACGGCGGTCAGGCGGGCCGCCCGCAGCGGCGGCGTCGGCCGGGTCCGCGCGGTGGTGGACGAGGTGGAGGAGGCGTCGGAGGTCACCAGTGCCATGGTGGCCGCGGTCGTGCTCCGGCTCGACGACCTGGCGGACCTCGTCTCCTGAGGGACCTCGTCTCCTGAGGGATCGCGGTCTCCTGAGGGATCGCGGTCCCCTGAGGGAGCGCGCCCTAGGCTGAGTGGGTGTTCGTGGCGTATCTGTCGGCTTTCGCGTGCGCCGTCTGCTATGGGGTCGGTTCGATCCTGCAGAGCGTCGGCGCCCGCCGGACCGCGACGACCGCCGGCGCCCTGGATCCCCGCCTGCTGGTGCGGCTTGCGACGCAGGCTCCCTACCTCGCCGGGATGGGGCTGGACCTGATCGGCTGGCTGCTCTCGCTGGTCGCGGTGCGGGCCCTGCCGCTGTTCGCCGTCCAGGCGATCCTGGTGGCCAGCGTCGGCGTGACGGCCGTGCTGGCGAGGGTCTTCCTGGGGCTCCGGCTGCGCCGGGCCCAGGTGGGCACTCTGGTGGTCCTCGGGCTCGGGGTGGTGCTGCTCGCGGTCACCGCCGCGCCGGGGAAGCCGCGACCGGTGGGGTCGACGGCCGCCGTCCTGATCGCGCTCGGCATCCTGCCGACGGCCCTGGGCTGTCTCTGGGCTGGCCGGGCGCTGTCCGAGGGGCGCGCCGTCCTCGCCCTCGGCGGCCTGTCCGGCCTGGCGTTCGGCGGGACGGCGCTGTGCGCCCGCGCGTTGGAGGCCGACCACACCCTCGTCGACGTCGTCGCGGATCCGCTGTCCTGGGCGCTGCTGGTCTACGGGGTGGTCGGCATGGTCGCGTTCGCCGCGGCGCTGCAGCGGGGCTCGGTCACGATCGCCATGGCGGGGCAGGCCACGGCGGAGACCGTCGCTCCCGCGCTCATCGGACTGACCCTGCTGGGCGACCACGCCAGGTCGGGCAGCGGTAGTGTCGCGGCGACCGGGTTCGTGCTCACGGTCCTCGCGGCGGCCTGGCTCGCCGCCCACAGCCACGTCGAGCCCGCCGAGGTCGCCGCAGGGCTTCCTTCGGAAGCTGTGGGTCCGGACGTCCCGACGGCTCCGGCTGCGGCTCCGGCTGCGGCTCCGGCTCCGGCTGCGGCTCAGAGCCAGACCTGGCGTCGGACCGATCGGCGTCGGTGACCGCTCGCGGGGCAGGTATCCGCCGTGGCAGTCGAGCGGCGCGGGCGAGGTGGCGGGCATGGGTGATGTCCTGATCGGGACGGCGTCCTGGACGGATCCGACGTTGCTGCGGTCGGGGTGGTATCCGCCGGAGGTCACCACCGCCGAGCAGCGGTTGCGCTACTACGCCCGGCAGTTCCCGCTCGTCGAGGTCGACGCCACCTACTATGCCCCGCCCGCGGAACAGACCGTGCGGATGTGGGCGGCCCGGACCCCGCCCGGGTTCACCTTCAACATCAAGGCGTTTTCGCTGCTGACGGGGCATCCGACCCGTCCCGGCGCGCTGTACTCCGATCTGCGGGGCCTGGTCCCGGCGGACCGGAAGAACCTGTACCTGAAGGACGTCGACACCGGGGTCGTCGATCAGGTGTGGGAGCGGTTCCTCGCCGCGCTGGATCCGCTGGCCGAGGCGGGCAAACTCGGCGCCGTGCTGTTCCAGTTTCCCCAGTGGTTCCCGATCAGCGCCGCGAACAAGCGGTACATCCTGGAATGCCAGCAGCGGTGCCGGCCGCTGCGGATCTGCGTCGAGTTCCGGAACCACACCTGGATGGACGGGCGCAACCGCGACGAGACCCTCGACTTCCTCACCTCCTACGCGCTTCCCTACGTCTGCGTCGACATGCCCCAGGGCCACCCGAGCTCGGTCCCGCCGGTGCTCGCCGCGACCGCGGATCTCGCGGTCGTCCGCTTCCACGGGCACAGCGAGAAGTGGACGAGCCGCGACATCCACGAGCGCTTCGGATACCGCTACAGCGAGGAGGAGCTGCAGGACTGGGCGCCGAAACTGCGCCGGCTGGCGGACGCCGCCGCCCGCACCCAGGTGCTCATGAACAACTGCTGCGCCGACTACGCGCAGCGTAACGCCCGCCAGCTCGCCGACCTGCTGGCCGCACTCGACGGCGCGAACCCGGTCGTGGCCGAGGGGCGTTGAGCCCGGCTGCGGCCGGGAGCGCGGCCGCCTCAGCGTTCGGGCGTGGCGAGGATCTTGAACAGCATGGTGTTGGCGCTGGTCAGCGCCTGGGTGTCGACCGAGCGCAGGCAGGCGACGAGACCGGCCTTCGCGACGAACGTGACCAGGCCCATCACGGCCCACAGGCCGCCGCCGAGGTCGACGCAGAACCCCTCGCCGGTCGCGTGCTCCACGACCAGGGCAACCAGCACGGTCGGTTCGTCGACGATCTCGTTGTAGACGGTGGAACTGAGCACCAGCACGGCCTGGGGCGTCGGGCCGGTGTTCGCGGTCCAGATCTCCCCGCGCCGTGGTGCTCTCACGGGGCGGTGTCGGTCAGGCCGGGATGTCCGGTCGCCGCGAGGTCCTGCTGGTTGGCCTCCCCGAAGGCCAGGGCCGCCTGCGCCACGGCCGGGTCGGCCCGCAGCCAGGCCCCGTGCGCGGCGCAGCGCCGGCGCATGTCCTCTGCGTCGAGCACGCCCTCGATCCACGCGTTCATCGAGGTCTGGTCGGCCTCGGCGTAGCGCCGGACCGACTCGTAGGCCTCGTCCGAGAGACGCAGTGTGATCGTCCGGCTCATGCGACTCATGCTAGCAAGATCTGCTGTCATGGCATGGCGCATGAGCGATGCGGGACACGTGCCAGTTCGCTGACCAGCCGTGCTGTGCCTCCGTACGCTGAAGGTCTGTTTCATGGCGGCAAGTTCATGAGGACAAGGAGCACGAACCAGTGTCGACCGCGTCTGCTTCCTCCCCGCTCGAGTCCGCCGCCGGCGGCGTGCGCATGCCCGCGATCTACGCCACCCAGGGCGCCCCGCCGCTGATCGACCATCCGCACTGGACCGCCGAGCTCGCGGCGTGGGGCCGGGCGCTGCCGCGCCCCCGGGCGATCCTGGTGATCTCCGCGCACTGGGAGCAGAACCCGATCGCGTACGGCGCGACGACCACGCCCGTCCCGCTGTACTACGACTTCTACGGCTTCCCCGAGCGCTTCTACCAGCTGCGCTACCCGGCTCCGGGGGCTCCCGACCTCGTGGCCGAGGTCGCCCGTCTGCTCGGTCCCGGCCAGCCGCTCGTCGCGCAGCCCGACCGCGGGCTCGACCACGGGGCCTTCATCCCGCTGATCTACATGTATCCGGACGCGGACGTTCCCGTGCTGCAGATCTCCCTGCCCACGGAGGATCCGGTGGGCCTGCTGGAGCTCGGCCGGCGGCTGGCGCCGCTGCGGGACGACGGCGTGCTGATCTTCGCCACCGGCCTGCTCACCCACTCCACCGGCCACGCCGACCTGTCGAACCCGGACAGCAGCCCCCACCCCGACGTGGCCGCCTTCGACGCCTGGGTGGCCGACGCGCTCGGCCGAGGCGACCTCGATGCCCTGGTGCACTACCGCGACCGCGCTCCCGGGGTGCGCCGGGCGCTGCCGAGCCAGGAACACTTCGTCCCGCTGTTCGTGGCTCTGGGCGCCGCTCTCGACACCCCCGGGCCGGTGATCTTCCCGCATCACGGCTTCTGGTACGGCAACTCGATGCGTTCGGTCCAGTTCGGCGCGGCGGCGACGGCCGACGTCCCGGCCTGACCGGCCGCCCCGCTGTTCCGAGCCCCGGCCACGATACAGTTACGTAAGGGGCGATTGGTCTCGCGTGGCGGCCTTGACGGCTACTCCATACCTGCCCAATGGAGTCACTCGTACTGGTGGAGTGGGGGGTGGCTACCTCGGACCGGTCGCCTCGGCGTGGGCGCCGCCGGCGGTGCGGACCTGGCGGTGCAGGTAGTAGAGCCAGGGCGGTATCGTCGCCCAGAACACGATGATGTTGCCGATGACCACCCCTCTGGCGCCGCCGACCAGCAGGCCGGTGACCGGGCAGGCCAGCAGGAACGGCACGAAGAACAGGTTGATCCAGAAGGTGAGCCGGGTCTTGCCGAAGGCATAGAGCACCGCGGCGGGGCCGACCGCGAGTCCCGGGCCCACCTGCGCGACGACGGCGAGCAGCAGCAGGTCGTGGGTCTGTCCCCAGGTGTCGCCGAGCAGGGCCGCGCCGAAGTCGGCGGGCAGCAGCATGAACGCCAGCCCCCACAGCGAGCTGGAGACGACCACGAGCCCGGAGACCAGGTAGGCGCCGCGGATGACCTGGCCGGGGGGCATGTGCTTGCGCCGCGCGAACTCGGGGATGGCGAAGCTCATCAGCGCGACGGCCAGGTTCGTCGTGGGGGCCAGCAGAGTCTGCAGCCCGCGCAGGGCCCCGACGAGCGACGTGGAACCGACGGCCCCGATGACCAGGGTGGACGTCTGCTGGGCGCCCTGCAGCGAGATGAACTCCGCGGTCATGAAGCCGGTTGTCTCGCGGTGGCCGGTGAACCAGGCCAGCGCGCGCCGCGGATCGGGCCAGGCATGGTGCTGCGCGACGCCGACCAGCGCGGCGAGGGCGGCCGCCGCCCCCCAGACCAGCACCATCGCCGCCGCCCCGCCGCCGGTGTCCGAACCGGCGGCGAGCAGGCCGACCCCCACGGCCAGCCCCGCCGCCCAGACAAGGTCATTACCGACGGCGAGCAGGGGACGGCCCTGGGCGAACGAGGCGTAACGCCAGGCGTCCTGCACGAGCAGCGCTGGCATGATCACGCCCATCGCGACGAGGTTCAACCCCACCGCGCCGCGCAGGGCGGCTCCGACGACGAGCAGACCCACGCCGACGACGACGCCGAGCGCCAGCGCCGTGCCGGCCGCGGCCCGCACCGCCGAGCGGAACGTCGTCGCCGGGACGTCGGCGTAGCTGATCCCCAGCGGCGCCGTCCCGGCCGCTCGGGCCAACCCGACGATCATCGCGAAGATCGTGTAGGCGATCGCGAACGCGCCGAACTCGCTGGAATCCACCCGGCGGGCGATGATGAAGTTGATCGCCGCGTTGGTGCCGCTCGACACCACCTGGTCGCCGACCGTCCACAGCGCGGTGACCCGGCTGCTCGACCGCGGGGGCGCGGGCGCGGGCTCCGCCGGGATGTCCACGTGAGCCAGATCACGGTAGGTGACCGCGTCGCCGAGTCGGACCGGGTGGTCGGGGTGCCGAGGCTGCGGCACCCACTCGCCCCTGCCGGTTGCGCGGTCCGCGCTGAGCCTCACGTCGTCATCCACGTCGATTCCCTCGCGCCCGTCCGGGGTCTCCGCGGGACAGGCGGGCGCCGGCGAACGGCCCGAAGTCCTGGTCGGACGGGTCTTCTGCGCGCCGGCGGCCGCGCCTTGCCGCGCTCGGCCCCCGGCCTCGTCCGATCACGTCGCCGCGGCTCCGCCCATGCCGGTCCCGACTCTACCGTGACGTAACTGTCATCTTTGGGTAAGCGGGCGGGCACGGTGGCGGCTCAGCGCAGCGCGGCAACGATCACGCGGGTGTTGTGCTCCTCCATCTGCAGGTAGGTGGACCCGTCGGAGCCGGCGGGGCCGAGGGAGTCGCCGTAGAGCGAGTCCTCCCCGGCCTCGACCCGCACGCCGGCCTCGGTCGCGATGGTCCGCGCGGTCCGCGGCGGCAGCGACGACTCGGAGAAGACGGCCTTGGTCCCGGTCCTGCGGATCCTGTCGACGATCGTCCGGATGTTGCTGCCGGACAGCTCCGCGGCGGTGTCGAAGCTCGGGATGATCGAGCCGACGAAGGTCAGGCCGTAGCGCTCGATGTAGTAGCCGAAGGCGTCGTGGTTGGTGACCAGCTTGCGGTCGGCCGGCGGGATCGTGGCGATCTGACGCCGGATGTCGCCGTCGAGCACGTCGAGCTTCTTGTCGTAGATGATCCGGTTGGCGTGGAAGTAGCCGGCGTTCGCGGGATCGGCCTGGGCGAGCCCGCGTTCGATGTCCGCGACCATGATCTTGGCGTTGAGCGGGTTGTGCCAGATGTGCGGGTCGCCGGCCTTCTCCTCGTCCCCGCTGCCGGCCCGGATGGTCACGCCGCGGCTCGCGTCGACCCGGATGCCGTCGAAGCCGGCGGCGCCGACGGCGTCGTCGAGCCAGCTCTCCAGCCCGACGCCGTTCTCGACCAGCACCTTGGCGTCGGCGACCGCCTCGATGTCGGCCGGGGTGGGCTCGTAGTCGTGCGGGTCGACGTTGGGCTTCAGCAACTGGGCGACGCGGACCCGGTCCCCGCCGACGACCCGGGTGAAGTCGGCGACCTGGCTGGTCGTGGCGACGACCGGCAGCCGCCCGCCGGCGCCGGCGTTGCCGCTTCCGGCGGAGGACGAGCCGCAGCCGGCCAGGAGGGCCGCGAGCAGGGCCAGGCCGGCGACCCCGGCGGCGAGCCGGGTGGGGGTGGGGATGACGGGCACGGGATCCTCACTTCGCAGAGCGGACACCCCTGATGAAAACGATTCCGAAAACGGATGTCAATAAGAGGGGTCGGGTCGTCCGCGCCGCGGGTGGCTCGGCGGTCGGGTCAGCGCAGGACCTGGGGTTGCTGCTGGGTGATGCAGTGGATTCCGCCGCCGTGGCCGAAGATCACCCGCGCGTCCACGGGTTCGACCCGGCGGGTCGGGTACAGCCGGGCGAGCAGGTCGAGGGCGTCGGCGTCGCGGGGGTCGTCGAAGACTCCGGCGACGACCAGGCCGTTGGCGACGTAGTAGTTGAGGTAGGAGTAGCCGGCCGGGCCCCCGTCGACCTCCAGCACGGTGGGCGCCGCGATCTCGACGACCTCCAGCGGGCGGCCGGCGGCGTCGTGGCTGGCCCGCAGCAGCGCGGCCAGCTCCCGGGTCGTGGCATGGTCGGGATGCGCCGGGTCGGGCTGGCTGTGCACGGCGACGAGGCCGGGCCGGACGAACGCGGCGACGACGTCGACGTGCCCGCGGGTGCCGAACCGGTCATAGTCGCGGGCGAGGCCCCGCGGCAGCCAGATCGCGCGGGTCGTGCCGAGCTGGGCGTGCAGCTCCGCCTCCACCCGGGCGCGGTCCCAGCCGGGGTTGCGGTGCGGGTCGAGCTGGACCGTCTCGGTCAGCAGCACGGTGCCGGCACCGTCCACGGCGATCCCGCCGCCCTCGTTCGTCAGCGCCGAGTGGCGTGCCACCGCGCCGGCCCGCGCGGCGACGGCCGTGGCCAGCAGCCGGTCCGCGTCCCAACGCGCCCAGTCCTGGGCGCCCCAGCCGTTGAAGACCCAGTCGACGGCGCCCAGGTGCCCGTCGCCGTCGATCGTGAACGTCGGGCCGCTGTCGCGCATCCAGGCGTCGTCCAGCGCAAGCTCGATCACGGTGACGGCGGGGGGGACCAGCCGGGCCGCCGTCGCGCCCTGATCCGGGCCGGCGATCAGGGTGACCGGCTCGTGGCGGCTGATCGTCGTCGCCACGCGGGCCCAGGCGGAGCGCGCCGCGGCGAGGCCGGGGGAGCCCTGCGCGCCGAAGGTGTCGTTCGGGGGCGGGAACGCCATCCAGGTCCTGGCATGCGGCTCCCACTCGGCCGGCATCCGACGGGCGGCGGGAGCGGGGGGCACGGCGGTCATCATCGCAGGCGCGACGTCCGCGACCCGCCGGCCGCCGACCGGCGGCGGGGCGCGGCCGGGGCGCAGCCGAGACGGGGCGGGGCACGGCGTGGTGCCGCGCGGGCCGGCGAGGCCGGCGGGGTGCGGCGAGGCCGGCGGGGGCCGGCGGGGCGTGCCGGGCGTGAGAGCATCGGGGGATGCTGACGATCACCAGCATCGGGGTGCCCGGTTCGCCGGCCCGGGTGGCGCCGCCGACGCGCGCGCCGCTGCGGATCGCCGCGGTGCAGCACCGCTGGCATCCCGACCCGGCCGAGCACGCCGCCGCGCTGCGGGCGGGCGCGGTCGCCGCGGCCGAGCTCGGCGCCCGGCTCGTCTGCTTCCAGGAACTGACGCTGTCGCGCTACTTCGCCGACGTGCCGCCGGAGGGCCAGCCGCCGACAGACCGAGGGCCGGACGTACGGGTGCCGGACGGGCGCCTCCCGGCGGTCGGCGCCCGGCCCGCGGGAGGCGGTACCTGGCCCGCGGCGCTGGCCGAGAGCGTCGACGACGGGCCGACGCGCACCCTCGCCGCCGGTCTCGCCGCCGAGCTCGGCGTGGCCGTGCACATGTCGCTCTACGAGCGGGCGGACGGGCCCGACGGGCTGGGTTTCAACACCGCCATCGTCGTCGGGCCGGACGGCGCGCTGCTCGCCCGCACCCGCAAGATGCACATCCCGGTCACCGCCGGCTACCACGAGGACCGGTACTTCCGGCCCGGGCCGGCCGGGGCGGACAGCTTCCCGGTCGTCGAGCTGCAGCAGGGGCGCTTCGGCTTTCCCACCTGCTGGGACCAGTGGTTCCCGGAGCTGGCCCGGGCGTACTCGCTCGCCGGCGCCGACGTCCTGGTGTACCCGACCGCGATCGGCTCCGAGCCCGATCATCCCGGCTTCGACACCGAACCGCTGTGGCACAACGTCATCGTCGGTAATGGGATCGCCAACGGCACGTTCATGGTGACGATCAACCGGGTCGGCACGGAGGGCGCCCTGACCTTCTACGGCAGCTCGTTCATCAGCGACCCGTACGGACGGGTGCTGGTCCGGGCGCCGCGGGACGTCCCGGCGGTGCTGGTCGCCGACCTCGACCTGGACCAGCGCCGCGACTGGCTGGCGCTGTTCCCGTTCCTCGCCACCCGCCGTCCCGACGCCTACGCCGGCCTGGCCGAGCCCGGCGCGGGCGGCGTCGACGGCCGCTGATCGGCGCCCGGACTCACCTCACGTCGCGCACCGATCTTCGACGGGTCGTAGAACCCAGGGCGGGGATCACCTAGACTGTCACGGCGTGGAGGCATCCGCCGGACCGGTCGCGCGAGGCCTGCGGGCCGGCGTGTTCGGCGCGGTGTGCGTCGCCCTCGGCGTGGTCGCGCACGTTGCCGCCCACGGAGCGGCCCCAGCACCGTGGGCGCTGCTCGCCGGCCTGGTCGCCGTGACGGTGGTCAGCGGCGTCTGCGCCGGTCCGGCCCCGTCGTTGCCGCTCGTCGTCGGCCTGATGGCGGCCACCCAGGCAGGGCTGCACGCCGCCTTCGGTGCGTGGCCGGGCGCCGCCTCGGGTCCGGACCTGTCCCGGCTGCTGTGCGCGGCGCCCGGCGCGCACGCCACGGCGGCCACGGCGCTGCTGCGCCGCGAGGGCCTGCTCGCGACCGTCGGTGGTGCGGCGCCTCATCCGGCGCTGATGCCCGCGATGGCGCACGGCGGTGGGCTGCTGGCGATGTCCG
Source organism: Frankia alni ACN14a (assembly GCF_000058485.1). Lineage (NCBI taxonomy): Bacteria > Bacillati > Actinomycetota > Actinomycetes > Frankiales > Frankiaceae > Frankia > Frankia alni. The sequence continues at coordinate 161,532 of NC_008278.1, forward strand.
GTGCGCACCTGCTGGTGGCGGGGCTGACCGCCTGGTGGCTGCGACGCCTCGACGCGGCCGTGGGCGTCACCGGTGCCCTGGTGGGAGTGCTCGCCCGTGGCCTGTGCAGGCTGCTCGGATCGCCGGCCGCCCCCGCTCCGGTCGGCATCGCCCGCCGCCGGCCACGCCCGGCGATGCCGCCCGCCGGCTGGCCGCGCCCGGCCGGGCTGCGCCACAGCGTCGTCCGCCGAGGCCCTCCGCAGGTCTGCTGACGCGGCCCGGACCCACCGTCCGCCTCACCCCGGCGATCCTGAGCCAGGACGAGTGGCTCCGAACCTCGCGTGACCCTGGGTAACCGGCCTGCCAGCCGTGTCCGCGCCGCCCGACCACTGCCGCCAGCCCGCCAGCCGCCGCCGTTTCCGGCCAGATCGAGGCCAGATCGAGGCCAGATCGTGCCGAGGTTTCGGCACGGTTCTGCGGCCCAGAAGCGTACCTACCCCTCGGCATGATTCTGCGCACAGATGATCACAGAATGTGACGAAGGGGGCGGTGCGGCCAGTGGGCATCCCGAGCGCCGAGGCGACCCCGGCGCCCCCGAGGCATCCCCGCACCTGCGTCCCGGACCGTGCCGACGGCGCGGGTACCGGCCGCCACGCCCTCACACCTGGAGTTCCCATGCCCGACGGAGTTCCCCTCCGCGACAACCTCCGCGACAACGCCCACGACCTGCCGCTGCTGTTGGGGAGCGCTGCGTGAACGGCGGGGAGACGTCGGACCGGCCGGCGCCGGGTTCGTCGCCCGCCGACCCGGCCGCTCCGCCCGCCGACCCGGCCGCTCCGCCCGCCGTCCCGGCCGCTCCGGCCGTGGATCGCCGACCCGGGCTGCACCGGCGTCGGGTGCTCGCCGGCGCAGGGCTGTTCGGCCTGGGTGCCGGGGCCGGCACCGGCGTGACCGTGGGGACGCAGCGGCTGGTCCCCGAGCGGGCCGATCCGGTCGGAGCGGTCCGCCGGGCGGTGCTGGCCCCCGTGGCGGGCGACGGTGTCCACCAGCCGGGCATCGCCGCGCGCGCGCCCGCCCACCTGGTGTTCACCGCCTACGACCTGACGGCGACCGATCCGGTGGCGGCCCGGGCGGCCCTCGGCGCGGTGCTGCGGGCCTGGACCGACGGAGGCCAGACGCTGATGCGAGGTGCGTCTCAGGGCGGTCTGCCTCAGGGCGGTCTGCCTCAGGGCGGCGTGTCCCAGGGCGGTGTGGTCGGGAGCGGTGTGGTCCGGAGCGGTGCCGCGGGGATGGGTCGGGAGGCGGCGGGCCTGGGGCCGGCGGGGCTGACGGTGACGGTGGGGATCGGGGCGGCGGGGCTGCGCCGGGCGGGCCTCGACGCGCGCATCCCCGGGCCGCTCGCGGACATCCCGGCCCTGCCCGGCGACCGGCTGGAGGCGGCCCGCGGCGGCGGGGACCTCGCCGTCCAGGTCTGCGCCGAGGATCCGATGGTCGCGTTCGCCGCGGCGCGGCAGCTCGGTCGGCTCGCCGCCGGCCTGGTCCGGCCCCGCTGGGTGCAGCGCGGCTTCCAGCGCACCGCGGCGGCGGCCGCCGACCCGACGGCCACCCCGCGCAACCTGATGGGGCAGCTCGACGGCACGAACAATCCGCGGCCGGGCTCAGCCCAGTTCGACCTCGCCGTGTGGGCCGCCGGGGGCCCGGCCTGGATGCGCGGCGGGACCTACCTGGTGTGCCGGCGGATCCGGATGCTGCTGGAGAGCTGGGAACGGCTGACCGAGGACGCCCGCGGCGAGGTCGTCGGGCGCCGGATCGACGACGGGGCGCCGCTGTCCGCACCGCCCGCGGCCGCCGGCGGCGGCGAGGACACGGCTTCGGACTTCGCCGCCCGCGGCCCGGACGGCCGGCCCCTGATCGCCGACAATGCCCACATCCGCCTGTCCAACCCGCAGTTCCACGGCGGTGTCGCCATGTTCCGCCGCGGCTACTCCTACGACGACGGCCTCGACGCCGCCGGCGAGCCGGACGCCGGGCTGTTCTTCCTGGCGTTCCAGGCCGATCCGCGCACGTCGTTCGTGCCGGTGCAGCGCACCCTCGCGGCCTCCGACGCGCTGAACACGTTCATCCGGCACACGGCCAGCGCGCTGTTCGCCGTCCCGCCGGCACCGCCGGCCGGCGGCTACCTCGGCCAGAGCCTGCTGGAGGAGGCCTGAGCCGGCACGGTGCCGGCGGACGGTTCGGTGCCGGCGGACGGTTCGGTGTCGCGGACGGCTCAGTGCCCGGCGGCCAGGGAGACCAGCGCCCGGGCGTAGCGCTGCGCGCAGTACGGCGCGGGATGGACGAAGTCCACGATGCACCGGTGGCCGTTGAGCTCGGTGTTGAAGGCCATCGCCGGATGGATCGCCCGCGCGGCCCGTTCCGAGTAGTGGACCCGGCCCGGGAACTCGTCGGCGAGCTCGCGGTACAGGTCGTTGAGGCGTGCGCTGCCCAGCATCCAGCCGTGCAGGCGGGAGGCCGGCGTCGTCCAGTCGACCTGGCCGGACGTGCTGTTGAACGAGGACGGCACGGCCGCCGCCAGCACGATCCGCCGCACCCCGTGGCGCAGGTACCAGCGGATCTGGTCGGTCAGCTCGGTGCGGTAGGTGGCGACGAGCTGGGTGCCGTCGAGGTTGCCGGGATTGTTGCCGTTCCAGTTCAGGACCACGGTGCGCGGCCGGCCCGCCGCCGCCAGGTCATCGGAGATCAACGGCGAGGTGGCGTCGGCGTAGACGCCGGGGGTGAGTCCCGAGTAGCCGACGAGACGGACCGGGGCCGTGTCGGTGGACCTGGCGGCGACGGTGACCATGGAGTCGCCGACCACCAGGGCGGGCTGCCGGGACCCGCCGCCGCCCGACCGGCCGCCGAGGATCACCGCGATCGCGAGCGCGGCCAGCACGGCGAGGGTCAGCCAGGACCTGGCCGTACCGCGAGCGCTTCCAGGCGCCGCGGGCGACGTGGGCCGATGCGTCCGGGTATCCACCTCCGCCCGTGGCGTCGCCGGGTCGCCGTGCGCGGATCGGCGTGGGGTCGGCGAGATCTCGGGACCTTCTTTCCGTCCGGGGCGCCGTTGGCCGTGGTCGGCGAGACTTTCCGTTCCCGGATACCCGGGAGCGTCGCGATAAACCGGTTGACCGGGTACGCACCACCGCCCGCCGTCGTCCATTGGGAAAAAGATGGCGACTCCCCGGAAACCGTTGATAAATGCGCTCTCGGAGGATCCGGCGGAAAAGGGGCGGGTCAGCGGGGGGATTGGCTGCGCCGGGCATTCAGCGCGGCCACCGTCGGGACGAGATCGCCGATGGTGGTGAAGTCGGTCGCGACGAACGTCGGGGTCAGGCCAGCCCGTTCACAGCGGCGCAGGTGGGCGAGCAGGGCGGGTTCCCGGTTCACCGAGTCGGCGTAGGTCCGGCCCGGATCGTCGCCCTCCACCCAGTGGTTGACGAGGAGCATCGGCGCGGTGCGAGAACCACGCCCGACGCGGCAGGTGAACCCCGCCGGGGAGGGCACGTCGAACGGCGTGTCCGCCCCGTACCGGAAGAACCGCCGATACCAGGTCTTCGGCACGTCGGCGTTCTCCGCGAAGACCACCAGCCGGCGGTCGGTCGCGACCAGGTGCCCCAGCGTCGGCCAGCGCCCGTGCGGGTCCGCGGGGGGCGTCACGATCCGGTGCAGCAGCCCGACCCGGCGGAAGGCGGCGATCACCTCCCCGGGTGGCACCGAGTCCTGCAGGATCAGCGTCACGACCTCGGACGGGTTGCGTGCCAGCCAGTCGTCGACCGAGCGCAGGGCGTCCTCGAGGTTCACCGAGCCGAACTGGCACACGCTGTGACACAGCCACAGGCCGGGCCGGGCCGAGCGGGCCCCCCGGGCCAGCGGCGCCAGCGCGTCGCGTTCCCGCGGGCGCAGGCCCGCCAGGAAGGTCTCCACCTGCGTCGGCGTCGTCCAGTGCTGCACGTCGAGCAGCAGCGCCCGCACGCCGGTGTCGAGCTGGCCGACGAGGTCCGGATCCTGCGTCGCACCGACGAAGTCGGCGGCGCTGGAGGCCATGGCGTTGTGGCTGGCGGCGTAGACCGCCTCGTCGTAGCGCAGCCCGCACAGCCCCCGGCCACCGTTGCAGCTCGCCGCCTCCCCGCCGAACCGCGCCGGTGTCACCAGCCACGAGCAGCTCAGCAGCACCGCCGCGGACGCCGCCATGACCACCGACCGGCGCCGGGTGAACGGCCGGCGCCGGCGCCGCACGAACAGGCCGACGAGACCGAGCAGGCACCCCGCCAGCGCCACTCCCGCGGCCACCTGGCTCCACACCGTGCGGATGCTGCCGATCATGTTTGCCTGCAGGTCGTGCAGCAGATCCCGCGCCCGCAGAGGCAGCGTCGGGTTGGCGCCGACCACGCCGGCCGTCGGGTCGCCGACCAGGGTGGGCAGCAGCAGGCCGAGCAGCAGCGCGGCGGCCCCGCCGACCACCATCCCCCCGGCAACCAGCAGGATCGTGTCGCCGCGCCGGCAGCGGGCGCGGCGGGCGGCGAGCAGGACCGCCAGCACGGCCACGGCCGCGAACAGCGCTCCCACGGTGACCGTGCCGTAGCGGCCCAGGTCGTGCAGCACGTGCAGCAGGCCCACGCCGGCCGACTCGTGCGCACGGGCCAGCGGCGTGCCCAGGTCGAGCTGGTCGCCGGCCAGCCGCCGGCGCAGGTCGGCCAGCGCCGCCTCGTCGCCCTGGAACAGCAGGGGCCCGACCACGGCAAGCGCGGCCGGCACCTTCCCCTGTCTCAGCAGGCCGACGACCTGGCCGCCGACCCGGGCCCGCTCGGCGTCGGGGAGCCGGGCCAGCAGCACCGAGCCGATCTGGTCGGCCTGCTCGCCCGTCAGGTCCATCGTGGGGATTCCGGCGGGTCGGCGTCCCTGTGCCATCTGGTCGAGGCCGCCGACCAGCACCTGCGTGACGGCGGCGACGTCGTGGGCCTGGAAGGTCGGCGTGCCCGACACCTGCCCGGCCAGGTAGATGGTGGCGAGCTTCGCGATCGCCGCGAACGTCGGGCGCAGGTCGACGCTGAGCGTCAGCGCCGGGCGCTGGCCGGCGAGATAACCCGAGATCTGGGCGCTGAGGGAGTCCACGGCGCCGCGCACCGCCGCCGCCGGCGCGACCAGCCGCAGGTTGTCGACGACGACGTCCGGCGGGACGGGCAGCCCGGCGAGCAGGTCCCGGGTGACGCCGGCCAGCGCCGGGTCGGCCAGCACCTCGTCGTAGAGCCGGCGGTAGAGGTCGGTCTCGTCGACGGCCTGCCGGTAGTAGGCGGCGCGCTGGACGGTGAGGTTCGTCGTCAGCGCCACGACCGCCACCGGCCAGCACACCATCGCCACGGCCAGCGCCAGGGCTGTCCACGCCCGCACGCGCCGCACGGCTGCGGCGGAGACGTCGAGGCGGCGCACCGTGGGGACATGCCCGGTCGGGATGGCCCCGATGCCGCCACGGCACCGGGGTCACACTTTCCCCTGATCGGTGGGCCGCCCGGTGGCGGGCGGTGACCTACCGCTCGACGGCCTACCGCTCGACCTGGGTCTTCAGGTCATACAGGGCGGACTCGACCAGCTTGTCCTCCGCCTTGCGGCGCAGCAGGCCGGGGATCGGCACCTTCAGCTCGACCGTCAGGTCGTAGGTCACCTCGGTGCTGCCGTCGCCGAGATCGGTCAGCGTGTAGCTGCCGTCCAGCGTGCGCACCCGGTCCGACTCGAGCATCGTCCAGGTGACGGAGTTCGGACCGACCCAGTCGTAGACGAGGGCGTAGTCCTCCTTGCCGAAGGTCGTCTTCGCCTGGAAACGGGCCTTCGCCGGCAGGCCGGCCGGCGTGGTCTCGATGACCTCCGCGGACTTCACCGGCTCCGACCAGTCGGGATACCGGCTGATGTCGGCGATGACGGCCAGAATCGCCGCGGGCTGGGCCTTGATGACGATCGTGGACGAGACGTGATCGGCCATAATGGCAGGTCCTCCACATATTCCGGGTACGTACTGGATTCGGCGGCGACCAATCGTGGCAGCACTGCCGATCTTTCCTGACGCGAAACGGAACGTATAAGAACCTGGGCGTATCGTAAACATAAAACACCCGAACGTGTGAAAACGCGGTTCGGTCACGGGTGTTCGACCGGTCACGCGCGTAAGGGCGGCTCCGCCGACGGCTGCCGCAGCGGCCGCGCCCGACCGTGGATAAACCGCCGCGGATATGCACCCTCGGCCCGGCGATGTCGTTCCGCCGAGCCGAGGGGCCGATTGTGCGGCCGATTACGGCCGGTCGTCCCTTGGTGTCGTCGCTGTTGTTGCCGTTGTTAGGCGGGGTCGTAGGCGAGGTTGGGGCGCAGCCAGCGCTCGACGTCGCCGACGCCGAGTCCGCGCCGGCGGGCGTAGTCCTCGACCTGGTCCCGGCCGATGCGCCCCACGGTGAAGTACTTCGACTCGGGATGGGCGAAGATGATCCCGCTGACGGCCGACGCCGGGGTCATCGCGAACGACTCGGTCAGGCCCAGGCCGGCCTGGCCGGCGTCGAGCAGGTCGAACAGCGCCTGCTTCTCGCTGTGGTCGGGGCTGGCCGGGTAGCCGAGCGCCGGGCGGATGCCACGGAAGCGCTCCGCGTGCAGGTCCGCGAGGCTCGGCTCGGCGTCCGGTTCGAACCACTCGCGGCGCGCGGCCAGGTGGATGTACTCGGCGAACGCCTCCGCGAGCCGGTCCGCGAGCGCCTTCACCATGATCGACCGGTAGTCGTCCTGGCGCGCCTCGAACTCGGCGGCGAGCGTGTCCGCGCCGTGGACGGCCACGGCGAAGCCGCCGAGGTGGTCACCGGCGGGCGCGACGTAGTCGGCGAGGCTGCGGTTGGGCCGGCCGGTGGGCTTCGTCGTCTGCTGGCGCAGCATCGGCAGCCGCAGCACCCCGTCGCGGGCGCCCGCCACCTCGCCGGCCTCGATCACCAGGTCGTCGCCGTCGGCGAAGGCGGGCCAGAAGCCGTAGACGCCCTTCGCCTGCAGGCTGCCATCCTTGATGATCTGGTCGAGCAGCACGTTCGCCTCGTCGAACAGCTCGCGGGCGACCGGCTCGTCGAGGATCGCGGGGAACTTGCCCTTCAGCTCCCAGGCGAGGAAGAAGAACTGCCAGTCGATCATCTCGCGCAGCGCGGTGAGGTCCGGCGTGACGATGCGGCGTCCGGTGAAGGCGGGGACGGGCAGCTCGTCGAAGGACACCTGCTCGCGGTTGGCCCGCGCCTGCTCCAGACCGAGCAGCGGCTGCGCCCGGCGGTTCTCGTGCTGCTCGCGCAGCCGCGCCTGCTCGGCCCGGTTGCGCACGTCGAGCTGCTCGGCCCGCTCGGCGTCGAGCAGGTCCGAGACCACCCCGACGACGCGGGAGGCGTCGAGCACGTGGACGGTGGTGGCCTCGTAGACCGGGGCGATGCGCACCGCGGTGTGCTGGCGGGAGGTGGTGGCGCCGCCGATGAGCAGCGGCAGCCTCAGCCCGCGGCGCTGCATCTCGGCGCCGACCGCGACCATCTCGTCCAGCGACGGCGTGATCAGGCCGGACAGGCCGACCGCGTCCGCCCCCTCGGCGACGGCGGTGTCGAGGATGACCTTGGCGGGGACCATCACGCCGAGGTCGATGACCTCGTAGTTGTTGCAGCCGAGCACGACGCCGACGATGTTCTTGCCGATGTCGTGGACGTCGCCCTTGACGGTGGCGAGCACAACCTTCCCGTTGCCGCGCCGGGCAGCCGGCCGGCCCGCGGCGCTGTCGTCGAGGGCGGCCTGCGCCTTCTCGGCCTCCATGAACGGCTCCAGGTAGGCCACCGACCGCTTCATCACCCGCGCGCTCTTCACGACCTGCGGCAGGAACATCTTCCCCGAACCGAACAGGTCGCCGACGATCTTCATGCCGTCCATCAGCGGGCCCTCGATCACGTCGAGGGGGCGCGCCGCGGCGGCCCGCGCCTCCTCCGTGTCGGCCTCGATGAAGTCGACGATGCCGTGCACGAGCGCGTGCGAGAGCCGCGCCGCGACCGGCGCCTCGCGCCAGGACAGGTCGACGACCCGCTGCGTGCCCTTGCCACTGACCGTCTCGGCGAAGGCGACGAGCCGGTCGGTGGCGTCCTCGCGCCGGTCGAACAGCACGTCCTCGACGAGTTCGAGCAGCTCGGCGGGGATGTCGGCGTAGACGGCGAGCTGGCCGGCGTTCACGATGCCCATGTCGAGCCCGGCGCGCACCGCGTGCAGCAGGAACGCCGAGTGCATCGCCTCGCGGACGACGTCGTTGCCGCGGAAGGAGAACGACAGGTTCGAGATCCCGCCGCTGATCCGCACCCCCGGGCAGCGCTGCTTGATCAGCGGAAGGGCGTCGATGAACGCCTTGGCGTAGCCGTTGTGCTCGGGAATGCCGGTGGCCACGGCGAGTACGTTCGGGTCGAAGATGATGTCCGTGGCCGGGAAACCAAGCTTGCCGGTGAGCAGGTCGTAGGCACGCCCGCAGATCGCCACCTTGCGCTCGGTGGTGTCCGCCTGGCCCTGCTCGTCGAAGGCCATGACGACGACGCCGGCGCCGAAGTCGCGGATGCGCCGGGCGTGGTCGAGGAAGACCTCCTCGCCCTCCTTGAGGCTGATCGAGTTGACCACGCCCTTGCCCTGCACGCAGCGCAGCCCGGCCTCCAGCACGCTCCACCGCGAACTGTCGATCATGATCGGCAGGCGGGCGGCCTCCGGCTCGGTGGCCAGCAGGTTCAGGAACGTCGTCATCGCCTGCTCGCTGTCGAGCAGGTCGGCGTCCATGTTGACGTCGAGCAGGTTCGCCCCGCCGCGGACCTGCTCCAGGGCGACGTCGACGGCGGCCTGGTAGTCGTCGGCCTCGACGAGGCGGCGGAACCGCGCCGAGCCGGTGACGTTGGTCCGTTCGCCGATCATGACGAAGCCGGTGTCCTCGCCGATCTCGAACGGTTCCAGGCCGCTGAACCTGGTCCGCGGCGTCGGCGTGGGCACCTGGCGGGGCGCGGTCCCGTCGACGGCGGCGGCGATCCGGGCGATGTGCGCCGGCGTCGTCCCGCAGCAGCCGCCGACGATGTTGACCATGCCGGCGGCGGCGAACTCGCCGATCAGCCGGCCGGCCTCCTCCGGCGTCTGGTCGTAGCCGCCGAAGGCGTTGGGCAGCCCGGCGTTCGGGTGGCAGGCGGTGTAGGTGCCGGCGATGCGGGCCAGCGCCTCGACGTGGGGGCGCATCTCCTCGGCGCCCAGCGAGCAGTTCACGCCGACGACCAGCGGGTTCGCGTGGGCGATGGAGTCCCAGAACGCCTCGACCGTCTGCCCCGACAGGGTCCGCCCGGACAGGTCGACGATCGTCACCGAGATCCACAGCGGCAGCTGCGGCGCGACCTCGCGGGCCGCGGCGATCGCGGCCTTCGCGTTCAGCGTGTCGAAGATCGTCTCGATGAGCAGCAGGTCCACCCCGCCGTCGGCGAGGGCCTGGATCTGCTCGGCGTAGGCGGCGCGGACCTGGTCGAAGGTCACCGCCCGGTACGCCGGGTCCTCCACCCGCGGGGACAGCGACAGGGTGACGTTGAGTGGGCCGATGGAGCCGGCGACGAACCGCCCGCCCGCCTCGTCCGCGGCCTGCCGGGCCAGCTGCGCCCCGCGCAGGTTCATCTCCCGCACCAGCGACTCCAGGCCGTAGTCGGCCTGGCCGATGCTCGTCGCGGTGAAGGTGTTCGTGGTGGTGATGTCCGCGCCCGCCGCCAGGTACTGCCGGTGCACGTCGAGGATGATGTCCGGCCGGGTCAGGTTCAGCAGGTCCGGGTCGCCGGTCACGTCCTTGGGATGGTCACGCAGCGAGTCGAGCTGGTAGTCCGCCGGGGTGAGGCCGGCATTCTGCAGCATCGTGCCCCAGGCGCCGTCCAGAACGACCACCCGCTGCGCGAGCAGCGCCCGCAGCGCGGACGCGCTGTCACGAGTACCGGGGCGACCCGCCACCTCACCGACGGAAGCGGTTCCAGCCATGAGACACCTCCCTGTTGTGGGAGGCGCCCTTGGTGACCGGTGCGGGCCGAGCGTGGCGGACCTGGGTCCGTTGCAGCGCCTCTCGACCTGACAACGACGATACCGTGCCGGCGTGATCGCGTGGCGACAGCTTCCTGCTGCGTGACGCCGAGGAGAGGGAGTGCGATGGGATCGGGCATCGTCGGACGGGCGGGCTACTCCGGGACGCCGCTGGCCCGCAAGCTGGGGGTGAAGCCGGGACACCGGCTTGTGATCCTCGCCGCGCCGCCCGGGTGGGCGGTGCCGGAGCTGCCCGAGGGCGTCGAGCCGGTGCACATCCCCGATCTGCGCACCGACGGCACCGACGGCACCGCCACCGGCGACGGCGGCGACGGCGGGGGCCTGGCGGCGATTGACGTGTGCGTCGCGTTCTGCCGGCGGGAGGTCGACGTCCACGCGGCCGTGGCGGCGGTCGCTGAGGCGATCCGGCCCGCGGGCGCCCTGTGGATCGCCTGGCCCCGGCGGGCCGCCGGTCATCGCAGCGACGTGAGCGAGAACCTCATCCGCGAGGTCGCCCTGCCGCGCGGCCTGGTCGACACCAAGGTCGCCGCGCTCGACGAGAACTGGTCCGGGCTCAAGGTCGTCTGGCGCCGGGAACACCGCTGACCGGCCATGCCGGCCGCCCCGACAGGTCAGGCCGCCCCGCGGATCAGGTTCCCCGTGGATCAGGTCGCCGTGGATCAGATCGCCGTGAAGGTCGGTCCGCGCTGCTGGTCAGGCCGCTCCGTCCGCGCTGACGCCCGCGAGATGGGTCGCGGTGTTGAACTCGGCGAGGGTGAGCTGATCGCCGTCGCGGGTGAAGCGGGTGATCCCGGCGTTGCGGATGCCGCCCTCGGCGGCGATCCGGCCCAGCTCGTCGTAGGACAGCCCCTCGACGAGCTGGCGCAGCATGACCACGACGGCGTCGTGCGCGACGATGAGGACCCGCCGGTCGGCGTGGTCGTGGTGCAGGTCGGTCAGCAGCGCGCCCAGCCGGCGGGCGATGTCGGGGAAGTTCTCCCCGCCCGGCGGCCGGTAGTCCCACTGCCCGGACGCGCGCCGACGCTCGGCCTCCGCGGGGAAGCGGGCGTCGATCGCGGCCCTCGTCATCAGCTCGAACCGGCCCATCAGCCGGTCCACCAGTCGGTCGTCGATCACCGGCTCGGGCAGCGCCAGGCCCCCGCGGGCCGCCGCCTCGGCGGCGATCTCATAGGTGCGGCGGGCGCGCAGGTAGGGCGAACAGACGACGACCTCGGGCGGCCGGATGATCGGCGGCTCGGCGGCCAGCGCCCGGCCGAGCGCGGCGGCCTGCGCGCGTCCCAGCGGCGTCAGCTCGACGTCGGCGTCCCGCCCCGACACGCCCGCGTCGAGCCGACCCGCCGCCCGCGCCGCCGGGAACGCGACGTTCGCGACGCTCTGCCCGTGCCGGACCGCCGTCAGTTCGGCGACCAGACCCCCCACGCTCACCCCCCGTTCAGGCGGCCGGCACGGCCGGGGTGGCCGCGGTGGCCGGCGGGCGGAAGGCGTCGAGGATGAGGCGGGTGAACCGCAGCCGGCTGTCGATGTCCTGCTGACCGGTCTCGACCAGGCGCTGGGCGCAGCCGCTCATCATCGTGCGCAGGTCGGCGGGGGTGACGTCGAGGCGCACCGCGCCGGCCCGCTGCGCGCGGACGACCACCCGGTCGACGAGGGTCGTGATGCGATCGATCTGGATCTCCGCGCTGGCCAGGGTCCGCAACCGCATCACGTCCTGGACCAGCCGGTTCGCGACGAGCCGGTCGAACCAGCTCGTGATCAGCATCTCGAAGCCGGTCGCCGGGTCGGGGTCGTGCAGCGCGGTCGTGGCGATCGTGTCGAACCACTGGAGCTGGCGTTCGACGACGGCGGTCAGCAGCTCGTCGCGGCTGGGAAAGTTGCGGTAGACGGTCGCCTTGCCGACGCCGGCGCGGGCGGCCACGTCCGGCACGGTCGCCGACAACCCGAGCTCCGAGAACACCTCGACCGCGGCCCGGACGACCCGCTCATGGTTACGCCGCGCGTCCGACCTGCGCATCTCGGACGTCGTCACGGGAACATTGGAGCACATCAGGCCGCTGCGGGCCCGGCCGCGGGAAGCGGTCGGGCCCGGACGGGTAGCCGTGAAGGGCTCGTGGTCGGCCGGCGATGGGAGGCGGTCAGCCGCCGGAGGCGGCGGGTGCGACGGCGTTGGCGCGGGCCGCGTCGACGGCTGTGGCGCCCTGGGCGGGGATCGTCGCGACCCGCGGGGTGGCGGCGACCTCGGTGGGCTGTGCCTCGTGCCGGCCGTGACGCAGGCCGGGCAGGGTGAGCGCGGCGAGGCCGGCGACGAGGGCGACGACCGCCGAGACCACGAACGCCGTCTGGTAGGCGTCGGAGGTCGGCAGCCCGGTGGCGTCCGCCTGGGAGACGAGGATGCTGGCGCAGATCTGTGAGCCCAGCGACGCGCCCACTGAGCGCAGCAGGGTGTTCACCCCGGTGGCCTCACCGGTCTTCGCGGCGGGGACGGCGTCGACGATGAGGTTCGGGATGGCCGCGAACACCATCCCGATCCCGCCGAACAGGACTATGCACTCCACGATCAGCGCGCCCTGCGAACCGGGGACGCCGGCGAGCAGGACCAGCCCGACCGTGGCGAGCAGGCTGCCGGTGAACAGCGCCGCGCGGCCGCCGAAGCGCCGGCTGATGACCGTGGCCAGCGGGCCGGTGACCAGCATCATCAGTGCGCCGGGCACCATCAGCAGGCCGGCGGTCGTGGCGCTCGCGCCGAAGCCGTAGCCGCTGGCCTTCGGGGTCTGGGCCAGCTGGGGGATGAGCAGGAAGGCGCCGAACATCCCGAACCCGACCAGCAGGGTCGAGACGTTGGTGGTGAGCACCGAGCGCCGGGCGAGGATGGCCACGTCGATGAGCGGCTCGGCCTGGCGCCGTTCGAAGGCGAGCAGCCCGGCGAGCACGACGATGCCACCGATGATCATGCCGAGGGTCGTCGGGCTCGTCCAACCCCAGCTCTTGCCCTGGCTGATGGCCAGCAGCGGCAGCGCGAGGCCGACGCTGAGCAGCAGCGTGCCGACGACGTCGATGCGGCCGGGGACACGGGTGGGCGACTCGGGGATCAGCAGCTGGGAACCGACGGCGGCCAGAGCGGCCATCGCCGCGCCGCTCCAGAAGATCCAGTGGTAGGTGGCGTGGTCGACGAACAGCCCGCCGAGCACCAGGCCGAGCCCGCCGCCGAGCCCGGTGACCGCGGAGATCAGCCCGATCGACACCGAACGCTTCTCCACCGGGAACTCGTCGCGGATGATGCCGAAGCACAACGGGAAGATGCCGCCGCCGGCGCCCTGCAGGATCCGCCCGACGATCACCAGCGGAAGCTGGGCCGCCAGCGCCGCGACGACCCCGCCGAGCGCGAAGATCGCCAGAGACATCACCAACATCCGCCGTTTGCCGAACATGTCGCCGAGCCGGCCGATGATCGGCGTGAGCACCGCCGCGGCCACCAGGTAGCCGCTCATCGTCCAGGTGACGTTGCTGACGGAGGAGTCGAGCTCGCGGGCCATGTCCGGGATCGCCGGGGCCACGGTCGTCTGCGCCAGGGCGAACGACATCGCGGCCAGCAGGAGGACGGTCAGGGTGCGCCCGGGCTTCGGGCGCGGTTCAACCACGCTCATGGTGCTCCTTGGGTGCTCCGCATGCGGGTCCGGTGCGTCGACGTCACCGGCGGAAGGGAGGCGGGAAACGGACTCGCCGAGTCCACATACTACGTGGACTCACCGGGTCCGTTTCGCGGTGCGACGCACCGAGCCCCATAACGTCGGTCACAAAGTCCCGCCACCATTGGGACCCGGACCCGGACCCGGATGTGGAGGTGGGTCGGGCTCGCGTCCGACGGCGCGCGTGGCGCGGTTCCGCGGAACACCAAGATCGTCATGGCTGGACCTGGACTGCTGGACCTGGACTGAGGGGGCGGTTGTGGCCCGGGACCCCAGCCGGCCGCCCGGTGCGGATCAGCCGAGAAGCCCGGGGCTCAGCGCGACCAGTCGCTGACGGCTTCCAGGTGGCGCCGCATCCGGTGCCGGGCGAGCCCGCGGTCGCCGGCGATGATGGCGTCGATGATCGCCCGGTGCGCGGTCCGGGCCTCGCGCACGGCCTGACCGCACCCGCCGGCCGCCGCCTCGCCGTCGCCGATCGCGGGGGCGGGGCGGGAACCGTCGACGTGCCGCCGCCAGATCGCCGTGAGCACCCGGACAAACGACGCCAGCGCCTCGTTGCCGGTCAGGCGGGCCAGCTCCATGTGCAGGTGGTGCCCGGCGTCGGCGGGGCCGCCGGGCACCTCGCAGGCGTCGGCGACGAGCAGCTCCTCGAGCCGGGCGGTGAGCTCGGGCCCGCGGCGTTCGATGAGGACGTCGACGCAGCTCAGCTCCAGCGCGTCGCGCACGATCCGCAGGTCGTCGACGCTGGCCTGGCTGTACTCCAGGTACAGCGCGGTCGCCTCGACGGTCGCCGCCGGGTCGGGCTCGGTGACGACCAGGCCGCCACCGGGACCGCGACGCATCTGCGCCACCGAGTGGTATTCGAGCAGCCGGACGGCCTCGCGCAGCACCGCCCGGCTTACCCCGTAACGGGCCAGCAGGTCGCTCTCCGAGCCGATGACCACCCCCACGGGAATGCCGTCGCGGGCCACGTCGTCGCGGATGCGCCCCGCGACCGTCTCGGCGAGCTTGCCCGCCGGCATCGTCCCGCCCGGACCCGGACCCGATCCCAGGCCCGGTTCGCCGGGTCGGATCCGCCGCCCCCCCGCCCGCACGCTCGCCCCGCCCTCACCAGCCGCCCCGCCCTCGCCGGTGGCAGTGCCTTCAGGCGCGCCTGTACCTCCTTGCGTCGCCACGCGTCCGTTTGCCGCCGTGTCTCGGTTCGTGGCCGTGTCTCGGTTCGTGGCCGTGCCCTCGGACCCGGCCCGGTCGGGACCGTCGGCGGCGATCGGGGTGGTCATCCACTCGTACATGGCCTCCAGGTGCACCGCCGCGAGGTGCTGGGCGCGGGCGGCATCGCCGCCGATCACGGCCTCGGCGATCGCGGCGTGGTTGCGGTGCACCTCCTCGGCGACCTGGGCGCGCCGCGCCGGTGAGGCGCTGCTGCGGGTCGTGGCGTACTGGTGGGCGGCGTAGCGGAAGGTCAGCGAGTTGAGCACGTCGACGAACAGCACCAGCACCGGGTTGCCGGTGGCCGCCGCGATCGCGTGGTGCAGCTGGTGGTGGGAGCCGAACTCGGTCGGGTCCGCCGTCTCCCGCCGGGCGATGATCTCCCGCAGGGTGCGGATGCCGTCCTCGGTGATCCGCGCCGGCGCGAGGGAGGCGGCCAGCGACTCGATGATGAACCGCGCCCGCAGGATCGACTCGATGGTGACACCGACGTACTCCAGGTAGACGCCGAGCGCGGTCGTCACCGCCACCTCGTCCGGCGCGCGGACGATGAGCCCGCCGGACGGCCCCCGGCGCATCGTCGC
Organism: Frankia alni ACN14a; assembly: GCF_000058485.1. NCBI lineage: Bacteria > Bacillati > Actinomycetota > Actinomycetes > Frankiales > Frankiaceae > Frankia > Frankia alni. Next base: position 177,103 of record NC_008278.1, read on the forward strand.
CACCTGGTGGTGCTCGACGATCCGCACGGCCTCCCGGAACACCGCCCGACTCACCTTGTAACGCTCGATCAGCGTCGGCTCGGAGCCGATGACCGTGCCGACCGGCCAGCCCGCGCGGACGATGTCGTCCTCGATCCGCCAGGCGACCTGCGCGGCGAGCTTGCCACGGGCGTCGCCTCGCGGGGGATGCCGGACACTGATGGCCGGGCCGCGCGCCGACTCCACGAGCCTGTCCGTGGAGGGCATCGCCGTCGGCCTCCTCCCGGGATGTGGCATGGCGCGACGGGATGGCGCGTTGCCGAACCGGGCCGGCCCCGGTCCGCAGGGCCGGCGAGCGGAACGGGCATCTCGCCCGGGCTGCCGTCGTACACGCTCGGATGTCCAAGGATATGCGTGCTGGGACACGCCCGGGAGTGCCCCGCGGAACGGGCCGGCCGCGTTGGGTAGCCCAAACGGGGGTGCCCACGCCCTCGCCTGCGGCCGAGGAACAGGGGATCCACCTGCGGCTGGAGAGAGGGACCCGGGGGTCGACGGCCGGCGGCGCTGGATGACCTGCCGCCCGCGAGGGACGGCACTCCATCGCCTCGCCGGGTGGCCTCCCCGGCGGGGTCATGGCCCGAACGGGCGCCCCGGCGAACCCGTCCGTGTGGTGCCGGCCGGCGCCAGGAGCCGATCGCCCGCGTCCGGCGGCCCTCCGCCGCGTCCGTCCGACCCGTCGTGTCCGGGTAGCGTCGGGCGAGTGCCTGGGTGCCGGGAGCGTTGGGCAAGAATCCACCGTCCCCACCGGTTCCGCTCCGCCCGCCGTCGTGTAGCATGACCTCCAGATCCTGACGGACTGCACCTCGCGGGCCGCCGGGACGACAAGTGAAGATCGCTGTAAGAGCATGGTCCCGTGGTGAAGTCTGGAGTTCACGCCGCCCTGTCAAGGCGGAGGTCGCGGGTTCGAATCCCGTCGGGACCGCGTTCGTATGGCCGGAAGCTCGTTTCGGCTCCTACGATCCCGCACAACCCGGGGCAGGTAGCTCAGTCGGTACGAGCGTCCGCCTGAAAAGCGGAAGGTCGGCGGTTCGACCCCGCCCCTGCCCACCCATTTGACCTGCGGAAATGTCGGATTTTTCGATCATCTTTTGATCGTTATATGGCAGCGGGTGTGGCAACGACGCCATGCGATCCCGGTGGCGGTTCACGTCGAACCCCGGCTGACCTGCAAAAACGGTGGAGCTGACCGCCCGCTTTCCGGGTGGAAGGTCATGAGGCTTCGGGTCCGTGCGGCCAGCCGCTGGGCGCCATCGTGCCGTTTGCACTGGTAGACGGCTACGAAAGCAGTTCGGGAGCCGAGGTCTCCGTGCGCCGACGCGGAGTGGACCTCGCGTGTATCTCTTTGGCGGGGGGCCGGGACTCGCGCTCACTTGGCGACCGCCGGCGCTCCTACCAGGTGATCGGCATCTCAGCCGGACCTAACGCCTGGATCGAGTGGTACTTGTACGTCAGCTCCGCCTCGGGCACCGCCAGCGCGAGCGCGGGAGCCCGCTCGAATAGTGTCGTGTAGACGATCTCCAGCCGTTCGAACACCGCTGATTACCACGAACCCGGCCGAACTCGCCGCAGAGCTCCGCGACGGCGGCGGCGGCTTCTTTGATCTCGCCGCGCTGACGAAACCGGACGGCCCGGACGACCCCGACGACCCGATCTACCTCGACTGATCGCCCGCCGTAGCCGCATGGAGAGCGTAGCTCGGCGAACTCCGGCAGCTCGCGGAGCTGGTCGAGCAGTTCCATGGTCGCGGTGACGTCGACGGTGTGGAACACCGGGACCTGCGGGACCTGCGGGACCTGCGCACTGGCCACCGTCGTCCGGGCGGTCGCGGCCCGCACGCCCCGGCCGGCGGTGGGTGAGAGGGACGTGGGCGGTGAGCTCGATCAAGGCGACGTGGATGGTAGATTCTAACGAGCGCACGATTCATCATAGCGAGCGGAGGGTGATGGAGATGCTCGCGGTCCAGGTGGAGGCGCCGGGTGGGATCACGTCCCTGGTCGTGCGGTCCGTCGAGGATCTGACGCCGCGGCCGGACGAGGTGAAGATCGAGTTGATCGCGTCGTCCATCAACCCCGCCGACGTCAAGATCCGCACCGGCGCTGTCGTGCCACTGCGGGGGGCCTATCCCTTCACCCTGGGATACGACCTCGCCGGGACGGTCGTCGAAACGGGTGCGGAGGTGACTGACCTGGCCCCAGGCACACAGGTACTCGCCATGTCGGCCGTGGCGCTCACGGGGGTAGGCACGTGGTCCGAGCGCGTCTGCCTGCCCCGGACGTCCGTGGCGCGCCTACCCGCGAACGTGGATCCGCTCCCGCTGGCCCGACTCCCCCTCGCCGGTCTCACCGCCTACCAGGCGGTCCAGCGAGCGAAGCCGGGGCCGGGGACGGCCGTCCTCGTCTGCGGGGCAGCCGGCTCCGTCGGTCGTCTCGCCGTCGAGCTGCTGCTCGACCGGGGTGCGCGGGTCCACGGGCTGGTGCGTCGCCCGGAACAGGTGGATCAGTTGCCGACCCATGAGCTGTTCACCCCACACGTCGGCCAGCCGCCGACCCGTTCGGTCGACGTGGTCATCGACGCAGCCGGAGCCGACTTCTCGCCGGCGCTCGTCGACGGCGGCCTCTACATCTGCCTTGTCCCCGACCGTGCGCCCGCGCGTGACGTGCTCGCGCGACGGTCGCAGCGCCGCACCGTCCTCGTCACCGAGGAGTCCGGCGCCGATCTTGAGGAGTTGGTCGAGCTCTTGGGCGCGGCCGTCCTCACCCTCGAGACGACGAGCATCTTCCCCATGAAGAACATTCACGCCGCGCACAGGGAGTTCGAGCAGGATGGTCAACGAAACGTCGTCCTCATCCGTGAGGACTGGTGACAGCATGCTTCTCGAGAATGCGTTCGAGCATATCGAGATTGAAATCAGTGGCGCCATTACCACCGTCTGGCTCGCGCGTCCACCGGTAAACTCGGTCTCGCAGGCCATGTATCGTGAAATCGAGGCGTTTTTCTCGTCTCACGACACCTACGTCCCCAGCACGAAGGCTATCGTGCTTGCTGGCCGGGGTCGCCACTTCTCCGCGGGTAATGATCTGCACGAGTTCGGGACGCTGACCCCGGAGAACTCCGACGAGAGGATGGCCGAGGTCCGCGCCGCGTTCTTTGCCATCCAGGACTGCCCGGTCGCCGTGGTCGGCGCGGTACAGGGCGCGGCGGTGGGCACCGGCCTCGCGATCGCCGCCTCGTGCGACTTCGTGGTCGCCGCAGACAACGCGCGGTTCGGTACTCCGGAGATCGGCGTCGGAATCATGGGTGGCGCCCGTCACCTCGCCCGCCTGGTGCCCGAGCCGATTCTGCGCTGGATGTATCTGACCGGGGAGCCGATCAATGTGCGCCGGCTCGAGGCGTTGGGTGCTGTCCTCGAGGTGACCTCGCCGGAAGTGGTGGTCGCTCGGGCTCGCGAGCACGCAGGCCGCATCGTCCGGCACAGCTCGGCCGCGATCCGGATGGCCAAGCGCAGCTTGAACGCCATCGAGCTCCTGGATCTTCAGCCCGGCTACACCTTTGAACAGGGCCTCACCCGGGAGCTTTCGGGTCATCCTGATTCGGTGGAGGCGCGCCGGGCCACGCTCGAACAACGGATCCCGAACTACTCTGCGTGATGCTGTTGCCCCGGTCGGCTGAGATCAGCGCGTACGCGGGGCGACCCACAGGCCTTCTGCCTCGGCGACCAGCCTGTCACCGTGGCACAGTTCGCCGCGGATGAAGCGCTTGCGGCCATCCACGGCCTCGATCCAGACCCGGCAGTGGAGCTCGACATCCAACGGAGCCAAGCTCCGGTAGTCGATTCGGAGGAAGGCGGTGCGGGCTACGCCGCCGGTCACGGATCCGTTGGCGACCATTCCGAGCGCGTCGTCGAAGAAGAGGCTGAGCGCACCGCCGTGAACGGATGCGGTGCCGCCGAACCGAGGGCTGAACTGAACGCGTCCGACCAGCTGCCCAGTATCCCCGGCGTCGATGGCGAATGCCGGGACGAGACCGCGCTCCGCGGGGTTGAAACGAGGGTTTCCGGGCGCATGCGCGGGTGCTTCCACGTCCTCAGGCAGAGTTGGCAGCGATCGCAGGGCATCCTCCACCTGCGTCAGGGCTCTCTCGCATTTTCTCAGCGTGTCGGCGTCGGGCTCGATCACCGCAAGTCGATCGAGTATGCGAACCGCGGCGTCGACGGCGTTTCGGTAGGCCCTGCGCTCGAGCGCGGTCGGGGCGCTTGCGACCATGGCATGAATCCTTTCCATCACAAAGAACGGTTGGTGGGCTGAACGACATGTGCTGATCTATTGACGCGACATCTGGACGTGGCCTACGGTACCTAACGAGCGCTCGATCGAATCTAGCCCGGAGGGATGTCCGATGAGCCATACCGGGGCACGACTCTTCGACGAGTTCACCTTGCGCGAGGTCACCCTGCGCAACCGCACGGTCCTCTCTCCGATGTGTCAGTACTCCGCCACCGACGGGCTCGCGAACGACTACCACCTGGTCCACCTGGGGCGGTTCGCGCTGGGTGGATTCGGTCTCGTCATGGCCGAGGCCACCGCGGTAACCGCTGATGGGCGGCTGACCTACGGTGACCTCGGGCTATGGAGCGACGACCAGATCGACCCGTTGCGCCGGATCGCCGACTGTGTGCGCGGGGCGGGCGCGCGCTTCGGGATCCAGCTCGCCCACGCCGGCCCGAAGGCGGCTACGCTCCCGCCGTGGGCGTCGGAGCCGGACCGGCCGGCGTCGGGCCGGTGGGAGATTCGGTCGGTTACGGACGCGCCGTACCTCGAGGGGTGGCAGCGCCCCGTGGCGCTGCGGTCCGAGGAGCTCGCGGCGCAGCTCGATCTCTGGCGCTCCGCCGCCGAGCGTGCGCACCGGGTCGGTGCGGACGCCATCGAGCTGCATATGGCCCACGGGTATCTCTTGCACTCCTTCCTCTCGCCACTGAGCAACACGCGTGAAGACAACTACGGCGGCTCCCTCGAGGGTCGGATGCGGTTCCCTCTTCAGGTCGTCGACGCCGTGCGGGCCGCCTGGCCGGACGGCAAGCCGTTGCTGGTCCGCGTCGCAGCCGTCGACAACGGCACCGACGGCATCGACATCGAGCAGACCGTCGAGTTCGCCCGGCGCCTGAGGGCACTCGGGGTTGACGCGGTCGACTGCTCCTCGGGAGGCTACGGAGGCAGTTACACCCACGGGATCCGACCCGGCTACCAGGTCGGTTGGGCCGGCGAGATACGGGCCCGCGCCGGCGTGCCGACGGTCGCGGTGGGTCTGGTGACCGAACCAGCGCAGGCGGACGCCATCGTGCGGGACGGGCACGCCGACCTCGTCGCACTCGGCCGTGAGGCGCTCGCGAATCCCAGCTGGCCGGTGCACGCGCGCGAACAGCTCGGCCAGTACGATTTCGCCGATCGCTTCGACCTCCTGCCGATCCAGAGCAGATCCTGGCTGGCCAAGCGGCAACGGCAGTTGGACCGTCTCGCGCGTGGTGAGCGGCCGGCGGGTGGGCGGTGATGAGTAGTCCGGAGGAGTTGGTCGACCGGCTGGAGGAGCTCTGGGTGCGGGCGAAGTGCGTCGAACTCGGCGCCCGTTACTGTCACGGCGTCGACCGGGCTGACCAGGAGACGTTCCTGTCGATTTGGCACAGCCGAGGCGAGTACGTCATCGGCCGGCGATCCGGGCGCTTCTCCGGTCACACCGAGCTCGCCACCGCTCTGGACTTCGTGCGCGCGGCGTACGCCTCGACGCACCACTGGACCACGAACCAGGTGGTGACCCGGTCGGGCCCCGACTCGGCGACCGGGGTCAGCGACTCCTTTGCGATCTGCGTCGACCATGACGGCCGGCCGAGCCTCGTGGCGGCCACGTACGATGACGAATACCGGCTCGTCGACGGTGAATGGAAGATTCTTCGTCGTATCGTGCGCAGGTGGCTGGTCACGGGTGGAATCGAGGTGGCCGTCCGGCACCCGGCATCGCAAGGGATGGGGAGGAAGGCAGACCCGTGAGAATCGCAGGGTCCAACCGTGACGAGACCTGGAAGCGGGTGCGTGCCGCTGGTGTGAGTCTGCTGTACCGCCACGGCTTTGAAGCTATGAACACGCGACAGCTCGCTGAGGCGGCCGGTCTCAAGCCGGGGTCGCTGTACTACTACTTCTCCAGCAAGGAAGATTTTCTGCACCGTCTCCTGGTCGACCTGCTCGATGAGATCCTCCTGGACCTCGAGCAGAACCTCGAAGGCCTGACGGAGCCCGTCTCTCGACTCGAGGCCTACGTTCGCACCCTCGTCCGGTGGCACGTCGTCCGACGTGAGGAGACATTCATCGCGAGCATCGAGGTCCGGTCGCTCACGCATGATCGACAGGAGTCTTACCTGCAACGGCGGGATCGGTTCGATCTGATCCTCGCCGAGATCCTTCAGGACGGCGCTGCTGCCGGGATCTTCGATCTCACCCACCCTCGGATCACGCGGAACGCCATCCTGTCCTCGCTGACCGCGATTTCCAGCTGGTATGACCCTGCCGGCCCCTTCGGGCTCGAAGTGCTGACCATGGACTTCCTTGAACTGACGCGCCGCATGGTCGGCCTGAAATGAGCTGGCTGACGCGCCGCCGACGGTGTGCGGCGTAGCCCCGGCGCGCATCTCGAGGTCGAAGCACCGGCGTTACCGACACATTCGTCGTCCTGACCACCCGGTAGTTGTCCGGGCTGGTCTCTGATCGCCGCGCCAGGGCGGTCGCGGAGACGCACCGGCCGCTTCCAACACCAGCCACCTGGTCAGCGCGATCACCTTCTGTACCTCAACAGCCGCGGGCGCCGCTCGGGCGCGGGCGGCTGGAGCGCGTCCCCGCGCTGGCCCCAGCGCCGGATCGGCCGCACCGGCGTCCGCCGTCCCCGTTGACCACGCGTGGCGAGTGACAGTACTGTAATGAATCAAGCGTACGCTCGAATAGTGAGACCGACCACAGGCGCCGCACGATCAAGGAGACGGCGATGAAGCGCAAGCAGCTCAAGGGAACCCGGCTGGCCGCGGGGATGCGTTTGTTCGATCCGGCCGAGGTCCAGCTTTTCCGGGCTGAGGGACAGTGGCGTCATCGGACCTTCCTGGACGACTTTCTCGATCACGCCGACAGCACTCCGGACAAGGCCGCCGTCGTCTCCTACGCCAAGGGCCGCCTGCTGCCGGAGACCGTGACCTATGGCCAGCTGCGTGCCTATGTCGACCGGTTCGCCGCGGCGTTACTTGACATCGGCACCGGCCCGGGGAAGGTGGTGTCGATCCAGGTCGCGAACGGCTGGGAAGGCCCGGCACTGGCGCTCGCCACCATGCGCGTCGGTGCGGTTCCCAACCCGATCCCGATCATCTATCGGGAGCACGAGGTGCGGCACATGCTCGAGGAGGCGGGGAGCGCGGTGTATGTCGCGCCCCAGCACTTCCGCGGATACGACTTCGCGGAGATGGGGGCTCGCCTCCACCGCGAGATCGCGTCGCTGGAGCACGTGTACTTCATCAACGCCGACGATGCCGTCAGCAGCGAACTGCACTTCGCGCGCCATTTTATTGAGCCTCGGCGGGAGTTAGATCCGGCGCTCGGCGCGACACTCGATTCGCTGCGTCCGGGAGCCGACGACCTCGCGATGCTGGTATTCACCTCCGGCACGACAGGCAAGCCCAAGGCGGCCCTGCACACCTTCAACACCGCATGGTCCGGCTATCGCAACGTCATTGTGAACGCCCTGGATCTGAAGTCCGACGATATTGCGTTCATGGCATCGACCCTGGGGCATCTGACCGGATTCATCCACGGCATGCTCGTCCCCCTCTCCCTGGGGCAGAAGGTCGTCTACCAGGACCAGTGGGACGTCGACCAGATGCTGGACCTGCTGGAGACCGAAGGGCTCACCTGGACGCTCTCGGCCACCACCTTCGCACTCGACATGGTCGACGCGCAGAAGCACCGCCCCCGGCCGCTCGCCAGCAAACTTCGGGCCTTCGCCTGCGGCGGTGCCTCGATCCCGCCCGGCGTCGCGGTCGACATGGACCAGATCTTCTCGACGAGCCTGGTCCCCCTGTGGGGGTGCTCCGAGACCGGGATCGCCAGCATCCACCACCTCGGTGCCGCGCTGGACGTGCTCGACGCGAGCGACGGCTACCCGGTGCCCTGGCAGGAGACCCGGGTGGTGGACGACGACCTGGCGCCGGTTCCCGCGGGGACGATCGGCAATCTGCAGGTACGCGGGCCCGGGGTGTTCGCCGGCTATTTCGGCCGGGAGGATCTCACCCTGGATGCGTTCACCGCGGATGGGTGGTACGACACCGGAGACCTCGGCAAGGTCCTTCCGGACGGCGCGATCCGGATCGCGGGGAGAAGCAAGGACATCATCATTCGAGGTGGCCAGAACATCTCCGCGGTCGAGATCGAGAGCGCGCTCTACAAGCACCCGGAGGTCCAGGAGGTCGCGGTCGTCGCCTACCCCGACGAGCGGCTCGGCGAGCGGGTCTGCGCCATGGTCGTTCCGCGCCCGTCCGGCTCCTCGCTCACACTGGAGAACGTCGCCCGCTTCCTCGACGCGGCCGGCATGGCGAAGCCGTTCTGGCCGCAGCGTCTGGTCCTGGTGGACCAGCTCCCTCGCACGCCCTCAGGAAAGGTCCAGAAGTTCGTGCTGCGCAGGGAACTCGCCGACGTACTGCGCGAGGAGCAGGCATGACCGCCCGCTCGCTGCCAGGCGCCCGCCGGTGGGCGGACGGATGAGTGCGAACCAGGGCCCGCCGGTCTACATCTCCGGATCGGCTCAGGAGATCGTCGGCCGCGGCCGGCCGGCCCCGGCGTACCTGAATCTGCTCGCCGCGGCCGCCGCCGATGCCGTCGCCGACGCGGGCCTCGACCGAGCGGCCATCGACGGCCTGGTGCTCTCCTCCTCGATCCCGCAGCCGTTCGAACGTAATCCCGCCGAGGTCGCCGAGTATCTGGGCCTCGGGGCCGCCTATACGGCGATGGCCCCCTACGGCGGTCGCCCGGCCACCGACGTCCTGCACCTCGCCCGCTCGGCCGTTCGCGCCGGACTCGCCACCAACGTGCTCGTGCTGTCGGCCGACACCTTCGCCACCACGCTCGGCCTCGAGGGGGCGATCGACCTCTATATGAAGAGTTTCGACGCCAGCTACGAGCGACCGTTCGGTCCGCTGATCCCGACGGCTTTCGCGCTCATGGCCGCCCGGCACGTCCACGACTACGGCACCAGCATGGAGCAGCTCGCCCGGGTCGCGGTCAGCATCCGCAAGCACGGCCTGCTCAACCCACACACCGAGGTGTCGGGCGAGCTGACCGTGCGATCCGTCGTCGACGATGTCCTGGTGTCGACGCCGCTGACGCGGTCGATGCTCGCCCTGATCTCCACCGGTGGGGCGCAGGGCTTCGTCGTGACCCGCGAGCGGGTCGACCGCCGCTCGGTGGCGCTGCTGGGGTACGGCGAGGCGAGTGCGTTCATGAGCCTGTCCCAGGCGCCGAGTCTGGTCCACTTCGCGCACATCCGCCGGGCCGCGGACCTCGCCCTGCGACAGGCGGACGCGGAGCTGACGGACGTCGACTTCGTGCAGTTCTACGATCCGGCCACGATCGTGCCCCTGATCCTGCTGGAGTCGATCGGATTCTGCGGTCCGGGCGAGGGCGGCGCCTTCGTCGAGGACGGTGCCATCGAGATCGGTGGCCGCCTGCCGATGAACACCCACGGCGGCACGCTGGCCTTCCGCCATCCCGGCATGGGCGCCGCCCTCGACTCGGTCGTCGAGGCGGTCACCCAGCTTCGCGGTGAGGCGGGGCCGAGGCAGGTGCGGGATGCCGGGCTCGGGCTCGTGCACGGACAGGGGAGCTGGCTGGCGAACAACGGTTTCCTGATCCTGGGGAGTTCGTGATGAACGACGGCGCCGACGCGGTGAGGGCTGACGGGGTGGGGGCTGACGGGGTGGGGGCCGACGCGGTGCGGAAGGTCGACCCGTCCAGCGACGTGGAGGCCACCTTCTGGGACGGCTGCTCGCGCGGGGAGTTCTGGCTCCAGCACTGCACGGCCTGCGACGCCTGGCAGTTCTACCCGCGTAGCCTCTGCTCGCACTGCTGGGCTCCCACCTCGGAGCTCGAGTGGCGTCGGCCGGCTGGCGGCGCGGTCCTCGAGTCCTTCAGCGTGGTGCACCGCGGCAGCGGCCCGTTCGCCGACTACGCACCGTACGTCGTGGCCCTGGTCCGCTTCGACGAGGGGCCGATCATGATGTCCAACGTCGTGGGTGACGTCGAGGGCCTGGCCATCGGGGACCGCCTGGAGCTGGACTTCGCCGAGCGGGCCGGCCGTGTCGTCCCGGTCTTCACCCGGGCGGGCAAGCTGTCATGAGTGAGAGCGTGCTCATCACCGGGGCCAGCGCTGGCCTGGGCGCCGGCATGGCGCGGATCTTCGCCGCGCGCGGTGCTGACCTCGCGATCACGGCTCGCCGCCTCGACCGGCTGAACGAGCTCCGTACCGCCGTCGTGACGGAGCACCCGGGCCGGACCGTCGTGACCTACGCCCTGGACGTCAACGACCACGACGCCGTCTTCGAGGCGTTCGAAGCCGCGGCGCAGCACCTCGGGCACCTGGACCGGATCGTCGTCAACGCCGGGCTGGGGAAGGGCTCGGCGGTCGGGGCGGGGCACTTGCGCGGCAACCGCGACACCGCTCTGACCAACTTCGTAGGCGGCATCGCCCAGTGCGAGGCCGCCATGCGCATCCTGTACCGGCAGGGCCGCGGCCAGCTCGTGGTGATCTCCTCGGTGGTGGCCGCCCGAGGCATGCCCGGACCGATGAACGTGTACGCCGCCTCGAAGGTGGCACTCACCCACCTCGCCGAGGGCATCCGCGGGGATGTCCGGGCCAAGGGGCTTCCCATCACGGTCTCGACGATCCGGCCGGGCTACATCGACTCGGAGATGCAGAGCAGGTCCGGGCGACGCCACCCGCTGCTGATGGACGCGGACGTCGGCTGCACGGCGATGGTCGACGCCATCCAGCGAGAGGTCCGTGACGCCTGCGTGCCGCGCTGGCCCTGGACGGCGTTCGCCGCCGGCCTGAAGGTCCTGCCCATGTCCGTCGTCCGTCGGATGGTCTGACCCGGCGCCCTCTCTGTGCGGAAAGAGGCTCCTGATGAGCTACCAGCATGTCCGGCTCGAGCGGGTCGGCGCCACGCGTGTCGTCACCATCGACAACCCGCCGGTGAACGCCCTCCATCCCGACGTCGCGGCGGACATCGAGCGAGCGGCGCGCGAGGTCGAGGAGGACACCACAGCCCGGTCGATGATTCTGACCGGGGCGGGACGGTGTTTCGTTGCCGGTGGCGACATCCGGTACTTCACCGAGATCGACCGCCGGGGCGCGGCCGACATGGCACTGCGGGTGCAGCGCATGCAGAACGCCCTGTTCGATCTTCGGGTCCCGGTGATCGCGGCGGTCAACGGGCACGCCCTCGGGGGCGGTCTGGAGCTCCTGCTGTCCTGTGACTTCGCCATTGCCGACGAGCAGGCGAAGATCGGTGTCACCGAGGTGCAACTCGGCCTGATCCCCGGCGCGGGTGGAACGCAGATGCTGTTTTCAGCCCTTCCCGTCGGCACGGCGAAGCGGCTGCTGTTCACCGGCGACCGGTTGACGGCCACCGAGGCTGCGCGGATCGGCCTCGTCGACCAGGTGTGCGACGAAGGGAAGGCCGTCGAGGCCGCGCTCGACGTCGCCGCCCGGATCAACTCCGCGGGGCCGTTGGCCGTCGAAGCGGCGAAGCGGTCGGCCAACTACCGCCTGCGGCATTCGCTCGACGAGGGACATCGACGCGAGGTTGAGATCTTTGCCGCTCTGTTCGAGACCGCCGACCACCGTGAGGGCATCGCCGCCTTCCTCGAGCGCCGCGCTCCCGCGTACGAGCGACGGTGAGGACTGTGGACGGGGACGTCGCCGTCGTCACGGGGGGCGGTGGAGGTCTCGGCGCTGCGGTGTCCCGGCGCCTGGCCGACGACGGCTGGAGCGTGGTGGTCGTCGACATCGTCCCGGAGGGTGCGCGGGCGGTGGCGGAGTCCATCACCTCGGTCGGCGGTCGGGCCGTCGTGGCGGTCGCTGACATCAGCGACCCGGCGCGGGTCGACGAGCTCAGGGACGAGGCTGCGGCGGCGTTCGGCCGACCGGTGGCCGCGCTCGTGAACCTGGCCGGTGCGGTGCGTAACTCGGTCCTGTCCAAGCTGTCCGACGCCGACTTCGAGCTCGTGCTGCGGACGCACCTGTTCGCGACGATGCACACGGTGCGTGCCTTCGGGCCCGGGATGAAGGCCGCGGGCTTCGGCCGGATCGTGAACACGAGCTCGGTGGCAGCGCGTGGGGTCGTCGCCGGGATCAGCTACAGCTCGGCCAAGGGCGGGATCGAAGGCCTGACCCGGTCGGCCGCGGTCGAGCTGGCCCGCCACGGGGTCACGGTCAACTGCATCGAGCCCGGCGTGATCGCCACCGGAATGTTCCTGGGCACGCCGGCGGAGTTCCAGGCGGCCCAGGTGGCCCAGATCCCGGTGGGCCGGGCGGGCCACCCCGAGGAGATCGCGGCGGCCGTCTCCTTCCTGGTCTCGCCCGAGTCGGCCTACATCACAGGGCAGACCCTGACGGTCTGCGGCGGGCTTTCGGTCGGCGCCCTGCGCTGAGCTGGTGCACGGCTCTTGACCCCGGGACCTGCGTTCATCACAATATCGAACGGGCGCTTGATTTTATTTCAGGGAGATGCGAGATGCGACTTGCCGTCGTACACATCAACGCCGAGCGTGGATCCGAGCCGTACACCGAGATGGTCACCGAGGTCTTCAACCGCGTGAAGCGTCCGGAGACCGAGATCGTTCACCGCTGGGCCAGGCTCAGGCGCGCCTCCGACACCGTCTTCGGCTACCCGTACCTGCTGAACGCCGTCGACGTGATCCACAACATCCTGGATGCCGGTCGCAGCGGGGTCGACGGCGCGATGGTCGCGTGCAGCGGGGACCCGGGCATCACCGAGGCGCGCACCCTGGTCGACATCCCGGTCGTCGGCCCCTGGGAGGCGACGCTCCATCTCGCGAGCTCCTACGCCTACCGGTTCGGCGTGGTGACGGTCGAGGACCGCGCCTGGGCGGAGACCTGTCACAGCCTGATCGCCCGCAACGGTCTGCTTGACCGGTGCGTCGGCGTCGAACGGATCGAGACGCCGTCGGCGAAGGCGTTCACCGAAGGCTTCGGCAATCCGGACTTCGTGGTGGAGGACATTCGCCGCCAGGCCGGGAAGCTCGTCGACCGGGGCGCCGGTGCCATCGTCATCGGCTCGGCCGGTCTGAGCACGATGGCGGCGGCCGCGGGTCTGCACAGCATCGACGGCGGAATCCCGGTCTTCGAGACCCTCAGCGTCGGGCTCAAGACACTCGAGCTGCGCGTCGAGCTGACCCAGAAGGGCGGCCTTCCCCCGACCAGTCGCACGGGCTACACCCAGCGGCTCGCCGAGGCCGACACCGATCGCGTCCGCGCCCTGTTCGGGCTCTGAGCGCGGGTTCAACCAGAGGAGAAGAAGATGGTGAACGCTTCCGTTGCCCACTCGCTGCTGACCGAGGAGGAGCGCGAGTTCCAGACGGTGGTGCGCCGATTCATGGACACGCACGTCCGGCCGATCGTGCCCGACATGGAACGCGCGGGACGGCCGCCGGCCGAGCTGCTCAAGCTGATGGGGGACCAGGGGCTGCTCGGCTGCTTCGCTCCGGAGGAGTACGGCGGTGGCGGCGGAAGCCTGATGACCCGGGCCATCGTGGCCGAGGAGACGGCGCGGGTGGATGCCGGCCTCGATGCCACGCTCTTCGTGAACATGAGCCTGATCGCGCGCCACCTGATCAAACGAGGCACCGAGGGACAGAAGCGCAAGTACCTCGTGCCGCTCATCGCGGGAACGTCGTCGGCGTCCATCTGCCTGACCGAGCCGCACGGCGGTTCGGACGCGCTCAGTCCCAGGACGACAGCCCGGCTCGACGGGGACGAGTGGGTCATCGACGGCTCCAAGACTTTCATCACCAACGCTCCGATCGCGGACGTCTTCCTGGTGTTCGCCCGGACCAGCGGCGAGAACCGCCGAGCCCGGGGTGGCACCGCGTTCTTTGTCGAGAAGGACACCCCTGGCCTGTCGGTGGGCCAGCCCTTCGACAAGCTTTCGCTGCGGAGTTCGCCGACCGCCGAGGTCTTTCTGGACAACGTGCGGGTCTCGTGGGACCAGGTACTCGGCGAGGTCGACATGGGCTTCTACTACATGCTCGAGGGCCTCGACCTGGAGCGGGTGTTCGAGGGGGCGTCCAACACCGGCATAGCCCAGGCCTGCCTGGAGCTGGCGGTGGAGTACTCCGGCCAGCGGACGGTGTTCGGCGAACAGCTCTCGTCCTACCAGCTCACCCAGGACAAGATCGCCCGGATCGCGACCGGTGTGGAGATGTCCCGCGTGATGTTCTATCACCTCATCCGCGAGCTGGAGCGGGGCGAGGAGCTCACCAGATCCTCGGCGATCCTCAAGCTCTACAGCTCGCAGGTGGCGGTCGAGGCTTCGCGGGAGGTGGTCCAGATCCTCGGCGGCTACGGCCTGATGGAGGAGTACCCCGCCGCGCGGCTCTACCGCGACGCCAAGCACCACGAGATCGGCGCGGGCACCAGCGAGATCATGAAGGTGATCATCGCCCGCGAGACCTACAAGGCCGCTGGCGCGGGACGATGAGCATCGAAACCAACCGCTACCTCACCGAGGACGCGCTCGAGCTCCGTTCCGTCGTGCGCCGGTTCGTGTCCGAGAAGATGTCGCGTTCCGACGCCGCGGGGTGGGACAAGGCGGCGCATTTCCCGCGCCCCGTCCTCGACGAGTTGGCCGAGCTGGGCGTGATGGGCCTGGCCATCCCGGAGGAGCACGGCGGTGTCGGTCGCGACATCCACGCGACGCTGATGGTGATCGAGGAGCTGTCGAAGCGGAGCATGGCCGTGGCCATCCCGTACATCATGGCCGCCTGCTACGCCGGGATGACGGTCGTCGACTGCGCCTCGAAGGAACAGAAGGCGCAGTGGCTGCCGGAGATCGCGGCCGGGCGCATGCTGTTCGCCTACGGCTGGACGGAGCCGGATGTCGGGGCCGACCTGGCGAGTGTGAGAACCACGGTGCGGCGCGACGGTGACGAGCTGGTCATCAACGGTGCCAAACGCTTCTGCACCGGCGCCGGCCTCAGCGACTACATCTACACGCTGGCCAACTCCGACCCCGGCGGAGCGAGGTACCGCAACCTGAGCCTGGTCCTCGTCCCGCCCGACGCCGAGGGCGTGACCATCACGCCGATCGACGCGATGGGCATCAAGGGCAGCCAGACGACCGATGTCGTCTTCGACGACGTGCGAGTGCCGGCCGACCTGCTGATGGGGGGTGAGGACGGGTGGAACCGCGGTTGGTCGATGATCACTGGGACCGGTCTCGACGTCGAGAAGCTCGAGGTCGCGGCCATGGCGCTGGGCCTGGGGATCGCCGCGTACGAGGACGCGCTGGCCTACGCCGAGCAACGCGAGCAGTTCGGTGTGCCGATCCTGAAGCACCAGTCGGTCGCGCACACCTTGGCGAACATGCGGGTCCAGCTCTACGCGTCGCGCCTGGTTCTCGACGATGCGGCCGAGTTGGCCGACCGGAACGACGTGTGTGGCGTGCAGACGTCCATGGCGAAGCTCTTCGTCACCGAGACCTGCCGGCAGGTCGTGCTCGACGCCCAGACGATCCTCGGCGCGTACGGGTATGTCGCCGACTTCGATGTGGAGCGCTACGTCCGCGATGCCCTCCTGATGCCGATCATCGGTGGCTCGTCGGCGATCCAGCGCAACAACATCCACAACTGGTCGCGCCGGCGCTGATGGCCGTCCGTCCGTGACCGGACCCTGGAGGAACATCGTGCGTAGGGCGGGTGCGGCTGACCTGGCACCTCGAATACCGATCTATCGGTCGCACGCTCGAATCCTTGTTGACCAACTTCCCGCATCGCTCTAGTCTCGAGCGCTCACCAGATTCAGCGGCGTCAGGTCGGAGCTGTCATGACATGTTCTCCCGTTCCCGCCGACCTCACCCGCTTCGTGGGCCGGGAGCAGGAGTGCGTCCAGATCGCGGAGCTCCTGTCCTGCTCGCGACTGATGACCCTGACCGGACCCGGCGGGGTGGGAAAAACCCGATTAGCCAAAGAGGTGCTGCGCCGGCAGGCGGGCGACCTGGTGGACTCCGTCGTCTTCGTCGAGCTCGCCGAGGTCGCCCACGGCGACCAGGTCACGGCGGCGATCGCCGCGGCGCTGGGCCTGGCGCTGGACAGCGGCGGCGAATCGCTGCCGAGCCTGGGCCGGGCCCTCCAGGAGCGCGACATCCTGCTGGTACTCGACAACTGCGAGCACCTCCTCGCCGCGTGCGGGCGGCTGATGGGCGCCCTGCTGCCCGCAGCGCCCGGGGTCAGGGTTCTCGCGACGAGTCGTGAGCCACTCGGCATCTTCGGCGAGCGCACCTGGCGGGTTCCCCCGCTGAGCCTGCCGGCGCCGTCGTCGAACTCCGCTGCCGACAGCGATGCCGTGAAGCTCTTCCTGGACCGAGCGCTGTCGGTCGCACCGGACTTCGTGGTCACCGCCGACCGGCTCCGGATGGTGGGTGAGCTCTGCCGCCGCCTCGACGGCATCCCTCTCGCCATCGAGCTGGCCGCGGTCCGCACGCGCTCCTTCGATCTTCCGCAGATGCTGTCGGATGACGTGCCGATCTTCCGCGTGCTCGACCGGGGGAACGAGGCTGGCCCACTCCGCCACCACACCCTGCGCAAGGCGATCGAGTGGAGCCACGATCTCTGCACGCCCCAGGAGCAGGCCTTGTGGAGCCGGCTGGCGATCTTCAGCGGGTCCTTCAGCCTCGCCGCCGCCCGGGAGGTGTGTGCCGGTGACGGCCTGACCGGGGACGAGATTGTTCCACTGATCGGGAATCTGGTGGAGAAGTCGGTCGTAACCTGCAACGTGATCGAAGCCGCCCCACGCTACCGGCTTCTGGAAAGCCTGCGCGTCTTCGGGCTCGAGCGTTGTGAACAGGTGGAGACGTGGCGTCGTCGGCACCGCGACCACTATCTCGGTCTGGCGCTGGAAAGTACGCACACCTCGACCGGGGACGAGCAGCTCGTCACGGTCCGGCGGCTTCAGGGTGAGCTTCCCAACATCCGCTCCGCCGTCGGCTACTCCCTCTCGCGGAGCTCGGAGCGGCTGATCGGCCTCGAGATGACGGGTGCGCTCTGGTTTTACTGGAATGCCTGTGGCCACCTGCGTGACGGCTGTCGTTGGTTACAACGCGCGCTCGCGGAGAATCCCGAGTCGACGCCGGCGCGCGCAAAGGCCCTGTGGGTGCTCGGGTGGTACGAGATGGTCCAGGGAGACAAGGCCAACGCTCGGCTTCACCTGGAGGCGGCCCGGGACATGGGTCGGGCGATCGGTGACGCCTCGGCGGCCGCGACCGCCATGCAGTTCCTCGGCACGCTCGAAGAGCTGGACGGGAACTCCGAGGGCGCCCTGCTGCTGCTCGAGGACGCCCAGCGCCGCCACCGGAAGGCCGGAG
This sequence comes from Frankia alni ACN14a, assembly GCF_000058485.1. Taxonomy (NCBI): domain Bacteria; kingdom Bacillati; phylum Actinomycetota; class Actinomycetes; order Frankiales; family Frankiaceae; genus Frankia; species Frankia alni. The sequence continues at coordinate 194,819 of NC_008278.1, forward strand.
AGGACGGGGCGCTGAGTATCCTCTGCGGCGCCCAGCTCGCAATGCTCCACACTCTCGCCGGCCGGATCGATGAAGGGCGGCGACAGTGCGACGTGGCGGTGGCCCAGGCGGAAGCCCACGATGAGCGGTGGGCGGCCTCCTGGGCGCACTGGAACCGCGGACTGGTCCACCACTTCGCCGGAGAGCCGGCACGTTCCGTCGAGTCACTGCGTATTGCCCTCACCGCCAAGGCATCCCTGCGTGACTGGCTGGGCGCTTCAGCCTGCGTCGAGGTCATGGTGTGGGACGCGGTCGACCTGGGACGGCTGGAGTACGCCGCCCGGCTGCTCGGGATTGGTCGCATGCTGTGCCGGGCCATGGGCGGGCGACAGCCCCTGTTCGGATCAGCGTTCTTGACGGCGCGACGGGCGGAGTACGTGGAAGGCATCCGTCATGCGACGGGAGTCGAGAACTTTCAGCGTGAGTTCGCCGCGGGGCTCGCCCTGGACATCGAGGAAGCCATCGACTTCGTCCTGGACATGTCGTCGGTCCGGGCCAGTCTCACCGTCCCGCCGGACCGCTCGCACGGCGACGCGCTGACCGCTCGCGAGCGGGAGATCAGCCGCTTGATTTACCAGGGGCTGAGCAACGCCGACATCGCCGGGTCGCTCACCATTTCGCGACGCACCGTCGAGGGCCACGTGAACCGAATCCTGGCCAAGCTGAACTTCCGCTCCCGCTCCCAGGTCGCCGTGTGGATGGCACGCCGAGAGCCGGTCGAGTCCGGGCGTTAGAAGCCTGCGACCGTTCACCACCTCGAGTCGACGGGATTGCGGCGGAATACCCGGCGAGGGACGGGATCCCGCGCGTCACCGCGCGGAATACCCGTCGATCCCCGCCTCACCCCGGCGAGATGTCCACCGGCGGTCTAGTGCTCGTGCGCGATGATGCCGCGGATGTTCTTGTGCGCCATCAGGTCGTCGTAGCCCTCGTTGACCTGCTCCAAGGTGTAGATGCTCGTGATGAGCTCATCCAGCTTGACGTGGCCGGTGCGGTAGAGGGAAAGCAGCTTCGGAATGTCGTACAGGGGGTTGCACCCACCGTAGAGGGAGCCCTGTATCCGCTTGCCCCAGAGTGCCAGCTGAACCCCGGAGAGCTTGATCGTCTCGCCCTCGTACTGACCCATCGACGTGATGACGATGGTTCCGCCCTTGGAAGTCGCCTCGGTGGCCTGCGACACGACCTCGGCGGTCAGCTCGTCGACCGTGATGATGGTGCTGTCGGCGCCGACCCCGCGCGTGAGCTGCGTGACCAGCTCGAGTGCCTCATCCGCCGTGGCGGCGGTGTGCGTCGCCCCGAAGCGCTTCGCGCTCTCCCGTCTGTCCGGCGCGGGATCGACGGCGATCAGGTGCTGCGCGCCGGCGTAGGCCGCACCCTGGACCGCGTTGGTGCCGATGCCGCCGATGCCGTAGATGACCACGGTGTCACCGGGCCGGACCTCGGCCGAGTTGACCGCGGAACCCCAGCCGGTGGGCACCCCGCAGCCGACGAGGGCCGCCTTGTCCAGCGGGAGGTCGTCGTCGATCTTGACGATCGAGTTCTGGTGCACGGTCGCGTACTGACTGAAGGTGCCCAGCGTCATCATCGAGCCGTACTCGCCGCTGTTGCCCCTGAAGGGGAAGCGGCCACCCGGGAGAAAGCCTTCCAGGCCGTTCGCGCCGAGGTCGCACAGTCGGGAGTTGCCGGTCGCACACCAGCGGCACCGGCCGCACACAGGGTAGAACGAAGCGACGAAGTGGTCGCCGGGATGGAAACCGGTGACGTTGGACCCGGCCTCGAGGATCTCGCCGGCTCCCTCATGGCCGAAGACCATCGGGGCCCGGAAGGGCAGGTGGCCCTTCACCATGTGGAGATCGGAATGGCAGAGGCCGGAGTAGTCGTAGCGGACGAGCACCTCCTCGGCCCCCGGCTTGACGATCTCGAGCTCCTCGATCTCGAACGGCTTGCCCGCCTCGTAGAGGACTGCGGCCTTGGTCTTCACGTCAGTGGTCCCTCTCCTGCTTCAGGTGGATGGCTACGCGTGTCGACGCATCAGTCGCCCCACGCGGGGGCGGGGGTGGACAGTGCGAGGCCGTAGGCCCGCTTCTGAATGTCCGGCTCCATGCTGATCTGGATGGACTTGGCCTCCGTGTAGGCGTCGAGGGCGTTCACGCCGAGTTCGCGACCCACCCCGCTCTGCTTGAACCCACCGAACGGGTAGTTCTCGTTGGCCATGTGGAAATCGTTGATCCAGACTGACCCGGCCTCCAGCCGTCGGGCCACGTCCAGTGCGGCGTCCACGTTGCTGCTCCAGACGCCGGCGGCCAGGCCGAAGTCGCTGTCGTTGGCGATCTCGATGGCCTCGTCCACCGTGTCGTAACGCAGGACGCACAGGACGGGGCCGAAGATCTCCTCCCGAGCGACCCTCATGTCGTTCGTGACGTCGGTGAGGACGGTCGGCTCGACCCAGTACCCCTTGTCGGTGCCCGCGGGCACGCGCCCGCCGCACGCGACGGTGGCCCCCTCCACGCGGGCCAGCTCGACGTACCTGAGGACCCGGTCCCGCTGCGCCGCGCTGATCAGCGGGCCGAGGTTGGAGGTGGGGTCCAGCGGGTCGCCGATCCTGACTGTGGCCAGCCGGTCGACCAGCCGTTCGACGAACCGGTCGTGGACCGAACTCGGCAGCAGCAGGCGGGTCCCGGACTCGCAGGCCTGTCCGGCGTGCATGAGGAAGCCCCAGATCGCGCCGTCGACCGCCATTTGCATGTCGGCGTCCGCCAGCACGATGTTCGGGCCCTTGCCGCCCAGCTCGAGCGTGACTCGCTTGAGGTTGCTCCGGCCCGCGGCCTCGGCCACCTTCCGGCCGACCTCGGACGAGCCGGTGAAGCCGATCTTGTTGACATCGGGATGGGCGGCGAGGTGGGCGCCGACGACCTCGCCGTCCCCGGTGACGACGTTGAACACGCCGTCCGGCAGACCGGCGGCCTGCAGCTCCCGCGCCAGTTCGAGGGCGCCGATCGGGGTCTTCTCGTCGGTCTTGAGAACCACGGAGTTGCCCGCCGCGAGGGCGGGGCCGATCTTCCAGACCGCGAGGGCCAGCGGGAAGTTCCAGGGCACGATCGCCGCGCAGACGCCGATCGGCTCCCTGCGGATGACGCCCCCGTGCGCGATGCCGCCGACGACCGGCCCGGGAGCCTCGAACTGGTACCGGCGGGCCAGCTCGGCGAAGTACCGGAGATTGGACACCGGCGTGATCGCATTCAGGCCCATGGAGAGGTACAGCGGCGCGCCGCCCTCGCGCGTCGCCGTCGCCGCCAGCTCCTCGGAACGAGCCTCGAGAGCGTCGGCCACGGCTTCCAGAACCGCCGCGCGGCGCACCGGCGGAAGACTGCGCCAGATGCCTTGGTCGAACGCACGGCGGGCCGCCGCGACGGCGGCGTCCGCCTGGTCAATGCCACCTTTGGCCGCCGTGGCGACCGTCTCCTCCGTTGCGGGATTGACGATGACGTACTGTTCCGAGGTGTCGACCCATTCTCCGTCGATGAACAGCCGATAATGTGGGACCGAGACCTCGCTGGACGTGAGAGCGGGGCTTTCGATGGTGGAAGTCATAGCCTGTCCTTGCCGAGAGGGGCCCTTGCCGAGAGGAAGGACGGTTGCTCGCGAGGGAGCCGTCAGCTGGCGGGAGTGAACTCCACGATTAGAGATTCGGGACCGCGGGTGAACAGGCCCGCGTCGGTGGGTTCGATGCCGTCCGCGAAGCGGATGTCCGGCATCGCGGCGAGGATCTGGTTGATGGCCGTTTCGGCCTCGCGCTTGGCCAGCAGGGAGCCGACGCAGAAGTGGCGGCCGAGTGCGAAGGCGATGTGGTCGGCCGAACCGGCGAAGGCCTGCCTGATGTTGATGTCCGTGCGGAAGATGTTGTATGTGTCAGGGTCATCGAACCGACGCTCGTCCCGGTTGGCCGCGCCGTTGACACAGCCGACGACGCTCCCCACCGGGATCACGGTTCCCGCCACCTCGACGTCGTCGGTCGTCGTGCGGAGGATGATCTGCACGGGTGGGTGGTAGCGAAGCGTCTCCACCAGCGCGCGGGTCGCGAGTGAGGGGTCCTGGCGGACGGCCTCAAGCTGCTCAGGGTGCATGATCAGATATTTGAGCGTGCTCGCGATCGACTTGTCGGTGGTCTCGCCACCCGCGATCAGCAGCAGGCCGATCAGGGCCTTGATCTGCTCGTCGGAGAACTGCTCGTCGTTGATTTCGGCCTGGGTGAGGCGCGAGATCAGGTCGGTACCGGGATTCCGCCGACGCTCGGCGATGATCGGCAGAATGTAGGCCGGATACTCCTGCTGGGTGCGCATTCCCCAGGCATGGATCTCCGGGTCGTTCGTGAGATTCGCGAGGAACGCCATCAGCGAGGAGTACCACTCGTGAAACTTCGGCAGATCTTCACGGGGCAGGTCGAGCATCTTGACGATCACGTTGATCGGGAACCATTTGGTGAAATCCTCCGCCAGGTCGACGCGACCGGCGGTCCGGAACTTGTCGATCATCTCGGTCGCCAGTTCGTCGACCTGGGGAAGCAGCTCCTCAAGGTAGTTGCCGCGCAGGGCCGGCGTGATGAGCTGCCGGTTGATGGCGTGTTCGCGTCCACCCATCTGGATGACGGTCTTGCCAATGACGGGCTCCATCTGGAACGCGTAGTTCTCGTTCGAGAAGCCGACCGAGTCCTTGTAGATCCGGGCCACGTCCTCGTACCGACTGACGAAGTAGTAGCCGCTGACCTCGTGGTGCAGCACCGGATAGAAGTCACGCATGATCTTGTAATAGGTGTGCGGGTCGCGAGCGAACTCCGCGGAGAGGACGTCGGGCTTCTCCGGGACGGTGGTGGGGGTGGTGGTCACCGTTCTCCCAACTCTCGGTGGTCGGCTGGCGGGGCCGGTCGATGTGACGAGCGTCTCCCTCTGGACGCCCGTCGTCTTGCGCGAAAACACCTGATCTGACACCTGACCCGGCACCTACTCGTCGACGGACGTGCGTGAAGAGTCACAGCGTGTGACGAGGTGCGACTGCGCATATCGGTGCAAAGCCGGCTGGAGGTAAGCGCTGGTCGGGCGGGCGGTGCGACAGCGGCTCGCCCCCGAACACGTGAGCAACCGGGTGTTTTCACCTGAGACACAGGTCACCAGGCGATGGGACAGTCCTCGACGTCACGAGGGTGCCTCGCACCGGCCTGACCGCCCTCACCGGCCTGACCGCCCTCACCGTTCTGACACCAGACACCAGACACCAGCGCCGCTGAAGCGGCCGGCGGCTGCCCACATTCACTTTGGGCTATCGGAGGACAGCAGTGCGTACGAGAAAGAGGATCGGCCTTAGCCTGGCGGCGGCAGCAGTGCTTGTGGGCGTCGCCGCGTGTGGCTCGAGCGGTTCGTCGGACACCGCCGGCGCGTCTGGCGCCGCCGAACCGCGGAGCACGGCCAGCTCGTCGTCGGAGGCGGCAGAATACCTGGCCAAGGTCGTCGCTGCCCCGCCGGGGATCGGCTACTCGACGCCGATCACCAAAAAGGCTCCTCCCGGGCTGAGAGTGGTCGTCCTGGAGGCCAATGTGCCCATCGCTCGCCGTATCGACGAGGAACGCGCGGCCGCCGCGGAGGCGTTGGGCTGGAAGTATTCAAAGATCGTCATTGGTACTGGCGCGGAGGACGCCGCCAAGGCGATGTCGCAGGCTCTCGATCAGAAGCCGGACTTCATCTTCGAGGCCGGCTACAACATGTCGGCGTTCGGCGACCAGGTGGCCCGCGCGCAGAGCCAGGGCGTGAAGATCATCGCACAGTGCATCACCGACAAGCCGTCCGGCCCGCTCATCGCCGTCGACTGCGACCTGCACTCGACCGACCTGATGGCGAAGGCCACAGCCGCCTATATCGCGGCTCACGGCAACGGCGAGGACGTCATCCAGCTCCTTTCGTCGACGGCGTTCCCCATCGACGACTACTACGGGAAGTCGCTGGCCAACCAGCTCAAGCCGTGGTGCCCCAAGTGCGAGGTCAAGACGGTGTCGTTCCAGCTTTCCGACCTCGGGACGAAGCTGCCCGGCATGGTCGTCAGCGCGCTGCAGCGCGATCCCGACACCACCTACATCGTCTCGTCCTTCGGTGACGCCCTGACCGGGGTCGAGCCGGCGCTGGCGGCGGCTGGGCTGACCGGCAAGGTCAAGATCGGCGGCTACCTGCCCGGCGTCGACCAGTACCAGGCACTGCGCGACAAGAAGCAGGTCTTCTGGGCCCAGGATCAGGCGCCGATCGCTGGTTGGCGAGAGATGGACATCGCGGTCCGGGCCGCTGTCGGCGATCCCATCAGCACGGTGACGAACACCGCCCCGGTGTCCCAGGTGCTCACGTCGGACAACATCGGCAGCGCGTCCTTCGACACCTCGGGTTTCTGGCTCGGCGTGCGCGACTTCGCCGACACCTACAAGAAGCTCTGGCTGCTGTCCTAGCAGTCTCGCCCACTGGGTCGCTTACGATTGAGGATTCTGGATGAGTAACTCGTCGTCACCAGCCCTGCGGGTGGTGAACCTTGCGAAGACCTTCGGCGGGGCCCGGGCGTTGAAGGACATCAGCCTGGAGATCGCACCAGGCGAGATCCACGGGCTCGTCGGCGAGAACGGGTCAGGGAAATCCACCTTTGTGAAGATCCTTTCGGGCTACCACAGCCCGGAGCCGGGCGGTGTGATTGAAGTCGGTGGGAACGAGCTTTCCTTCGGTAAACCCGCCGATTCGCACGCCGCCGGGCTCCGGTTCGTGCACCAGGATCTTGGGCTTATCGACGACCTCAACTGCGCCGAGAATCTGGCCCTCGGCCGGGGATTTGACACCGCGTTCGGCCGACGTATCCGGTGGCGCTCCGAGCATGAGGCGGCGCGCAGGGCGCTGGCCGCGCTCGGTTACGAGATCGACGTCCGCCGGCCGATCGGCCGCCTGTCGGTCAGCGAGCGAACCGCCATCGCTGTCGCCCGGGCGGTGTCCGACCACGGCGGGCGGACATACGTCATCGTCCTGGACGAGCCGACCGTCAATCTGCCCAAAGCGGAGATCCAGCGGCTCTTTCGGCTGCTCCGACTCATCCGCGACCGGGGCGTAGCGCTGATATTCATCTCCCATCATCTCGAGGAGATCTTCGAGCTCGCCGACCGTGTGACCGTCCTACGCGACGGCGAGGTAGTCGTGAGCCGTTCGGTGACCGAACTCAACCATGACTCCCTCATCGAGCTGATGCTCGGCCGTGCGCTACGCGCCGTGCGGAGTGACGCGCGGGCTGCCGCCGGTGCACCGGTGCTGACCGCGAGTGGCGTGTGCGGTCAGGTCGTTCAGGACGTCGACCTGACTGTCCACGCCGGCGAGGTGGTCGGCGTGGCGGGCATCACCGGATCGGGCCGCGACGAGCTGGCTCGGCTCATCGCTGGCAGCGCGCCTTTCACTGGACGCGTCGCCATTGACGGTGAGCCGCTGCGGTCCAACCGCCCGGACCTGTTCATCAGAGCCGGCGTGGTGGGCGTCCCGGCAGAACGTACGGTGAACGCCGCGCTCCCCGACCATTCAGTCCGTGAGAATCTGACGATCTCCCACCTTGCGCCGTACTCCAGTTTCGGATTGCTGCGGCGCTCTGCCGAGCGCACCGACGTGCGCACCCTGCTGGAGAAGTTCGACATCCGCCCCGCGCGTCCGGAGCAGCCGATCGACTCGCTGTCCGGCGGTAACCAGCAAAAGGTCATGATCGCCCGAGCGATGCGGCTGGGACCGAAAGTGCTCGTCCTCGACGAACCGACGCAGGGCGTCGATGTCGGAGCGCAGGCAGAACTGCACAGACTCGTCCGCGCGTCCGTCGAGAACGGTCTGGGTGTGCTCGCCTGCAGCTCCAGCAGCGAAGAACTCTCAGAGATCGCCGACCGGGTGCTGATAATGCGCAGCGGCCGCGTCGTCGATGAGCTCACGGCGCCGCTTGTCGCCGACGATATCAGCGCCGCGACTCTCGCTAAGCAGAAGGAGACAACGTGAGCACCACCGACACCGCGGCAACTTCGGAAGCGACGCGAGTAACCGGCCGCGACTCGGCTGGCCCCACGAAGCGCTCAGGCCGGATCATTCCGCGGCTGGGCCTCGATCGGTTCAGCGGCCTGTACGTGCTGGCCGCCTTGATCATCGCCTACGGCATCTGGCTGCCCGACACGTTCCTGACGAGCCAGACGGCGCGCAGCGTCGCGGACGGCCAGGCGATAGCCGCCATCGTCGCCCTCGCGTTGGTGGTGCCGCTCGCCGCCGGAGTCTTCGATCTTTCCGTCGCTGCGACTCTAGGGTTCAGCGTCTGCCTGGTGGCGTGGCTGCAGGGTCATCATGTCAATGCCATTCTTAGCGTGCTGACTGCTGTTGCTGCTGGCATCGTCATTGGTGCTGTCAACAGCCTCGTCATCATTGTACTTCGGGTCAATTCTTTCATCGGGACCCTGGGGATGGGCAGCCTGCTGGCTGCCGGCTCCTACTGGATCACGGATGGCCAGACGCTGATCAAGGGTTTCTCGCCCGATCTACTCAAGGCCGGGCGCGCGCAACCAGCGGGCATTCCGGTGACGGTGTGGTACCTGGTTGGTATCGCCCTGGTCCTGTGGTTTGTCCTCGAGTACACGCCGGTGGGCCGGTATTTCTACGCGGTGGGCGCGAACCCGCAGGCCTCTCGGCTGGCCGGCCTCCGAGTGGACCGCCTGGTGGCCCGCTCGCTGATCCTCGCGGGGTTCCTGTCCGCCCTGGGAGGCGCGATTCTCGCCGCCAAACTGGGGCTCGGCAGTCCCGACGTGGGGCCGCCCTACCTGCTGCCCGCCTTCTCGGCCGCGTTCCTCGGCGCGACGCAGATCAAGTCAGGACGGGTCAATGTTCTCGGCACTCTTGTCGCCGTCTACCTGCTAGGTGTGGGCGTGAAAGGCCTCCAGCTCGCCGGCGCACCGTCGTACGTCGGTGACCTGTTCAACGGGGCTGCGCTCATCATCGCCGTCGCGCTCGCCGCCCGGACGAGCCGGAAGTGATTTGGCCGCTGGACCGACCACAGCCAGGGAAGGTGCTGCTTGGCCTGTATCTCCAGTACCCGGTGTTCGGTGTCGTGCAATGTCTTCGCCGGTTGAAAAATAACTGGGGGGCGAGGCGGCAGGCGATCTTTCGGCCGGCACGGCTTCATCCGACCAGAATCAGCTTGACTCCGACCGCATCATAGGTTCCACGCGCGCGTGCATCCCTTGTCGCGAGGGCCAGGCCATGCGCTTTGGCGGCGAGCGCCACCAGCCCGTCATACACGGCGCCCCCGGCGATGCCGAGTTGGCTCAGGGTCGTGTGGATTTCCTGGGCGGGCGGGCCGCTCAGCGCCAGCGGCGCCGTGAACCTCGCGTCGAGCAGGCGTGCGGCGTCCGGCCCGGACAGCCGGGCGTCGCCCGGCAACCTGGTGAGTACCGAGTAGGTCTCCGCCAGGGCGTGCCCACTCAGCGTGAGCTGCTGTCCGTCCCACCATCGCGCTACGTCCGTGTGATGTTGATGTGAGCGGACAAGCAGAGGAATGGCGACGCTTGTGTCGACGGCAATGGTCACTTGCGTCCCGCGTCGATGAGGCCGAACAGTACATCGTCATCGACAGGCGTGTCGCCGGCCGACACGAGCACGCCGTTCTCCTCGACGAGGCGCGCGGTCCTGCCGGCTGGCACGACCTGCACACCAGCCCCGTAAGGCGAGATGTCCACCTTCGTGCCCGGGAGTAGGCCCAGCGCGTCGCGGATGAACTTGGGCAGCACGATTCGGCCCGCCTGATCCACAACAGCTTCCATGGGAGGACGATACCATTCCGATCCCAGCTGCGCCGCTGCCACTTCGATGCTCATCGGAGACCCGCACGGCCGTGGTCAGCTGCCAGGCGTCGGCGGGTCTCTGGGGTGGGGCTGTCTGCTTCGCCCTGGCTGCTTCCGTACCGGTTGCCACACAGGGGCGGAACGATGGCGCGGCGCTGGCCCTCTGGGGAGCGAGGGATGTGTGGCAGTGCAGGTGGCAACGCTGGCCACCAGAGGGGTACTCCAACGGCCGGATATGGACGCCAGGGCACGTGTGCGGACGTTCCTGGACGGTAGGGACCGGCCTGAAAAGCGGAAGGTCGGCGGTTCGACCCCGCCCCTGCCCACGCGCTGGCTTTCGCTGCTCGCCGCCCTTTGGGCGGCTTCGCCGGGGCCGTTATGCTGGCCGGGGGGCCTAGCCCCCCGAACCCCCCGAGGGCGTGCTCCAATCCCGGCGGGGATGGTTCCCGCGAGGTTGTGGATGTCGCAGGCTGGCCTTCCTGATGTGGGTGGAAGGCGTCGAGCACCAGTCTCGCCACCCAGCGGCTCGTCGATATGGCGAGGATTTTCTCGTAGCTACGAACCATGTGCCTGCTCACCGGACTGTGGAGCAACGCTGGCCGTGATTCGAGGCCGGGGCGGGGAATGTCCATCATGGCGACGCAGTTCCGCGCAGCGCAGAGTCCGGGTCCAGGTCGGACGATGAACGCCGCCGTGTGGGTCTACGGTGACCGGCATGGTCTTGTCGTCCTTGTCCAGCTTTGAGGTTGCCGGCCGGCCGGTCGTCGTGGCCACGGGCCCGAAGACGCAGACCATCAACGTGTGCAGGCCGGCGAAAAGGCGGTGGGCCCGTGGCTCACAGGGGTGATTCCGATGGTGGAGCGGGCGATCGATGAGCTGGTCGACGACTTTGTCGCGCATCCATTCCGGCATCGGGTCGAGCATTCCCTGCTCCTTCAGCTGTTTCGCGCGCTCGTCGCGCATATCGAGCTTGATGCCCCCGTTCGGATCGGTGTGTCGAGCTTCAGGACTGGTCTGGTCCACAAGGAGTGGCCCATGCCGGTGGTCGACGGTGATCGTCGCGGGCTGTTCGCCGATGTCTCGACGGCTGTCGGTGGACTGCTCGCCATGTTCTCCGTCGTCGTCCCGTCGGCGAAGGCGATGCGTCGGCATCGGCGACGGCGGGCGCCGACGGCCGCCGGCCGCATCGGGGGCGCCTGGAGGGAGCCCGTCGACCGGCTGATTGAGACCAGCGTGAGCGCCCCGTCCGCGCTTACCCGCTGCGAGCTCGCCGACGCGGCGCGGGCAGCCCATTCGCGCGCCCGGCTGTCTACAAGGGCGCGGCGTTGCTTGGGCTGGTGTCGGTCCTCATGGCCGATGTGGACAGGTGTCGCCCACTGAGAGCGTCGCGAGTACGGATCGCTGGTCCCTCGTCGAGGGCCCGGTGCTGCCGCCCGAAGGCGGTGTCTGGCCGTCGGCTCCGTCGCCGTTGCGATCCTGGCCGCACGAGGACGCCCGGACAAACAGCCCACGCGGGAGGCCACAGGCCCTGCATCTGGCGGCGTACAGTCGGCGCCATGAAGCGGATGGTCCAGATCCCGTACGAGCTGGAGCAGACCGAAGACGGCACCTGGGCGGCCCATGCGTCGTTCCCCAGCGGTGGGGCGCATGGGCTCGGCGACACTCCCGAAGACGCCGTGGCCGATCTCTATGAGGCTGTCAGCCTGGTCATCGAGGAGTTCGGTGTTCCACCGGTCCTGACGATCGTGCAGGACGTCGCCTGATGCCGCCCCTTCCTGTGCTGTCTGGCGGGGAGGTGGTCAAGGTCCTTGAGAAGCTCGACTTCGAGGTGGTCCGCATCAAGGGAAGTCATCACATGATGAGGAACGCCGAAGGTCGCTTCACGGTCGTACCTGTTCATCCGGGCCGTGACATCCGGTCGGGACACTGCGTCGGATCATTCGTGACACGGGCCTGTCGATAGCGGAGTTCGTCGCCACGCTTTGACCCACGGCCCGTTGGTGTTCCGACGGTCAGCGCGAGTGGGGGATCGGGACAGCGGGGCGACTGCAGTAGCCGGAGCAGTTGATATTGGATGATGCCGGCTGTCATCCGCGGGTCGTCGTCGAATGCGGAGAGGTCGCTGCCATGAGGGAACGTCTGGCCGGTTGGCAGCCACCGGAAGGTGATGACCAGCAGATCTCCCGTCGTGCTGGCCTCCAGTAGGTCGACGTCCGCCCATGGGGTCGGCGGCGCAACCGGCGGATTCCCGGTCAGCGGGGCGCAGGCCTGCCATCCGGACGCCTGATCCGGGCGTGGCGGGCTGTCTGCGGCCGGCTCTCGATCCCGATCATTGTGGGAGGAGTTCCGGCAGTAGGCGGTGAAGGCGTCCCGGAGCCGCCCGGCTGATGCCCGGCCCAGACCCGGCAGCGGCCGGTTGACTCGAGAGGGCGCGCTTCGCGCCAGCGCGCCGACCGCCGGCGCCCGCCGCCGACCCGGCGCGGCGCCGACCTAAAGCGGAGTATCCATGGACGGTTCGGAACCGGTGCACATCCTGATCACGCAGTGCCTGCAGAACGATTTCTTCTTCAACCTCAACTGCCGGCTGCACTTACCGGAGGATGCGGCGGCCAAGCTGCTGATCCACCCGGACAGTCGCAGCGGCTTCGGCCTGCGGCGCGGCCGGCGCGTACTGGACGCGCGCACGCAGCGGTCGGGCCCCCTCGGGCGGATGCTGTCGGCGACCGTGGGCGCGCGGCTGGGCGGCGGCGGCCGGGGAGTGCTGCACCTGGTCAACGTCCGGGACTGGCACGTGCCGAGCGACGACTACGATCGTGAACGGAGTGAGTACGGCACCCACTGCGAGGCCGGGACCTGGGGCGCGGACTATCCCGACGCGCTTGTCGGCCTGCTCGACCCGACCGGGACGCGCCCGCGGGCCGGCGGGCCAGGAACGGCTCCGTTCGACCCGACCGGCCGCCGCCGCGGCTCGGTCATCGTCCATCACGTCCATTCCAACACCCTGTTCGACCTCCGCGAGGATGCCTCCGGCCTGGACCGGTCGGAACTGGGAGAGGTACTCGGCGCGATACTTCCGCCGAGCGGGCACCAGGACGTCCGCATCGCCGTCGTCGGGCTCTACACCGACATCAAGGTGCAGCTCCTCCTGCAGAGCCTGCGGACTTCGTTCGGCGGGGCGCGCCAGGTCGTCGTCTCCGACTCGCTCACCGCCGGCGTCAGCCTGGAACGGCACCTGGCCGCCCTGGACTTCGCGCGCAAGGTCCTGCGGGTCGAGGTCATGCAGGGCGTGTCCGACCTGGCGCGCCTGCTCGGCACCGACCCCGGTCAGGACGAGGAGCTGGAGTCGGCCGCCGGTGCGGTCGCCTTCGCCGACTACGCCGAGTACTTCCAGGCGAAGCAGCGGATCGTCTCCTCAGAGGACGCGCAGTCGCGGAGCTACCGGCAGCAGATCATCGGACGGCTGGACGCGACGGTGCGCCTGGTCACCCTCACCAACGTCTTCCTCATCGTCTGCGGCGCGCTGACCCTCGGCGCCGCGGTGGTCCTGGCGGTGCTGGCCGCCGCGGCGCCGGGCACGATACCGGTGGCCCTGCCGGCGCTGGTGCTGGGCCTGTCCGCAGTGCAGGTGGTCTCGGTGTTCTTCCACCGTCCCGCGCAGAGCCTGATCCAGCTCCTCGGGAGAGAGGCGATCGTCCGGATGTCGCTGGAGAGCCGCAGCCTCCGGCTGGCCCTTGCCCGGTATCACCTGACGACGCCGGACGCGCTGCACCCGGACGAGGGCTCAGGACTGCGGGCCGAACTGCTCCAGCGGCAGATGGACATCCTCGCCCAGATGGACCGGGCGGACATCGAAGCGATCGAGAAGCTGGGCGGCCCCGTTTCGCCCCCTGATGCGCCGCCCGTCGAGTGAGCCGGCTAACCGGCCGCCGTTTCGTCGCCGGGCGGGATGTGCGCCAGTATCGCCGCGCCGATCTCCGGGTTCCGTGCCACGAAGTGAATGTGCCACGAGGCGTCCCGCGCGAGCTCCACCTCCAGGCTCCCCCATATCCAGGTGAGGCTGGTCATCGGGTCGAGGCCACCCCGGCCCGCGCCGAGCAGCGGGAGGGCGATCGAGGTGAGCGGCGGGTTCAGGGCCCGGTTCTCGGTCCGGGCCAGCCGGAAGATGTTGGCGACCGCGAGCCCGACGGCGGCCGGGTCGGTGTCGTACTCGTTGGTCCCGGCCCGAGGGCAGGCCACCGCCGCGTGGTAAACCCGCCGGACACCCTGGTGGCGCAGCTCGCCGCCGCTGGTGGCGAGGACGGTGCCCGGTTCCACCGCCAGCCCGGGCGCGCACTGGGCGGCCAGTTCGCGCGGCACGACGTCGTCGGCCACCTCGCCGGCCGGGCCGCGCACGGCGGCGCGGCGCCGGATCGCGGCCGAGACCGACGACTTGAACATCGTCGCGGTCGCGAAATAGACATTCTCCGGCGAGACGAGAATGTCCACGCCGCTGATCAGCTCAATCGACCGGTGGTGGACCGAGATGGGCACCGAGCGGCCGCCGAAGACGACATCCAGAGTTCGGGAGCTGGTGAGGCGATGGGCGTCCGGCGGCCGTTGTCGCGGGGACTCCGGCCGGTCGCCGGCGACCGCCGCCCGGCATATCACGTGAATCGCGTCGGCGACCTCGTCGACGATGATGCGCTCGTAGTGCTTGCGGAACCGGTCCGTGCCCACCCGATAGATCTCGGCGCTCTTGCGCCGCCGGTCGTAGGCCGCCCAGTCGCGGGTGCCCGGCACGAGGCCGAAGGTATAGCGCGCTGCGTCCCGCAGACGGCCCGGCTCGAGCCCGTCGACCGCTCGGCGCAGCAGCGTCTCGATGGTGACGGGATCGGCTTCGGCCTCCTCGACCAGCCCGACGGCTTTCTCCAGCGCAGCCAGCGGGACCCGGCGTGCCGCGGCCAGCCCGATCTCCCGCAGGGCACGAAGGTCCGTCACGAGGTCGTCGAAGGTCACGGTCATCGGCTACCGGCTCCGTTCCGTTGCGTTCCGGTGAGCGTGGGCGTTCACCGGTCACGCTGCCGTCCCTTGCGGGTCGGCGCTCCCGGTCTGACCGGCCGTGGCCGTGCCGGGTTCCCGCTCCCGGGCAACCTGCCGATCAAGGTCGGGTTTCTGGTCCGCGGACGAGACACGGGCGTACGCCACAGACTCTCCGGCGGCGGGGGTCCGGTCGACATCCCCGACGATGATCAGCTCGCCGATCGTGCGGGCCGGGACGGGCAGCTTCCCGGCGTTGAACCAGCGGTGGGCCGTCACCTAGGCAATGACCTGCGACCCGGCCCACTCCTTGAGCTTCACAGGAACATCCTAGAACGCGCCCAGCGGGGTAGTACCGCTTCTTTCAGCATCCGAGGTGGACGTAGCCGGCCCAGCGCGGGATGCGCGAGCCGGGCGTCCGACAACGCGGCCAGGTAGCGACCTGCCTGGGCCGCGTGTGACGGCCGGGGCACCCGCGGTCTGGTCCCGGCCGCGGTGTCGGCGTCAGGGAGATCGTCGCGATCAGCACCCCCGACGTTGACCGACCGCGACGATCCGGGCCCTCACGCCATCGGCGGGAAGCATTGTCACTCAACCGCCGGCGGCCGGTCGGCGGCCGGGTGGGATCAGGGCGGAAGTTGGGTTTCCCGGATGTCTCCAGAGATCTCCGGAGACTATGGCGGTGGCACTGGCCGGGGCGACGTTCACAGCGCCCGACGAACTGAGTTTCCCGTACCCGGATGTCGTGGCTCTCGGGGCACCGGAAGGGGGTCTCGTGCCCGGAAATAGGTGGCCGAGAAACGAGGACGGACGGGCACCACGGCGCAAGGCGGCGCGTTGACGTGCCCAGGAGCGGACGGGTCGGATTTCCGCAAACGCATTGGTGTACATTGCAGACGGCATCGGTCGTCGGAACGGGGAACGACGGGCGGTGGCGGCGCGTCGCGGTGGCCAGGACGGTCCGTGCGTGGAGGCAGCATGCCATTCCCCGTTCCGGCGTACGGGGAGGGTCACGCCGATGAGCACACCGACGCCACCCGGCGTCCCGTCCTTCTCCTTCCTGGGCGCCCGGCCGCGGGCTGGCGTGCGCGGGGACGTCTACGAGCTGAGCTGGGTCGCGACCGGCGCCAGTCGGGTCGAGATCGACGGGTACGGCATCCACCCGCCGGAGGGCTCGACGCTCGTCGCCTTCGACGGCACCGTCTCCCGCCGGCTGGCCGCGCGCGGTCCGGGAGGCGTGAGCAACCGGTTCAGCCCGCCGGTCTGGACTCTCGAGCCGCCCGATCCACGGCTGCCGCGGCGGCCGAATGCCGGTCGCGCGCTGGGCCGCGCCCGGCCTGGCAGCGCTGTGACCACGGTGCCGCAGGTACCGCGGGCATCCGAGCTGCTGGCCGACGCCGCCCCGCCGTCGCCGGCCGGCGCGGGGCGTGGGCCGGGGCCGGCCGACGGCGGTGATCCGCCCCGGCTGGCCTGGCAGGCCGCGAACCTTCGTCCGTCCCGGTGGTTCTGGGCGAGCCGTCGCCGCGCCGACGGTGGCGGGCGCGGCTGGGGCCCACCGATGTGGACGCTCCTGCCGCGCCGCCGGCCCGGCCGCGCAACACCCACCGACGCTCGCCGGGACACTGGCAAAAATCGGGCAAACAGGACAGGACGCCAAGCATCATGACGTTCAGGGAGCGGCTCGCTTCTCCGTTCCGGCTATTCGGTGAGCTCGCGCTGTGGTTGTCCTCAGCCGACATGGAAATCCTGGAGCGGTTCCGGGCGGACCGGGCAAAGTTTGTCGGCCTCGGCAGCGCCGTAATCATTACTTCCGGGATGGCGGGGTTCTCCGCGGCGTTTGCCGTGCACATGGCCCTGAAGCTGCCCGTCGTGGCCTGTGTGATCGTCGGCCTGCTGTGGGGTGCCGCGATCATGGCATTCGACCGGTGGCTGGTCGCCACCGCGAGCCGCGGCAACCTGTGGCTCCTGCTGCCGCGCTTCCTGCTGGCGCTGCTCATCGGCGCCGTCGTGTCGACCCCGTTCGTCCTGCGCGTCTTCCAGCCGGAAATCCTGGACCAGGTCGCGTTGATGCAGCACACGCGGCAGAGCGACATCACGACGCAGGCGCAGTCCGATTCCACCGGCACCCGGATATCGGCGCTGCAGCTCGACGAGGCGAAGCAGAACGCGATCATCGCGGCGGGCGGGCCGCCGCTGACCGTCGAGGACGATCCACAGGTCAAGGGCCTCGAAGCCAAGATCGCCCCGCTGCAGGCCAAGTGGGACCAGGCCAACGAGGCGGTGATCTGCGAGGAGGCCGGCAACAGCAACTGCGGCGTGGCCAGCACGGGCGTCCACGGCGACGGCTTCATCACCGCCCAGCGCAAGGCCGCGCGGGACCAGATCGGGGCTCAGCTCGATCCGCTGAAGGCCAGCCTCCAGGCCGCACGTGCGGCGGCGACCGTGAACATCGCCCAGCAGAAGGCGAAGGCCGTCGTGGACGCCCAGCAGAAGGTCAAGGCCGACCGCGCCGAGCTGGCGCGACTCACCCCGATCCAGGACGCGGACACGAAGCGGCGAGAGGAGGCGAACAACGGCAACACCGGCCTGCTGATCCGGATGGAGGCCCTGAGCGCGCTGACCAAGCACAACCCGACGATGCGCACGACGCACTGGACGCTGTGGGCGTTCTTCACCGCGATCGAGTGCTTCCCGCTCCTGTTCAAGCTGTTCATGTCGCTGGGCCGACCGACCCGCTACGAGGAGGCGCTGGCCCTGCAGGAGCGGGCCGACCTGGACGTCTCCCGGCAGCGCACCCGCCGCCAGCGCGCGACGGACCTGCTCAACGACGCCGACCCGCTGGCCGAGGCCCAGGCCGAGCGCGAGGAGAAGGACACCCAGCTGGCGAGGCTGACCCGACAGACGATCCGGGCCCAGGCGTCGCTCGCCGAGGAGGCGCTCGCGCTGTGGACCGAGCAGGAACGGGAGCGGATGCTGGCCAACCCCGGCGAGTACCTGCGCTCCGGCCCGACGGTGTCGCCGCCGCCGCGGTTCGCCTCCCGGGACCAGGCCGCGCCCGACAACACCGGGACCGGCGTCGCCCGCCCGTGGCCACCGGCCCCCCGCGAGCAGCCGCGCGGTGCTCGGCCCCGCCCGGCGGCGGGCAGCCGTCCCGCCCGCGGCCCGGCCCCCTTCGTTGCGCCCACCGGGCCCGTCCCGTCCACCGTCCCTACGACCGTGCCCCCGACGCCGATGGCCGGCACGGAGTCCGTGAACAGCACTGTGCGTCGCAACGACGCTGTGTCCGGCAACGGCGCTGTGTCCGGCAACGGCGCTGTGCCAGGCAACGGCGCGGAGCCGGCGACCGGGACGGCACCGGCCGACGAACCGCCTGGCTACGGCGATGCGGCTGCCGGGCGCGAGATCGACGGTTTCACGGTCGGCCGCATCGACCGTGCCCGGCAGCCGGAAACCGACGCCGACGCCGACGCCGACGCTCCGACGGTCGTCCCGGACGGCTCTGTAGGTACCGACAGCTCTGTCGGTTCGGCCGGCTCGGTCGCTCCGGGCGGTTATGCCCCGCCGGCCGCCTACGGCGTCCCGGCGACGTATGTCGCTCCGGCCGCCTACGACGCGCCAGACAGCGGCGTCCCGCTGGACGGTTATGGCGATGAGGTCACGATTGAGCGTGACCTGTCCGAGGAGGAAACCTACTTCCCTGGCCGGAGCCAGCCGCCTCGGCCGGGACGCGGCGAGGACGGCGGCGAGCCGCGGTGACAGGCGTCAGCCGGCCCGGCAGCCTTCCGCTCAACGTCGCCGCGACGGCGACGGGCACGCGGGCGCTGGGCCCCGGTGTCCGGTCGGCGGTGTGGGTGCAGGGCTGCCCGTTCGACTGCGCGGGCTGCGTCGCCCCGGACTGGATCCCGGACCGGCCGGCCCGGGCGGTGACGCCGGAGGTCCTGGCCGAAGAGCTGTGCGCGGACCCCGCCGTCGAGGGACTGACCTTCTCCGGCGGGGAGCCGATGGCGCAGGCGGCGGGCCTGGCCGAGCTGATCCGCCTGGCGCGGCTGCGCCGCCCGGAGCTGTCGCTGGTCTGCTTCACGGGCTACCGGCTGCAGCGCCTGCGTGCGGCTGCGCCGTCGCCCGGCGTCACCGACCTGCTCGCCGCGGTCGACGTGCTCATCGACGGGCGGTACGTCGCGGCCCTCAACGACGACCGCGGCCTGCGCGGCAGCTCCAACCAGCGGATCCACCATCTCACCGACCGGCTGCGCGGCGAGGCCGACTACTTCGACGGCCCGCGCCGCGCCGAGATCCGGCTCGGCACCCGGGATGTCCTGGTCGTCGGCGTGCCGCCGCGCGGCCTGCTCGATGCCGTGGACACAGCCCTCAACGGCCCGCCCCGGTCGGGCGCGGGTTCGGCAGTCGCGGCGCCGGGCGGCCGGCCTGCCGAATCGGTGGAGACGGGAGACCAGAGATGAGCTGCGTCCAGATCAGCTTCGTGTCGCTCGCCGGCAGCGGGACCCGGGCCGCCAAAGCGGCCCGAGCAGCTCGGGCGGCCCGGGAGGCCGCAGCGGCGCGGGAGGCGGCGGTGGCCGCGCGGGCGGTGGCTCGGGCGGTGGCCGAGCGCACGCGGGAGGCCCAGCGCCAGGCCGAGGCCATGACCGAAGCGATCCGTGTAGCCGCCCAGCGTGACCTGGCCGACGCCCTGGGCCCCGTGGAGGCCCGTGCCGCCGCGGCCGAGGCGGCGACCACGCGGTTGTCCGCGGCGGCTGCCCACATCGAGCGCCAGACCAACGCCCGGCTCGCCGAGCAGGCCCGCCAGATCGCCGGTCTGCGCGTCGAGACCGCCGAGCGGTTCGACGCCGCCCAGCGAGAGTTCCGGGCGGCGTTGCGGGCCGAACGCGACGGGCGCGAACAGGCGATGGAGTCGCTGCGCGCCGAGATCCGCTCGGCGCGGGCCGGGCGCGGCCTGGCGCTGGAGGACGCCGGACGCTGGCTCGACGACGCCGGTGTCCTCGTCGAGCTGATCGGCGCCACGCTGCCGCACGAGCGATTCACCCCCGGCCGGCTCGCCGCGCTCGGGCGGAACCTCGGCCGGGCTCGCGAGAACGTCGAAGCCGGCTTCGCCGAGGCCGCGCTGGCCGCGGCGCAGGGCGTCTACCAGCAACTGTCCGACCTGCGCGTCGAGGTGGAGTACCTCGACCGGCAGTGGCGCACGCTGCGGGCCGGGGCGCTCGACGCGCTGGGGATCGTCGTGGACCTTCTCGAGCGCGGGGCGGTCCAGCCGGTGCTGGACGAGGACGGCGACCCGCTGCCCGGCGTGACCCTCGACGTCGACCGCTGGTCCCGCGGCGAGCTGACCGCCCTGCGCGCCGAGGTCACCACCCTGCTCGCCGACGTCCGCGCCGACGAGCCAGGGCCGGCCGGGCTGGCTGGGCTGGCCGGGCCGGGCTCGTCGGCTGGGCCGGCCGGGGGCGCGCGGCGGCTGGACCCGGCCGACCTGCGCGAGGTGGTCGAGACCCGCGCGCCGGCCTACGAGGCGCGCCTGGCCGCGGTCATCGAGGCGGCCGGGACAGCCCAGCTCGGCTCCCAGCTGCGGGTGTCGATCGCCGACGCCGTCGTCGGGACTCTCGTCGGCGACGGCTTCGTCCTCGCCGACCACACCTACGCCGGCCAGGACGACCGCAACGGCTTCTACGCCCGCGTCGAGCACCCCGACGGCGGGATCGTCGTCGTCGACGTGTCGCCGGCCGAGGACGATCCGGGCGCATGCGAACTGCGGGTCCTCAGTTACGACGACGTCGGGGCCGAGGACATCCGGGCCGACCGGGCCCGCGCGCTCGCCGGCGTGCTGCGCGCGCAGGGGCTCGAGGTCACCGACCCGGCGCCCGGGCCGATGCCGGCCGAGGTCGCGCTGCGCGATCTCGACCGCGTCCGGCGCGGACCGATCCCGCGGGAGGCCCCCGCGGCCGGCGGCGGCCACGGCCATCACCACCAGCAGCACCATCTCCACCACCACCACCACCACCAGCACCAGCACCAGCACCACCACCAGCACCACCAGCACTGATGACCATCCACAGGTGCCAGCGCGGGCCGGTCCCGCCGCTGACAAGCGGAGGTGCCCGATGAGCGGCGTGAAGCGGACCTATGTGTCGGTCGACCAGACGGCGTGGGCCGAGGCCCAGCGGGCGGCGGCGCGGCTGCGCGACGTGCGCCGCGACCTGCCCCGGATGGTCGAGGGCGTCCGCGAGCAGGCCCGCCGGGACGCACAGGCGGCGATCCGGCCGGTCGAGGAACGAGCCCGCGCGGCCGAGCGCCAGATCGCGAAGCTGTCGGCCCGGGCCCGCCGGTTCGAGCGCGAGACCCAGGTCCGGCTGGATCGGCAGCGTCAGGACCTTGCCGGCCTGCGGACGGACACCGAGAACGCGTTCGCCGCCCAGGAGCGGCAGTTCCGGGCGGCGATCCAGGCCGAGCGCGCCGCCCGCCAGAAGGCGGTCGACGAGCTGCGCGCGGATGTCGATGCCCTGCGTGACGAGCGGAGCCGGGCGCGGGACGCGGCCCGGGAGTGGATCGCCGACGCCGAGGGGCTGGCCACCCTGATCCGCGACACGCTGGCGTCCGAGCGCTTCCGGCCGGGACGGCTCGCCGGGCTGGAGCGTGATGTCGCGACGGCCCGCCAGAACGTCACGGACGGGTTCGGCGAGGCCGCGCTCACCGCCGCCCAGCGGGCCTACGACGGCCTGTCCGACCTGCGGTACGAGCTGGAGGTGACCGACCGCGAGTGGCACGCCGCCCGCGACGCGGCCAACGAGGCATTGCTGCTGGTCGGCCGGATCGCGCAGGAGCAGGGCGTCCAGCCGGCCCTCGACGAGGACGGCCGGCCGATGGCGGACGTCACGCTGGACGTCGACCACTGGTCGAACGGTGAGCTGGCGGCCCTGCGCGCCGAGGTCGAGACGCTGCTCGCCGAGGTGCGCGACGACAGCCCCGGGGCCGGGCCCCGGGCCGGGCGCGAGGTGACGACCCGCGAGGTGACGACGGACGAGCTGCGCGAGATCGTCGAGGAACGCGCGCCGGAGCTGGAGGCCCGCCTGGCCGACATCGTCGAGCGGGCCGCGCTGAACCAGCTCGCCTCCCAGCTGCGGGTCAACGTGGCCGACGTCGTCGTCCAGACCCTCGTCGACAGCGGCTTCGCCCTGGCCGACCACACCTACGCGGGCGAGGACGACCGCAACGCCTTCTTCGCCCGCGTCACGCACCCCGACGGAGGTGTCGTCGTCGTCGACGTCTCGGCCGCCGAGACGGCCCCGGCCTGTGACCTGAAGATCCTCAGCTACGACGAGGTCGGCGCCGAGAACATCCGGCTCGCCCGCGCCGAGGAGCTTGCCGCCGCGCTGCGGGCGCAGGGCCTGGACGCGGCGGCACCGCGCGCGGACGCGGCGCCGCCCGACGAGTCGCTGCACCACGACCTGAACCCCGTCCGGTATGCGCCGCCGGCGCGGCCCGTACCGCTCGCGACGCCCGTGGCCCGGCCCCGGTAGCGCTCGATGACCGTTCCGACCGACCCGGCGGGCGGCGGCGGGTCCCCCCGCTCGGCCGAGCGTTTGAGCAGCGCGTTCCGCTACACCGGCGACCCGCTGTTCGTGCTCCACGGCCCCGGCGTGCTCGACGCCCTGGTCTGCCGCGACTACCTGGAGCGCGACTTCGAGGCGGCCCTGTGGGAGGAGCTGTCCGCCGCGGGCTTCGAGCGCATCGTGTTCTGGACCCCGTGGGAGAAGGGTCTCTACTTCCGCGACGCCGACTCCTCGGCCGGGCGCCCGCGGGGGACCGGGAGCCCGCTGGGGACCGGGAGCCCGCGGGGAATCGGAGCGAGCGAGACGGCGAACGCGGCGGGGCCGGTCCCGCCCCCCGCCGCCCCGGGCGGTCCCGCCGGCGGGACCATGCGCTTCTTCAACGGCCCGATGGGTGCCGTCAACCGGCTTGGCGCGGGCCGCCTGGGGCCGGGCAGGCCGAGCGGGCCGGGCGGGCCGGGTGCGGGCGCCGCGGTCGGTACCGGCCGCCCGCCGGCGGCGAGCACGGTGGGCAGCATGACGGACGGGGCCGCGGTCCGGCTGCTGGCGACCTGGCTCAGCCCGCGCGGCCCGCGCAACCCGCTGCGCACCGCGGCCGTGTTCCTGTCCACCCCCGAGCTGCTCACCCACCTGAGGCCGGAGGCGGTGCGGCCGTTGGCCGGGCTCTTCGGCGAGCTGACCGGCGGGCCGCGCACCGACCATCTGTGCGTGCTGATCTCCGGGGAGTCGGACCGGTCCCGCATCATCGCGGAGGTCCGCCGCACCGGCCTGTTCACGACGCTCGCCGACTGGCTGGAGGGCACCGCGGCGGACGGCTGCTACGGCTACGTCGGGCACGCGCCGCCGGCCGAGATCGAGCGCGCGATTCACCGGACCCGCCTCGTCGACGGGCTGGACATCGGTGACTGGGCCGGGCTGCCACGGCTGGCGGCCGCGATGTCGGCCGAGTCGAACGCGACCCGCAAGTGGCTGAGCACCATGCAGTTGTGGGCGCGTGAGCGACGTCCCCTGGACGGCCCGGAGCTCGCGAAGGCCGGCCATCTCACCGGCGGCTCACCGGACGGGCGCTCCGCCTGGGAGCGGCTCGACGCGATGACCGGCCTCGGGACGGTGAAGGAGCACGTCCGCCGGCTGGCGGGCGCGACGCGGCTGCTGGCGGCGCGGCCGGCCGGGTCGGGCCGGCGGGCGCAGGCGGGTTCGCACCATCTGGTGTTCACGGGTGGGCCGGGCACGGGCAAGACGACGGTGGCCCGGCTGATCGGCGAGATCTACCGGGATCTCGGCATCCTGGCCCGCGGCCACGTCCGCGCGCCCGAGGTCTCCCAGCTCGTCGCCGGCTACGAGGGTCAGACCGCGATCGCGGTGAACCGGGAGGCCGACGAGGCGCTGGACGGTGTGCTGTTCATCGACGAGGCGTATCGCCTGACCGAGCGTCGGGACAGTCCGTTCGGGCAGGAGGCGGTCAACGCCCTGCTGAGCCGGATGGAGAACGACCGTGAACGGCTGGTCGTCATCGTCGCCGGCTACCAGGGTGAGATGAAGCGGTTCCTGGACGCGAACCCCGGACTGCGCGGGCGCTTCCCCGAAGCGAACATCATCCACTTTCCCGACTACGAGCCCGACGAACTCACCGACATCCTGCTGCGGAACCTGGCGGACATCGGCCTGACCTGGGAGCCGGACACCGAGGAGGCGTTGCGTACCGTCGTCGCCGGGATCCACCGGCTGCGTGACGAGCGTTTCAGTAACGCTCGGGAGATGCGTTCCCTCGCCGACGACCTCCAGGCCAACTGGTCCAGCCGCGTCCAGCGGGCGGCCGGCGCCGTCGACCTGGGCAAGCGTCCCGCCGGGGACGACGGCCGGGCCGCCGCGTGGGCCGCCGAGCAGGAGACCGCCGCGCCGGGCGATCTCGCTGCGCTCTGGGAGCGTCCGCTCCTGCGCGCCGACATCCCGGGGCGTTACGCGATGCACCTGCCCGGCCAGGCCCCGCCGATCGACGAGGTCCTGGCCGGGCTGGCCGAGCTCATCGGGCTTGGGCAGGTCAAGGCGCACATCCGCGAGCTGGCCGGCACGATGCAACTGCTGGCGGCGCGGCCGGCCGGGTCGGGCCGGCGGGCGCCGGCGGGGTCGCACCATCTGGTGTTCACGGGTGGGCCGGGCACGGGCAAGACGACGGTGGCCCGGCTGATCGGCGAGATCTACCGCGCGATCGGCGTTCTGCGCCGGGGTCACGTCCGCGCGCCCGAGGTCTCCCAGCTCGTCGCCGGCTACGAGGGTCAGACCGCGATCGCGGTGAACCGGGAGGCCGACGAGGCGCTGGACGGTGTGCTGTTCATCGACGAGGCGTACCGGCTCACCGAGCGTCGGGACAGTCCGTTCGGGCAGGAGGCGGTCAACGCCCTGCTGAGCCGGATGGAGAACGACCGTGAACGGCTGGTCGTCATCGTCGCCGGCTACCAGGAACACATGAGGCGGTTTCTGGACGCGAACCCGGGGCTGCGCGGGCGCTTCCCCGAAGCGAACATCATCCACTTTCCCGACTACGAGCCCGACGAGCTCACCACCATTCTCCTGCGCCAGCTCACCGCCGGCGGCCTGACCTGGGAGCCGGAGACCGAACAGGCGCTGCGCGCCGTTGTCGCCGGCATGTACCGCCGCCGCGGCGAGGACTTCAGCAACGCCCGGGCCATGCGGTCCCTGGCCGACGAGCTGCGCGCCCGGTGGTCCGGCCGTGTCCTGGCCGACGGCGGCCCGGGCGGCGACCCGGCGCGGCTGGCCGCGCTGTGGGAGCGCCCGCTGCTGCCGGCGGACATCCCCGAGCGCCTCCAACGGGACCTGCCCGGGCGGGTCCCGCCGATCGAACAGGTACTGGCCGCGCTGGACGCGCTGGTCGGCATGGGGCCGGTGCGCGCAAGCCTGGAGGCCCTCCAGCGCAGGCTGCGCCACCGCCAGCGGATCGGCGCCCCGGGCGTCGTGGCGCCGCACCTGCTCTTCCTCGGGCCACCCGGGACGGGCAAGACGACCGTCGCCCGCCTGGTCGGCGAGATGTTCGCGGCGCTCGGCCTGCTCAGCAAGGGCCACGTCGTCGAGGTGAAGCGGGAGGACCTGGTCGCCGGCTACCTCGGCCAGACCGAGCAGAAGACCAGCGACGCCATCGCCAAGGCGATCGGCGGGGTGCTGTTCATCGACGAGGCGTACGCCCTCGCGCGGGGCGGCCCGCAGGACTTCGGCCGGGAGGCGATCAACACGCTCGTCCCCGCGATGGAGAACCTGCGCGGGCGGCTCGTCGTCATCGCCGCCGGCTACCCCGGCTCGATGCGGGAGTTCCTCGCCGTCAACGAGGGCCTGCCCTCGCGGTTCGGCGAGACGATCGAGTTCCCGGACTACGAACCCAACGACCTGGTCGAGATCCTGGAGCGGATGGCCGGCGCGGCGGGCTACCGGCTCGACCCGGCGGCCCGCCCGGCCGCCGCCGACTGGTTTCGCCGCCGGCGGGACGCGGACGGCCCCGCCTTCGCCAACGCCCGCACCGCCCGCGGCCTGCTGGACCGGATGGAGGACCGGCTGACCGCGCGGATGGCGCAGCGGCCCGACGCCGACCAGGCCGAACTGACCACGTTGACCGAGGCGGACCTGCCCGCATGACGTCCCCGACCCAGCCCAGGGGCCAGTTGGGACCGGTCGATCCCGTCGGTTCCGTCGGTTCCGTCGGTCCGTTCTGCCCGGTCTGCGAGCTGGCCATCCCGCCCGTGCTCCCCGGCCAGGCCGGCGAGCAGCGCTGCGACGGGTGTGGCTGGACGCTGCGCGGCCCCGTCCTGCTCGGGCCGCTCACGCCCGAGGTGACCGCCGCGTTCGACCGGCGGCTCGGCGCGGCCAGCCGGGGTTACGACCTGGGCGCCGCGGCCCGGGTCCTCGCCGCGTTCGGTGACGCCGAGCCGGGCTTGGCCGACGAGCTGGGACGCGCGGTCCGGGCCGGCCCACCGGCTCCGGGCGAGCTCGAGGCCGCGCGTGCGGAGCTCGCCGCCGCTGCCCGCGCCGCCGGCCGCGGAGCACGGCCGCGCGGCCCGACGCTGACGACGGCGCTGCTCGGCCTCGTCGGCCGGATGGGCCGGGCCGGACTGGGCGGCGGTGTCCGGCCGGGCGTCGCCGAGGTGACGGCGGATGCAGTGACCCTGTCCGTCGTCGAGGTCGACGAGCTGGGGCTGCCCGTCGCCCGCGAACTCGTCCGCCGCGACTGGGCGGAGTTGCTCCCCGGCCTGCCGAGCGACCGGCCGACCCGGCTGCTGCGGCTGGCCGGCGGGGTCGGTCCCGTCGGCGCGGTGCCGTCGGCCGCCGTCGGGGCCGTCACCGGCGCGCTGAGCGCCGCCGGCGTGACCGACGTCGTCGTCGCCTGGCGGCTCGACGACGGCTGGCCGCCGCTGGAGCGCTTCGCCGAGGCGCTCGCCGAGCCGGGGGCCTTGCGCGCGAACGTCACCTGGTGCCGGGCCTGGCCCGGCGAGTCCCCCGCCGCCGTGCTGGCTCAGGCGCCGCTGCCCACCGGGTACGGCCTGGTCGTCGCCGAGGTGGCGCAGGGGAGCCGGAACGTGCGGCTCACGACCGTCCCGCTGTTCGACGCCGGGCTCGTCGTCGGACCGAACGGGACGCCGTCCGTCGAGGTCACCGTCGGCGCGCCGCGGGGAGGCTTCGAGCTCGCGCTCGTCGTGGTCGCCCGCCCGGGTGGCACGACGGATCCGGCAGCCTGGCGGCCGGTGGCGATCGGCCGGTGCGTCGCGGCACCGGGCAGCACGCTGCCCGTCCGGGTGGCGCTCGAGGGCCCCCGGACGGTCCGGTTCCTCGAACCACCCGGGACCCGCTCGGAGCAGGTCCCGCCCGGCGGCTCGGCCGGCCCGGACAGCCCGCTGGCGGCGTCCTGGCGCGAGCTGCGCGACGGCCAGCCGTCGACCTACGGCGCCGAGCCGCTGGACCTCGTTCTGCTGGTGGAAACCGGCGGGCTCCCCCGGACGGTCGCGGCGCGCCTGTCGTTGGCCGAGCGGCTGCTGGAGCTGGTCGGCCGCGAGCACCCGGAGCCGGAAGCCGTCCGGGTAAGTGTCATCGGGTACGCCGATCACGACGTGCTCGACCCGCTCCGGGCCGGGCAGCCGGTCGTGCGGTCGGTGATCGCCCGTGCGCCCGCCGAGGCCGCAGGGGCGCCGCAAGGGTGGCGGACGCCGCACGTCACCGACGTCGCGGCGCCGATCGAGGACGCGCTGCACACGGCGCTCGACCTGCCGTGGCGGCCGGACGCGTACGGTGTCCTGATCACCATCGGGGCCCGCGGGCCGCACCCGCCGACGAAGCGAGGCGACACCTCGCTGGCAAACGAGTGCGAGTTCGGGCACGACTGGGAGCGGCTGCTACGCCGGTTGGTGGAGCGGGTCGACCCGGTCCGGATCGCCGCGCGGGGCGGCCTGGACTTCGTCCCGACCGAGCGGAGCAGCGAGGACGTGGGCCGCGCCGAGCGGGCCTGGGCGGCCCTCGGCGAGCATGGCCAGCTCCCGGCCGGCGCCGGCTACCGGGAACTGGCCGAGCTCGCCGAGCTGCTCGAGGACGGCCCCGCCGGCGCCGGCCGGCGCGGACGAGCTCTGGCGGTCCCGCTGCTGACGCCGACGCCACCACCGTCCGCCGGGACCGAGCCGGTGAGCAACAGATCCAGGCGGAGCCGTTCGACCGGGACGGCCGGCCTGACCGGCGCGACCGGGCCGGCCGGCCCGGGGTGGAGGGTGCCATGATCGACGTGCGGATCGGCCTGTGGGGCGCGCCGAGCAGCGGGAAGACAACCCTGCTCGCGGCGTTGCCCCTGGCCGCGCAACAGTCCCGGACGCCGGGTGACAGCTGGAACGTCTTCGGGGCCGACGCGCGGGCGACGTCCTGGCTCAACGAGGAGGTCGGCCGGCTCATGGGTGGCCGGTTCTCGCCCGCGACGGCGCTCAGCACCCGGCTGAGCCTGGTCATCGCGGGCGAACGTCAGCCGGACTACGGCACCCGGGTGCTGCGGACCCGCATCACCGTCGACGTGCTCGACGTGCCCGGGGACCTGTTCCAGCAGGGCGTGGTCGTGGGGGCCGCGGGGGCCGAGGGGGCCGCGCAGGAGGTGAGCTTCGACGGCGCGCCGGCCGGCGGTGGTGGGCCCCCGGTGGCCAAGCAGGCGAGCGGCTACGAAGAGCTCCTGCGGCACCTCACCGCCTGCGACGGGATCATCCTGCTGTTCGACCCGATCCGCGAGATTCGGGACCGGAACAGCTACACCGCCTTCAACGCGGTGCTGAGCGAGCTGCTCCAACGTTGCTACCAGGCCGGGCGGGTGCAGGGCGGCAAGCTGCCCCACCACCTGTTCGTCTGCGTCACGAAGTTCGACGACCCGCGGGTGATGAACGCGGCGCTGACTCCGGGTGAGCTGGCGGAGCTCAGCCGGCGAGCGGCTCCCGTGATCGACCAGTCGATCGCGGGGCGGTACTTCGACCAGCTTGCCGACCGACCCGGCACCGGCGCCGGCCACGTCCGCGCCGCCATCCGTTCGGCGTTCCGGCGCGAACGGGTCGAGTTCTACGCGACGTCCTCGATCGGCTTTCGGGCCGGGCCGGGCCGGCCCTTCAACCCGCATCACTATCAGAAAACGGTGCTCACCCAGGGTGAGACGCGCATCGTGGGCGAGGCGGCGCCGGTGGGGGTCCTGGAGCCGTTCCTGCGGATGGCGGGCAAGATCACTCGTCAGCGTGGCGGGCCGGCGGCGTGAACGGGCCCACCGGCACGGTCGAGCTCGACTGGGCACTGTTCAGCAAGCGGCCTGGCCAGCGCGACGACTACACGGTCATCGCCGCAAGCGCCGCACGCGTCCGCCCGGCCAGCCTCGCAAAAATGATCACGTACTTCGCGGTCGGCCAGCCGGCAGGTCCGGCGCCGGGCCAGCCGGGGGCGCTGCCCTGGGTCACCTTCACCGCGGCGACCGTCAGCGGCACCCCGTACATCGGCATCGCGATCAAGGAATGGCCGGCGGCACCGACCACGGACGCCACCGGCCGGATCATCGTCCCGACCCGGTTCTTCTGCCTTCCCGAGGTCGACTTCCACCGGGAGCTGGGTAGCTACCTCGCCTTCCACGACGCCGTGCGCGACGTGGCGCCCGACGGCCTGCCCAGCCAGATCGGCACCGGCCTGCTCGCTCTGCGGGTCAGCCGCCTCGACCGGCGCACCGTGCTCGCCTCGCCCGC
Organism: Frankia alni ACN14a; assembly: GCF_000058485.1. Lineage (NCBI taxonomy): Bacteria > Bacillati > Actinomycetota > Actinomycetes > Frankiales > Frankiaceae > Frankia > Frankia alni. The sequence goes on from NC_008278.1 coordinate 224,542, forward strand.
CTGGGAGCCGGTCGGCGCCGGCCGCGCGGCCAGCCTGCGCGCCGCGCTGGCCACGGCGGCACTGCTCGTCGAGCGACCGGTGACGCTGACGCCGGCGCGCGTCGTCGACCTGCGAGCGCGAGTCTCCTACCTGGATCTGACCGCCGCGATGCTGCCGGCGGGAGCCGCCGGTGCGCTGGCCGCCAGCACGTGGGCCGATGTCCGGGCCAGCCAGCAGGTGCGGCTGGCGTTCGGCGACGACCTGGGCGCGGGTGAGGCCGCCCGGCTCGACCCGGCCCGGCCGCCGAGCCTGCGCCAGCTCGCCACGGCTTCCGGCACGGGCGGCGCCACGGCTGCCGGCGCTTCGACGATCGGCGCCACGAATGCGGGCGGCCGCTACGCCGCCGTGCTGGCCCATCTCGTCGGCGCCAGCCGGTCGGCGCCGGGCGGCGAGGACGAGCCGGCGACCGAGCGGCTGCTGACCGGCCTGGTCGAGGCGCTCGCCGCCGACCTGACCCCGCGGGCGTTCAGCCGCCCGCAGGAGTTCGCCGAGCACCTGGCGGTGACCGCGGCGACGAGCCTGGCCGCAGCCGTCCGCTCCGGCAGCCGGAGCCCGCGTGACGCCCGCGGCTACCTGGCCTCGATGCCGGTCGGCTCCGACCCGTCCCAGTGCCTGTTTCCCCTGCTCCTCGACGGTCCCGAGCCCGACGACCTGCGTCTCGCGCTGCGGCAGTGGCCCGGGCCCGGCGTGGCCGGCTCGACGCATCCGGCGACGGCGCTGGTGCGCGCGTTCGTCGGCGCCGGCGTGCCGGTGGGGATCATCGAGGAGCGGTTGACGGACGCGCCGACCCCGGTACGCGCCGCGGTCGTCGCCGCCCTGCTGGAGCCGCAGTCCGGCGAGACCGCGCCCCGCGAGGACGCCGTCAACCTGGCCGCCGAGCTGATCCGCGGCAGCCAGCCGGGCCGGGACGACGACGACTGGGCCGCCGTGCGCTCCCGGCTGCTCGCCGCGCCGGAGCTGGCCCTGCTGATCGTGCTCCGCCACATCGAGGCACGCCCCGGCGTCGGCCTCAACAACCTGTTCCGCTGGCTGGAACCGGGGCCGTCGTCGCGTACGGCCGGCGTCCTGAAGCCCTACCGGCTGCTTGCCGACAAACGGCCGCCGGCCGCGGCCGACCTCACCACGCTCACCCTGGTCGACCCGGCGGTGGTCGATCGCGCGATGCAGGCGCTGGTGAGCCTCGCCGCCGCCTGGCGGCTGCCCAGGTACGTGCTGCCCGCCGTCGGCGGCTGGCTGGAGACCGAGACCCAGTCCGGTCAGCTCCACTTCGGGCCGCGCCGCAAGGAGGAATGGCGGGCGCTGCTCGAGCGGCTGGACGAGGAGCGCGCCGAGCGGGACCGGTTGCTGCGCCTGATCGGCGCCCTCCCACCCAAGCAGTCGAAGTCGCTGCTCAAGGGCGGGAAAGGACGGAAGGCGGCCCCCGTCACCGTCGCCCTCGGTTGGCTCGGCGGCACCCAGGCCGTGCTGCGGACGGAGGACCGGGCGCTGACCGAGCTCGTCCTGAGCCACCTGCCCACGGTGACGGACGCGGACCCCGGCGCGGCCCGCTCGCCCGGCGAGCCCGACGCGACCGAGCTGTCCTTCGCCGGGGACGGTGCCGGGGTGGCGGTCGCGATCGCATACTCGGCCTCCGGCGGCTGGCGGGCCGGCCATACCGAGTTCGCCCCCTTCGTCGCCGCCGGGGGGCGGTTGGTCGAGTTCTGCGAAACGGTCCACACCCGCCTGGAGACCGGCGGGGAGCCCGGCAGCATGACCCTGCCCGGCGTGGCGGATCCCCTGGTCGTCGCCCGGCTCGCGGGCGAGGTCGCGGCGTTCGGCTTCGCGGCCGTCGCCCGGGTCGCCGCCCGGCTGCTCGAGGGGCCGGTCGTGATCGTCACCGGGCCGGACCGGCCGCCTCTCCGGCAGCGCCTGACCTTCCTGCGGGCCGTGTTCGCGCTGCTGCCCGCGGGCGTGTCCGCCTCGATGACCGTCGCGACCTGGGCGGCGGACCCGTCGCCGTTCCGGCTCGCGTTCACCGCGCGGACGCCGAGCACCGACACCACCGCTGTCAGGTGGCCGCCCCGGCCGGACGACGGGTTGCACGGCCTTGCCGGCATCTACGCCGACCGGCTGGGCTGGGCCCGGGCGCTGAGCGAGGGCACGGAACCGATCGTCGGCCAGCTCGCCGCGATGACCGACGCGGTGACCCTGGACGACCTGGCGGACCGGCTGGCCCTCGTCGGCGGTGCCAACCAGGCGTTCGGGCCGCCAGGGGAGTCCCGGCCGGTGGCGCTGGCCACGGCGAGGGAACGCCGCCGCGCGATCCTGGCCGGCCGGGCCGACACCGTCGAGGCCATGGTCCGCGCGCTGGTCGTCCTGCTTGCCGACGGCGGGGTCGCCGATGTCGAGGCGGCGTACCGGCTCGCCGACCGGGCCCGGCAGCAGGGCCGGCTCGACGACGTTCTCGCCGCCCTGCTCCGGCGCTCGGAGGCGGACCGGGAACGGCTGGCCCGCGTCCACCGAGGCGCCGTCCGGCTCGGGCTGATCCTCCCCGGCGAAGGCCTCAGACTCGTCCTGCGCGAGGCGCTGCAGGCGACACCGGCGGCCGCCGTCCGCCTGCTCGTCCAGCTCGACCTCGACGGCCGTGGACCCGGCGAGCTGGCGGAATGGAGCCGCTGGCTGCGCGCCGACGGCCAGCTCGCCGACCTCGCCGCGTTCGACGCACTGCTGGCCGACCAGCCCGCCAGCGAGGCGGCGAGGACCCGCGCCGAGGCCTACGGGCCGGACGCCCGGGCGCTGCTGCAGCGGCTCGCGCCCCGCGAGTCGGCGGTACCCGCGCCGCCGGCGGCCCGGCTCCCCGAGCCGGCGGCCACCGAGCGGTCCGATGCCGTGCCCACCGAGCCGGCGCCCACCGAGCCGGCGCCCACCGAGCCGGCGCCCACCGAGCCGGCGCCCACCGAGCCGGCGCCCACCGGTGCCGTGCCCGGTGTGCCGCCGCCTGCCGAACCGGCGGGGGTCGCCTCGGCCGGGTCCGGCGGCTGGGCCGGTGACGGTGCCCAGGCCACCACCGCCCACAGCGCCGGCGGTCCGGGCGAGCAGGCGGTGGCGGGCACCAACCCGGACGAGCCGTGGCGCAGCAGCGGCTGGCGGCCCGGCGGCTGGTCGGCCGGCGGTCCTTCGGGGGGAGCGGGCTGGTGACGGCCGCCTCGCCAGCCTCGGCCGCCCCCGGTACGGCGCGTTACGCGGCCTACGCCGCAGCCGGCTGGGCGGTGGGCCGCGGCCCGGCCGTCACCGCGGCGCTGCCGGACGAGCAGGTCGGCCGTCCCTACCTGCTCGTCTGCCAGGTCGCAACCGCCGCTGCGGCCGCGACACTGGTCGGCCTCGGGACGGTCGCCTCCGGGGCCCGACTGGTCCGGATCCTCGGCCACGAGACGGCCAGCGGTCCGGGCGCCGCCTGGTTCGCGCAGCGGGCCGGCGCCGGGGACGGCCACGCCGCCGACCTGGCGGCGATGGTCGGTGCCGGCGGCGCCAGGCTCTCCGAACTGCTCAGGCAGGCTGCCGAGAGACCGCGGATACGGGGCAGCGCGGTGGCGGCGTTCGGGCCGGCGAGCGAGTTCCGCCTGACCCTCGGCGATCTGCTCGACGGCTCCGGGCCGGTCGGGGCGACCGCCGAGGCCGCCGTCCGCGCCGTCCTCGAGCGCCGGGCCGACCTGTTCACCGGCCGGGATGCCCCCGGGTCCGTCGGTACTGCCGGCGGCGGTCCGATGCTGCAGGGACTGGTCGTCGGGCCGCTCGGGGTGCTGCCCTGGCTCGCGACGGCGGTCAGGGCGGCGGCCGTCGAGCGACTGGCGGCCGTCGATCGGCTGGCGGCCACCGGCGCCACGGCCGCGGTGGAGATACTCGCCGCCGACGACCCGTCCGGTGCGGCCGCCCGCGGCGACGAGCTGGTCGCCGCCGGGCGCGCGCACGTCGTGGACCGCTGTGAACGCGCCGTCCGGCTGTACACGCACCAGGTCCGGGACGGGCGGCTGGCCGAGGCCACGATCGCCGTCGCCGCGGCCGGCGACGCCTGGCCGGAACGGGTCACGACGGACGCGGGACCACTGCTGGTCCGCGTCGACGGGGACGCCGCGGTCGAGATCGCGGTGGAGGTGCGGCCGGCCGACTCGGGCCCGGCCCGGCGCGCGCGGCTGCGGCTGCCCGGCGGCCTGGCGGCCGGTGACTACCACGTCGGCCTCCGGCCGGGCCGCTACCCGGCCGGCGGGCTCGTCCTGAGCCCGGCCGGCGGTGGCGAGGCCCGGGTGCTGGAGATCCCGGCCGATCCCGACAATGAACATCCACGCATCTGACCATCCCGGGGCACGCCGGTACCGGCCGCGCCCGCCCATCAGCCAGGGGGGTTCCCGATGTCCGAAGGGGCGTTCGACGCGCTGCGCGCGGGGCTCGCGGACGCCGCGAAGACGCTGCGGGCGCTGACCGAGAACGGCGATGCTGACCGGCTTGACCTGCTGAACGCCGTCATGGGACTCGACGACGCGATGGGCGACGCCGCCGAGCTGCTCGCCACGCTGCCGGCCTTCCTCGCCGCCGCCGAGCCGGTTGAGCCGATCCGGTCGGACCTGGCCGACTGGGCGTCCCGGCAGGCCGAGGCGGCCCGGCGCGTCGCCCAGGCGCGGGCGCTGCTGGACGCGCGGCTGGCCGACGAACGCCAGCTCGACGGGCTGGCCGCCGAGCACGCCGAGCTGACCCGGCGGCTCGCCGACCTCGAGCGGGCCGAGCGGCTCGCCGCGTCGCTGCCGGCTCTGCGCGAGCAGCACCGAGTGCTCGCGGAGCGGGTCTCGGCCTTCTCCGACCCGGCGCTGCGCGCCGAACAGGCCGTCGAGCTGGCCGCCGTCCAGCTTGACCTGCTGACCGGCCTGCGCGCCGGCGGCTGGCGTGCCGAGCTGGCCGACGCGCTCGCCGCGGCGGCGGCCGCGCAGGCACGGCTCGCCGAGCAGCTCGCCGTCGACCGGGAACGCCTGAGCGGGCTCGAGGGCGAGAACGACCGCACCCGCGCGGAGCTGGCCGTCATCGACGAGCGGGCCGCCCGGCTCGAGGACGAGCACCGCGAGCTGCAGGCCCGGCTCTCGGCGCGGCTGAAGGCCAACCAGCGGGTCGCGGGCAGCATGGCCGGGCTACGCGAGGCCGACCGGCGCCTCACCGAGATCGACGGCATGCTGGCCGCGGCCCTGCGCGAGCGGGAGACCGCCCTGGCCGACAGTCGTCGCCGGCGGCGCAACGGCGAGGCGACCTGAGACGCGCACTACTGCCTGGGCAGGTATCCCTCGATCATGTCCCGCCAGGCCCTGGCCGTCTCGCTCGGGAGCTTCGGCCGTCCGAGCAGGTAGGTGCGCACCGCCACGCGCAGGCTGTCCGGGAGCATGTGGCCGGTGTCCCGGACGAGGCTCTCCAACAGCCGCAGCGTCCGGTCGGCGACGGCGAGGTCGGCCGGCCAGCCCTCGGCGTCCAGCGACCTGCCGAGCTCGTGCAGCAGCCGGACGCCCATGTCGGAGGCGAACCGTCTCGTGAGACCCATGACCGTCCGATGCAGCGCGACGCCGTAGTCGGGCACCGTCATCCGTGCCGCGATCGGCCGGACCGGGCGCCCGTCGAGCAGCAGCGCCACCGCGTCGGCCAGCGCCACCGCCGCCAGCTGGCCACCGGGCCGGTTGGCTCCGGGTGCGCCGCCGGTTCCCTGGCCGGCTGACGCACGTAGCTCACCGGCCCAGGCCGCGGCCACCGGGGCGGCCAGTGACCTGGCGGCCGCCTGCTCCAGCAGCCAGCGCGTCATCGGGACGCGCAGCGGCTCCCCGACGCCGACCAGCCTCGCCAGCCGCGAGAGTGCCAGCAGATACCGGTGGTCGGCGAGCAGCGGCAGGCCCGCCTCGCTGCCGGCGGCCGCGAACACCTGCCCGTCCGGCCGGTTCGAGAGGACCTCGACGAACGGCCGTACCGCCTGGGCAAGCGCGGGCTCGCGGACCAGCCAGGCCAGCCAACCCACGCTGTGCGCGGCTGCCTGGCCGCCGTCGAGGCCTGGGCCGCCGTTGCGGGCCGCAGCGCCCGCAGGGCGGGCACCGGCGGCGCGCTGGTCGTCCGCGACGGCCAGCCGCGCGAGCTCCAGCGACACGTACGGCGCGCCGTGGTGGTGCGCGAGCGCGGCGCGCACCGCGTCGTCCTGCTCGCGGGTATCCAGGCCCGCCAGCTTCCCCCGCAGCCGCTGAGCGCGCAGCAGGGCGGAGGTGTCCTCGGCGCTCCGGAGGGCAGCGCGTCGGCGCGCCTGCTGGTCCTCGGTGCCGGCCGCGGCCCCCGCGTGGGCGCGCCGAGCCCGGGTCAGGACCGGGACCAGCGTCGCGAAGAAGGCCGGCCCCGGCAGGTCAGCCAGGCTGAGCAGCGCGTGGCGCGGGTCGGCGATCGGGTGCGCGCCCTGGTAGGCCGGCTCGGTGAGGTGCGCGACGATGCGCTCCACCGGCTCGCCGTACCGGTCCCGCAGACCGATGAGCAACCGCTGGTACTCCGCGGCCGCGTCGGGCAGCGCCGGCAGCTCACCCGGGTGACCGCCGACGGGCACCCGGGCCGCCACCGCGCCGGGCCACGCCTGGTCGCTGAACGCCAGCCGGATCCGGTGGTCGGCTCCGGAACGCACCCAGGTGGAGGCGACGAGCTGGGCCCGTTGGCCGAACGGCAGCAGCGCCGCCACCGCGTCCAGCAGCCGCAGCCGCTCCGCCACCCGCTGTTCCGGCGGCAGCGCGGGCGCGCCGAGCAGCGCGACCGGGCCGCACAGCACCAGGCCCGCGACGCCGGCGGCGAACCGGAACCGATCCTCGTCGGCCAGGTACTGCGCGACCACCGCCGGGTCGAGCCCCGGGAGGTGCCCGAGCCGGGCCGGGGCGCCGGCCTCCGCATCGGTCGCGGCGTCGGCCTCTGGGCGTAGGACCGCCGCGACCGCCGGGTCCAGGCGCAGCGCGCTGTGGAGATCCTCGTACGTCACCTGTGCGGCGGCGAGCTCGTCGAACGGCGCGCACAGGTAGGTGGTGCGCGCGATCCGCCGGCCCGCGCCGTCGACCTCGGCGGTCCAGTCGCACCGCGCGACCCCGAGCAGACCGCCGCCCGGGCGCGGGGCGTAGCTCACCGTCACCCAGGGAAGTCCACCGGTGTCCGGCCGGCCAGCGGCCTCCGGCGGGGGCGGGGTGCCCGGGGTGAAGCGTCGCAGGATCGCCCCGTAGTCGCCGCGCCCGAAGTAGACCGAGCTGCACCGCAGGACCGCGTAGTCGGCGAAGGTACCCGGCAGCTTGCCCTTGACCGCCCATCCGGCCTCGATCCGCGCGGGCGGTCGACCCGCGCGCGGGGGCTCGTCGGGGGGGTGGTCTCCGCCGCGGTCGGCGGCCCCTCCGTGCATGGCGCCAGCCGCCTACAGGACGAGCGGGCCGGGTGGCGGCGGCGGGTTGAAGGTCCCGTCGCCCGCGCCGCCGGCCGGGCGGGGCCAGTCGCCGCCCGTTCCGGTAGGGGGCCCGAGGCCGTCGGGGTTGTCAGGGCCGTCGGGACCGCCGAGGTCGTCGAGGTCGTCGAGGTCGTCGCCGGGCTCGCGGGGCCGCGTCGGCTCGACGGCCCGCGGCGGGCGCGCGCGGCGGATGGAGTCCTCCAGCCAGAGAAACGGCTCCAGCACGTTGACCGGGCGGGCCCGGCCGCGGATCCGATTGACGCCGCCCACGCCGTCCTCCACATTCCGGAAGTCCTGAATGCGGAAATAGCCACTCGGGCCGATGTAGAAGCCGACGGAGGATGTCGCGAAGTAGCGAATCCGGTCAGGGTGGAAGTACCGCTCGAGCATGCCGCGGACCAGCACACCGCTGCCAGCCCGGCCGCCTCGGCAGAGCTCGGCGAAGAAGTCGGCCGCGTCGTCGTCGACGATCTCCGGCTGGAGCGTCTCGTCCTCGCTGATCCCGACGAAGCCGCCGTCGTAGGCCTGCCGGAACACCTCGGGGTCGTCAATCTTGGTGACGCAGATGGCCAGGTAGTGGGGGAGTTTGCCGTCCGGGAGCCGGGAGAGCTCCTCCGCCCGCAGCGCCACTCGTCCGAGCATGCTCTCGAGGAACTGGTAGGAGTCACCCCGGCCGGCCTCGCGCAACGGATCGAACAGATAGACCATCCCGTCCGCCCGGGCCAGATGGTCCACGAGGTTCTCGACGTCGTCGCCGGCCTCGGGTGTCTGGGCGAACAGGTCACTCACGTAGTCGTCCGAGGACGGGCCGAGGACCGCCTCCTCAGGCTGGTTGCGGAACATCGTGCCGCTGACGTCGAGCAGGGTGATGCGGAAGTCACGGCGACGGGCGCGCTGGCGCAGCATCCGGGCCAGCCACGCGCCACGCGACCGTGGCCGGAGCATCCGCAGCGACAGCGGCTCGGGGACGTCAGTGCTGGCCTGCGGAAACTCGCCGTTGGCGAGCTGGGTGCCCGCCTCGGCCAGGAACCTCGACGTGCGCGCGTTTCCCGGGAACATCAGCCAGTCCTGCTCGCCGCCGCGCTGGCGGGCGACCGCGACCTGCAGAGCGGCGAGCATCGTCGTCTTGCCGCTCTGCGTCGCGCCCCACAGCCCGATCCGGCTGCCGGTCTCCGCTTCGTTCTCCTCACGCCGGCCGGTCCGGCGCCCGCCGGCCGCGGGGCCGCCGCGATCGGCCGCGCCGCCGAACCCGGCTGCGCCGACACGGCGGCGTTCGCGCGCGCGGTCACCTCCCCGCCCAGGGCGAAGACCATCGCCCCGCCCGGCGGGGCCGCGCCGCCAGCCCCGGGCGCCTCGCCCCGGGCCGGTCGGTTCGGCCGGCTGCGTCATCCGTTCCACCACCGGGTACCGGCAGGATCGCCGGACTCGTGCCAGGTCATGATTCCCCCGTACTCGTCTCGCGGACGATGCCCACCACTCCACCTCGTTCGCAGCCACGGCGAAGATGGGTCTGGCCGGATAAATCTACCATTTACCCGGTGTCGGGGCGTCGGGTGCCGGTCCGCCGTCACGGTCCCCGCGAGCCGACCACGGCGCTGCCGGCGGTGCTGTACGTCCATGGCGGCGGCCGCAGGGGAAGAAGACTCGGCGAAAAGCGACCGGACTCCGTCTCAGCGCGGCTCCTGCCAGCGTGGTTCCTCAAGCGTGGTTCCTGGAAGCGTGGTTCCTGGAAGCGTGAGTCCGGTAGGCGTGGTGCCGCCTGAAGAAGCATTTTCGTGTACGGGTGCCGTGGGTTGTCGAAAACCGCCTTCGCGGCTCCTTCCTCCACGACCTCACCGTCTTTCATGATGAGTAGTCGGTCGCTGACGTGTGTTACGACGGTGAGGTCGTGAGTGATGAACAACCTGGCGATTCCCAGCTGCCGTTGCAGCTCGGACAGCAGGTCGAGCACCTGGGCCTGCACCGACACGTCCAGCGCGGAGACGGGCTCGTCGCAGACTGGATGAGCTGGATGCGCCGCCAGCGCCCTCGCCTGGACCGCGCCGCTGCCCCTGACCAGGGCTGCCCGTGGAGCAGCACGCGTCCCTGGTCGGGGTGGGTCAGACCCGTCACCGTCCGCGCGAGTGTGCTCTTGCCGGAGCTGGACTCGCCGACCGGTCCGACGGTCTCGCCCGCCCGCGGTGTCAGAGACACCTCGGCCACCGCACGCCGGTCGCCGAAGGACCGGGTCACGCGGTCGACCTCGACCAACGGGTCGCCGTCACGGACGCGGGCGCGGGTCGCGCGTGTTCCCCGCGCGATGTCGAGCGGATACTGAAGGGACCCCCGCTTCTCGTGGTCAGATGGATCAGACGGAGCGGATGCGCCCCGCGAACGGCGAACCGCGAACGGCGAACCGCCGGCGGCCGTGAACCGCGTTACCTCGCGGGCGCCGGACCGAGGCCGGCGGCCACCGCCAGGCGCCGCAACGAGTTCCGTCGATCCTCGGGATCGTGGATGTTGGAGATGGCCATCACCTCGTCGGCCCCGCTGGCCGCGACGAGTTCGCCAAGCCGACTCGCCACCCGGTCGACGCCGCCGACCACGTCACCGCGGACATCCAGCGTGTCGCGCGCGGCCCGCTGGGCGTCGGTGAGACGCCGGGCCAGCGCCCGCTCGACGGGCTCGAGCGGGCTGGGGTTGCCGGTGAGATGGTCGAGCACGGCGAGCCGCTCGGGGGCGGCGAGGGCCTCCGCGTGCTCGTCGTCCTCGCCCACCCAGACCCGGGCGGCGAGGATCCCCAGCGGCCGGTCTCCCGGCGCGGCCGGCACGAAGGACTCGCGGTAGCGGCGCAGCGCGCGGGCGGCCACCGCCGGGTCCTGGTAGACGCAGAAGAAGCCGTACCCGAGCCCGGCCCGAGCGGCGAGCTCGGCGCTGCCGACACTGGAGCCGAGCAGGAACACCGGAGGCAGCGGGACCCCGGCCGGTGACGCGACGAGCGCTCGGTGGGGATCATCGGCGGGAAGCTGGCAGCGCCCGCCGATGCCGAGCAGGTGCCGCAGGTGGTCGCCGAACCTCTCCAGTCCGTCCGGGGTGCGCAGCAGCGCGTCGCGGGTGGGGTCGTCGCCGGTACCGGTGGACCGGCCCACCCCGAGATCGATCCGTCCCGGATGCAGTGCCTCAAGGGTGCGGAACTGCTCGGCGACGTGCAGGGGCGCGTGGTTGGGCAGCATGACGCCACCGGAGCCAACGCGTATCCGGCTCGTCCGGTCGGCGATGTGGCCGATGAGGATTTCCGGTGCCGCGATCGCCATGTTCCGCACGCCGTGGTGTTCGGCCAGCCAAAACCGGGTGTAGCCGAGCTCGTCGGCGAGCTGGGCGAGGGCGGTCGAGTGACCGAGGCTCTGCGCCGGCGTGATCTCCGCGGACACGGGACCCTGGTCGACGATGGAGACGGCGACCACCTACAGCGCCCTCGCCAGCGGTCGCCGGGCCGCGACGTCCGGGATCGGGAGCCCGTAGTGCTCCCGCAACGTCGTCCCGCGGTAGTCCGAGCGGAAGATGCCACGCCGCCGCAGGATCGGCACCACCTGGTCCACGAGGGCCGGCAACCCGTCGACGGTGACGTCCGGCATGAGGGTGAACCCGTCGACCACTCCGGCGGCGAACCAGGTCTCGATCACATCGGCGACCTGTTCGGGGTCGCCCACCGCGACGATGTGCCCCCCACCGCCGCCCCGGCGGATGATGTCGCGCAGCGTGTGCCCCGCCGCGGCGAGGCGGGCGAACGGACGGGCGTGGCCGCGCACGCGCGCCAGGTTCTCCCGCAGGGTCGGCGGAACCGGGCGGTCCAGCTCCAGATCCTCGGCGGGCAGGCCGAGCTGCGCCGCGAGGGCCCGCAGCGAGCCGCGCGGGTCGGACAGCTCGTCGAGGGCCTGGCGCCGTTCGAGCGCCTCCCGCTCGGTGCCACCGACGGAGGTGACGAGTCCGGGCAGGAACCGCACCGCATCCGGCGGACGGCCCAGACCTGCCGCCCGGGACCGGACGACGTCCAGCTCCGCCCGGGCCGTGTCCAGGTCCACCGCGGCCGTGAACATCGCCTCGCCGGTCCGCGCGGTGAGCGTCCGCACCTGGTCGGACACCCCCGCGTGGTATAGCACCGGGTAGCCCTGTTCGGAGGGGGGAAGGCTGAGCGGCCCCCGGACGCTGAAGAACCTGCCCTGGTGGTCGATCGGCCTGATCTTCGCCATGTCGGCATACAGCCCGGACTCCACGTCCGCGACCAGGGCGTCGGGTGCCCAGCTGCGCCACAGGTCGAGCACGACCGCGACGAACTCCTCGGCCCGGGCGTAGCGCGTCTGGCTGCTCGGCTCCTGTGCGACGAAGTTCGCCGAGACCCGTGGACCCGATGTGGTCACGGCGTTCCAGCCGGCCCGGCCGTGACTGATCAGGTCCAACGCCTGGAACCGACGGGCGATGTTGAACGGTTCGTTGAACGTGGTGGACGCCGTGCCGACCAGCCCGATCCGCTCGGTGACCGTGGCCATCGCGGTCAGGATCAGCGTCGGCTCCAGGCCGTTGAGCTGCGGGTAGTTGTCGATGTCGGCGTGCAGGCCCGGCACGTCGGCGAGAAAGATCGAGTCCAGCCGTCCACGCTCAGCGAGCTTCGCGACCTCGAGGTAGCCCTCGATCCGGGCAAAAGCGAGCGGGTCGGAGCCCGGCCACCGCCACGCCCCAGGATGGTGCCCGGCCGCCACCGGATGAACGCTGAGGTGCAACTCGCGCCCGCGCAGATCCGGCAACGACATCAGGTGCTCCTTGTCAGGGTCATCGGTTTCAGGGTCATCGGTCGCCGCCGCGGCACGGCGCTGGTGCGGCACGGGCGGGACAGGAGGGCGCGCGGCGGCGGGGCATACCAAAAAGGCCCACGGAGATCGCGGCGATGGGCGACGCGGGTGGTGCGCGGCCACTCTCAACCGAAAGAAGGCATGAATCCGAAAGAAACATGAATCGGTGACGTGGTGAACCGGAGTACGTACGTGCGTGCGCGGGGGCCGGCGGATGGCGGAAAAAGTCGATCGCCGGCGGGGTGGAATCCCCGCCCGCGTCATCGGGGGCGGACGGGATTTCGCTGCACGGCGAAAAGCCGCCGCTTGTCTCGCTGCCTCCTTACCCGATGATCCGCCGCCGTCGCAGCTTACCGGCGCGGTACTCCGGTTTGCAAGAGTCCTAGGAGTCCGTTGCTCTTCGGGGTGGTGTGGTTCCCTGCTGTTCGCCCTGTTCCCCCGGCGACGGGAAAGTCCGCAGCCCGTCGACCATCACGGTCAGCAGTGCACGCACGTGGTCGTCCCGGTCGGGGCTTTGTTCCTTGACCCAGGACAGGGCGCTGACCAGCGAGATGACCTCGTCCGGCCGCACGTCCGCCCGGACCTGCTCGGTCCGCTGGGCCCGGATGAGCAGCGATTCGGCGGCCAGGTCGACGGCCCGGCAGGATCTGTGCAGCTCCGAGCCCTCGTCCCGGGAGCCGGCGAGCAACGCCGCTGAAACGCCCTGATAGATGGCGACGTGCGAGATCAGATCTGCCAGCCAGTCGAACAGCGCGGTGGCCGCGTCCGCGGCGCCGAGCAGCCGCTCGGCCTCGGCGCAGAGGGCCGCGGTCCGGTCGTGCAGCAGCGCCTCGAGCAGCGCGTCCCGGCTCGGGAAATGACGGAACAGCGTGCCCGTCCCCACGCCGGCCCGGCGCGCCACCTCGTTGAGCGAGATGTCCCCGTCGCGGCTGGCCAGCGCCTCCCGGGCGACCGCCAGGATGCGCTCCCGGTTGCGGCGCGCGTGGGACCGCATCCCCCGTTCCTGGCTCTCCGCCTGGTCGACCACGCGAACCTCCCTGATCCAGGCCGGGCGCGTCGGCCGTCCGTCGAGCCTATGAAGTTCCGCTGGCCGGTACGACCGTTCGGATGCGGCCGGGCGGGTTGCCCCTCGGCATCCTGTCGCTCAGGTGAGCCGCACCCGCCTGTCCGCGTCGACCGAGAGCCCGCGGGCCAGCGCCCGCAGCCGCTCCTCGGCCGCGCGACGCGACACGGCCGCACCGGGCGCGAAGATCTCCGCGCCGTGGAAGGTGCCCGGAAACGAGTGCACCTCGACGCTGACCCGGGCGGCCAGGAGCCGCAACGCGTACAGGATTCCCTCGTCCCGGGCGGGATCCAGCTCCATCGTGCTGAGGTACGTGCTGGGTAGGCCGCGCAGGTCCGTCGCCCTGGTCGCAGCCGCGTAGGGCGACACGTCCGGATCGCCGGGCCGCTGGTCCGGGCCCAGGTATGCCGTCCACGCGGCGGCCGCGCCGGCGCGGGTGAACCCCGGGGTGTCCACGAACTGCGCCATCGACTCGGTACTCAGCCTGTCGTCGAGCAGCGGAACGTCGAGCAGTTGGAACACGAGAGGAACCTCCCTCCGGTCCCGGGCCAGCAGCGCCGTACCGGCCGCGAGAGCGGCACCGGAACTCGCTCCGCCGATGGCGATCCGGTTTTCGTCCAGGCCGAGGCTGCGCGCGGCGTGGTACACGTACCGAAGAGCCGCGTAGCAGTCGTGGAGCGGACCAGGGAAGGGCGTCCCGGGGGCGAGCCGATACTCGATGTTGGCCACGGCGATGTCCAGGCGCGAGGCGATCTCCGCGCAGAACGGGTCGAGTGCTTCCGCGCTCCCGGCCGTGAATCCGCCTCCATGTATCCACAGAAACACCGGCAGGCTGGACGGGCGCCGCTGCGGGCGGAACAACCGCACCGGTACCGCGGGGTCTGCGGGGGCCGACAGGTCGACGGCCTCGACCGGGGGTAGTTCGGCGCGTGCCAGCTGCTCCGCGAGCTCGGCCTGCGCCTGCTCCCGCACGCGCGTGAACACGTCCGGCCCGCCGCTGGTCAGGGCGTCGGCGACGGTGGCGAGTTCCGGGTCGAGGGTACCCGGACGAGGCGCGCTGGAGGACATGGTCATCCTCTCGCCAGGGCGATCGGCAGCAAGGTCGGTGATGCCAGGGCGAAAACCGCTCCGATCGCGGCCTGCCGCGGGAGTCTCGCCGCGGTGACGATGCGGAGAACGAAGTCGAGTGGCCGAACTGGTGGGAACGCAGACACGAAACAATCGTGCCAGACCGACGGCACCCTGCCGCTACGACCGGTGTTGGGAGCGGGCGTCGAGGGTGGGTGCCTCGGTGAGTACGTGGTCCACGCCCGATGAGCGCAGGACGTTGAACTCGTAGACGATCCGGCCGTCGGCGATCATTGCCGAGCGGAACGCCTCCTCGTCATATTCGGTCCCGAAGAATTCGATCGGTCCCGCCGGCCGGCCTCGGATCTTACGGAACAGGCGGACGTTCGCGTCTGTCCCGGCCGGTCCGTCGAGGATCGTCACCGTCGTCTCGAGTGAGCGGTAGCCGTGGCCCTGTTCGAACACGAACAGCGTCGACCGGGGATCGCGCAGCAGCCGGCGGGTGCGGGCCCGATCGACGGTACCGGCACTCCACAGCCTGCCGCCGAGGATCGCCACGATCACCCGCGCCGCCTTGGTCGGGCCGTCCGCGGCCAGAGTGATCATCGCGGCAGTGGGGTTCTTCTCGATGAAGGCGGTGTCCTCGGCGGAGAGCGTCATATCGGCAGCCCTTTCGCTGGTGGGAGTGCTTCCCGGCTCGTACAATGGTTTTTTTGTCAGCCCGGTGCGGAAGAGTCACCAGCGAGAGCCGGAAGTGAGAGAGAGGGCGATGGCGGCCTCTCGCTTGCGGTCGGATGCCGACGCAAACCGGGCCAGGATTCTCGCGGTGGCGCGGGAGGCCTTCGCGGCCGAGGGGCTCCGAAACCTCGATGGAGGAGATCTCGCGCCGCGCCGGACTGGCGACGGCCACCGTGTACCGGCGGTTCCCCACCAGGGCGGCCCTCGCCGCCGCGGCCTTCGCGGAGCAGCTGGCGGCCTGCGGAAACATACTCGACCTGGCGCTGGCCGCCCCCGACCCCTGGCGGGGGTTCTGCCGTTTCGTCCTCAGGCTGTGCCCCCAGCCCCCAGCCCCCATCCCCGCCCGGTCGGCGTCGCGGTTGCGCCGTCTTCATGCCGGTGGATGTGCAAGACTTCAGCCACGGCGTTTCTTTTCTTCCCGCGCTGCGGAACGGTGGCTGTCGGTCCGGGCCGCGGCGGGGAGGAACGGTCAGAAAGGAACGGGGACGCCATGCCTGACCCTGAGAACGAGTGGGAGCTCGCGGACGTGCGCGAGATAGGGCTGGACCAGCTCCGGGACAGCGCGGACCAGAAGCTTCAGGTAGGGGTTCGGCGGCTGGTCGACACCCTCTCCCTCGACGTACCCGCGCGGAACTCGGTCGGCAATTCCTGTCCTCCCATACGCCGGCAGGACTATTGATGCGGCCGGTGCCGGTGGCCGCCGTGCGTCCCCGCCTTGGCACGCACCGGCTGTCGGCATCCGACGTCGACGCTCTTGCGCTCGGCACGCTCGACGCCGACATCGTCCGGCGGCTGGCGGAGGCCGAGATCAGCCATCGCCGGATGGCGTTTCGCGCCGTTCTCGACCTCCTGCGGGACCAGCCCGCGGCGTCAGCCCCGCTGACACCGGCGGACCAGGCCTGGGATCTCCTCATCGCGCTGGAACGGCGCGATCGGGCGATGGTGCACGCGGTGCTGGACCGGCCCTTCGCCGGGGCCTGGGCCGCCAGGCTGCTGCGTCGGTTGCGCGCCCGGCCGCACGACGACGTGCCGCTGTGGGTGGACGTCGGCTATCTGCACGCCCTGGCGGCCGCGGCCGCGGTCCGGGTCGGTGTCCCGGCCGAGATCGCGGTGCCGGTCCGCGCAGGCGTCGTGCACCTTCCCACTCTGGGCCACACCCGACTTCCGGCCGGCGAGCCCTGGGAGACGGCGATGGTCCGGGTCGGGGTGGACGGTGCGGAGGTGATCGGATCCGCGGGCCGGGCCATGGTGGGCCGCGGCGTCGGGAGCGACGGCTGGACCGACGGCGGCAGCTGGACAGACGGCTGGACCGACGATCCCGCGCAGCCCCCGGTGCGGGGCACCGCAGCCGCCGCGGTGCAGTGGCATCCCACCCGCACGTCGCGCGCCGTCGGTGTGGTCATCGAGGACGCCGACCCGTACCGCCTGGTGAACCGGGCCGCCGCGCCGGTGTGGCTGCCGGCCGCCGATTTCGCCCGCTGGGAACGCCGCCTGGCCGACACCTGGCGGGTGCTGCGCGACGGCCACGCCGAGCTCGCCGCGGGCGTCGGCATCGTGCTCTCCACCGTCGTTCCCGTTCCCTGCGCGGCGCGCTTCCGGTCCTTCAGCGCGACCTTCGGTGACGCCATCGGCGGTGTCGAGCTCTCCGAGCCGCATGACGCGCTGGACGGTGCCGCCATGCTTGCCCACGAGCTTCGGCACGCCGTCCTGGACGCGCTGCTTCACGTGGTGGGCGATTTCGTCGACCCGGCGGCTCCCGCCGATCCGCGGTATGCGCCCTGGCGGGACGATCCGCGTCCGCCGCTGGGCACGCTCCACGGCGTCTACGCGTTCTTCGGCGTCGCGGAGTTCTGGCGAACCCAGCGTCGGCTTTCGGTCGGAGCGGACGCGATGCTGGCCCACTTCGAGTTCGCGCTCTGGCGCCGGGCGGTGCTCGACACCGCGACCGACCTGCTTCGGACCGGCCCGCTCACCCCGCCCGGCCGGCGTTTCCTGACCGGGATCGCGACGACCGTGCAGGGGTGGATCTCCGAGCCGGTCCCGGTCGAGGCCCGACGGCTGGCCGACCTGGCGGTGGTGGACGGCCAGGCACTGTGGCGCGTGCATCACCGGGCGCCGGAGCCGGCCGCCGTCCGCCATCTGGCCGAGGCCTGGTCGGCGGGCGCCGACCCGGTAGCCGTCGGCGTTCCCACCCGGATCGTGCCCGACCCGGGCGCGCGTGCCCTGGACACCAGGGCCTGCCTGGCCCGGCTGTGGCTGGCCGACCGGGACGAGTTCCGCCGGCTCGAGCGGGACGGGCCGCACCGTGCCTACCGCGGCGCGAGCCGGGCGGACTGCGCCCTCGTGGCGGGCGACCGTGCCCGCGCCCGGCGCCTCTACGAGGCGGAGCTGGCGCGGACCGGCGGGGATCGCCGCGCCCTGGTCGGCCTCGGCCTGGCCATCGGCGACGACGAGCCGGCGGGCCGGGTGCTGCGAGAACGGCCCGAGCTGGTGCACGCCGTCGCGGCGGCGGTGGCGCGCGGCGGCGGCAGGGCGGCGTCGCCGGCACTGGCCGAGTGGCTGCTGCCGGTGGTGGCCCAGCCCGCAGGTTCCTAGATCGGCATCGGGTCGACGTCGGAGTCCAGTCGCACCCCGGCGGCCACCTGCCGGCTGGCGGGGTGATCGCGGCCGAGCACCGCGTCCACGCGCGTCAGCGTGGCCGCCTGCAGCTCCAGCGCCTCGTCCTTGCGCTCCAGCGCGCGCAGGTCCAGGGCGAGGTTCGCGGCCACGACCAGCGTGGACGGGTGACCCTCCCCGAGCACCTCGGTCGACGACGCCAGCGTCACGAGGTCGCGGTCGTGCGCCTCCTGGAACCGTCCCAGGGCGTACAGGTCGCTGGCCAGGTTCGTGGCGCACGCCAGCGTCGACGGGTGCGTCTCCCCGAGCCGCTGAGCAAACGCGGCCAGCGTCTGCTCGTTCTGGTCGAACGCCGCGTCGGTCTGGCCGGAGAGCCGGTCGATGACGGCGAGGTTGACCTGGGCGGCCAGCGTGTACGGGTGCGTGTCGCCGAGACGTTCCGCGTACCGCCGGCGGGTCCGCCCACAGGTCTCGCGGGCCTCGTGGAGCCGGCCGGCGTGCCGCAGGTCGATCGACAGGCTCAGGGCGGCCGCCAGCGACGACGGGTGCTCCTCCCCGTAGCGGTTCGTCAGGCGCTGCTCGGCGTCCCGGGACAGCGCGAGCGCCCTGTCGTGGTCGCCGGCCTTCCGGTGGGCCACGGCCAGGTCCAGGCTGGAGTACAGCCGTGCCGGATGGTCCGCCGACTCGGAGAACAGCCGCCGGTAGCGGGCGTCGATGGCCTCCTGCGCCGCCCGGGCGCCGAGGTAGTCGCCGAGCTCCCTGCGGTCGATGGTCAGCCCGGTCAGGACGGCCAGGCTGTTGGCGTTGTCCTCGCCGTACAGCAGGACGGAGCGCCGCCAGATGTCCTCGTCCAGCGCCGCGGCCTCGGCGTAGCGGCCGAGCAGCCGCAGCCCGCCGCCGACGCTGCGGGCGGTGTTCAACGTCGCCGGATCGTCGGGGCCGAACGCCTTCACGGCACGGCGGTGAGCGTCCTGGGCGACGTCGAGCGCGGCGGTGAACTCGCCGTGCGCGCGCAGGTCGGCCCCGATGTTGCCCATGAGCACGATGGTCAGCTCGGCGTCGGGGCCGTTGACCCGGGTCGACAGCTCGAACGTCCGCCGGTTCACCTCGGCGGCCTCGGTGTAGCGGCCGAGCGTCGCCAGGCCCCAGCCGAACCGCAGGCCCATCTGCAGGCTGTAGGGGTCCTCCTCACCGAAGCCGGCGTGCCACGCGGCGCGGACCTTCCGGGAGAAGTCGTTGCTGACCTGATGATCGCCCCACCACCAGAGGTAGTCACTCAGATTGAGCAGCAGCTGACGGACCCGGGGGTCGTCACACTCCTCGGTGTTCGTGGCGACCACGTGCGGATACAGGTCGGCGTAGGTCCGCCAGAGGCCGGGGTTGGTCCCGTCGTTCGGGTCGCTGGCGGAGAGCAGGACGTGGGCCCCGTGCTTCATCTTTCCCCGCTGGTTCTCCGTCATCCGGTCGATCAGGACCTTCTGCACCAGACGGTGCATGATGATGGAGTTGTCCCGATGGTCGATGCGGGCGAGGGAATAGCGATTGATGTCCCGGATCGCCCGGTTGAGTTTCACCGGGTCGCGCAGGGCCTCGTCGAGAGCCGGGGAGATCGTCTCGCTGTGAGCCCGCGACAGGAGCTGCCGGGAGATCGGTGTCGGCGCGAAGAACGCGCACACCTGGAGCAGCTCCAGCGCGGCGGCGTTGTTCTCGGCGAGTCGGTCGAGCGACATGTTCCAGGCCGCCGTCACCGGCAGGGTGTAATCCGCCGGTGGGGTGCCGAGCAGCTCGGTCAGCTTGTCTTCCAGCAGCCCCAGGTACTCGTCGGCGGACATCCCGGTCTCGCCGAGCCAGGTCGCCGCCTGCTCGATGGCGAGCGGCAGGTCCCCGAGGGCGGCGGCGACCCGATGGGCGTCGGCATGGGCGAGCGAGGCCCCGCGGCTGCGCAGCAGCTCGATGCTTTCCTCGCGCTTGAACAGGGCCACTTCGAGCTGGCCGCTGACGTTGATCCAGGCCGGATTGCGGGAGGTGACCAGAATGCGGCCGATCGGACCGGCGGGGAAGAACCTGCGCACCGCCTGCGGGTCGTCCGCATTGTCGAAGACCAGCAGCCACCGCTCGTACGGATCGCCGATCCGCAGGGCCTCGATCACCCGGCGGACCGCGACGTTGGCCTCGGTGCCGACGTCCAGTCCGAGTTCCTGTCCGAGCTCGATGAGGGCGTTGCCGATCGGGACCGTCTGCTCGGCGGGGATCCACCAGATGAGGTCGAAGTCGGACAGGTGGCGGTGGACGTACTCGGTCGCGAGCTGGGTCTTGCCGATCCCTCCCATGCCGTGCAGCGCCTCGGGCAGGACCGCCGTCGTGCCCTCGCCGATGCGGGAGTGCAACGCGGTGAGCAGGTCCTCCCGACCCGTGAAGTGGGGGTTGCGCGGTGGCACGTTCCCCCAGACCCGAGGCAGCCGACCCGCCGTCGACGTCGGTCGGAGGGTGGTGCCTGAAGTCACGGGTGGTCCTCCTGGTGGGGCGTTGGTCTCGCCGCCGGTCACCTCCGCGCCGGCCGCCGTCGTCGAGGTCGCGTCTGCGCTGGATCTCGGAAGATCCGTTCCAGCAATACTGCTCATAGTATTGAGATCGTCACCTTTGGTGTCTAGCTTGTGTGGCGGTGTCGGACCACCGGCCAGGGCGCCCAGGTGCTTCGGCGGTGGTGCGGCGGGGGGGTCGGCGACCGGCGGGGTGCCGAGCGATTCTGCCTGGCCGGCGCCGCGGGCGGATCGGACCGCCCGACCGACCCGGTCGACGTCGCCTCGACTGACCAGCAGACGAAGCCTCCGCCGGACCTCCGGATCAACCGCGAAGGCCGGGCCGTCGACCGTGAGCAGCCCGAAGGCGAAGACCTCGGAGATGCTGCGCCGCTCGGCCCCGGCGATTCCGGCGACCGTGCGCAGAACCCGCGGGTCGAGGAAGGGCGCAGCCGCCAGGAGACCCGCAAGTCGTCGTGCCGCCGGGGACGCGAGGGCGAAGAACTCGGTCAGGCGTTCCGCCGGAGCCGGAGCCGGCGTCTGCGCCGCATCCTCCCGACGTGGGCTCCGCTCGGACCCGGTGACCACCGCGATCGTCTCGAACCACGTGGGCTCGTCCGCCGCGACGAAGCGGGCCCAGGAGCAGATCCAGGACGGATCGAGTTCCAGGACCGGCACGGGTGTCGTCGTTCCGGTCGTCTGCCGGCCGGTCGGTTCGTCGACGTCGCCGTGTAGCAGCGACAGATCGCTGTGATTCCAGGAAAGCACCTGTCCCGCGGCGCGCTGCCCGGCGCCGCGCATCCGTACCCCTTCAGCGCCCAGGTCGGTCTGGTCCCAGACATGTGCCGCGAGAACACTGACCACCGCCACCGGTCCGCAGACCGCCCAGCCGGCCAGGACCTCCGACATCCGGCCGCTGCGCCAGGCCGGACCCAGCCCGTCGGTGAGCAGCCAGACTATCCGCCGTCCGCCCGGCCCGACCAGCCGGGACGGCGACCCGATCGATGGGCCGTCCGGCTCACCGCGCAGTCGCGGCGCGCCCCCCTGCTGGTCGTCGGCGGTGAGATGGGCGACGACGACATCCCGGAAAGCCGGCTGGCGCGCGAGGACCCGGACCAGGCCAGGGACGGCGTCCGCCCAGGCCACCGAGAACGTCGGGCTCAGGTCCACGACCAGGGCGAGCTCCCAGCGTGCCTCCGTCGGCCGCACGAGCAGCGAGGGTGCGACCGTGCCCTGGAGCAGGCTCAGAGCGGTCGCCTCCTCGTCGAGGACGGCGGGCCCCGGGGACCGGGCGGGCTCGGAGTCGACGAGCGGGGACAGCGCCCGGGTGAACGCGTCCTCATCGCGGACGGCCGGCGGAAGGTCGACCCGGACCGGTCCCGGCAGGTAGCGCAGGAGCGGCTTGTCGGGCTGGTCCGGCTGATCCGGCTGGTCCGGCTGGTCCGGCTGATCTGGCTGTTCGCCGACGCCGACGCGGTCGTCAGCCCACCGGGTCACAGCAACCTCCCCGGCAGTCTCCTCGCGGAGCCGGCGGACTCACGCCCCCACACGGCGTCGAGTGTCCTGGCCGCGTCCTCGTCGAGAACACCGGCCGAGGCAAGGTGCAGGGCGTCGAACAGGTGGTCCACCGTCAGCTCGGCGCCCGCGCCGCGGCTGTTCTCGAACCGCTCCACCAGGGCGGCGGCCCGGGAATCCGCGCCGAACTCGGCGGCCACCAGCGCCTCCAGCTCGTCGCGGGACGGCTCGGGAAGCTGGACGGCCACGCAACGGCGCCGGAAGGCCGGCGAGAAGTCCCGTTCACCGTTACTCGTGATCACCATGACCGGGAACTCCGCGCACGCGACGACCCCGTCCCCGACCTCGGCATGGCCGCCCGGATCGTCCACGGCCACCCTGAACGGCCCGTCGGCCGAAGGCAACCTGGCCAGCTCGGGCACGACCACGCGGCCCTCCTCGATCACGTCCAGCAGATCGTCGGGCAGGTCGTGGCCGCAGCGGTCGAACCGGTCGACCAGCAGGACCCGTGGGCGGACGCGGGGGAGCAGCGCGGTGGCCAGTGGCCCGAGGCGGATGTGCCGGGGAACCGGCGGTGAACCCGCGGCCGGGCGGTCAGCGAGGTGATCGCCGACGGAGCCGCGCGGGCCGGAGAGGCCGCCGGCCTCCCCCGCGGGCTCGGTGGGGCGCTCGAGCAGCGCGCTGTGGGCCACCCCGAGCACGTCGTAGTCATAGATGCCCTCGCGTAGCGTGGTCCGGCTGTTGACGGTCCACCGCAGGACGCGCCCCAGCCGGAGCTCGCGGGCGATCAGCTGTGCCAGCCCTGCCCCGCCCATCCCCGGGGGGCCGGTGACCAGCAGCGGCCGGCGCAGCAGCAGCCCGACGTTGACAGCCGCGATCTGCTCGGGGCCGAGCAGGAGGGCGGCGATCGCCCGGCGGTGGCGGGCGATCGCGTCGTCGTCTCCGGGCGGTGCGGCGCCCTCGTGCGCCGGGGCGGGGAAACGCCGCCATGCCGGGGCCGGCGGCCAGGGGAGCTTCCCGTCGACCGGTTCACCGGTGCCACGGAACAGCCACCAGGGGGGCGCGTCGGGCCTGCGGGCACCGTCCGCCCCGCCTGCCCGGTGGTCGTCGACCATCATCTGGGCTCCTCCACTGGCCGTCTGTTCACCGGGGCGGTCGAGGGTGGGGCCGTCTGGCCGGTGTCCTGCCGGAGGTCCTCCCACAGCAGGGTTGCCACGCGACGCCTCGCCATGTCTCGGGAGTTCGCCATGTCTCGGGCGTTCGCGGTGTCCTGGGAATTCGCGGTGTCTCGGGAATTCGCGGATCCGGCGGTTTCCGGGAGCCGACGCTCCAGCCGGATGAGATTCTCCTCCCGGAACCGCCGCGGCAATGTCAGCGGAAACACGTTCGAGAGTGAATCCACGTCCGCGTGAGCGTCGACGCCTGTGAAAGCCCCGACGCCCGAGTGAGCGTCGACGCGGGTGAGGAGGTCGAGCAGCGCAGTGTCGGTGGCCGGCCGATCCGGGTCGGCATGCTGCCACGCGACGACTCCGATGCCCTCCCGCAGCGCGTCCGCGAGTTCCTTTCCGGCCGGCGAACCGGGTGTGGGCGGCCCACTGAGCACCACCGCGACGATCCTGTCGTTTCTGGCCAGCTCGAATTCCTTGAGGTCCGCGGCGTGCGCCGCCGCCATTGCGGGCGGGCTCGGCCGCAGGAGCTGGGCCCACCTGCGCCGCTGGCGCAGCGACGGCCCGCGCTGGCGTGTGCGCTCGAAGCTGCGCACGACGACCGTGTGGTCCTCGATCAGAAGCCGAGGGTCGCCGTCGGACTCCCGGCGCCAGCTCGTGACGGGAAGATCCATCCGGGTGAGGGGCAGGAAGACCTCGACCGCCAGACTGACGGGCTCACTCAGGGGAGTCTCCTCCTTGAGGATCTCCTCTGCCTCGTCCACGACGCCGGCGGCGATCTCCTCGAAGCCGCCCGGGCGAGCCATCCGAGGAGTGCCCAGGTGCCGCACCTCGTGGTCCGCTCCGTACAGCCGCGCGGACGCAAGGTGGTCCTCTGGTGACGGACCGACCGGTTGGAAGCTCAGTGAGACCACATAGGTGCGCTGGTGGCCCGGCCGGCCGACCGCGAGCTGAGTCTGGTTCAGCTCGTGGGTGAGGCCCGACCGGTGCGCCTCACCGCGCAGCCACGCCTCGACCCGGACGCGTGTGCCGGGCGTGAGCACGTGCGCGCACTGCAGAAGGAACCTCGCGTGGGACGGAAGCCGGGCTGGCTCGGGCTCGCGGCTGGCCGCCCACAGGAACAGGTGCCACGCGTCGACGCAGTGGGCGGGCGGGTGCGCCGGGTGGCAGGCGTCGTGGAAGGCGCGGACGACCCGCCGCGCCGGCATGTCGGCGAGCTCTTCCCGCAGCAGATCCCACAGGCCGCCGGCCTCGTCGGCGACCTCCGCGGCCTCCCACTCGTCGCGCAGGCGCAGCAGCAGGTCGACGAGGACGGAGCCGGGGCGCAGGTCGTGGATGGCGTCCACCAGGCTCGCGAACCCGTTCGCCAGGTACTCGCGCCTTTCCTCGAACCTGTTGTCGAGGTCGTTGAGACAGGCCTCGACGAAGCGGAACCACCAGTCTCGGGTCACGTCGGAATGAGGGATGAACACCCGCTGGCCGGAGCGCTGCTCGAAGCGGCTGATCAGCAGGTTTCGCGCCGCCGGGCTGTACAGGTCGGTGCTGGCATCCAGGCAGTTGACGACGTGGACGAGGATGTCGGACCGCAGTTTGTCGCGCTGTGAAGACGACATACCGCGTTCGGTCACGATGCCCCCGCATGGTCGCGACACGTTCGGCGGCGCGTGGATTCTGCCACCCGAGCCGCCGACATTGCTTGGTACACCGAATGCCCTGCTTAGGGTAGCCCGCGCGGTGTCGGGTCGACGGCCCTTTCGCCGGTGCCGGAACGATGCCGATGGTCCGGGCAGGGCTGACGTGGCCGACGACATGAAAGGCAGCCGGTGCTCAGCGTCGGCCGGCCGCGTGGACGGCGCCGGCGGTGAACCGGAAGGCGACCTCCAGGACCTGGCGGCGGTTGTCGAGGAGCAGCATGCGGTCGAACACGTTCCCCGGTCGACCGAGAATGCGGCAGAAGCCGCCTGCCTCGCCGCACGGTTGCGTGCGCACCCAGCCCCCCTGCCAAGGGCATCCGGAAGCCCCGCCGCGAACGGCGCCGACCCGCACCAGGGCCGACGAATATCCGCCTATTCTCGCCCGGGTGAGCGCACTGATGCAATATGCGGCCGCAGGGCAAGCCGGCCGAGCGCACCGATCGGCCCTGTACCTGACGCCTAGCGGGATTCGCCGGTCCCGAAGACCGTGTCGGTGGGGCCGTGCGGCGGGCCGACGGCCGCGGCGATGCGGGCGACCTCCAGCGCCAGCCGGGAGCCGGGCCGAAGGTCGCCCACGGCACGGGACAGCGCGCTGAGCCCGTCCGGCTCCTCGGAGAGCTGCTCCACGAGCGCGACGAACCACAGGCGCGCCACGTCGTACTCGGCCAGGTGCAGCCGACGGCCTGGCCCGAGGCGTCGGGCGATCCTGTCCTGCAGTAGCCGCCGTGCCGCCATGCCGGCGAACCCGGGCGCCGCGTCGAGGATGTCCACCAGACGGCCGAGATGTCGGTCGTCTCGGTCGTCTCGGTCGGGAGAGTCGGCTGGCTCCCCCGACCGTGCGCCTACGACGTGGTTTTCGCCGGGCTCCGCATCCGGCCGGAGCATCCGGAACCCCCTCCAGCGTGAGAAGTCGACGAATGCGCAAGTGTCCGCCGCATGCCGCTGAAGATGCAACACGCGCGGGACGGGTCATGGAGCCGCCGATGAGACCGGTTCCGAGTTGGCCGACGTCGGTCCGAGCGTGGCGCCCGGGGTACGGACCGGGCTCGACAGTGTCGAAGTAGGCGGCGGCGTCGACCACGTCGACGAGTCCACCGGGGCGCACGCGGTCCCCGGTGCTGAACCGGATGGGCCTGGCGAGGTGCGCCGGGTCGGCCACGCCGCTGGCCTCCACGATCACCGCGTCCAGCCGCAACCGCGGATGGTTCGGCTGGCTCAGCGGCCGCAGGCTCCGCGACGGGCGATCCCGACCGACCCGGACGTTCTCGCGGCGATACGGGCGCAGTCAGTAGGGACTCGGCGGTTAACGCGCGGCGCGAAGCCGTTCGTGCCCGGTGGGCCGTTGTGGGTACCACGGGTGGACGCAGATCATTCCTCCGAAGTGGACCGCTCCAGCAACGCGGCGATACCGGGTAGGATTCCTTCCGGTATCCAACTCCGCTGACCCGAGGAGGAACGATCCGACGTGCCAGGCCCGCGGCGGGATCCGATCGTGGTCAACTTCCGCGCTCACGAGCTGAATACCGGCAGCGAGGAGGGGGCCCGGGGCGATTTCGAGATGATGATCGCCCAGCTTGTGGATGCCCTGCATCCCGGCGCCCGGCGGATAAGCCCCAACCCCGGGGACGGCGGCATCGACGTCTTTCTCGGTCGGCTCGACGACGGGATCATCGTCTGGCAGTCGAAGTACTTCATGCCGCGGGTCGTGGGGAAGCATCGCCGCCAGATCGAGGAGTCTTTTGCCTCGGCGCAGAAGAATGCCCGAGCATCCGGCTATCGGATCGACGAGTGGATACTGTGCATCCCCAGCTCCATGGATCATCCCACCACCCTGTGGTGGGACGGTTGGAAACGCACCCGGCAAGCTGAGACGTCGACGAAGATCTGCAGCTGGGACGAGACCGGGCTCCGGAGCCGACTCGCCCGGCCGGAGGCGGCCGCGGTGGTCGCGGCGTTCTACCCGCAGCCCGGCGGGTCGCCGCGGCCGTCTGCCGAGCAGTTCGGGATCGCCGTCCCGTCCGCGGATCTCGGACCAGGCGGGTCGGCGGCTCCCGGCCCGGTCGATCAGCAGCCTCGGGGCGGCGAGACGATCCGGATCGCCGGCCGCAACTGCCTGCTGCAGGGTGATCCGCAGCAGTGGCGTGGCGGCGATGCCTGGGTCCTGCGGACAGGAGCGGCCACGGTCATGGCCACGCCGCCCCGCCCAGCCTGGTTCCGACAGGTACTGATCCGGCGGCCGGATTCGGCTGCGGATGCCCACGTGGCGGCGATCGACACCCAGCTACGCCTACTCGACCGGATCGGCGGCCGGCACGGCCTGCCCCGGCTGATCGAGGGCCGGGTGAGCTCGGCGGAGGCCGCCGTCCTCTCGGCCCGGCCGGCGGGCCGAACCTGGCGGGAGGTGTTCGGCCCGGTGGACCCGACCCGAGCCCGCCCGCTGGACCAGGTGACCGCCGTCGGTCTGCTGACCGTCGTCGAGCGGGTGGCCGATGTCCTGACCAGGCTGCACGACGCCGGGCACAGTCATCGGGCCCTGACGCCGGACGGGGTGATCCTCACCACCCCGAGGGGCACCCCCACCCTGCGTGACCTCGGCCTGGTCGGCGTCCGTCGTCGGCCCGGGGAGGGACCTGCCGAGTACCGCGCACCGGAGCAGGAGCGTCTCGGGTTCCACCGCCCCGAGGTCGGATTCCGCACCGACGTCCACCGGCTGGCCGCCATGGCCTACCACTGTCTGACGGGACGGCCGGCCGGTGGGCTGCCTGCCCCGCTGCGCGCCTTCGGGTTCGACGTGCCGGCCGAACTGGACGAGGTTCTCCTCGCCGCCCTCGACTCCGATCCGGACCGGCGACCCGGCCGGCCGGGCCTGCTCATTCCCGCGCTGCGCGCCGGCACGGACCATCTCGCTCGGGCCGGGCACTGATGGCCACAGCCCCGATCACCCTGCCCGGCGGGATCGCCCTCGCACCGAGCGCGCGGGTGACTGAGCAACTGGCCGGCGCCCGCGTCCAGGGCAACGAGGATCTCGACCCTGAACGCTTCGTCGACCAACTCCGGCGGATGTCCGGCACCGGCGTTCCGGTCCGCCTGGAGACGGACCGGAACAACTCGACGACGTTTCGCGTCTACACCGACACCCACGTCGCGCTGCTACGACCGACGAACCGCGATGACGGATACATCGTGACCCACGTCGCCCGGTGGGGCTTCCGGGATCACCGGAGTCTCGCCCAGGGCTTTCTGCGCGTTCACTGCCCGCAATGGTCCCTCTATCCGCACGTCAGATACATCGGGGCTGGTCACCGCAGCTATTCCGGTGTCCTGGGCAAGGCCTGGGCGGCGCTGGCGACGTCGGCGGCGGCGTCCGCCCGGGTGCCCGCTCGACACCTCGACTTTCTCGACACGGTCGAACGGATCATCATGCGGACTCGGGATCTGGAGCGGGAACGGCTCGCCGCCACACCGTTTCTCTACCGGGCCCGGCGGGCGACCCGTGAACAGCGGTACTCAGCCCGCGGCGTGTACGAGTTCCGGTTGGCCGAGACGTACCAGATCTCGGAGGGCGCGCAGGTTCAGGTCAACGACGACCGGGAACTACGCGGCGTGGTCCTGCGCAGCGAGAACCTCGACGTGACGGTTCGGTTCGACGGCATTCCCGACTTCGCCCGCATCCCGGCGCAGGGCGCGCTGACGGTTCTTCCGAGCGATGTCGTCTACAAGGCTCAGCTCGGCGCGGTCGCCGCCCTGCGGGATGGGGAGGCGACCAGTCCCCGCCTGCTGGCGACCCTGGCGGAGCACCGAATTCTGCGGCCGTCCCAACCCGACCGGTCGGCGATTCCGAGCCGCCCGCTGGACGGCGGCCAGCTCGAGGCCTACCAGCGGGCGCTGGGAGAACCGGACCTGCTGCTCGTGCTCGGCCCCCCGGGCACCGGGAAGACCTGGACCATCACCGAGATCGCCGTCGCCGAGGCGGCAGCCGCCCGGGCCGGCGCCGGGGGCCCGCGGCGCATCCTGGTCACCTCGCAGAGCAATCGGGCCGTCGACAACGTCCTGGCAGGTCTGGCCGACCTGCTGCGCTGCGTGCGGGTCGGCAACCCGGAGGCGCTGACCGGCCCGGCCCGCGAACTCACCGCCGAGGTCCAGGTGGAGGAGTTGAAGGACAACCTCCTGCGGTATACGGAACCGATCGTCTCGGCGCTGGAGCCGTTTTCCGGGGCGGGGGGCACCGGCGATGCCGCCGGGGTCCAGTTGGCGCTGCTGCGCACGCAGATCGGCGCCGCGCAGCAGTCCGACGTGGTCGTCCGGAGCCGGGATGCCGAGCTGGACGACATCTCCCGGCGGGTCCGAGCCCCACTCGAACCGCAGATTGCGGCGGCCCAGACCACGGTCGAGCGGCTGGCGGCGGAGGCGGCGAGGAGGCAGGAACGTCACACCCGGGCCCGGCTGCGGCACTCCAAGGCGGCCGGCCGACGCGTTCCCGGCTGGTGGGCGGCGATTCACCGTCGAGGTGTCGCCCGACGCCAGCGGGCCCTGCAGGCCGCGCAGGTCCGGGTCGACGAGGCGGAGCAGGAACTCGCCGCCGCCCGGTCCGATCGCGACGGCGTGCTGGCACAGATCACGATGCTTGTCGCCCGGGACAGCGTCGGTTCCCGGCTGCTGGCGGAGCGGGAGTACGCCTGGGGTGACCGTGAACGCGCGCTCACCCAGGCGGCGCGGGCCGCGGAGCCGCTGCGCGCGAGGCTGGAGCTGGCGGGCTGCGGCTCCGGCTTTCCCGACGGGGAGGCCGACGACGTCGCTGGCTGGGAACGGCGCGAACAGGGCCTCCTCGACGCTGTCGGTCTCGCCCGCACCCGGGCATCCCTGCTGGCCGACTGGCGGGGCCGGGTCCCCACCGCGGACGAGGAGCTCAAGCACGAACTTGTCGGCTACGCCGACGTCATCGCCGCGACCTGTATCGGTGTCTCGACGAAGAAGCTGCTGACCGGGCTGTCCTTCGATCTCGCCATCGTCGACGAGGCGGGTCAGATCGCCCTGCCCGACCTGCTCGTCCCCCTGGTCCGGGCCCGCCGGGCGGTGCTCGTCGGCGATCACCATCAGCTTCCCCCGTACCTGGACAGCGAGGTCGCCCGGTGGGCGAAGGGGCTCGCTCCGGGCGCGGAACTGTCCGCCCCGGTGATCAGTGAGACTCGGGACATCGTCGAGCGCAGCGAGTTCGAGCGGCTTTTCGAGCGGCTCGGCGCGGAGCACGGGGTGACCCTGACGACCCAACGCCGCATGCCCGCGACCGTGGCGACGTTCATCTCGCATTCCTTCTACGGCGGTGTGCTCACCACCGAGCATCCCGGAACCGGGCCCGATCCGCTGTTCACCAGTCCGTTGGCGTTTGTGGACACCTCCGATCGGCCGCCCCGGGAACGGCAGGAAAGCCGCGCCGGCACGAACGGCGGCATCAGCAACCGGCTGGAGGCGAACCTCATCGCCACCCTGGTCGCCCGCTACGCCGGCCACCATCGCGACTGGGCGGTGATCGTTCCGTATCGGGAGCAGGTTCAGCTCCTGCGGCGCACACTCATCTCCAGGCTGGGCGGGCCGGGAAACGTCGAGGACAACATCGGCACCGTGGACGCGTTCCAGGGCAACGAGCGAGATCTGATCATCTATGGGTTCACTCGCAGCAACCGGACCGGATCGGTCGGATTCCTGAGCGAACTGCGCCGCCTCAACGTCGCGATGAGCCGTACCCGCCGGCAGCTCGTCCTCGTCGGAGATCTGGACACGCTTGGCAGCTCCACCGACGCCGGCTTCGCGAAGCTCATCGTGGAGCTGAGAACAGCCCTGTCTGCGGTGGGGGACCTGCGCGGCTCCCGGGAGATCGAGGCACGCCTGCGCGGAACCGTCGAGGAACCGCGGTGAGCCGCCCCCCGGCCGGCGCCGCCCCGGCGGGCAGCGCCGCCCCGGCGGGAGGCGCCGGCGACTGGCTGCTGTTTCCCGCCTTTCGGGCCCTCGAGCTGACCATGGCGATGCCGGAGATCCGTCCACTGCGGATCTTCTCGGTCCGCTGGCCGCTCTGGCAGGTGGAGGTTCAGGCCACGTTCGAGGACAGCCAGCCCTTCGACGTCGTCGACCACTATCTGTTGCGGGGGGTCGTCGAAGGCCGGTTGCAGACGCAGGACGAGCTCGCCCGCTTCTTCGGACTGTCCGGATCACTCGTGGCCCGAGGGATCGAGCATCTCCTCCACATCGGTCATCTCCAACGGGACGGCCGCGACGCAGGAGTGCTGTGGCCCACCGAGCTGGGCGGCGCCTCGGTCCGGGACGGGGTTCGCTACGTGCTGAAGGAGAGCCGCCAGCTTCTGCTTTTCGACGCGTTCACCCACCGCCCCTTCCCGCGGGCGTACTACGACGGCTCGGTGCGCATCGTGCCGGACGGCGAGGGGAACCCCGGTGACCGGCGTGATCGGTTCAGGCCGCTGACGTCCCCACGGCCGTTCGAGTTCGACGATGCGGTGCGGGCGGTGGGCTCGCGGCCGGACCGGGACCGGTTCAACGTGCCGCGCCGCCTGCGGAATCTGCACCCGGTGAGCAACGCCCCAGCCTGGCTGCCGGCCCATCTCGTCCTGGCCGACGGGGCGACGGTGCTGGCCTTCACCCAGGCTGCCCAGGACCGGGACCGGTTCCTCGAGGAGCTGTGCCGCCACGCGCCACAGGTGGTGCACACCCTCGTGGGTGAGCGCGGCGCCGAACCACGTCAGATCTGGGTGGAATGGCTGCGTGCTCAGGGATTGGGCCAGGCGGTACTGACCAACCTGCCGAACGGGGTGTGGCGGGCGACGCTGCCGTCCCAGACGTTCGGCCCAGCGGCCCGGCAACCGTATTACCGGCTTGGCTCCTTCCAGGTGAAGGACACCTACTTTCTGCAGTTGTGGTGCGACGACGAGCAGACGCGGGCGACGGCGGTGCGCAGCCGCGCCCTGGCCATCTCCCGCCGGTACGGGCTCGGCCGGGCAGAGTTCGAGGACTCGGTCGCCACCGTGGCGAACCTGCTGGAGGTGCTGGTCCCCACCTTCGACGAGCTGCTCGAGTACGCCGCGGAGTCGGGCACTCCCGCGCAGCTTCGGGCGCTGGAGGCACTGCGATAGTCACCCGCTGGCTTGTGAACTGAATTCACAGTCGCTAGACTCTCGTTGGATGTCTGGTTGGTCGGGGATGTGTGGGTGTCCGACGTTGGCGGGCAGCCGCAGGCGCGAGGGGTGGCTCGGTGTCCTGCCAGAATGATCGGGCTGTCCGTGAGGGGGATGAGGATGCTGGGTTCGACTACGGAGCGTGCGTGGTCTCGTGACGGCGCAATCTCGGCGGGGGCGGAGTTGCCCGGCATCGGGGCGCTGGTCGAGGTGCGTGGACAGAAATGGGTGGTCGCGGAGACCGACGCCCAGGCCGCGCCGGACGCCCAGACCGCGCCGGATGGTGCGGGAGCACGGCACGGCTCGGGGCCGGCTGTGCCGAGTTCCCTCGTCACCCTGCAGAGCGTCGAGGACGGTCGGTACGGGCAGACGATCGAGGTGATCTGGGAGGTCGAACCGGGCCGGCGCATCCTGCCCAGCGGCTCCCTGCCCGAGGTGACCGGGGGCGGCTTCGACTCGCCGGAACGGCTCGCGGCGTTCCTCGACGCCATTCGCTGGTCGGCGGTGACCTCGGCGGACGCCCGTCGGCTCCAGGCTCCGTTCCGCTCGGGGGTGGCGGTCGAGGACTATCAGCTCGAGCCGGTGGCCCGGGCCCTCGAGGCGCCGCGGGTGAACCTGCTGCTCGCCGACGACGTCGGCCTGGGTAAGACGATCGAGGCGGGGTTGGTCGCCGAGGAGCTGCTGCTGCGTCATCGGGCCCGGCGGATCATGATTGTCTGTCCGGCCGGGTTGACCCTGAAGTGGCGCGACGAGATGGCGGAGAAGTTCGGCCGCGAGTTCACCATCATCGACGCGGAGCGGTGTGCCGCGGTCCGCCGCTCGCATGGCAGCGCGGCGAATCCGTTCGAGGTCTATCCGCTCACGATCGTCAGCCTGCCGTGGCTGCGCGGCCCGAAGGCGCAGCGGCTGCTCGACGAGGTGCTGCCCGGCGACGGCCAGCCGACTTATCCGCGCACGTTCGATCTGCTCATCCTCGACGAGGCGCATCACGTCGCCCCGGCCGCGCCGAAACAAGTCTACGCGGTCGACTCCCAGCAGACGAAGCTGATCCGAAGGCTCGCCCCGCATTTCACCCACCGGCTGTTCCTGTCCGCCACCCCGCACAATGGCTACCTGGCGTCGTTCACCGCCCTGCTGGAGATCCTCGACGACCAGCGGTTCGCCCGCGGGGTGGCACCGGACCGCAAGGCGGTCGAGGAGGTGGTCGTCCGCCGGCTGAAGGGTGGCATCGAGAACGCGGACGGCACGCCGCGGTTCCAGCTGCGCCGCTCCATCGACATGCCGGTGGTCTATCCGGACAGCGAGCGGGAGATCCACGGCCTGCTCAAGGAGTTCTCCGCGCTGCGCCGGGTCCGGCTGAACACCGAGCGCGGCCGGAAGGCGACCGACCTGGTGACGTTGCTGCTGAAGAAGCGGCTGTTCTCCTCCCCGGCCGCGTTCGCACACACCGTCGTCGTCTACCGGGAGACCCTCGTGGCACGGCAGGGACGGCCGGGCCGGGCGGGTTCCGCCGGCGGTTCGCAGGTCTCCGGCGGCCTCGGCGGGTTCGACGACGACCTCGACGAGGTGCCGGAGTGGTTGGAGGACTACTTCGACGATGTCGCGACCCTCGACGACACCCAGCTCGCCGAGGCCGAGGACGACGCGCTGGACCGGGTTCGCCTGATGCAGCCGGACCCCACCGAGTCCGAGATCGCGCTGCTGGAACGGATGCAGCGCTGGGGGGACGCCCACGAGGCCGAGCCGGACGCGAAGGCCCGCGCACTGCTCGACTATCTGGCGGCGGTCTGCCGGCCGGACGGGAAGCTCTGGCTGAACGAGCGGGTCGTCGTCTTCACCGAGTACCGCGACACTCAGATCTGGCTCGCCGGCCTGCTGCGCCAGGAGGGGCTCGGCGGCGAGCGGCTGGGCCTGCTGCACGGCGGCCTGCCCACCGATGAGCGCGAGCAGCTCCGGCTGGCCTTCCAGGCCGACCCGAGCGAGCACCCGGTGCGGATCCTGCTCGCCACCGACGCGGCCAGTGAGGGCATCGACCTGCAGAACCACTGCCACCGGCTGGTGAACTACGACATCCCGTTCAACCCGAACAAGC
Organism: Frankia alni ACN14a; assembly: GCF_000058485.1. Classification (NCBI taxonomy): domain Bacteria; kingdom Bacillati; phylum Actinomycetota; class Actinomycetes; order Frankiales; family Frankiaceae; genus Frankia; species Frankia alni. The sequence continues at coordinate 258,516 of NC_008278.1, forward strand.
TGGAGCAGCGGATCGGCCGGATCGACCGGTACGGCCAGCGGCAGTCCCCGGAGATTCGCCACTTCGTGGGCTCCGGGTGGACCGGCGCGGTCGACTCCTACGAGGCCGACCTGGAGTTCCTTTCTCGGGTGGTGAAGAAGGTCGCGCAGATGAAGGCCGACCTCGGGTCCGTGAACGCGGTGCTCTCCGATCGGGTGCAGCGCCGGATGCTCGGCGAACGGGTCGCCGACCCGGCCGACCTCGACGTCACGATCAACGCGGCGGCCGCGAAGGACGAGGCTGTCCCGGTCGCCGAGAACGTGCGGGAGCAGGTGCGCCGACTGCGCGCCACCCTGGACGACACGGTTCGCGATCTCGGCATCACCCCACGGGCTGTGCAGCGGGTGGTGAGCACGGCGCTGGACCTCGCCCGCCAGCAGCGGCTGACGCCGCATGTCGACGAGCGCGGCGACCTGTTCGGCGATCACCTCCCTGGTTACTTCCCGGGTGCGCCGGACAGCGATCCGGGCGACGGGATGTTCGACGTGCCGACGCTGACCGGCTCCTGGGCACGCGCCTCGGCCGGGCTGACCGAGAAGCTGCACCGCGACGGCGCCCCGCCGCGCCAGCTGCCCATCACGTTCGACGCGGCGGTGGCGCGGGGCCGCGACGATGTCGTACTCGCCCACCTGGGCCACCGGCTGGTGGACATGTCCACGCGGCTGCTGCGCGGCGCCGTCTCCAACGCCGACGTCGGCCTGCACCGGGTGACCGCCGTGCAGACCGACGATCCACGCTGCGAGGAGGTGCTCGTCGGTGCGTTCTCCCGGTTCGTGCTGGTCGGCGCGGACGGGGTGCGGCTGCACGAGGAGGTGTTGCAGGCCGGCGGCTGGCTGCCGGCGGCGGGCCGGTTCCGCCGACTGGAGAACCTCACCGTCCTCGGGGAGATCGTCTCCTCGGCGCTCGCCGCCGGCCGTCCCGTCACGAAGGAGACCCAGGAGCGGCTCGCCGAGCGCTGGCCGGCGGCGCGCGAGGGCGTGCTCTCCGCCCTGAACTGGCGGACGAGGACGCGCCAGGAGTCGCTGACCCGCATCCTGGCCCAGCGCCAGAGCGCCGAGGAGACCCGGATCACCGCGATCCTGGACCAGTTCGCGGGCACGCTCAAGGCGGCGCTCGACAGTCCCGAGAACGAGGAGGGCGTCCTGTTCAGCCTGGAGCAGCTCACCAGGAGCCGGGAGGAGCTGGCCCAGTTCCGCAAGGACCGGCAGTCCTGGGAGGAACGCCTGCACCGGCTGGAACGGGAGAAGCAACGGGAGCTTGATGTGATCGCCGGCCGCTACCGTGACCCGCAGCAGCACCAGTTCCCGGTCGCGGTGGTCCTGGTTGTGCCGGCCCGGGAGGCAGGACGATGAGCGCGGGGACGGCAAGCGCAGGGACGGCGGGTGCGGGGACGAAGAGCCGCGGCCGCGGCGGCTCCGGTGGGCCCGGCGGTTCCGGGCGGCGGCGTCCCCCGGTCCAGGATGGGGCGGCGCAGCATCGCGACTGGCTGAGCCTGATCGACGTCAGCGGCCCGTTCCTCAGCCTGCCGGTGCTGCGGCGGGTCTGGCCGACGCTCGACGCGCTGGAGAAGAAGACCCGGGAGCGGCTGCGTCGGGAACACGCCGCCTGGCTGGACGCCCCGGCGGCCGGCCAGCGCGACTGGGCCCGCTTCGTGCTCGCCGAGCTGCTCGGCTGGGGCGACGCCCTGGTCTGGCCCGAGGCCGCCGGCCGGCTCGACGTCGGGACTGTCGATGCCAGGACTGTCGATGCCAGGACCGATGCCAGGACCGATGCCAGGGCCGAGACCGAGACCGAGACCGGGGCTGCCGACCCGCTGTCCGCGCTTGCCGTGGACATCGATCAGCACGACACCCGCGTCGTCCCGTCCTTCGTCCTCGTCGACCCGAATGTCGACGTCGCCGGTGCCGGTGCCGGGGTGAAGCCGGACGCGGTGCGGCTGCTCGGCCTGGTCGTGGCGCCCGGGCAGTCGCCGACGGGGCGGATCGCCGGGCAGGCGTGGGCGGCGACCCCGGTGGACCGGGCGGCGCTGGCCTGCCGGCATCACGGCGTCGAGCTGGCGCTGGTGACGAACGGCCGGCAGTGGGCGCTGGTCTGGGCGCCGCGCGGCGGGGTGACGACGACGGCGGTGTTCGACGCCGTGTCCTGGCCGGAGGCGGCCGAGCGGGACGTGGTGCGGGCGTTCGTCTCGCTGCTGTGCCGGCGCCGGTTCTTCGGGGTGCCGGACTCCGAGACGCTGGTCCCGCTGCTGAAGGCGAGCCTCGGCAGCCAGGAGGAGATCACCGAGGCGCTGGGCGTCCAGGTCCGCCAGGCCGTGGAGTTGCTGGTCGCCGCGTTCGGCCGCTGGCACGTCGCCGAGGGCGCCCGCGGCGGCGTCGGGCTGCGCGACGTCCGCGAGCATGACGTCTACCGCGGCGCGGTCGCGGTGATGATGCGGATCGTGTTCCTGCTCTACGCCGAGGAACGCGGCCTGCTGCCCGCCGACAACGACCTGTACGCGGGCACGTACTCGGTCGGCCGGCTGTGCGCGGAGCTGGAGCAGCAGCTCTCCGACGGCGCCACCGAGGACGACCTGGAGCAGTCGACGGCGGCCTGGCACCGGCTGCGCGCGGTGTTCACCGCCGTCTACACCGGCGTCGACCATCCCCGGCTGCGGATGCACGCCCACGGCGGCTCCCTGTTCGACCCGGCGACCCATCCGTGGCTGCCGCTCGGCGTCGACGACCGGACGGTGCTGCACATGCTGCGCGCCGTGCAGTACATCCAGGTCGGCTCCGGACGGTCGCGGGAACGGCGGACGTTGAGCTTCCGCTCCCTGGACGTCGAGCAGATCGGCTACGTCTACGAGGGCCTGCTGTCCTACGACGCGAAACGGGCCGGCGCCGGCGAGGTCGTCGTCGGCCTGGTCGGCAAGGAGGGCCTGGAGGCCGAGGCGACGCTGTCCGAGCTGGAGGACCTGGCGTCGCGGCACCGGGGCCGGCCGCTGCTCGCCGCCGCCCTCGCCGAGACGTACGCCGCGAGTGGCCTCGGCTCGGCGAAGGCGATCGAGAAGCGGCTCGTCCCGCTGGAGGACGCCGAACGGGAGGAAGCCCGCAAGGCCCTGCTCGCCGTGACCCGCGGGGACTACCCGACCGCCGAGCGGCTGCTGCCGTTCTTCGGCCTGCTGCGCCGCGACCTGCGCGACCAGCCGGTGGTCATTCTGGAAAGCGGCCTGTACGTCACCGAGTCGCCGCTGCGGAAGAACACCGGGACGCACTACACGCCGCGCTTCCTCGCCGAGGAGGTCGCGAACAACGCCCTGGAGCCGCTGGTCTACGCGCCCGGCCCGTTGCAGACCGCCGACACCACCGCCTGGAAGCTGCGGTCCAGCACGGACATCCTCGCCCTGAAGGTCGCCGACATCGCGATGGGCTCGGCGGCATTCCTCGTCGCCGCCGCCCGCTACCTCGGCGCCCGGCTCGTCGAGGCCTGGACGCTGGAGGGCGACCCCCGCGCCCGTGGACGGTCGGATGCGAACCTGCCCGGGCACGACGAGACCGGCGAGTGGCTGGGCCGGGACGCCGAGGAGGACGAGGTCGTCGTCGAGGCCCGCCGCCAGATCATCGAGCACTGCCTGTACGGGGCGGACATCAACGAGATGGCCGTCGAGATGGCGAAGCTGTCGCTGTGGCTGGTCTCCATGGACACCCGCCGCCCCTTCACCTTCCTCGACGACAAACTCGTCGCCGGCGACTCCCTGCTCGGCATCACCTCCCTGGACCAGCTCGAATACATGCACCTCGACCCGGCCAAGGGCCGCGAGATCCACTCCGACATCTTCGGCTGGACCGCCGGCATCCGCGAACTGGTCCGCGACGTCGCCGCGGAACGCCGCGAACTCGTCGAGAAGGACGGCTCGTCCCTGGACGGCCTGGACGAGAAGAAGGCCCTCCTCGACGACGCGAAGGCGCGCACGGCCCAGATCACCCTGTTCGCCGACGCCCTGATCGGCGCCACCCTGGCCCACGCCGGCCGCGGCGAACGCGGCCAGAAGATCGCCTCCGAGACGGCCGCCAAACTCGCCGCCGACATCGCCGAGGGCCGCCGGGACGTGGACGAAGCCCAGCGCGAGATCACCCGCTGGCTCGCCACCGACCACGTCAAGGGCAGCTTTGCCCGCAAGCCCATCCACTGGCCTCTGGTCTTCCCCGAGGTCTTCGAAAAGGGCGGCTTTGACGCTATCATCGGCAACCCCCCATTCTTGCATGGTTCCCGCATAACTGGCTCATCGGGATTCTCCTATCGCGAGTTCTTGATCGATGTCGTTGCGAGTGCAACGAGAGGAAATGCCGATCTAGTGGCATTCTTCGCCTTGCGGTCGGCTATGCTTGTCAACATCTCTGGCCAGTTTGGTTTGATAGCCACGAACACGTTGGCGCAGGGTGATACTCGCGAGGTTGGACTCGATCAACTCGTTAGGGCCGGTGCTACTATCCGTCGGTCGATCAAGAGTGAAGCATGGCCCTCGCGTGCGGTAACCTTGGAATACTGCGCTGTGTGGATATCGAAGACACCTGTAAATGAGGCGGCCGGGTGTGTTGCCGATGGACGCCAAGTGGCTGGCATTACCACACTCCTCGATGCTGAATCTAGATCTGTCGGGTCTCCGAAGCGGCTAGTTTCAAATGAGAAGATCGCATTCTACGGTACGTACGTCCTTGGCATGGGTTTTACCATGAGCCCAGAGTCTGCCGTCGGATTGATTCGGCAGGAGCCAAGGAACAGAGATGTTCTTTTTCCGTATCTCGGAGGAGACGATCTAAACTCGAGCCCTACGGTAGAGGCGAGTCGCTGGATCATTTACTTCCGGGATTGGCCTGAATCGAAGGCGAGGTCTTATCTCGATTGCTATCATCAAGTTCTTCGTCTAGTCAAACCCGAACGAGAGAAAAATAGTATTAAACAAGTTCGCGAAAGATGGTGGATCTTCAAGCGACCAACTACCGAGTTGTTTCGGCTTGCATCAGGCCTTGACCGTGTCCTAGTGATCGCGCGTCATAGTAAGACGGTACTCCCAGTCTTTGTGTCAGGCGATCAGATTATGAGCGACGCAACAGTGGTTTTCGCGACTGATAGTGCAGCGAGCATGAGCCTCCTTAGCAGTTCGCACCACTACTGGTGGGCAGATTCTTGGGCGTCGTCGCTAAAGGGTGATCTTCGGTATACTCCATCGGATGTTTTCGAGACGTTTCCGTTGCCGGAGCTGGCGTCGGAGATGCGGGAGCTCGGGGAGCGGCTTGATGGGTTTCGGCGGGAGGTTATGTTGGGGCGGCAGTCGGGGTTGACGAAGACGTACAATCTGGTGTTCGATCCTGCTTGTAAGGATGCCGATATCGTCGAGTTGCGGGAGATTCATCGGCTTATCGACGAGGCTACCTTCCGGGCCTATGGCTGGGACGACATGATCGACCGAGGGCTCGACCATGGTTATCACCCGGCCGGGAAGTACACGCGGTACACGATCGGGCCGTGGGCGCAGCGGGAGGTGCTCGACCGGCTCCTCGAGCTGAACCATGCCCGGTACGCCCAGGAGGTCGCCGCCGGGCTGCACGAGAAGGGCGCCAGGAAGAAGGGTTCCCGCGCCAAGCCGGCCGCCGCCGCGCCGCCGGGCGAGGCCCTGTTCGACATATAAGTCCATGCTCGCCCGACCCGGCCGTCGTGTACGCGGTCGGTCGGTTAGAGTGAGCGGTCGGCCGGCGAACGGTTCATTTTCCGTCTCCGTCGGCCGCCCATCGCCGAAGGCTGGGACAGGCTTCGGTACACGCTGGTTCAGGGGGAATCCATGCGTCTCGATGCACCGCTTCACCGCACCGCCTCGGCGGCCTTCGGCATCCCGGCCGGATGGCCGGCCGGCTCCATCGCCGCTGCGGAAACCATCGCCGGGTGCACTCTGTCATAGCGCCTTCGGCATACCCGCCGGTCGTCATCACCAGACTGGCCGGCGGGAATGGATACGGCGTCGTGCGCCGAACCGTTGGGAGCCGGTGGCAGTCCTGAAGCCGTAAACCGCGTTCAGGTTCCGGTCCGACGGCCATGTCGGCGAGCGCGGAGACGAGGCTCGCCGCATCACGCAAGCCTCGCGGTGCCACGGTCATTCCGTGCGCCGGGGAGGCGTATTCGATGCTGCCGGAAAACGATGACGGCAGCGATTGTCACGGGGGTTTTCGCATGGGTAAGGCAAGGCTTTTCGTCGTCGCCACCGTCCTCGCCGGGATGGTCGGGCTGACCGGCTGCCTGGAGGACACGTCCGTCTCCACCACGGGGACGACCGCCGGCTCGGCGCAGGGCGCCGCCGCGAACGGATCGACCGGCGCGCCGGCCGGCAAGCCGGGCTCGGCGGCGGGCGGCGCGAAGCAGGCCCAGTACGGCGAGGTTCTGGAGGTCCGCAAGGGTGGTGACGTCGCGGCGACCCTCAGTGTGGCCGCGCCGAAGGCGGTCGGGTCCTTCTTCGGTGGTGCCAGCAAACCGACCAGTGGCCCGGCGTTCGCCACCTTCATAGTGTCGTTCAGCTCGCAGAAGCAGGGCTTCAACGTCAACCCGTTCGACTTCTTCGTCCGCACGCCGGAGGGCGCCCGGGTCCAGCCGACGTTCGGCTGCGAACCGGCGTTCAACGCGGCGACCCTCGGCGCGGGGGAGAAGTTCCAGGGCTGCCTGACCGTCGACGTGGCCCACGGCAACCTCGTCTACACCTCGGGCCTGTTCGACTCCACCAGCCTGGTGGAGTGGCCCGGCTTCTGAACCCGGACCAGACCGGCCCGTAACACCCCGCAGCGGCAAGCAAGTGCCCACGACAGGAGTTCGTCATGTCCGCTGGCTTCGAGGTTCCGGCGGTACCGCCCGAGCCGTCATACCGCGACGATGCGGCCGGTCCCGCGCTCTCGCCGCCGATCCTGCCCCCGCCACCCCCACCGCCGGGCTGGTATCCAGATCCGGACGACCCGGGCCGGCAACGGTGGTGGAGCGGGGTCACCTGGGCTGCGGCTACGCCATCCGTGCCCCCGCCGTCCCCTCCGCCCCTTCCCTCTTCACCGTTCTCCCCTCCGCCTTCCTCCCCTGCGCCATCGCCGGTGTCGTCGCCCGGGCCAGATGCCGCGTTCGGGGAGGTCGGCCGGGAGATCGCGAGTGAGGTGACGGCCTGGGCGCTTGCCGTGACGCCGCTGGTCGGGCTGGTCGCCGAACTGGTCATCGCGGCGTTATTCGCAGACCTCGGCGTCTCGACGTCGGTCCTGCTGGGGCTCCTCGTCGGGTGGGCCTGCGGCCTTCCGCTCGCGATCGCCGACTACCGGGCGCTGCGTCGACTCGGCGAGGATCCGGCCCACTGGGCGGTGGCGCTCGTCGCGCCCTGGGCGTACCTGTGCGCGCGGGCCATCCGGCGGCGGCCGGCGCCGTGGACGACCTGGGCCGCTCTCGGCCTGTGCGCGACGCTGACGCTCCTGACCATCCTCGTCAGCACGCCGCTGACCAGGAGCGTGCTGACGGCGAACGCCGTGTTCGATCAGGGTCGGGTGCAGCGGGAGATCGCAGCCCAGGTCAAGAGCCAGAGCGGCGTCACCGTGAAGGTCTCCTGCCCCAAGGACCCGCCGCTGTCGGCCGGCTCCACGTTCCGGTGCCTGGTCAGGGGCGGGGGCGGTGCCGGCTTCGCGACCGTCACGATGGAGGACGGCAGCGGCAGCTACACCTGGGTGATCCCCTGATGGCCAGCATCATGGCGGACGGGAAACGCTCACGGCCGAAAGCGGACCGGCAGGGGGCGACACCGTGAACCGCTGGATCACGCGGGTACTGGCGCGTTCACGCCGACGAGGCGCGCGGGTCGAGCCGGAGGTGCGGCGCTCGGGCTTCGCGCCCTGGCGCCTTCCCGACGGTTCGATCGAGAACCCGGTGAACGTGAGCACGGAGGAGTACTGCGCGCTGGGCATCACCGAGGTCGTGCGGCCGGGCGAGGACGGCTACGAGAAGCTTGACACCTGGCTGAAAAGCCGCGGCAGGTAGAGGCCAGGGCAAGTAGGCCAGCAGGCGGCGGTCAGGAGCGTTTTAGCACCCCGCAACACGACCCGGTGAAGGGACCTGATGGAATCACAGCCGTTCTACGCTGCCCCGGAGACTGCTCAAGAATGCACCGAGTGGTTCGGTTACCGGCGCGACGCCGTCTCCGTCGAGGTTGCCGCGGTCAGGGAGCGGATCACCGATGCCGCCCGGGACGGCGACTGGGAGCCACTTTTTCGCGAGCTCGACGCCGCCAGTTATCAGAACTGGGTGAATTCCACGCGACTCGACGGGCATCGCGAATTTGCGCCGTTGCATCAGGCGGCCTGGCACGGTGCGTCATCAGGCATCGTGGCAGGGCTGCTGTCCCGCGGTGCCTGGCGCACGCTGCGGACCACACGGGGCGAGCGCCCCATCGACATCGCCGCCGCCCGCGGCCACAGCCACTTGGCCGACGTTCTACGCCCCGTTGTCCGGCACCCGCTTTCGGTCGAGGTCGTGGTCGCGCTCGAACGCCGGCTGCACCCGCTGCTGGCGGAGGTGAGTATGGGCCTGACGGAGCAGCAGCGGATGCGCCTTCCGCAGGTGGCTGTGCTGACCGAGATCTCGGAAGGTCGGCTCTGGTTTCCCGTTCCAGGCATGTACGGCGGCGCGGACATTCGCCTGGAGGCAGCGGAGGGGGCGCTGATCGTGGAAAGCTGGTGCCGGGTCGTCGAGGGTTCCGGCTGCCGGCACCGTGTCACTCCCGATGGCACCGTCCTCCTGGCGGAAGGTTTCGTCTGAGCTCGCCGGCAGCTGATCCGCCACGGAGCTCGGCAATCCGCCCGTAGCGCAGGGCGTTGCCGCAATACTGTCCCCGTGAGCATCGATGCCGCGTGACCTCCCGGCACCCGGTGCTGATCTCCCCGAACCTTTGCCCGGCGCGGCGGCGGATCGGACGGATCGGATCAGCGGCCCCGAGGCCAAGGCGCGGCTGCTGGACCTGGCGGCCACGCGGGCCGGCGATGCCTCCAAGCCCGTCGATTCCAGTTTTCCCGAACAGCGTGGGGAGGAACTGTCGGGCCCGGAGAGGAAGGCGCGGGCCCTGGATCGGCTGGCCCTGGGCCGGCTGGCCCTGGAACACGGCGGGGACTCTGCCGACGTCGTCCGCCGCCCGCCAGCGGCGCCACAGCGCGAGCTCACCTCCGCCGAGCGGAAGGCGATCCTCCTCGACCAGGCGTCCGACCGCCTGCAGCGAAGCGACCGGGAGTCAGCGGGGGAGGCGGAGCTGTCCGGCGGCGCCCCCGAGCAGCACCGTGACCGTAGCGTCCCGATCGGACCCGATCGGCCCGTTCCTACCGACCTCCGCCCTCCGATCACGGAAAAGGCGTTCAACCACGTCCTGAACGGCGAATGGAGTAGAAAGGGGAAGCCGGTGGGTTTCCATAGCGCGCCGGAGGGTGTTCCTCCGGAGGGACGGAGAGTTTCCTGGGCCGCGGAGCCGACTGTCGAGGGTGCGTACGGGGCGAAGGTCGAGTTTCGGAACGAGTCCACGGGTGAATGGCGCGAAAAGAAAGTGCGCCAGCATACCATGTTCCCGGACTTCTGGAGTACGGAAAAGGTCCGCGGCGCGGTGCAGAGTGCCTACGACGAGGTCTACGATACGCAGATATCTCCTGCACTGAGAGCCGGGTCCGATCTTTCGAAGACCAAGTGGACCGGATCCTACGAAGGGGTTCACATCAGGTTCTACGTGGAACCTGACGGATCCGTTCGAACCGCCTTTCCGGTCATCGATGAGGAAGATTGAGAGGTGTGCGATGTGGAAATTCGTCGAGAACGAGAAAGGTTGGCTCAAGGTCGACCCGGCGGATCACTTTCCGGAAGGTAAGTTGCTGGGGATCCGAGACTGGCTCGAGGATGATATCCAGCACAGTCTCCGGAGTCTGGAGCTGTTCAGGGACGACTGGCGCCGGGTGCGATCGGGGGAGTGCGAAGGGACCGCCGGAAACTCCACCGAGCAGACTCTCGTCGGGGACGAGGTGTTGTTCGAGTCGCTGTACGAGCGGTGGGACGACTTCGCGATGCCGCTTGCGGAGATGTACGAGATCCTGGACAGGTACGAGGACTTCCTCAGGGAGAGGGCCGCGCGCCGTCGACAGGCCGCCGCCGGGGGCTGAAGTGGACAGTTCTGTCTCGGCGATGGGCCGGTACGCCGGCGGTGGCCAGGCTTCGGTGAGCGATGGCATCGAGCTGCGGATCGAGTGGATCGACGCACCGGGCGTACGTGCTCCCGAGCCGGCCGCCACCTGGGCGAGGTACGAACTGTGGGTGGGTGGCAGATGCGTGACGCAGGTGGAGGAGCCGGATGGAACTTTCCGGCGGTCGGTCTACGGCAGTGTCTATCCGCTGGCTGAATGGATCGCCACCAACTGGTGGCCGCTGACGGGGCACATTCGCCCCTCGGCCATCAGATCCGAGCACTGGACCTGGTCGAACCTGCGCCGGTATCCCTGACTGCGTTAGCACAACCTGCGAGGTGCCGGGGACGGAATGGCCTGGCCCGATCTGACGGCGGTGCCCGAAGGCGCGGTCACCCGGGTGGTCTGGGCCGCCGACGACGACGGAACACTCGGACAGCCACGGTTCGCGTCGAGCGGGCAGGCGCTGGTGCCTTCCGAGGAGGCCAGGCATCCAGCTTCGACGACAACGAAGCTCGATGGTCGGAATCAGCCCCGACCTCGCGATCGGCGGTGAGACTGCCGGGGCCGGGCCCCTCCAACGTCCGGAGCTTCGCCTCGACTCCGCCGGTCTGCGTCCCGTCACCACCGCCACCGCCACCGAGGGCCCGCCGTTCGAGCGCGGCCATCTTCGCCTCGATGCCCGGGGATTCCGAGACCGGGCTCGGCGGCGCCGCGGGCTCCGGATGGTCTGAAGCATCCCAGGGAAGATCACGGGCCATCGGCGCTCACCGTGCCAGTATCGTCACTCCAGCTGCGGAAGCGCTACAGATCCCCGGAGATCTCCCGAGCCGAGGTAGCTGTCCGGACGACAGGGAATGCGCCGCATGTCCGGCCTCGGCTCGCGTGATTGTGACGGAGTTCGTCGCGGACCGGAAACAAGCGGTCGTGATCTCGGTGGCGGCCGTCTGTCGATCGGCATCTAGTGATCGTCAAGGGCTTCCGGGCCTCGCCCGTCAACGCCTGATCGCAGGAGTCGGCAGGTGGCAACGCCTCGGTCTCGCGCACGCCCCCGGTCACCCCGAAGGCCGGTGACCGCGATCGTGGGGGTCGGGGTCCAAGGTCAGCGCCGAACCCGTCCCCGGTGATATTGCTGTTTACAGATAGCGGCGTAGTATTGGTCAATGGTGATACCGGCGGGTGAGTACCAGGTGATCGCGGCACGGGACCTCGGCGCGGCGATCAAGTACTTCCGAACCTCCGCCGGGGTGACGCAGGTGGCAGCGGCCGAGGCGACGGGGGTCGGGCAGTCCTACATCTCGTCACTGGAGGCGGGCAGGTTCGGCAGTTCGCTGACACACGCGTTGCGGCTGTTGCGGTTCGTCGGGTGCGAGGTTGTCGTCCGGCCGAGGCGGGCACGTGGCTGACCATCTGGTGGCCTGGCTCTACGAGACCCCGACGGCGGTTCTGACGCCTGGGCCGGAGTTCCGGATCACGCTGGAGTGGCGGGCCGAGGCGGTGGAGCGGTGGGGAGCGGGTAGCCCGGCGCTGTCGGTCGGGCTGCCCATCGGGGCGGTGATCGGTCCTCGGGACATGCGGGGTCTGGACTTCTTCGAGAACGTCCTTCCTGAGGGGCCGACGCTGCAACGGATGGCGGCTATCGCCGGGGTACGCCCAGCCGACACCTACGGGATCCTGAAGGCGTTCGGCCGCGACTGCGCCGGCGCGATCCAGGTGCTACCCGAGGGCGAGGAGCCAGGCACCGGTGACGAAGGCGGCTACCGCATGATGAGTTCCGATGACCTGCGCCGAGTCATCGGCGCGTTGGACGTCGCCCCGCTGGGGGTGGCGCCGGAGCGCGGGTTCCGGCCGTCCCTGGCCGGATTCCAGCGCAAGGCGCTGTTGGGCCGCGCTGCCGACGGCTCCTGGCAGCTTCCGACGGGGGATGCCCCGTCGACGTGGATCCTCAAGCCCGACGGCCCGCACGCGATGGCCGCCAACGAGGCCACCTGCCTGGCGCTCGCCGCGGCCTGCGGGCTGGCGGCGGCGGAAGGGGAACTGCTCGACGTCGCGGGTCTCCCGGTGCTGGCGGTCCGGCGGTTCGACCGGCAGGAGCGCACCAGCGGGCGGCTCCCGGTCAGGGTGCACCAGGAAGACGGCTGCCAAGCGACCGCGACGCCACCGGGAATGAAGTACGAGGAACAGGGCGGCCCGTCGCTGCGCGACTTCGCCGAGGTGCTGCGGACCTTCGGCGACCCCCGAGATGTCACAGTCCTGCTGCGCCGGGCGACCTTCAATGCGGCCGTGGGCAACGCCGACGCGCACGCAAAGAACTTCGCGATCCTGCACCAAGCCGACGAACCGGACGTCCGCCTCGCCCCCTTGTATGACGTGGTGTCGACGATCGCCCTCGAGCTCCGCGACCATCTCGGACAGCCACTGCGAGCCGACACTCACCTCGGCCAGCGGGTCGGCGGGCAGGCAGACATACAGGCGGTGACCGCAGCCAACCTCGTGGACGAGGCGACCACATGGGGCCTGCGCCGACGGACCGCCGCGGCCGTCGTGACCGACACGCTGGACCAGATTCTCGCGTCCATTCCGGACACGCCCGGAGACGACAGGGTCCGCGCCGTCATCAAGCAGCAGACCGAGCGAGTCCGTCTCGGGAGGAATTCACCGTCGAAGCCGTAGCGAGCTGCACGCGCTGCTCACCCGGGAACCAAACGGCGATCTCGGCCCGGTCTTCAGGCCTCCCGCCGTCGAAACCGAATGAGCCCGAAGCGGCGACAACTTGATCTACAACTTGGAAGCTGAGTTGTCGCTCAAGTTGTAGATCAACTGCAAGTCGTGGGTGGTGGAACGCCGGTCACGGGCTGCTGGACGACGAGGTCGGGCTGACGGCCCCGCGGTACCCCCGTGCACCGCTCAGTAATCGGATGATACTGATTGTTGCTGGGGAGGGGTGCCACCCACAGCCCCAGGACGGCAGGCGATCGGTGGCTGGGGTGAGAGTGGCGCGAACGCTGCAGGAGACACTCAAGGAGTGCGCCGAGCGGCTGGGGCGGTACCGGCAGGGGCAGCGTATCGGTGAGCAGAACACCAAGGCCAGCCTGATCGAACCGGTCATCGAGGCGCTCGGCTGGGACATTCATGACCTCGACGAGGTCAACCGGGAGTACCGGTTCGGCCCGTCCGCGAACCCGGTGGACTACGCGTTGCTCCTGCTGCGCAGACCTCGCCTCTTCATCGAGGCGAAGGGGCTCGGGGAGGACCTTTCCCAGCTCAGGTGGGCGACCCAGGTGCTCAGCTACGCCACGTCGGCCGGGGTGAGATGGGTGGTGCTCACGAACGGTGATGAATGGCGAATCTACAACGCGCACGCGCCGGTCCCGGTCGACCAGAAGCTCTATCGGTCGGTCAGCATATCCGCGGATCCGGGCGGCGCGGCGGACGTACTTGCCCTGCTCGGCAAGGACGCGATGAACGGTGACCGGATCGATGACCTGTGGCGCGCCGAGTTCGTCGACGGCCAGCTCCGGTCCGCCCTCGCGGAGCTCTTCGACGGCGGTGACCCGGCGGCCGAACTCGTCTCGCTGCTCCACCGGCGCACGCGGGACCTGAGCGAGGCCGACGTTCGGGCCGGGCTGATCCGGACCCGCGCGACCTTTGACTTCCCGGTGGCCGGTGCCGTGCCCAGCACATCCTCCCTGCCTCCGGCCGCCTCACCGCCACCATCCCCGAGCGGAGTCGGGATCGGTCCCTCCCCCCGATCGGGCTCGGCGACGAGCGCGGCCACCGGCCCGCCTGCGCCGACCGCCGTCGCCTCGGCCACGGCGACCCAGCCAGCTCGGGTCACACCCGAGGAGCGGAGCCTGAAGCTGACCGATCTGGTCAAGGCCGGCATGGTGCGGCCCGGAAGCACGCTGACCGGCGACTACCGCGGCGGGCGGCGCACGGCGGAAGTACTACCGGACGGGAAGGTCATTTTCGGCGGCGACGAGTTGTCGTTGAGCGCGGCGGGGGCGGCGGCAAAGGTTGACATCGCCGGCCCCGGTCTGCCGGAGACCGCGCGTCAGACGGACGGCTGGGAGTTCTGGAAGGCACCCGACCCGGTGAACGGGCAGCTCGTCAGTCTCAAGAAACTGCGCCGAGACCTGGCTCGATCACTCCCTCGCCGCCCCTCTCCGTGAGACCCGGCGGATCCATGGAGGATACGGCGGATCAGGAGAAGACGTCGGTATCGACGATGACGTAGTCGCTTACTGCGGCAGCTGGCCTCCGCGTGCAGACATCGCCGCGGTGAGAAAGTCGGCGTACTCCTCGTTTGTCAGCGGTTCCGACAGAGCCAGCTCGGCCAGGCTCCGCACCGGTCGCACCCGCTGCTGCGCAGCGAGTTCGTCGAGCGTGTGATGGGCAGAGGTCATCGGCTCAGCTCCATCCTGACGCCAGCCGCTCTATCTGATTCCCGCCGTCGCGCGGAGCTAATGCGTGGCAGTGGTGTTACCGCGGGTAGTCAAGTCGACCGTAGCGGGCAGGCGGGCCGTCGGAGCCCGGGGAACTGTCGGACGTGCGTGGGATGGTGCCCTTACGCGAGCCGGGATCACGGTGTAGTCTGTGAACTCGGTACACAGGTTTGCGTGGGGTGCGCCGGACCCGACCGCTTCGAGGGGGAGATGAGCCGTGGTGGCGCTGGACGGTCAGAGCGCGCTGTTTCCCCCGGAGAAGGGCGCCTCGCCCTCGCTCGCCGGATCGGGGGGTGCGAGCGGGGGCGGTGCGGGTACCTCGGACGGCCCTTCGCCGGCGGAGATTCTGGACAAGCCGGTGGAGTTCGTCCCGGCGACCTCGTACGAGGTTCGGGACGCCTTCGCCGATCTCGTCCGCCGCGACCTGCTCGGGCCCTGGGACGGGGAGCAGGAGGTGTTCCACCACCGGGCGATGGGGCCTCGGGAGCGGTACCTCGTGGGCATGCTCGGTCCGAAGCCCGCCCCGCGCGGAGCCCGGGAGGCGGCGGCCGCCGACACGGTGGCCGACACCGAGACGGCGGTGCAGGGCGACGCCGAAACCGACCTGCCCGAGATCCTCACCCCGCAGAACCGGGGCCGGATCTGGGCGTCGTCGATGGGGCTGTCGTTCGCCGTCCCGGCCGGTCCCGACGGCGCGGCGGTCGACGTCGTCGCCGTCACCGCCACCTGGGGGCAGTACGTCCGGCAGGAGACCGAGGACGACGAGGGGCGCAAGCGCACCGCCTGGGCCCGGGAGCCCGTCGTCCACGCGAACCGGGAGATCCGGCTGGACGGCTCGCTCGGCTCCGACGCGTACCGCGTACCGCTGGTCGGCGACGACGAGACGGGAGTCTTCCTCGCTGTTGTGCTGCGCGAGTGGGCCGGCCCGCGCGAGCGGTCGGGCCGGCGGATCGTCGAGCTGACCCTCGTCAACGGCCAGCCGGAGCCGCCGTCGCATGCCGACACGGCCTGGCTGTTCCAGCCTCGGCTCACCGTGACCGCGCTCGACGGCGAGCGCGCCGTCTTCCTGCCCGTCGACGATCCCGAGGACGGTGTCGGGGCAGACCACGACGGCCACGACCACGAAGACCACGAGGAGCTGCACCTGCGGCTGCTCTACCGGACGCAGCGGCGGTACGCGAACGGTCGCAACGTCGCGGTGCATCCCTCCGTCCGTGACGGTGAGCGCTGCGCCCACCGGCTGGAGACCACCTGGCTGCCCACCTATGACGTCCCGTCGACCATCGCGCCCGCGGGTCCCGGTACCCCGCTGGAACACGTCGAACTGGCCATGGACGCCCTGGCCGTCGCCGACGCCGCGGACCTGCGCCGCGGGCTGTCGCCGCTCGCCGACGGCTACGACGCCTGGCTCGACGAGCGTGAAGCACAGGTGCCGAGCCTGCCCGAGCGGCTGCGGCCCGCCGCCCGCACGGCCATCGGCGAGGCCCGGGTGGCGGCGGGTCGTATCCGCGCCGGGATCGCCCTGCTTGCAGACCCGGCCCAGCCCCGTCAGGGCGAGGCGTTGGCAGCGTTCCGGTTCGCCAACCGGGCGATGGCGGCCCAGCGCCGGCACACCGCCATCGCCCGGCTGCGCGACGAGCACGGCCTGAGCTACCCCGAGGCGACCGCCAAGGTCGAGGCCGAGGGGGCCAGGGCGGCGTCCTGGCGGCCGTTCCAGCTCGGGTTCGTCCTGCTCAACCTGCCTTCGTTGACCGAGCCGGCCCATCCGGAGCGGGCCGCCAACGCCAGCGCCGTCGTCGACCTGCTGTTCTTCCCGACCGGTGGCGGCAAGACGGAGGCCTACCTGGGGCTGACCGCCTACACCTTCGCGATCCGCCGGTTGCAGGGCACGATCGGCACCGGGCTGGACGCCCGCTCCGGCGAGGCCGGTGTCGCCGTCCTGATGCGCTACACCCTGCGCCTGCTCACCGCCCAGCAGTTCCAGCGGGCGGCGGCCCTGGTCTGCGCGGCCGAGGTGCTGCGCCGCGCCGACGAGGCCACCTGGGGCGCGGTGCCGTTCCGGATCGGGCTGTGGGTCGGCGGTGGAGTCTCCCCGAACCGGTTCGAGGAGGCCCGCGACCAGATCAGCGAGGCCCGCGAGGTGGGCAACGGCAAGCGGGCCAACGTCCTGCAGACGTTGAGCTGCCCGTGGTGCGGCACGGCGCTGGCCGCCCACACCGACGCCCACGTCGACGAGGACACCAGCCGGGTCCTGCTCTACTGTCCCAACGGCGAGACTGGCCCCAACGGCGAGGGCGCCGACGCGTGCCCCTTCTCCCGCCGGCTCTCTCCCGGGGAGGGTCTGCCGGTCCTCACCGTCGACGACGAGATCTACCGCTATGCCCCCAGCCTCGTCATCGCCACCGTTGACAAGCTCGCCCAGCTGCCCTGGCGCGGCGAGGCCGGCATCCTGTTCGGCCGGGTGCGCGAGCGCTGCCCCCGGCACGGTTACCGCCACGACGATCTCGACGCCCGCACCGGCTGCGCGTCCCGGCACCACCGCCGCAGCGACCTGCCGGCCGTGGCCAGCGAGCCGGTGCGCCGGCTGCGCCCACCCGATCTGATCATCCAGGACGAGCTGCACCTCATCTCCGGTGCGCTCGGCACCACCGTTGGCCTGTTCGAGAGCGCCGTCGACGAGCTGTGCTCCTGGCCCGTCCCGGCCGACGCGACGGGCGCCGCCGGCGGCACGACGCTCACCGGACCAAAGATCGTCGCCTCCACCGCCACCACCAAGCGGGCCCGCGACCAGGTCCTTGGCGTGTTCGGCCGCCGCCTCGCCGTCTTCCCGCCGCAGGTCGTCGACGTCGCCGACACCTTCTTCTCCCGCCAGGTCCCCGTCACCCCCGCCACCCCGGGCCGGCGCTACCTCGGCGTCTGCGCCCACGGCACCCGGATGAAGTCGGCAGAGATCCGGCTCGCCGAGATCCTGCTCCTCGCCGGGCAGACCCTCTTCGACCGGCACGGGGAGACCGCGGAGGCGTACCAGACCCTCGTCGGCTACTTCAACGCCACCCGGGAACTCGCCGGCATGCGTCGCTACCTCGACGACGACGTCACCACCCGGGTGCGCACCCACGGCACGCGCAAGGGCTTGTCCAACCGCATCGTCCCGGCCTCCGGCATGCTCACGATCTCCGAGCTCACCTCCCGGGTGTCCTCGGCGGACATCAGCGACGTGCTGAAGCGGCTGGAGATCGCCTTCGATCCCGACCTCGACACCTCCAGCCGGCGCCAGGCGATCGCTGACAACTGGCGAGACGCGTACCGCGTCCGGGACAGCCGGGTCCGGGAACGGCCGACCGCCCATCCGGTGGCCGAGCGGGCCCGGGCCCGTCAGGACCGGATCCCCGTCGACGTGGTCCTCGCGACGTCGATGCTGCAGGTCGGCGTCGACGTCTCCCGGTTCGGGCTGATGGCCGTCATCGGGCAGCCGAAGAACACCGCGGAGTACATCCAGGCGTCGTCGCGGGTCGGCCGCGACGCGGCGCGACCCGGGCTCGTCGTCACCCTCTACAACTGGGCGCGGCCCCGCGACCTCGCCCACTACGAGGACTTCGAGCCCTATCACGCCAGCTTCTACCGGCAGGTCGAGGCCCTGTCGGTCACCCCGTTCACCCGGCGTTCGCTCGACCGCACTGCCACCGGCACGTTCGTCGCCGCGCTGCGGCATCTCGACGACGCGAACAGTCGCAACACCGACGCGCACGCCGTGGACCTCGCTGGCCCGATCGCCACCGGCCTGATCAGCCGGCTGCTGGCCCGAGCGGAGGCCGTCGCCGGCCCGCGCGGCCAGGAGTACCTCGGCGAGCGACTGCGGGACCTCGTCGACCGCTGGCAGCTGATGAAGACGGGGCCGACCCGACTCGGCTACCGCCGCAGCGGTGGGCCGCAGAAGGTCACCGGCCTGCTGGAGCCGGCCGGCCACGGCCGCTGGGAGGTCCTCACCGTCGCCCAGTCGATGCGGGAGACCGAGCACGAGATCAACCTTCTCGTTCCCGGCGCGGACGAGATTTACAGCCCCGCCTACGGGGAACCGGGATGGAGCTTCGGGGCGCCTCCGGACGCGGATACCGACACCGACCCCGACCCCGACACCGACATCGGCGAGGACGACCGGGACGAGAACGCCCCGGTCGGCGACGAACTCGGGGAGACCCGGCTGGCCCCGGCGCGACCCCGGCAGGGGAGGGGTGCCTGATGGCCACCAGGTTCCACCGGCGCGTCGGTGCGGTCCGGCCGAGCCATCTGATGTTCACCAGTGGGGTCGGCGCCCTCGTCGACCTGCCCAGCTTCTCCGCCCTGGTCCGCGGGCTCGACGACTGGGACTATCGCAACGTCCCCGAGTACGAGCCGATCGCCGAGCCCCGGCTGCTCGCCGCCGTGCGCCGGGTGTACGACCGCAACGTCACCGAGCTGCGGCCAGCCCCCTGGGCAGACACGGATCCCGGCGACCGCAGCGGTCAGGGCGCCCGCATCGGCGTGCCGACCACGCCGTTCCCGAACTGGCTGCGCTGCACCGCCTGCAACGAGCTCGACGTGATCGCCTCGCGGACCTTCACGTTCGAGAATCCGTGGCTGCACCGCCCGCAGGACGCCCGCTTCTTCCACGAGGTGTGCGGCCGCAAGAAGTCCGGCCGCCGGCCGCTGGCCGTGGCCGCGCGCTTCGTCCTCGCCTGCACCGCCGGGCATCTCGACGACTTCCCCTACGTGATGTTCGTCCACCGGGGCGGCGAGTGCGCGAAGGCGAGCCACCCGCGGCTGCGGATGGAGGACCGGGGCGGCAACCTCGGGGCCAACGTCGAGATCCGGTGCGTCAACTGCGATCAGCGGCGCAACATCCGGGACGCGATGGGCCGCCGCGGCACCCAGAACCTGCCTCGCTGCCGGGGCCGTCACCCGCACCTGGGAACGTTCGCCGACGACGGCTGCCGAGCCGAATCCCGGCTGCTGGTCGTCGGCGCGTCCAACCAGTGGTTCGCCCAGACGCTGTCGGTGCTCTCCGTTCCCCGCACCGGCGCCAGCGAGCTGGCGGCCAAGGTCGAGCAGCACTGGGAGCATCTCAGCCAGATTCCCGGCGAGACGATGATGGGGTTCTCCCGGTCGGTGATGCCGGTGTTCCGCCAGCTGGAGCGGTGGACCGACGCCGAGGTCTGGGCCGCGGTCGAGCGGCATCGGGCGGCGCTGAACGCGGGTCCCGGCGACGGCGCCGAGGAGGGCGACGAACGGGGCTACCCGGATCTGCGCACCCCCGAATGGGAGATCTTCTCCTCGCCGGTGCTGCCCGAGGCCAGCGACGACTTCGCGCTGCGCCGCGATCCCGACGGGGTGCCGCCCCGGCTGGCCGGCTTCTACACCGACGTCGTGCAGGCCGAACGGCTGCGGGAGGTGCGGGCGCTGACCGGGTTCACCCGGCTCGACGCCCCCGACCCGGACGATCCCGACCTCGTCATCCGGGCCCCCCTGACCCGGGGGCCGGCCACCTGGGTGCCGGCCAGCGAGGTCCGCGGCGAGGGCATCTTCCTGCGGGTACCCGAGGAGATCCTCGGCCCGTGGGTGGCCCGGGTCGCCGACAGCACGGAGATGCGCGAGCACCGCGACGCGTACAGCCGCTTCCGCGTGAACCGCTACTCGGATCGGATCGCCGGCGACTTCGACCCGATGCAGGGCTGGCCCGGGGAGCGGTTCATCGCCCTGCACTCCCTGTCCCACCTGCTGATCCGGACCATCGCCCTGGAGTGCGGGTACAGCTCGGCGAGCCTGAGTGAGCGCATCTACGCCGGCTCCGACGACGATCCCCGCGGCGGCATCCTCATCTACACCGCCGTCCCCGACGCCGAGGGCACCCTGGGCGGGCTGGTGTCCCTCGCCGAACCCGACCAGCTCCTTCGGCTCACCCGCCGGGCCCTGGCCGACGCCCGGCACTGCTCCTCCGACCCGCTGTGCGCCGAACGCCTGCCGTATGCACCGGCCGACTTCCTACACGGCGCCGCCTGCCACGTCTGCCTGTTCGTCTCCGAGACGACCTGCGAGCGCGGCAACCGGTTCCTCGATCGCCGCTTCGTTGTTCCTCTCGGCGACGGCCCGCAGTACCGAGACCTCGCCCTGTTCGACGAGCTGCCGTGAGGGCGAAAGCTCCATGATGATCGGGATTCCCGGTGAGGGTGTGCAGGTGATCGGCGTTGACGGCATCGTCTGAACCGGGCCGGGCGCGCGACTTCGCGGCGGCGGTCGCCGCCGCCGTGAGCACGCTGGGTCCGGCCCGGCTGGGTGAGCTCGCCGATCGGATCGGCCCGCGATCGGCGCCGCCGGGGGCAGCCGTGGGAGAGCCTGGCTGGGAGGAGGCGGTGATCGCCGCCATCGCCGGGCCGGCTGCCCGGGACGCCGTCCGGGCGGTCCTGCGTGCCCGCCGAGCCGAGGAGATCGCCCCGGCCGAGGCGGCCGCCTACCTGCACGGGGTCAGCGCCGGTTATGCGGGGCGGGCCGCGGAGACGCGGGTGGAGTCGGTGTGGAGCGGGCCGGGCAGCCGTGAGGTGCCGGTCCGGGCGACCGCCCGGGTGCTGATGGACCTGGTCGCCGAGGCCACCATGGAGCTGATGCTCATGACCTATGCGGCCCGCCCCTATCCGCCGCTGCTGACCGCGCTGAGTGCCGCGACAGGGCGGGGGGTGGCGGTCAGCGTCGTCGTCGAGACCCTTCAGGGGGCCGGGGGCGGACTGGCCGGCAGCGAGCCGGCGGCCGCGTTCGCGAGCGTGCGCGGGGTGCAGCTGTGGCACTGGCCGACCGCCCGCCGTGGACACCTCGGTGCCCGGATGCACGCCAAGATCGCCGTCGCCGACCGGCGGGAGCTGCTGGTGTCGAGTGCCAACCTGACCTCCTCGGGCGTCGAGGAGAACATCGAGGCCGGTCTGTTCGTCCGCGGCGGGGCTCCCCCGCGCCGAGCCGCCGAGCACCTCGCCGCGTTGCAGGCGAGCGGCGTGTTGGCCCGTCTTCTTCCCGGCCCCGAGCTGGCGGCGGGAAGCTGAGCGATGCCGAACGGTAGCGACGTCTCGGCCACGGTCACCGCGTCCGACATCGCCCGCCTCGCCGGCGTGGGCCGCGCGGCCGTCAGCAACTGGCGGCGCCGGTTTGTCGATTTCCCGCAGCCGGTCGGCGGCACCTCCACCAGCCCGCTGTTCGCGCTGACGGCGGTGGAGGACTGGTTCGATCGGCATGACCGCCCGTTTAGCGTCGAGGTCGGCGACCGGGTCTGGCAGCAGATCCGCGGGACCGTCGAAGATCCCCGGCTGGGTGAACTGGTCGGGCATCTCGGCGGCTTCCTGCTCCACCACCAGCGGGACCGGGACGCGGCGGTCGGATTGCTCGGGGAGCCCGACGCCGCGGCCGCTCGTTTGTTGGGACCGGCGATCGAGCGCGCCGCGCCGGACCTTCCCGTCGGCTTTCCACTGATCTGGGAGCCGGACTGGGTGCCGATCGCCCGGTCCGCCGCCGCCGCTGCCGACCGGGACGGACATGCTGCGCTCTTCGAGGTGCTGCGTGTCCGCTATCGCGAGGTGTACTCCCGACAGGTGGCCGAGACCCCGCCCGCGGTCGCGGACCTGATGGTCGGACTCGCCGGCCTTGGGAGAATGGCCGGGGAGCTCACCGTCCTCGACTCCGCCTGCGGGGTCGGGGGGCTGCTGGAGGCGGCCCGGGTCGCGGGCGTCCGCCGGCTGCTCGGCCAGGATGTCGATCCGACGGCGGCCCGGATCACCGGCGCGGGGCTGCTGCTGCACGGCGCCGACGCACGTATCGTCGCGGCGGACTCCCTGCTGGCGGATGCTTTTGTCGGGGGGCAGGCCGACGTCGTGCTGTGCGGGCCGCCGTCCGGGCAGCGGGCCTGGCCCCACGACGAGCTGGTCGACTCGCCCTGGTGGGGCTACGGGGTGCCGCCACGCGGCGAGCCGGAGCTGGCCTGGGTCCAGCACTGCCTGGCCCACGGGCGGCGTGGCGCGCCGGTGTTGGTCCTCATGCCGGCCGCCGCCGCGTCCCGACCTGCTGGGCGGCGGATCAGGGCGAACCTGTTGCGGGCCGGGGCACTGCGGGCCGTGCTGGGGTTGCCACTGGACCTGTTCGGTGCCGGCTCTGCGCCGGATCTGTGGGTGCTGCGGGTGCCCGGCGACGACGTGCCTCCCGCCCAGGTGCTCATGGGTCTGGCGAGCAACGATCCGAGCACGGTCCAGAGGGCCTGGTCGTCGTTCACCGACTCGGCCCCGGCGAGCGAGCCGGCCAAGGCGGCTGAACCAGGCGGAGCGGTTCTGCCGGCCGGATTCCGGCGGATGCCGATCACCGACCTGCTCGACGGTGAGGTCGACCTGAATCCGCGGAGCCACGTCCTGGTGTACCCGGACAGCGTTATCGAGCGCGAGTTCCCGGCAGTGCGCGAGGAATTCCTGGCCGCGCTGTCGTCGCTGTCCGCGCTGACGCCGAGTATTCCGCCGCCGGGCATATCATCGCCGGCCAAAACGTCCGGCTCCACAGCGGAGCCCGCGGCGGCGTTCGAGACGGCCGGCGCAGCGCAACCGGCCTGGGTCACGGTGGGCCAACTGGCGAAGAGCGGGGTTCTGACGGTACTGACAGCCCCGCTGCAGACCAGAACTGACGCTGGCGACCTGCCATTGCTCACTGCCGCCGACGTGCGGCGTGGCCGGGGAGCGTCCGGTCGGACCGGTCTACTCCCCGGAATGCTGATGCTCCGATCCGGAGACGTGGTCTGCGCGATGGCGGCGGGGAGGATCGCGGCCGAGGTGATAGATGAGGTGGGTGCCGTGCTCGGGCCGAAGGTGGCGCTCCTGCGTGTCGATCCCGAGCGCCTCGATCCGCATTTCCTGGCTGGCAGCCTGCGGGCCGCGGGCTATCGAGCGGCTGGGGGGCTGGGCGTCGGCGATGAGGAGGGACTCGGTAGTCGGTCGGGCGGGATGTTGTCGCGTCCTGACCTGCGTCGGGTCCGCATCTCCGCGCTGGCGCTGGCCGCCCAGAGGGAGCTGGGGGCGGACTTCCGTCGACTCCAGCGGCTGGAGAAATCGGTGCGCGAGGCTGCCGAGCTGGGCGAGGAGATCATTCGGGTCGGCTACCTCGGTGTAGCCGACGGCCGGCTGCGGGTCCGGGGCGACCCCGATTCTCGGTAATGCCGGCTCCTGCTCGCTGGAGATTTCGGTGGAGTGTAATCTCAAGCCGTCTGATGGGAAAGGCTGATCGGGGGCGCGATGGCCGGACGTTGGATGATCGATCGGCGGTACGAGCTGGAGGCTCTGCCGCTGGCTAAAGGAGGAATGGGCGAGGTCTGGGTCGGCCGGGACGTGAAGCTCGACCGGGAGATCGCAGTGAAGTTCGTCCGTTTTCCCGATGGCCGGCCCGACGAGGAGCTCGTTCGTCGTTTCATCCGTGAATCGCGAATAACCGCCCGGCTGGTGCATCCGGGGGTTCCCGCCGTCTACGACGCGGGCACCCACGAGGGGCGGCCCTATCTGGTCATGCAGCGGGTACATGGGATCAGCGTCGCCGATCTCGTTGCCGAGCAGGGAGCGTTGCCGATCGGGTGGGCGGCGGCGATCGCGGCCCAGGCCGCCGCGGTGCTGGCAGTCGCGCACCGGGCGTCCCTTGTCCACCGCGATCTCAAGCCGGCGAACCTGATGCTGGAGCCAGACGGCACGGTCAAGGTGCTCGACTTCGGCCTCGCGGTCGCACTTGACCGCACCGACCTGTCGAAGATCACTCTGACCGGACAGCATCTCGGCAGTCCCGCCTACATGGCCCCGGAGCAGGTGCTCGCCGGGCTCAGCGCGCCGGCCACCGACCTGTACGCGCTGGGCGCGACCCTGTTCGAGATGCTGACCGGCCGGCGGCTCTTCGCCGGGTCGTCGTCCTACTCGGTCATGCATCAGCAGGTCGAGGAAGTCCCGACCCGGGCCAGCGCTCTGCGCGCCGACGTTCCCCCAGGTCTCGATGCGCTGGTCGCCGACCTGCTGCGCAAAGCACCGGAGGAACGGCCCTCCGGCGCGGAGTCGGTGTATGAGGCGCTGGTCGGCTGGATGACGGACCTGGTTCCGCTTCCCGGAATCGTCGACCCCGCCGCGAATAACCCGGTCCGGATGTACAACCGGATCACCGCCTACGTGCATCCTCCCGCGCCGGCTCTGTCCGCGCCGATTACCACCGCGCCGACCTCACCCGTGCCTGGCTCTGACCTACCGGGGCCTGGCGTCGTGGAACCGGCACGGTCGGACGCGGTGGCTGTGCCGCAGCGGCGGTCGCAGTCCGCCGGCGGGATCGACCAGGTCGAGCTTCGCCGGGCCCGGGATGAGGCCCACTCGCTGGCCCGGGCCTCCCGATACAGTCAGGCCACCGCGATCCTGACGGAGGCGGTGGCTCGGGCCGGACGGGAGATGGGGGCTGACAGCGCCGACGTGCTCGGGCTCCGTCTCGAGCTCGCCGAGCTGTTGTTCGAGGGGGGTGACTTTCGCCGCGCCGTCAGCGAGTATGAGCGGCTGGTTGCCGACCTCGCCCGCCGGGATGGCCGGGACAGCGAGCGGCTGATGCTTGCGCGCCTGCGGGAGGCGACCTGCCGGGCCCTGACTGGTGAGACGCCGCGGGCGCTGGAGCAGCTCGGGGCGCTGCTGCCCGACGAGACGCGGGCGTTCGGCGCGGACGATCCCCGCGTCCTCGAACTGCGCCGCCAGATCGGGCTGTTGCAGCTCGGGGCCGGCCACCGGGCTGCCGCGGTCGAGACCCTCTCCGCCCTGCTCGTCGACCTGCTGCGGGTCTGGGGACCGGAGCATCCGATGGTGCCGGTGGTTCGGGAGCTGCTCGCGGGCGCGGATGCCGCGGCGGCGGTCCACTGAGCCCGCCGGCCCGCTGATCCTGGTGGTCCGCGCAGGGCCGACGAGGGGGCGGCATGCGGTCGGCGGGGGCGCCCGGGCAGTGGGATTCGAGCAATGGACGAGAGGCGGTGACGTGGCGCGGCTCGGGATCGACAAGGAGTTCCTGCTCGGATTCGCGGCCCTGGAGAAACAGGTGCAGAACCGGGTGCTCGACGTGTTCGCCAAGTTCGAGGCGGCGACCCACGCCGGTCTCCATCTGGAGAAGATCGGGAACGTCCGTGACGACCGGTTCCGGACGATCCGCATCGACAGGTTCTGGCGGGGCGTGGTGCTTGCTCCGGACAGCGGCGACACCTACACGTTGCTGCGGGTGTTGCCGCATGACGACGCCTACGCCTGGGCCCAGCGGCGTCGCGTGTCGGTCAATGCGGCAACGGGCCGGAACGAGATTCGTGACGTGGTCGCGATCGATGCGACGCTCCCGGAGTTGACCAGGCGGGCCGAGCAGGCACCCAGCCGGCTGTTCGCAGACGTGGCGGACAAGGATCTGCGCCGGCTCGGCATCGACGAGCAGACGCTGGCCTTCGCTCGTGTGCTGACGGATGTGCGGCAGCTCGAGATGGCGCGCGGCTTCCTTCCCCCGAACCAGTGGGACGCCCTGTTCGGCCTGGCGGCGGGGATGACGCCGGAGGAGGTGTGGGCCGAGATCGGGGCCGCGTCCGAGGCCGACCGGGCATCCTTCGACGCCGATGACGTGGTCGCCGCGGTCGAGCGCAGCGCGGATCGGGTGGTTCTCGTGGACGGGCCAGAGGAACTGCTGGAGGTGTTCCGGCACCCGTTTGCCCTGTGGCGGGTATATCTGCACCCGACCCAGCGTCGTATCGCTCAGGCTCGTTTTCGGGGGCCGGCACGGGTGACCGGCGGGCCGGGGACCGGGAAGACCGTCGTGGCCCTGCACCGCGCGCGTGATCTCGCCTCACAGGGGGTCGGTCGGGTGCTCCTGACCACCTTCACCTCGACGATGTGCGACTCGCTGGCCGCAGACCTCGACCTGTTGGTCCACGATCCGCTGGAACGCGAACGGATCACCGTCGCGACGGTGAACAAGATTGCTTACGACGTCTTTCGGGCCTGGCAACCTCAGCCGACCATCCTGACCGACGCTGAGGAACGCGCGGTGTGGCGCACCGCCACTCGCGGTCTCGGCCTCCCGTTCTCCGAGAGCTTTCTCTCGGAGGAATGGCGGCAGGTCATCCTCGCACAGGAGATCCTCACGGAGGCGGGGTATCAAAAGGCGCGTCGGGCCGGGAGGGGCCGTCCGCTCGGCCCGCGCCAGCGAGCTCAGGTGTGGGCCGCCTGGCGGCAGTTCGATCGAGAACTGCGCGCCTCCGGCCGGTGGACTCATGAGATGATCTGTGTCGAGGCGGCACGTCTGCTGGAACGGGCACCGCATCGGCCATACCGGCATGTGGTGATCGACGAGGCGCAGGACCTCAGCCCGGTGCAATGGCGCTTCCTGCGGACGGCGGTCAAGCCAGGCGCGGACGACTTCTTCCTCGCCGGCGACGCCCACCAGCGCATTTACCACAACCGAGTGAGCCTGAGGGAGCTCGGCATCCAGGTGGTCGGCCGGTCTGCGCGGCTGACGGTGAACTATCGGACGACCGCGGAGATCCTCGCCTGGAGCCTGGGAATGCTTCGCGGCGAACCGATCGACGACTTGGACGGCGGTCTGGATTCGGTGGCCGGCTACCGGTCGGAGCTCCATGGGCCCGTGCCTCGGCTACAGGGCTTCGCAACCTGGAACGATGAGATCCGGGAAGCCGCCGAACAGGTGCGGGCCTGGATCCGTGCCGGCGTGGCACCGGACGAGATTGGTGTCGCCGTGCGTTCCAACAAATTCGCCGAATCCTTACTGCCCGCCCTGCATCGGCTTGGCGTTCCCGCGCGGCTGCTGGCCCGGTTGCCCGAGCAGCAGCCTGCGCCGATCGAACGGGCTGGAGGTCCGGCGGTTGCGGTCGGCACTATGCACCGGATGAAGGGGCTGGAGTTCCGGTGCCTGACGGTTCTTGGTGTCGGCGAGCGTCAGGTGCCCGCCCCGGGCGCGGTCACGCCAGCCGGGGAGGACGAAATCGCACACGCCCAGGACGTCCAGCGAGAGCGATGCCTGCTCTTCGTCGCCTGCACCCGTGCACGGGAGGAGCTGTACATCTCCTGGCATGGCGCTCAGAGCCCGTTTCTCGCCCAGCTCGGCCCGGCCGCCGTTCGCTCTACGTGATCCGCCGCCGTGATCGGTGAGCATTTCCCTGGCAGTGCGTCGGCCGGCGCGGGCGTACAGCACCGCCCCGAGACGGATCAGGTGCTCAGGCGCCGGTAGCGGGCGAGGCGGCGTGCCCCGTCCGGCGCGGGCCGGCCGGTCTGGGGCTGCAGGGCGGCCTCGAGCCTGGTGCGGACGGAGGACTCGTCGAGATGCATCCCGATCGCGACGAGTCCGCTGGGCCCGTCCGTCACGGGCCTGGCCGCGACGTGGATCTGGCGTCCGACGACGTTGACGACGTGGCCGCGCAGGCTCCGCCCGGTGTCCACGGTCACGGTGCCCTTGAGCCGGTAGATGTCCGCGGGCAGGTCCTCGAGCAGGTCGACCAGCCGGCCGGGATCGACCGGGCCGGTGGCACCGACGGTCACCGCGCGGACGCGCGGGTGCGGCTCGCCGTCATGGTCGCCGTCGTGGTCGTGCCGGGCCAGGGCCGCGAGCGGGAGTTCGTCGACCGGGTCGTGCGGGCTGGCGGCGTCGAACACGAGAGCCGGGTCGACGCGACCATGGGTGGTGTCGACGACGTGGGCGTGGGGATTGCTCGCGCGGATCCGGTCGGCGATCCGCGCCACCGTCTCGGCGCGGTGGGCCGGCGCAACCCGGTCGGTCTTGTTGATCAGGACGAGGGAGGCCGACGCGAACCGGGCCGGCGGCAGGCCGCCCGTGTCGACGGTGTCGACGGTGTCGAAGTAGGCGGCGGCGTCGACCACGTCGACGAGACCGCCGGGGCGCACGCGGTCCACGGTGCTGAACCGGATGAGCCTG
Organism: Frankia alni ACN14a; assembly: GCF_000058485.1. Taxonomy (NCBI): domain Bacteria; kingdom Bacillati; phylum Actinomycetota; class Actinomycetes; order Frankiales; family Frankiaceae; genus Frankia; species Frankia alni. Next base: position 287,179 of record NC_008278.1, read on the forward strand.
GCGAGATGCGGCGGGTCGGCCACGCCGCTGGCCTCCACGATCACCGCGTCCAGCCGCAACCGCGGATGGGTCAGCTTCGCCAGCGCCTGGTCCAGGCCGTCGGTGTCCGGCAGGCAGCACAGGCAGCCGCCCGCGATCGAGGCCGGCTCGTCCACCTGGCCGGTGACCAGCGCGGCATCGACGTTGATCGCGCCGAAGTCGTTGACCACGACCCCGAGGCGCGCCCCGGGCGCCTGGAGCAGGTGGTTGAGTACCGTCGTCTTGCCCGCGCCCAGGTATCCGGTAAGCGCGATCACGGGTACCCGCACGCCCATCCCCGCCTGCCTCCTCCCGTCCCGGCCACGAAGACTATCCGCCCACCTCGCGGGGAGCCCCATAGGGCCCGCCACCGGAGTGGAAAAGCATCGCCAAGCCCAAAGGTAGTTGTCGGAATGCTTGCTAGGATCGGCGCGCGGGGGACAGCGCCAAGGCCCGGCGGTCGAGAAGTCCGGCCGTGACAGGCGTCCGCGGATAATCCGAAAGGGCATTCCTGTGAGCAGCAAGCTCAACTGGCTCGTCTGCAAGGTCGGCTGCATCGAGTGCGGCATGATAGAAGACCCGGCGCTGAGAATCATCGGAGTTTACGCGGACGAGCCGGCGGCCATCACCGCCGCGCGCGATACTGCGCAGACGATCGCGAAACGTTGGGGGATGACCAATTCCGACGAGCCGTACCGGGTGAACGCGGCGGAAATGCTGGGTACACGCATGGGCGCCGGCTGGATGTGGACGCCGGCTGACCACGAACAGGTCTTCGCGGTGCAGGTCCCCGGGCCCTGAGCAGGGATGCGGGCTGGAACCAGCCGGCGGTCCGCGACCACCACGCCTACATCAGTCCGACCGGCGGCTGGCACTGGGACCGGTACGGCATCGAGGCGGCCCTCCAGATCCAGCGGGCGGCGAAGACGCTGCATCCCACGGAGTTCGCCGGGCTGAAAATCGTCCAGGAGACGAAGAACTTCTTCCGTGACTTCCTGCACCACAACCTGATCGACGCCCAGGCGACCAGGATCGTCGCCGCCGAGAATCCCGCCTGGTTGCCGGAGCGTGGCGAGGGCGGTGTACTGCACGGGGTTGGTCGGGCTGACGGATGGAGACGTGGATGAGCAGGGTCGCCGGGGCGGGCACGGACTTGCCTGCGCCGCACGTCGCCGACAGCCACGATCTGATCCGCGTGCAGGGCGCTCGGGAGAACAACCTCGCCGACGTCAGCATCGAGATCCCGAAGCGCCGGCTGACGGTGTTCACCGGCGTCTCGGGCTCGGGCAAGAGCTCGCTGGTGTTCGCCACGATCGCCGCGGAGTCGCAGCGGATGATCAACGAGACGTACAGCGCCTTCGTGCAGGGCTTCATGCCGACGCTGGCGCGTCCCGACGTCGACCTGCTCGACGGCCTGACGACCGCGATCATCGTCGACCAGCAGCGGATGGGCGGCGACGCCCGGTCCACGGTCGGCACCGTCACCGATGCGGGCGTGCTGCTGCGCATCCTGTTCAGCCGGCTCGGCCAGCCCCACGCCGGCCCGCCGGGCGCGTACTCCTTCAACGTGCCGTCGGTCCGGGCCAGCGGTGCGATCACGGTCGAACGCGGCGCTTCCAGGGCGGTGAAGACGACCTACACCCGCACCGGCGGGATGTGTCCGCGCTGCGAGGGCCGGGGCGCGGTCAGCGACTTCGACCTGACCCAGTTGTACGACGAGAGCAGGTCGATCAACGAGGGTGCGCTCCTCGTCCCCGGCTACAGCGTCGACGGCTGGTACGGGCGCATCTTCGGCGGCTGCGGCTTCTTCGACCCGGACAGGCCGATCCGCAGGTTCACCAAGCGGGAGCTGCACGACCTGCTGTACAAGGAGCCGACCAGGATCAGGGTCGACAACGTCAACCTGACGTACGAGGGGCTGATCCCGAAGATCCAGAAGTCGTTCCTGGCCAAGGACGTCGACGCGCTGCAGCCGCACATCCGCGCGTTCGTGGAGCGGGCGGTGGTCTTCACGACCTGTCCCGACTGCGGCGGCAGCCGGCTCAGCGAGGCGGCCCGATCGTCGAAGATCGCCGGGATCAGCATCGCCGACGCCTGCGCGATGCAGATCAGCGACCTCGCCGACTGGGTGCGCGAGCGGGCCGAGCCGTCGGTGGCACCGCTGCTCGCGGCGCTGCACCACACCCTCGACTCGTTCGTGGAGATCGGGCTCGGCTACCTCGCGCTCGACCGGCCGTCGGGCACGCTGTCGGGTGGCGAGGCGCAGCGCGTCAAGATGATCCGCCACCTCGGTTCCTCGCTCACCGACGTCACCTACGTCTTCGACGAGCCCACCATCGGCCTGCACCCCCACGACATCGCGCGGATGAACGACCTGCTGCTGCGGTTGCGGGACAAGGGCAACACGGTGCTCGTCGTCGAGCACAAGCCGGAGACGATCGCGATCGCCGACCACGTCGTCGACCTCGGCCCCGGCGCCGGCACGGCGGGCGGCACCGTCTGCTTCGAGGGAACCGTCGCCGGGCTGCGGGCCAGCGGCACCCTCACCGGCCGCCATCTCGACGACCGGGCCGCCCTCAAGGAGACGGTGCGCACGCCCACCGGGCGGCTGGCGATCCGCGGCGCGACGGCGAACAACCTGCGCGACGTCGACGTCGACATCCCCCTCGGGGTGCTGGTCGTCGTCACCGGCGTCGCCGGCTCCGGCAAGAGCTCGCTCGTGCACGGGTCCCTGCCGGCCCTGTTCGGCGAGAAGGCCGTCGAACCGGCCGGCGGGGCGCTGGTGTCGATCGACCAGACCGCGATCCGCGGCTCGCGCCGGAGCAACCCGGCGACCTACACCGGACTGCTCGACCCGATCCGCAAGGCGTTCGCGAAGGCCAACGGGGTGAAGCCGGCGCTGTTCAGCGCCAACTCCGAGGGCGCCTGCCCGACCTGTAACGGCGCCGGTGTCATCTACACCGACCTGGCGATGATGGCCGGCGTCGCGACGACCTGCGAGGAGTGTGAGGGCCGACGGTTCGAGGCCTCGGTGCTGGACCACCATCTCGGCGGCCGGGACATCAGCGAGGTGCTCGCGATGTCGGTGACCGAGGCCGCGGAGTTCTTCGGCGCCGGCGAGGCGCGCACGCCGGCCGCGCACACCATCCTCGGCCGGCTCGCCGACGTCGGGCTCGGCTACCTCAGCCTCGGCCAGCCGCTGACCACGCTGTCCGGCGGCGAGCGGCAGCGGCTGCGGCTGGCCACCCACCTGGCTGCCAAGGGCGGCGTCTACGTCCTCGACGAGCCGACCGCCGGCCTGCACCTGGCCGATGTCGAGCACCTGCTCGGCCTGCTCGACCGGCTCGTCGACGCCGGCAGGTCGGTCATCGTCGTCGAGCACCACCAGGCGGTCATGGCGCACGCCGACTGGATCATCGACCTCGGCCCCGGCGCCGGCCACGACGGCGGCCGGATCGTCTTCGAGGGCACCCCCGCCGACCTCGTCGCCGCCCGCTCCACCCGCACCGGCGAGCACCTCGCGGCCTACATCGGCGCCTGATCGGGCGCCTGACCTTCTCGGCCGTGAGTAAATTGGCATTTCCGCTGGTTAACGTTCGATCAGACCTGCGTGCGTCATATGCCCGGTATGTCTGCGAGAATCGCGCCGCTGGCATGCTGAACGCAGGGAGGGCGGCGGGCGTTGGCGAGAAGGCTGGGAAGTTCCTACATCCTGGAGACGGTGATCGGTCGGGGTGCGATGGGCGAGGTGTGGCGTGGCCGCGACGAGGACGGCGCGCCGCTCGCCTTCAAACTCCTGCTGCCGGAACTCATGGTGGACCCGCAGATCGTCGCCCGGTTCATGCGGGAACGCTCGGTGCTCCTCCGGGTCGACTCGCCCTTTGTCGTGCGGGTCCGTGATCTCGTCGCCGAGCGCGGTGACCTGGCCATCGTCATGGACTTCATCGAGGGTTCCGACCTGCGTCGTGAACTGATACGGCGCCGAACGGTCCCACCCTCGGAGGCCGTGGCGACGATTGTCGACATTCTGACAGGGCTCGATGCCGCGCACGAGCTCGGCATCATTCATCGCGACCTCAAACCCGAGAACGTGCTGCTCGACCGGCATGACGGCGGGTATCGCCCGAAGATCTCCGACTTCGGGATCGCCGGGCTGACGGACGCGTCGACGCGGCTGACCATCGGGCCGGGCCTGCTCGGTACTCCGCTCTACATGGCACCCGAGATGATCGAGGAGGGCGTCGCCGGTCCGCCCGCGGACATCTATGCCGCCGGGCTCATGCTCTACGAGCTGCTGTGCGGGGTCACGCCGTTCAGCGGGCGAGCGCCGCTGGCGCTCCTGCGGGCGCACGTCGATCTCCTGCCCGGCCGCCCGCCGAACCTCAGCGACGAACTGTGGTCCGTCCTCGCCGCCATGCTCGCCAAGGACCCGGCCGAGCGGACCGGGGCCGATCAGTTACGGGCTCTCCTGCCGGACCTGCACGGGTTGCCCGCGAGCCCGCCACTGGCCACCCCGCCGCTGGCCACTCTGACGCCGGGTAGCCTGCCGCCGGCCACTCTGCCGCCGATTGCCGTGCCGCCGGACGCCGTGCCGTCCGACGCCTCGCTGCTGGACGCCGTCCCGCCGGACGCCGCCGTTGCGATCGGCCCCGACCCCGACCGACCTGGACATTCCTCCGCCGAGCCGGGTGGGCGGGGCCGACGTCGACTCCTCGTCGTCGCTCTCGGCATCGTCGTCGTGATCGTGGCCACGGCGGCGGCCCTCGTGTCGACGACCGGCTCGTCGTCCGACCCATCCAGGCGGCTCCTGATCCAGGCAGGGACCAGGGACCAGCAGGCGAGGGCGGGGCAGCCCGCCGCCACGGCCGGCCCGAGTCCCGGTGCTTCCGCTCGCGCCGACGGCGCCGGGTCACCGGCACCGACATCGATGCCGGCCTCCGCATCGACACCGGAACCGGGGTCCGGACTGGCACCGGAACCGGGGTCCGGACTGGCACCGGGGTCCGCACCGCAACCGGCACCGGCACCGGCGTCCGCCGTGCGCGTGGCGCATCCGACGGCCCCACCCCCGCAACGCCCGGCTGGTCCCGCCGTCGCGGCGCCGCCCGCCGTCGCGGCGCCCGCGCAGGGCGTTCTCGGCAGGACCTTTACCGACGTCGCGACCCATAGCTGCCTCGACAGCAATGCACAGGGGCAGGTCTACACGCTGGGTTGCAACCAGGGCAACTACCAGCACTGGGTGTACGCGGCCGGGAACGACGGGGTGCGGCTCAGGAATGCCCAGACCAACAACTGCGTGGGCAGCAGGGCGAATCCCGCGCCGGACGGAACCAGGTACCAGGGCACGGTGTACGCCATCGGCTGCGACGGCGGGGCCGCGCAGCTCTGGACCACGTCCAGCGACGGCGCCGGAATGACCTTCCGAAACGCCGCCACCGGCGAGTGCCTGGACAGCAACGCCGATGGACGCGTCTACACCCAGGGCTGCAACCACGGCGACTACCAGCGCTGGGGCTAGGCCGTGCCGGTGGTCAGCCGGGTGTCGAGGGTGTCGAGGGTGTCGCGGACTCTCCATGTGAGGGCGGTCACGGCAGGTGGCGACGTACGGGCTACAGTGCGTGGCCGAGGAGAAGTCCGGCAGGTTGCCGGGCGGATCCTGCCGCGGGTCCTACTGGTCGGCGATCCAGCAGCCGTGGAAGCCGGCGGGGACCCGACGGGGCAGGGCTACCGACGCCACGTTGGCAAGGTCGGTGGCGGCCAGGACGAGCAGCTCGGAACCGCGCCCGGCCGGGTCGGTCACGATCGAGATCAGCCAGCCGTCGTCCTCCGAGCGGGCCTCGGGCGCGGCAACGAAGATCGCTTCGCCGGGGGTGGCACCGAGAGACCGGACCCTGCTCGCGCCGGTCCGGCCGTCGTACTTGACGATCGCGTCCTGGCTGACGGAGTAGAGGAAGCGGTTCGGCCGCCCCACCCGCTGGTCGTTGAGGGTGGGGAACTCGACCGCCCGGTCGTCGAGAGCCTGCTCCCTGACCACCCCGTTCGCCGGGTCGATCAGCCAGCGGTGGGCGAAGCCGTCGGCGATCATGCCCGCCTCGGTCGGGGCTCCGCCGAGGCGGGGCCAGATCGCCGCGAAGCGGGCGCGGTCGTAGCGGACGGCGTCGAGGCAGACCCGTCCGGCGTCGTCGACGTGGGCGTTGCCGACGTGAAAGACGTAGCAGGGGTCGATGTCGAACCACCGCGTCTCGCCGCCGTCGCGCGCCATGACGCCGATGCGCGCCCCGTAGGCGTCGTCCCACCGGTAGGGCATCCCCTGCCCGAGGAGCGCGAGGTCGAAGACGACCGGCAGGTCGAGCCACACGACATGGCTCTCGGTGATGGCGAAGTCGTGCATCATCGTCGGGCCCGGCACGTCGATCACTCTGCTCTCGACGAGCTCGCCGGCCGCCGAGAGCCGGTGGTAGGTCAGGTACGGCGGGGCCATGCCGTAGCCGAAGAACAGCAGGTCACCGGTGAGCGGGTCCCGCTTGGGATGCGCGGTCATGGCGGTCGCGAGTCTCCCGCCGAAGTCGCACGGCCCGGTCGTCGCCAGCTCGGACGTCAGCTCGTACGGCAGGCCGACCTCCACCAGTGCGAGGATGCGGCCGGCGTGCCGGATCACGCTGGTGTTCGCGGGAACGGCCGTCAGATCGAATCCGGCGGGACCCACGAACGGCGCACCGGCCAGCTCGCGGGTGCGTACCCAACGGTTGCGGTACCACTCGGCGCGGCCGTCGCGCAGCCGGACGCCGTGGATCATCCCGGCGCCGGTGAACCAGTGCCCCGGGTCCGCGCCGGGGGGCGGGTTGGGGCCGTTGCGGAAGTAGCGGCCGCGCAACGCGTCGGGCAGCGCACCGGTGACCGGCAGGTCGACGGCATCAATCTCGTCGGCCACGGGCGCGAGCAGGCCGCTGAGGTAGGTGGGGGTACTCGCCGTCATCAATGTCTTCTCCGATCCCCGTGGTCGGCCGACCCGGTGGGCACGGCCTCCACCCCGCCAGCGATGGTCCGTCCTCGACGTCTGGTCGGCAATCCGGAGCCGGACTTCGGCCGCGGGACCTTCACCGCGGTGATGGGGCCCTCCGGCTCGGGCAAGTCCAGGCGTTCACCCTCGTGCCATCGCTGAGCGCCGAGCTCAACGTCGCGTTGCCGCTGCGGCTGGCCGGCCGCCGGCCGCGCCGCCGGGAGGTCCGCGATGTGCTGGAGCCACCCGGTTCGCGCCCGACTCGGCAGCCTGGCCGGCAGCCTCCGGCGGTACTGAACCGTGAGTGAACCGTAGCTGGACCTCGGAGATGCAGGCTTGTAGTTGCAGGTTCACAAGTTGCACGGTCAATGAGTGGGGAGCCAACGCCGGAGGCCGGACAGCGACGGCAGCCACCAGAGCTGGCCGAGCACCCCAAGGGTGACGGGCTCGAAACTCGGATGGGAAAGGTATGAAGGCGACATATGAGGCGCCGGTCCTCCAGGATCAGGGATCGTTCCGGAAGGCCACCGGCTTCATCGGCTTCTTCGGAGGCTGGGGCTGGGGTGGTTGGGGCGGCCACCGGCATCACTGGGGCCGCTGGGGCCACCGGGGCCACGGCGGTTGGGGCGGCTGGGGCGGTTGGGGCGGTTGGGGCTGATAGCCCACCAACCCACCAGCCCACCAGCCCAGCAGCCCACCAGTCCGACATCATCAACGAGCAGAAACCGAGTGGCGACGAGCCGGCGAGCGGCCGTCGCCACTCGTCGTTTCCGGTCGCCGGGTCCGGCGGTGCCCGTCGCGTGCGAATCTTTCCAGGAACAGGCGATAGGAGGATCCCGGCTTCAGAATGTCGTCCCCGCCGACGCCGCCGGTATCGGTCTGTCGTATTCGGATGGCGCTGGGCCACGTGCCGCGGACAACCTCCGTGACATGTACGTCGGTGATCGTGAATGGTAGGCCGGAGATGGCCTTGGTCTGGGTCCTGTCGGTCTCCTGAACTCGAACGATCGCGTCGGAGTCTGCTTTCATCTCGGCGATGCAGTGCAGGGCGGTCACGCTGTTGACGCCATCGCTCGGTGGCTGCCAGGGTACTTCCAAGCCAGAAGTTACGCTGTTCTTCGCGGAAAGTTCTTCCAAGTCGGAAAACGCGCCATCCCGACGGCTCTAGGTTCACGGCATGAAGAAGCGCAGAATCTCAGCCGTCCTCGGCGCGGCCCTCCTCTGTTCCCTGGTCGGCATAGCGCCGAGCGCGTCGGCGGCCGGTCCCGGTGCGACCGCCCCCGCGCACGGAGTTACCCCGGTGCGTCCACTGCACATTCTGCTCACCAACGACGATGGATGGCGGGGCACCGGAGGCTCCGACACCCCACTGATCGTCGCCCTGCGCGACGCCCTCAAGGCCGCCGGTCATGACGTCGTCGTCGTGGCACCCGGCACCGACCAGAGCGGCCAGGGCGGTCGTATCTCCGCACCCCCGCTGCAGCTCACGGTCGCCAGGCCCGAGCCATCGGTGTGGACGGTCACCCCGGGATCACCCTCGGACAGCGTGTTCTTCGCCTTCGACCAGGTCTTCACGAACGCCAAGCCCGACCTGGTCGTCTCCGGGATCAACCCCGGCAACAACCTCGGCCAGGCGGTCAACCACTCGGGCACCGTCAACGCGGCCGCGACCGCGCTCGAGTTCGGAGTGCCCGCGATCGCGGTCAGCCTGCAGACCTCGAGCACCTGGCGGGAGGGAACGGTCGTCGCTGCGAAGAGCTCGGCCGCCTACGTGGCGGATCTCGTCGCGCGGCTGGAAGGCCGGTCGCAGCACGGTGCGCTGATGCCCCCGGGAGTCGGTCTCAACGTCAACTACCCGCTCCTGGCCGGCCCCGTCGACCCCGCCACCGGCAAGCCCGGTTCGGTGCTGCCCCCCAGAGGGGTCCGGCCCACCACGCTGGACACCGGCGTGGCCCTCGACCTCGGCTACACGCCGACCAGCGGGCAGGCGGGACAGCCGGGTACCTACACGATCGGGCTCACCCCGAACGACCAGGCCGCTCCCGCGGGTACCGACACCCGTGCCGTCCAGGACGGATACGTCAGCCTCACTCCACTGGAGGCGGACCGGGACGTGGACGGCTCCACCGAGAGCTGGCTCCACCGCATTCTCTGACGGTCGGAATTACGGGGACGTAGGGGATCTTCTACGCAGGACTGGCAGATCGTGCTGCTCCTCTTCCACCGCGGGTGGCCGGTGCGGTGAGCAGGAAAACGCAATCCGCCCCGGTCACCACACGGTGCAGGGAACCGGGATGTGGCTCCGTGAACTCCCTCGTGCCCGGCGAACGTGCCAGATGCGCGACGAGATCCGGGGCCGGTCCTGGACGGAGGGGAGATGCGTGATGATCCGAGCGCTCCTTGTCACATGGTGACCACTCTGACCCGGATGGGTCTCGAGGGGCCTTCGGCCGAGGGAGCGGCCCGGGCTACCGCACTGGTCGCGGAGGCGGTGGCCTACGCCCGAGGACTTGCTGACCTGAAGGAGACGGGCTACCAGGCGGCGGCGGACCTCGACCGGCGGCTGACGGGTCGAGCCGCCCTCATGCTGGCGCTGGACACGCCGCGCGCGGCGCGACTGCTCGCCGATTCGGAGGTGGTGCGCCGCACCCTCGCCACCGGCGCAGCGTCCGCCGCCGAGCAGTCCGCCGCGGACCGGGTGCGTGCGGCCTGTCACACGCTCGGGTTCGACCCGAAGGCGCGCGACCCGAAGGCGCGCGACGCGCCAGGCCGGCTCGTCGGGGACCTGACCGTGGAACAGGTCGTCGCCGCGGCCGCGGCCGTCGGTCGGATGTCGCGGCTGGCCGACTCGCTCACCGATCGGGCCGCCCGGGCGTCGGCGAGGCGCTGGTCAGCCGCGCTGGCTGCCGGACCGCCCGTGGAGCGGGAATTCACGGCCATTCGCCGGCGACTCGACAGCGTGCTGACATCGTCGGGACCGGGCGGTCCCGAGACGGACCCGTCCCGCCTCGCCACCCGCCTGCTGTCGGAGTCGGAGCTCGTCCACTGGCCGGTGCTCGCGGCGCGGCTCGCCCGTATCGGCGAGGCCATCCGCCACGCGCGGATCGCCGCGATGGTGCGTGCCGCGAAGGCCCGGCTGACCGACCTGCAGGCGCAGCGCCGCCGGCAGGCGAGCGTGCGTGGTGGCGTCCACCTGGCCGGTCGGATGGGCCGGGCGGCGAACCTCCGCCCGCCGGCCTGGCCGCTCGCGGCTCCCCACGGCGAGACGCTGGCCTGGCTGCGCCGTCTTGTCTGCGCGCCGCTGCACACCCCCGACGTGGAACGAGCGCTGGCCGCAAGGCTGGGCGCGGACCTGTTCGACCTGCGCAGACCACCCCCGGAGCCGGCCTTCCTCGCCGGCGTCGACATCGGGAACCTGCGGCCCGAGCATGTCGCGCCCTTCCTGCGCCGCATCAGCATGACCCGCCCCGTTCCGAGCGCCGAGGAGTTGTCGGAGGAATCCCTCGAGGCCGACCGCGGCGCTGTCAGCTGGGCGCGGCGCTCGGCGGACGAGCGGCGCTGGGGGCAGGCGGCCGACACCGGGGCGCCGCTGCTGCCGGAGGTGGTCGGAATACCGCATGTGGTGCACGGAATCTGGTTGGGCCAGCCGATGCCCGCGCGGACGGCCTTCCGCGACAACTACGGTGCGGCGGCCCGCCGGTACGCGGGCCAGGTCACCGTGGTGCTGTGGACGGATATCCCGCGTGCGCAGTGTGCGGCCGTCCTGGCCGAGCCCGCCCCCCTGGTCGGCGCGGCCGACCCGCTCCGGTACGTCCGCACCCTGGCGACCTGGGCCCGTGACAACGACGTGGCGCTGGTCAACGTCGACGAGGTCTTCCACGCCGACCATCCGCTGTACCTGCGTCCGCAGTACGTCCTGGAGATGGCGAAGCAGCGTCCCCGCGGCTACACGAGCGCGACCGATCATCTGCGGGTGGAACTCGTCCACACCTTCGGAGGTCTCTACATCGACGGCGACATCCGATTCGACGCCGGATCGCCGGAAGGCGGGCACCCCGGCTCGGTCCCCGACCTGCTCGCGGCCGTCGCCGCCTCCACCTGTGGCTTCACCCTGAACATCCTGCCGATCGACCTCGGCATCAGCAACGACCTGATCGTCGGATCCGCCCGCCATCCGGCGCTGCGCCTGTGGATGGAATGCGCCAGGCTCAACTACTTCCCTCTGCAGCGGGAGATTGTCGGCGGCCTCGGGATGATGGCGCGGCCGTACGTCGGAGCCTCTCACCAGGGGCTGCGCCACCTCGCCCCGCACCGCACGGGACGGGTCCACCACGTCCCCCTCAAGCTGCTGGGCATCACCCGTGACGACCTCACCCCCACCGGGGGAGCCGTCGTCACCGCCAACGAGATCACCTGGGTGCCCCGCGGGCGGGAACGAGTCGAGTTCGACGTGACCGGCGCCGATCCCGCCGATCCGGCCACCCGGGACGAAGTGCTGACGCGGACGATGAGGCTCGTGACGTTCCTGCTCTGGCAGCTCGTGGCCAGGGAGGGCAACCTGTATCTGTCGGCGGTGGAGCCCGTCGTCCTCGCCCTGCCGGACCCGGACGCGGTCTGGATCGCCCTGCTGGGTTTCATCGCCGCTGCCGGCGCCGCGCGCGCTCTCGTCACGTCGGTCACCGACCACCGCCGCGGTGAGGACGGCACCCTCGAGTACATCCGGCTACCCCGCGAGGCGGAGGCGTTCCTGGATCGGGAGGCCAGTCCGCCGTCCTGGTTCGGCAGCGAACTGGCCGAACTCGACCGGCCGGTGTGGCTCCTCGACGAGGCCGTCACCCCGGTCGCCCTGCGCACGCCGTCGGCGGCAGCCGCGGTGCTCGCCGGCCGGGCATGATCGGACCGTTCGGGAACTTCCTTGCCCTGGAGGATTCGACGTCTGATTCGTCCCTCTGGAAAGCCGCGGCAGGCCGAAAAATGATGCGACGCGGGGGGATTGTCTGAGCAAGACTGTTCAGTCGTGCTGCTGACCCTCGCCACGACGCATCCGCCGGCCCGCGACCTCGGGTTTCTGCTGCACAAGCATCCGGACCGGGTGCACTCGTTCACCGAGCCGATGGGCACGGCGCACGTGTTCTACCCGGAGGCGACCGACGACAGGTGCACCGTCGCCCTGCTGCTGGAGGTGGACCCGGTCGGACTCGTGCGGGGGCGCAAGGGGGCGCCGGGGGAGGGGTTCGCGCTCGCCCAGTACGTCAACGACCGGCCATACGCCGCGTCGAGCATGCTCGCGATGGCGCTCAAGGACGTCTTCCGCACGGCCATGACCGGCCGCTGCAACGCGCGGCCGGAGCTCGCCGCCGCGGCCATCCCGCTGGAGATCCACGTGCCGGCGGTCGCCTCCCGGGCGGGCTCGGACCTGCCGCGTCGCCTGTTCGAGCCGCTCGGCTGGCGGGTGGCGGTGGCGACCGGCCCGCTTGATCCCGACGTTCCCGCGTGGGGCGAGTCGCCCTACCTCGACGTCCGGCTGAGCGGGACGCTCCGGCTCGCCGAGGCGCTCAACCACCTGTACGTCCTGCTGCCGGTCCTCGATGACGCCAAGCACTACCGGGTCGGCGGCGACGAGGTCGACAAGCTGCTGCGGGCCGGCGCCGACTGGCTGGCGAGCCATCCGGAGTCCGACCTCATCGCCCGCCGGTACCTGTCCCACCGCCGCGAGCTGACCCGTTCGGCGTTGGCCCGCCTCGCCGAGGTCGACGACACCGAGCCCGAGCAGCTCGACGACGCCCTCGGCGGCGCCGTCGAGCTGGACCCGCCGGACCGCCCGCTCTCCCTGGCCGAGCAGCGCCGCGGTGCGGTGCTCGCCGTGCTGCGCTCGCATGCCGCCCGCCGGGTCGGCGACCTCGGCTGCGGCGAGGGCCTGCTGGCCCGGGAGCTGCTCGGGGAGCGGACGATCGAGCACGTCCTCGCCGCGGACGTGTCCGCGCGGGCGCTGCGCATCGCGGGGAGTCGGCTGGGGGTGGAACGGATGAGCGACGCCCAGCGGGCCCGCCTCACCCTCATCCAGTCGTCGCTGACCTACCGGGACGAGCGGCTGACCGGGCTGGACGCCGCGGTGCTGATGGAGGTCGTGGAGCACGTCGACCCCTCGCGGCTCAGCGCACTCGAGGCGACCGTCTTCGGCTATGCCGCCCCGGGCCTGGTGCTCGTCACCACCCCGAACGTGGAGCACAACGTCCGCTTCGCCACGCTGCCCGCGGGGGCGCTGCGCCACCGGGACCACCGCTTCGAGTGGTCCCGGGCGCAGTTGCGCGCCTGGGCCGGGCGGGTGGCCGCCGAGCACGGCTACACCGTCCGCCACCTGCCGATCGGTCCGGATGACCCCGAGGTCGGGCCGCCGACGCAGCTGGCCGTCTTCAGCCGGGCGGTGGCCGCATGACGCCCGACCGCGCCGAACCATCGCCGCCGTCGGGCTCGTCGCCGCTGTCGGGCTCGTCGCCGCCGTCGGGCTCGCCGTCGCCGCGGCAGCTTGGCGTTCCCGCGCTCAGCCTGGTCGTCCTGGTCGGGGTGAGCGGCTCGGGGAAGTCCACGTTCGCGCGGACCCACTTCCGGGCCACCGAGGTGATCTCGTCCGACTTCTGCCGCGGCCTGGTCGCCGACGACCCCAACGACCAGTCCGCGACGCCGGAGGCGTTCGAGCTGCTGCGCTACATTGCCGGCAAGCGCCTGGCGGCCGGACGGCTCACGGTGATCGACGCGACCAACGTCCAGCCGGACGCGCGCCGCCCGCTGGTCGCCCTAGCGCGCGAGCACGACGTGCTGCCCGTCGCGATCGTCCTCGACGTGCCCGAGGGGGTGTGCGCGGCGCGCAACGCCAGCCGCGCCGACCGCGACTTCGGCCCGCACGTCCTGCGCCGCCAGCGCGACCAGCTCCGGCGCGGGCTGCGGGGGCTGTCGCGCGAGGGGTTCCGCACCGTCCACCTGCTGCGCGGCGAAGGCGAGATCGCGGACGTCGGCATCACCCGGACGCCGCTGTTCAACGACCTGCGGCACGAGTCCGGCCCGTTCGACGTCATCGGGGACATCCACGGCTGCCGCGCGGAGCTGGAGACGCTGCTGGACCGCCTCGGCTACGCCGTGCGCCGCGACGAGGCGGGCCGGGCGGTCGGCGCCGTGCACCCGGACGGCCGTCGAGTGATCTTCGTGGGTGACCTCGTCGACCGCGGCCCGGACACTCCGGGGGTGCTGCGGCTGGCGATGGGGATGGTCGCCGCCGGCGAGGCGTTCTGCGTGCCGGGCAACCACGAGAACAAGCTGCTGCGGGCGCTGCGCGGCCGGGACGTGCGCATCGGCCACGGCCTGGCCGAGTCGCTCGCACAGCTCGCGACGGAGCCGGCGCAGTTCCGGGCGGAGGTCGAACGCTTCCTCGACGGACTGATCTCCCACTACGTGCTCGACGACGGCCGGCTGGTCGTCGCGCATGCCGGCCTGCCCGAGCGCTACCACGGCCGCGCCTCCGGGCGGGTTCGCGAGCTCTGCCTGTACGGGGAGACGACGGGTGAGAGCGACGAGTACGGCCTGCCGGTGCGCCACCCGTGGGCGCTGGAATACCGGGGCCGGGCGACGGTGCTCTACGGCCACACGCCCGTGCCGACCCCGGAGTGGGTGAACAACACCCTCTGTGTCGACACCGGGTGCGTCTTCGGCGGGAGCCTGTCGGCCCTGCGCTACCCGGAGCGTGAGCTCGTCGCGGTGCCGGCGGCCGAGGTCTACTGGACGCCGGCGCGGCCGTTCCCGGCCAACCCCGAGGCCGTGGACTCCACCGAGCGGCCCACGGCGGGATCCGTGGCGGCGGGAGCGGCCGCGGTGGGATCGGCCGCGGTGGGCCGCCGGGATCCCGACGTCCTCGACCTCACCGACGTGCTGGGCACCCGGGTCGTCGAGACGCGCCACCAGAAGCGGATCAGCGTGCGGGAGGGAAACGCGGCCGCCGCCCTGGAGGTGATGAGCCGGTTCGCGATCGACCCGCGGTGGTTGCTGCACCTGCCGCCGACGATGAGCCCGGTGGCCACCTCCACCGTCGCGGACCTGCTCGAACATCCCGACCAGGCCTTCGAGGCCTACCGCGACGCCGGCGTCGACGCGGTGGTCTGCGAGGAGAAGCACATGGGTTCGCGGGCGGTCGCGCTGGTGTGCCGGTCGCTCGACGCGGCGCGGGCCCGGTTCGGCGCGCCCGACGACCGGGCCGGCGCGGTGTGGACGCGCACCGGCCGGCCGTTCTTCCCCGGCGAGCTCACCGCGGAGCTCGTCGAGCGGTTGCGTGCCGCCGCCGAGGCGGCCGGGCTGTTCGACGAGCTGGCCACCTCCTGGCTGTTGTTCGACGCCGAGCTGCTGCCCTGGAGCGCCAAGGCCGGGCAGCTCCTGCGCGATCAGTACGCCGCGGTCGGCGCGGCTGCGCGCGCGTCCCTGCCGCTCGCGGTCGACCTGCTAGAGCAGGCGGCGCGGGGCGGCCTGGCGGTGGGCGACCTGCTGGCCCGCACCCGATCCCGGGCGGCGAACGCCGCCGCCTTCAGCGCCGCCTACCGGCCGTACCAGTGGCCCACCGACGGCCTGCGCGGGGTTCGGATCGCCCCCTTCCAGGTGCTGGCGAGCGAGGGCGCGGCCCACCACACCCGGCCGCACGCCTGGCACCTCGACCTCGCCGACCGGCTGGTGGCCGCCGACCCCGATCTGGTCGCGCCGACCCGGCGGATCTTCGTCGACACCACGGAGCCGGACTCGGTCGCGACGGCGACCGCGTGGTGGACCGAGCTGACCGCGGCGGGCGGTGAGGGGATGGTCGTCAAGCCCGCGGCGAACCTGACCGTCGGCCGCCGCGGCATCGTCCAGCCGGGGCTGAAGGTGCGCGGCCGGGAGTACCTGCGGATCATCTACGGCCCGGACTACACCGAGCCGGCCAACCTGGAACGCCTGCGGGAACGCGGCGTCGGGCACAAGCGCTCACTCGCCCAGCGCGAATACGCCCTCGGGCTGGAGGCGCTCGACCGCCTCGCGCTCGGCGAACCGCTGTGGCGGGTGCACGAATGCGTCTTCGCCGTGCTCGCCCTGGAATCCGAGCCGGTCGACCCGCGGCTGTGAGCCGCCTGGTCACCATCATTGTTCTTCGGACTGACCGCCGCGGTGGGGCTCGGGGTTGAGGAGGGCGTGGATCGAGTCGATGAGGCTGAGGCGGCCGCCGTCGGGGGTGTGGATGGCGGTGGGGGTGATGTGGCGGGTGGCGTGGGCGAGTCTGCTGGCGGGTTCGGGTCCGGGCAGCAGGGGTGGGGCGGCGGTGAGGACCCGGCCGTCGGCGGTGCGGGCGGTGACGGTGCCGTCGGGGGCGCGGTCGAGGCGGATGTCGTCGTCGTGGACGGCCCGATGATGGGCCGAGCAGATCAGCAGTAGCCGGCTCACGCCCTGATTAAGGCACTGCCGTTTTAGAATAGTTCTATGACGGTAACTGATCCTTTCGTCACGGTGGTGGGTGTTCCGGGGCCTGTGCGTCCGGTGGGCTATGTGCGTATCTCGTTGGATCGGGAGGGCGCGGGTCTGGGGGTTGCCCGTCAGACTGCGGACTTGAACGATGTGGCGGATCGGCTGGGCCTGCCGCGTCCGGAGGTGGTGACGGACAACGACGTGTCGGCGTATTCGAAGAAGCGGCGTCCGGGGTATGAGGAGGTGCTGGCCGGGATCGCGTCGGGCCGGTGGAACGTGTTGCTGGTCTGGCATGTGGACCGGTTGACGCGTAGCCCGAAGGAACTCGAAGAGATCGTGGACCTGGCGAATCGGACCGGGCTGCGTATCGAGACGGTCAAGGGCGGCCGTGTGGACCTGTCGACGGGTGAGGGCCGGTTGCACGCGCGGATCCTGGGCGGGTTGGCGCGGTATGAGTCGGAGCACCGTTCGGACCGGGTCCGACGGAAGATGTTGCAGAACGCCGAGGCGGGTTTGCCGCATGGGGGCATGCGGCGTCCGTTCGGTTATGAGCCTGACGGGATGACGGTCCGCCCGGCGGAAGCGGAAGTGATCCGCTGGGCGGTTGGTGGGGTGATCGCGGGCCGTCCGCTGCGCGCGCTGGTGGCTGAGTTGAACGATGCGGGCGTGGCGACGTCGCAGGGGGCGCGCTGGTCGTCGTCGACACTGCGGGGCATCCTGGTCCACGGGCGGGTTGCCGGGTTCCGGGTGCATCAGGGTCGGATCCTGGGCCCGGCGGCGTGGCCGGCGATCGTGGACGTGGCACGGTGGGAGTTGTGCCGGGCGGTGCTGACCGATCCGGCGCGGCGGAGCTCTCCGGGGAACAAGCCGAACCGGTTGCTGTCCGGGATCGCGGTCTGCGGCCGGTGTGCGGGGGCGATGCGGTCGGGGGGGAACCGTGCCGGTCAGCAGATGTACCGTTGTCGGTCGCAGAACCATCTTCGGCGGCGGGGGGATCTCGTCGACGATGTGGTGACCCGGTTCGTGGTCGGCTGGCTGGCCCGCGACGGGGTGACGTTCGACGTGCCGGATGTCGCGGTTCCCACCCATGATCTGCGGGCGCGCGCCGATGAGGTCCGGTTGCGTATCAGTCAGGTCGAAGACGCCCTGGTCGGTGATCCGACCGATGATCTGCGGGATGTTTCCGTCGACGGGTTGAAGCGGAACCTGGCCCGGTTGCGTGGGAAGCTCGAAGACCTGGAACGGGACGAGAAACTGACGGTTCTGCCGTCGGCGTTGCATGGGGTGACGGCGGAGAACTTTCCCGGGCTGCCGTTGGATCGGCGGCGGAGCATCGTCGACTACCTGTGCAAGGTCACGGTCCTGCCCACCAGTAAGGGCGGGCATGCGGGCGAAGAGTCCATTGACGTGATTCCGCATCCGGACCGTTTCCCGGCTGCGGTGGCGGCATAGCGTCGCCCATGACATCCCCGCGGGCAATGGACCGTGCGGGATTGGCAAGGAATAGGCGGCCCGGGACGGTGTTGCGAGCACCAGCCCCGGGCCTTGATCCCAATCCTGAGCGAACAGGAGAGGAACCCGTGAGCATGATGCCAGAGGTGCGGATCGGTGGGGGTAGCCGGTCAACGGTGGGTGTGGATCTTCAGGCGCATCCGGGAGAGGCGGCGGATGTGTATCTTCCGGCGGCGGGTCCGCGGTTCTCGGTGCTGCGGCCGACGTTGATCCTTCCGGCGGGGGTGCGGGTGAGCGTGGCGTCGGACATGCCGTATGACGTGGCGGCGCGGTGGTGGGACTCGGTGACGGTGTCGGCGACGATGGCAAGTCAGTGGTACGCCTCGCACGTCAACGGCTGGCCGGGTGGGGGGCAGCAGAACAGGTAGCACGCGCACGGCGCTTCGGGCGGCCGGTAACCCTGCGGGGTTACCGGCCGTCGTCATGTCCGGGCCCGGTGCGCCCGGCGGCAGCGTCTCGGGTGCGCTGACAGGGGCGGGCTCGTCATCTGGGCGGGTCAGAGTCGTTCGGGGCGGCGATCCTCACCGGAAACGGCGCGCACACGGTGCTCGGGCGGCCGGAAGGGGCCCAGAGGCACCGGAAACCCGATGCCCTCCACCCTGAATCGTCACTTCCGTTTCGTTGCGCGCATGACGGAATGATGCGACGAAACGTTAAGGGGTGGGTGTTCCGGTGAGTCACGGGCGGTGCGCGCGGCTCGATGCCGTCTGAGCAGGAAGAATACCCGTCCACGGGGCTACCGGGGCCTTGGCCGATGCGCGGTGCTCGGGTGGGGCGGCCGGTCGGGTTCGGGGGCGCGGGCGGCGCTGGGCTCGAGTCGGGTGGGGCGGCCGGTCGGGTTCGGGGGCGCGGGCGGCGCTGGGCTCGAGTCGGGTGGGGCGGCCGGTCGGGTTCGGGGGCGCGGGCGGCGCTGGGCTCGAGTCGGGTGGGGCGGCCGGTCGGGTTCGGGGGCGCGGGCGGCGCTGGGCTCGAGTCGGGTGGGGCGGCCGGTCGGGTTCGGGGGCGCGGGCGGCGCTGGGCTCGAGTCGGGTGGGGCGGCCGGTCGGGTTCGGGGGCGCGGGCGGCGCTGGGCTCGAGTCGGGTGGGGCGGCCGGTCGGGTTCGGGGGCGCGGGCGGCGCTGGGCTCGAGTCGGGTGGGGCGGCCGGTCGGGTTCGGGGGCGCGGGCGGCGCTGGGCTCGAGTCGGGTGGGGCGGCCGGTCGGGTTCGGGGGCGCGGGCGGCGCTGGGCTCGAGTCGGGTGGGGCGGCCGGTCGGGTTCGGGGGCGCCGAGCGTCAAGAACGGACAGCGTCTCTTGTCGGCCCCTCCATTTTTTCGCCCTGTCCCGACGGCGCTTCGACTTAGCGGAGCGGTGGGCGCGTCAAGGGTCATCCGAAGGATGATCGCGTAGCGACGCGCAGCGCCCTTGACGTGGTCGCCGGTCCGTTAAACGATCCGGCGCCAGCGGGAAAGGGGGAAACCGACCGCCGGTGACCGGCGTTCCCGATGGGGCTGGTGCCACTGTCTGCCAGGCTGGTAGCTGCTCCTCGTCGCGCCGGTCTCCCGTGTGGCCAGCACGCCCTGGACCCTATGATGGTGGACATGTCGTCCCGGCCGTCGCGACCTCTCCAGGTGGGGGTCGTCGCAAGTGTGACGGCGGCGGTGGCTGGCCTGTCGGGCTACGATTCGACGCCAACAGGTTTTCAGATCTCCATGCTCGTGATGAGCTCACTACTGACAGGGTGGCTCGGGTCCGATCTCGTAAGCCCCTTTTCAAAAAAGCCTTCGGTTCGCGCGTTACAGGGCATATTGCCCTGTAACGCGCTGATCGCTAGACCCCTCGATAGAGAATAGCAACCGGACCGGGCTGTTAATGCCTAGATGTGCCCTGCTAAAAGAGATTGCGGGGGTTGTGACGCTCCGACGTGTCCGACGGGCCGACGCGCCCGCGGGGACGACGCCCCGACGGGGTGCCGACCGAAGGGAGGCGGGGCCCCGTCGCGGTGCGGCGGCATCGCAGGCGCGGCGCGCACGGCGGGGCGCGGCGTGTGCGGCACGGCCCCGGCGGCGGCCCGAAGGGCCGCCCTTGAAACCATGAAGAAAGTTCGCGATGGATACTCTCGGAGGTCGGTCGATTACTAGTGGTCCATCTTTGTGATCATCAGGTGATCAGGCGGCCGGTGTATCCGGCGGCGACGAGGTCATCGTAGGCGTCCCGGACGTGGTCGGGGACCGGTTGCGGGATGGCGTATCC
The DNA here is from genome assembly GCF_000058485.1 of Frankia alni ACN14a. Lineage (NCBI taxonomy): Bacteria > Bacillati > Actinomycetota > Actinomycetes > Frankiales > Frankiaceae > Frankia > Frankia alni. Next base: position 307,411 of record NC_008278.1, read on the forward strand.
GCGTTCGGCGTAGAGCCAGATGCGTTGGGTGTCGCCGACGAGCATGGACACGACCCGGTCGGTGTCGCCGATGCTGGCCATGTAGTCGTCCAGACTCATGGGCTGCGATGCGCACAGCACGTCGACGTCAGGCCACAGCTTCCGGCAGGTGGCGTAGGCGCGGCGCTGCTGGTAGGGCCGTGAGATCAGGGTGACGGACCTGGGTGTGATTCCGTGGGCGGTGAGGAGTTCGCGGGTGCGGGTGATGTTCTCGCCGGTGTTGCGTGCGGTCGGTTCGACGAGGATGGCGGTGTCGGGGACGTTGAGGGTGAGTGCGTGTTCGCGGTAGTGGACGGCTTCGCCGCGGGGGAACGTGGCGATGGTCGTGGGTGCGTTGGCACCGGTGAACACGATCCGGGGGAACATGCGGCGGTGGTAGAGGGTGGCGGTGCAGGTGGCGACGCTGAGATCGTGGCTGCCTAGCCCTATTCCGATGTCGGTGGGGCGTGGGTCGTGGTGCATGTCGTGGTAGTTCCACAGCACGTCGACCGGGGTTCGTAGCGCGCTGGGCAGCGGGGTGGCGGTCACGGGCGGCCTGCGGAGTCGGGGATCTGGAACCGGTAGGACCAGGCGAACCGTGATGCCGGGTGCACGCCGATGGCGTATTCGACGGGTGTGTCCTCGGCGGTGAAGGTCGTCCGGTGCAGCTCGACGACGGGTTCGCCGGGCGGGAGCTGCAAGGTTGCCACTTCCTCGGGGGTCGGCATCCGAGCTTGTAGTTCCTCGTCGATCCAGGCGGGTTCGAGGCCCTGGTCGGTCAGGACCCGGAATCCGCCACCTGGGCCGGCGGGGCCGGCGCTGTCGTCGGTCAGGTGGGTGCCTTCGACGTGTTCGGGTCGGTAGTAGCTGGTCAGCGTGTGCGTGGGCTGGTCGTGTTCGCGGATCAGGCGGGCGCGTTCGTAGACGTCGGCGCCCTGGTCCACGGCGAGTGCGGCGGCGACGTCGGGTGCCGCGGGAACCCGGCGGACCGTCTGCGTCTGGTCGCCGGGCTCCCAGCTCCGGCCGGATGCGACCCGGTCGGCGGCGAACGCGACCAGATCGGCACCCTGCCATTTCGCCTTGTCGTAGCGGTCGATCCCGAGTCGGCGCAAGGGTGGCCGGGACCGAACGTAGACCCCGGCTCCTGCACGACCGCTGACCAGACCCTCTTCCTTGAGGCGGGTGACGGCGAGCCGTGCGGTCTCCGATGCAACGCCGTAGTGCCTGGCCAGTTCCGCGGTCGAGGGAAGCGCCGCCCCCGGAGCCAGGCGCCCGGACGCGATCTGCTCGCGGAGATCCGCCCAGATCCGGTCAGAAGCCCCACGCCTACTGCTCATCGACCGAGTGTAGATGCTCCCTAGGAAGGTCTTGACCTACCTAGGGAGGTGGGGGACGCTTAATACCTACCTAGGAAGGTTGCTTCCTCTGGCGCTGCTGGCGCTGGCTGGAAGGCGGCCGACTCCTGTCGTCGTCTCCTCGGAAGGGGGCTGGTTGTGGCCGGGTGCGAAGCAGAGGCCGGCATTGCCGGGTCGGGGGGTGGCGTGCCGGTGGCCCCGGGGGTGCAGTGGGGGTTGGCGACGTTCGGCGCGGGGCGGCGGTTGGAGGGGCTGATTGGCCCGTTTGATTCGCCGGCGGCGGCGCAGCGTCACGCGCGGGAGAGGTGTTACGGGGATTGGGTGGTGGCGCCGATGTTGTGCGTGACCGACGCGGAAGGGGTGGCGGTGCTGTGAGCCTGATCGAGGGCGACGGTCCGGATGATGTCCGCTACCGGTGGTTGCCGGAGGTGGCGTTACCCGACACCGATGGTCTGCTGGTCTGCGCGGAACCGGTGTGGGACGGGCAGGCCAGGCGGCCGAAGATGGAAGCGGACTTCTGGCCGGTGGCGGCGGGGGTGCTGGTCGAGGCCGCGTTCGGTGCCGCCGGGCGGCCGGGGGTGATGGCGGTGGTCGTGCACCGCGGCAGTCGGGATCTGGTCGCGTCGCGCTTGGCGATGGTGGTGGGCCTGCGCCTGGCGGTGCGCTCCGCGCGGCGGGGGCTGGTCGTGTGCGGCGGGTCGTTGAACGGGTTGGACGCGACGTTTCAGGGGCGGCGGCCGGTGGCGCATGAGGTGCTCGTGTGGGAGTCGGGGGATGTCTGGGTGCCCCGGCGGGTGTGGGAGGTCATGGCACCGGACCGGTATGAGCAGTGGATCAGCCGCCGGCAGATCCTCGGCCTGGGCCGGCGGCCGTGACCGCGTCCGGCGGGCAGGCCAGTATTGGGCCGGAGGGTCTGCCGTCGCTGGTGGACCGGCTGCGGCTGGTGCTTTCCGCGCGGATCGCCGGGGAACTGCCCGACGCCGACCGCGCCACGGTGGAGGTGGTGGTGGGTCGGGTGTTGGCGTTGCTGGCCCGGTCGGCGGCGGTGAACCGGTCCCATCCGTTGGCGGACGCCACCCTGTATCTGATGGCGCACGCGTTGGAAGACCAGAGTCTGCACCGGTCGCTGACCGGTATTCGCTTGCAGCTTCCGGGGCTGACCGTGGACACCGCGACGTTCCGCAGTGAAGTGGAGTTCCTCCGTCGGATGGGTGGACGCGAGGAACCTTCGCAGGAGTGATCGCGGCACTGTGAGCCGGTGACGGGTGAGGAGTCACGCCTGCCTGTCACCGGGGAGAGGACCCGCGCGTCTCGTCCACGCGGCGGGCGTCTCTTCCCTCGTGATCGGCACGCAGGCCGGTCACGGAAGTCGGCCCCGGACTGGTAGGCGCCCCCTCGCCACCGGTCCGGGGCCGCACTCGTGCCCAGACGAACGCCCGCACCCAGATCACGGCGGGGTGACGGCGGGACGGGCAGGGCGCGCCCCGGGGGTTCTCCGGAGCCCCTCCGGGTCTGGTCCGGGTCTGCTCCGCGTGCACTCCGGGCCGTCCACTCCGCGCGGGCTTCGGGCTGACGCGCGGTGTACTCCGCGTCTGCACCGGCGGAATTCCGTGGAATAACCGAATCTGCACCGTTCAAAACCGGTATGCGCGGCGGCAGGGTAGGTGGTGCGGGAACCATTCCGGTTTCCGCTTTTCCCCTCCCTGACCCCGGGGGTATTCCTGTGCGCCACCGCCTTCTAAGCCGATCATGTGAACGGGCCCGGCGGGTACCGGCCATCGATCCCACCCCACCCGACGGGAACATACGTTCGATCCCGGTCGTTGGGGATGAGGCGGGTGGGGCGTTGGTCGTCCTGCCCCGCTTCGCGTGTGCTGTGACGCCGGGTGGACGGGCTACCTCGTGGGACCGCGGTGACGGTCCGGGTCGGGCTCGGGGCGTGTCTCTGAGTGCCGTCCTGTTCCCGTCGACCCCCGTGCCTGCCGGTCGCGTGCGGCTGACGGGCGGGGTCCGCCTGGAAGCGGTGTTCCCCTGATGCAAGGCCAACGTGACGGTGTGCACGGCTCCGACGGTGAGCCGAGGATCACCGGGGAGAGGTTCCTGCCGTTCGACGATGAACCGGACGGCGGCCCGGCCGACCCGGATGGCGCCGTGGCGGATGCGGTGTCGACGATGGTGCAGCCGGCAGGATCGCCGGTGCCCGCGGACGGGCGGGCGGGTGGGCTGCCCCCCGCGGATAGATCATCGATGGCGGATCATGTCGCGCGGCTGCTCGCGCGTGCGCCGCGTCTGACCGACCGACAGAAGATGGATCTTCGTCGGATGCTGGGTCCTCCGCCCCGGTGGGGAACATGATCGAATGGTGGTGCCTCAACCGAAGTGTGAGGCGGTCGATGTCGGTGTCACCGCCCCGGGTCCATTCGGTGAGGTGGTGGATCTGCAGGAAGCGGGTGTGTCCGCAGCCGGGGTACTGGCAGTGGCCGTGGTCGCGGGCGTAGACGGCGTCACGCAGCCGCTGGCCGGGGTGACGCTGCCGCCGGCCCAGGTGCAGCGGGTTGTTGCCGTCGGGGTCGGTGACCAGGCCGCGCAGGAACCCGTCACAGCCCAGGCGTGCCACGACCTGCCGGGACAGCCCGATCCCCCCGTCGACCTGCGCCCACGCCCCGATCCCGATCCGCGCCATCCCCACCGGCCCCGCGGCGCCACCATCTGCTGCCCTGGCCGGGGTGCTGTCCTCGCCGCCGCTGGCCGTGCCGTCGGGGCTGGCGGTGGTGTCGGGCAGGGTCGTGGTCAGGTGGACGGTCAGGGTGTGCTCGGGGGCCGTCAGCCCGGGTGCCTGCCGGTCGAGGAACCCGTCGGCCAACGCGACGAGCGCCTCGGCGTCCCGCCTACGATCCCGCGCCCGGACCACACTCTCCCCGTCCGCGGGCACCTCACCGGCCTCGGCATCACCGGGGGAGTCGAGGGGGGTGGTGGTGTCGAGGCCGGCCCGGGCCGCGTCCAACGCCGCGATCAGCCGGGCACCGTCGTCCGGGGAAAGCACCGCGCTCACCCGCAGCATCCCGTCGTCGTCGTACTGCCACCCCAGCCGCGGCGCCGACCGGCGGGTCTTCTCCTGCCCGCGGGCCTGCCGGGCGCAACGCACCAGCCGCTCGATCTGCCCGGCGGTGCAGAACCGGGCATGGGTCAACCACGCCTGCTCGGAATGCTCGTCGGCAATCCGGGTCACCGCCCGGACCTTCGCATACGACAGGGTGCCCGCGGCGAACGCGGCCCGGATCGCCGGCAGACGCTCCAACGCATGCCCGGTCGCCACCTGCTCCCGCGCGGTGCGCAGACCGATCCCGCACCGCCACGACAACCAGTGCGCACACGACCCCAGCCCCATCCCCGACCAGCCCTGGCGCCGATCGAACGCCGCCACCGCCAGCAGCCAGGCACACGTCGCCGCCGCGATCCGCCCCGCCCACCGGCAGATCACCTCCTCCACCTCCCCCAACGACGCCGACTCCACATCCACCCCCAGCGCCGAGGAGGCGGCAGGATCGGCGGAAACGGGGAACACAGGAACAGCCATCATGATCACCGGGCCAGGGGTGTCGTCGAACAGGACTCGAACATCGTCCCACCCCCCACCGACAAAAACCCACCAAGATCAACCAGGCGGCAACGCCCACACACCGCCGCGACCGACCCGCACCCCCGGCCGCGACGCCGAACCTGGGGCCTATAGCCGCCATCGCGCCATCGCGGCATCGCGGCATCGCGCCATCGCGGCATCGGATCATGGAATGCTACGGAAGCCGAACCGGCCGGCAGCGGACCCGGAAACGGTGCCCGGCAGCCACCCAGGCGACTACGCCGGCACCCCAAAGACGATCTTGGTGTTCCGCGGAACCGGCACCGACCCGAGCTCCCGGCCGGAATGTGCATCCTGGGCGGGAGCCGTTGGCCGGATCGATGATCACGATTGTTCGTGGAGGGACCGAGGACCAGACGGCGCCAGGTGGCGGTGATCGGTCGCGTCGGCTGGGTCAGTTGGTCGCGCCGACTGGGTCAGTCGGTCGCGTCGACCTCGGTGGGTGTCGCGTCCGAGCCCGCGCGCAGGTGGCCGGCGCCCTCGAGGCTTCTGGTGTCGATCAGCTCGCGGACCCGGCGGACGAAGTCGGCCAGCGGCATGGACGTCTCCTGACCGGACCGGTCCCGCACGGAGACGCTGCCCTCCTCGACCTCGCGCCGACCGACGACGACGATCAGCGGGATCTTGCGGGTGACCGCGGTGCGTACCCGGGCCGGGAGCCGGCCGTCGCTGGCGTCGACGTCGACGCGCACGTCCGCGTCGAGCAGCGCCTGACTCACCGTCTCGGCGTACTCGTCGAGCTCCGGCATGATCGGGATGACCCGGACCTGCTCCGGGGCCAGCCAGACGGGGAAGGCGCCGCCGAAGTGCTCGGTGAGGAACGCGACGAACCGCTCGTGCGAACCCAGCGGCGCCCGGTGGATGACGACGACCTGCTTGTCGGTCCCGTCGGCGTCGTGGTACTTCAGGTCGAAGCGCTGCGGGGTGTAGAGGTCGACCTGGTTCGTCGAGGCGGCGAACTCCTTGCCGGTCACCGAGCGGATGATGAAGTCGACCTTCGGGCCGTAGTGCGCCGCGCCGCCGAGTTCCTCGACGTACGGGATGCCGGACTCGTCCATCGCCTCGCGGGTGATCCGTTCGGCGTCCTCCCACATCTGCGCGTCGTCGTGGTACTTCGTCGTGTTCGCCGGGTCGCGCAGGGCGAGAACCATGTAGAAGTCGGTGATCCCGAGCGCCCGGTAGTACTCGTCGTGCATCCGCATGACCTCGAGGAACTGCTCCTTGGCCTGCTCGCGGGTGCAGTAGATGTGGGCGTCGTTCTGGGTGAAGCCGCGGGCCCGCATCAGGCCGTGCAACTGGCCGCTGCGCTCGAACCGGTACACGGTCCCGTACTCGGCGATCTTGTAGGGGAGCTCGCGATAGCTCTTCGGCCGGGCCTTGTACACCATGTGGTGGTGCGGGCAGTTCATCGGCTTGAGGTAGTAGTTCTCGCCCTCGATCTGGATCGGGGCGTAGAGGTCCTCGGCGTAGTACGGCAGATGCCCGGACAGGAAGTAGAGGTCCTCCTGGGTGATGTGGGGCGTGACGACCCGGCGGTAGCCGAGGCGCCGCTCGGTCTGGCGGGCCCAGCCCTCCAGTTCGTCGCGGATGATCGTCCCGTTGGGCAGCCACAGGGGCAGCCCCTTGCCGATCTCCGGGCTGAACGCGAACAGGTCGAGATCCTCGCCGATGCGGCGGTGGTCCCGCTTGGCGGCCTCCGCCAGCGCGGTCAGATACTCCTTGAGCGCCGGACGGGTCGGCCACGCGGTCCCGTAGATCCGCTGCAGCTGGGGGTTCTTCTCGTCGCCGCGCCAGTAGGCGGCCGAGTTGCGCAGCAGCGCGAACGCGGGGATCAGATGGGTGGACGGCAGGTGCGGGCCGCGACACAGGTCGGTCCAGACGACCTCCCCGCTGCGGGGATCGACGTTGTCGTACATCGTCAGCTCGCCGCTGCCGACCTCGGTGGCGGCCGCGCCCGAGGCCTCCCCCTTGATGTCGACGAGCTCCAGCTTGAAGGGCTCGGCGGCGAGCTCCTCGCGGGCCGCCTCCCGCGAGGTCAGCACGCGGCGGCGGAACCGCTGGCCCTGCTTGACGATCTCCCGCATCCGGGCCTGGATGCGTTCGAGGTCCTCGGCCTGGAACGGTTTGGGCACGTCGAAGTCGTAGTAGAAGCCGTTCTCGATCGGCGGCCCGATGCCGAGCCGGGCCTCGTCGAAGAGGTCCTGCACCGCCTGGGCCATCACGTGCGCCGTCGAGTGCCGCAGCACCGCGAGGCCGTCCGGACTCGACATCGGCACCGCCGTCACCTCGGTGTCCACAGCCGGCACGGCGGTGAGGTCGCGCAGCGTGCCGGCGGCGTCGCGGACGACCACGATCGCGTTCGGACCCGACATCGTCAGGCCGGCGGCCTTCACCGCCTCCGCAAAGCTGCTACCGGCTGGAGCGGACACCCGCTCCTCGGGCACCGCGGGCATACGTGCCGACATGGCCGCCTCTCAAGATCCTTGATGCTCTGCCTTCCTCCGATTGATCGTAGTCGCCCGCGCCGGGTGCACCGACGCACCCGCCCGGGCGTCCGATGTTCCTTCGGGGGGCCTCGTTCGGGGCGCTCTTCACCGAATTGCCCGCCCCGCGGCCCGAAGGCAGCGGCCCGAAGCCGGTGGTTCGAAGCCGGTGGTCCGAAACCGGTGGCTCGCCCCGGGCGGCAGCGTGTCATTCCGATCGGCGCCTGGGCGCCCCCGGCGTCCGGGTGGAGCAATGACCGGGCGGGGCCGACCCCCGCAACGGAGCGATATTCCCGTTCGGGGGTGGAGCCGCCGGAAATCCTCTCGGGCGAATCCGGATATCGGGCGCCTAATAGACCGTGGACTGAAGATCTAATCCGTCGTAATCCCGGCCGAGTCGTCCGGCCGGCGGCGGCGCCGGCCGGAAATGTGCCCGTCGGGGCGACTTCGCCGTGCGGGCTGCGCCGGGACCGGGCAGGCCGGACTCCGCGGGCGCCCGAACGGACAGCCCACCGCCATGGGACGGGTGCGCTGCCCGGCGGACCGCACCCGCCTCGGCGCCGGCGCCTGGGCCGCGCCGCGGATCCGGCGAGGGGCGCGCGCTGACCATGGCATCCGCATGCCGGCGCCCGCCTGCTCGCGCGCCGGGTGCCGCGGCGGCGAATGTGCTCGCATTGGTCCGCGGTCACGAAGTGCTACGTATGGCGATCTCAAATCTTTGTCGCGGCGCAGGTCACCGCTTTTCCTATAGGCGTGGGCGGGACCGTGTCGCTGCGCTGCGTAAACATTTGCGGGACGTCGTGGATGCACCAGGGTTGCCGGCCCGAGGCGGTGGTGATCGGCGTGAAACATCCGGCTGGATGCGAGGACTACCCGTTCAGGTCAGAAGCCCTTGTCCGGTGCGACTCCGTGATTTACCCTCGTTGGGCGGCTGCTTTTGCACAGCCTATGCTTGGAGGGCTCATGGCTGAACTCCGCCCGCTTCCTCTCTTTGCCGGCCCATTCACCACGCTCGACGGCCGGTACTCCGCCTTCGCGGACGGAAAGGTCCTACGTGTGGGCCTGAAGATGAACACCCCGCCGACCTGCAACTGGAAATGCCCCTATTGTTATGCGGGCGATCCGGAACTGCACGGACGCCCCCGTCAACCCACCGTCATGACGGCGAACGAGTCGGGATCGGTGCCCCTGCACCGCGACCCGGCCTGGGAACGGCGGATGGAGGGCTGGCTCGAGCAGGCGATCGCGCTCGGGCTGCAGGCGGTGACGGTGAACGGCACGTTCGAACCGCTGGCCGCGCCGGACTGGCAGGACACGATCTCCTTCCTGCAACGGCGGGGCATCGCGGTCACGCTCGTCACCAACGGGGGGCTGCTCACGCCGGAGTCGATCGACTGGATCGTCGCCAGCGGCGTCAACCTGCTGACGAAGCTGAACGTGCCGGTCGTGGGGCCCGACGATCCCCGCCGCGCGCGGCTGGCCGAGGTGCAGAAGTACCTGTCCGGTCTGCCGCGGGACGCCGAGACCGTCTACGCCCGGCAGATCGCACTGATCGAGCGTCTCGAGGTCGCCGGCCTGACGGTGACGGACGAGCCCGGCCGCACCAGGCTCGGCGTCGAGTCGGTCATCGCCCGCGACAACCTGGAGTTCCTCCCGGAGCTGGTGGCCCAGCTGCGCGAGCGGAACATCTACTCGCACATCGAGCTCAGCAAGCTGCAGGGCTTCGCCCGGACCAACCCGCACCTGGTGATCCGCCGGGCCGAAATCGAGGAGCTGTTCGAGACCGTCCGCCGCCAGGACGCCGCGATGGGCTACGAGCCGTACCAGGCCAAGCCGCCCTGCCTGGCGGGCGCCTGCTACGAGAACCTGTACCGCCTCGACCTGCACGCCGACGGTGCCGTCAGGCCCTGCCCGGGGATCGAGACGACGATCGGTGACCTCAACCGGCAGCCGCTGGCCGAGGTGCTCGGCAGCCCCGCGCTCGCCGTCATCCGCAACCTCGACGACCACATCCAGGGCGACTGCCGGGACTGCGACCTGCTCGCCACCCGGCAGTGCTACGGCGGCTGCCGGGGCACCGCCTACCAGGCGATGGCGAACTCGGGACGCGGCGAGTACGAACGCTGGACCGCGTCCGATCCGTCCTGCTGGCGGGTGCACCGCGTGCTCGACGACGGCACACTCGCGCAGGATGTCCTCGACCGAGCGCTGACCACCGACGAGATCGCGCGGCTGCGCCTGCCCGACCTGGTCGAGGCCGGTGCGGCCGGTGCGGCCGGCGCGATCGGTGCGATCGGTGCGGCCGGCGCCACCGGCGAGGGGGCGCGGTGAACCGGCCGCTGATCTCCGCCGACTCGCACCTCTGCGAGCCGCCCGAGCTGTGGACATCCCGGCTGCCGCGGCGCTACCAGGAGCGAGCGCCCCGGGTGGTGAACCTCGACGGGCGGCCGGGGGAGTACTTCGTCTGCGAGGACATCCAACCGCGCAGCGTGTACGCGGCCAGCGCCGCCGGCGTGCCGTCCGAGGAGCTCCCCCGCCGGGCGGCCCAGGGCTTCGCCGCCGCCCCACCCTCGGTGTGGGATCCGCGGGCGCGGCTCGCCGAGCAGGACGTCGACGGCGTTGCCGCGGAGGTGCTGTTCCCCACCTTCGCGGACCTGGTCTTCGGCTGCCGCGACGCCGAGTTTCGCCGCGCCTGCCTGCGCGCCTACAACGACTTCGTCGCCGAGTACTGCGCCGCCGACCCGAACCGGCTCGTCGGCACCGCCCTGGTGGACGACGCCGACCCCGGGCTCGCGGCGGCGGAGGTCACCCGGGCGGCGGGTCTGGGCCTGCGCGGCGTCGTGTTACGCGCCGACCCGGAGCGGTCCTACGCGGACGCCTCCTTCGACCCGGTGTGGGAGACCGCCGTCGGCCTCGACCTGCCGGTGGTCATCCACCGGGGCGCCGTCCGCCGCGACATCACGATCGACGTCCACGGCGCGCTGCTCGACTACGTCATGATCCCGTCCCAGGCCCAGCGCGCGCTCACCGCGCTCGTCTTCGGCGGTGTCTGGGAGCGGTATCCGGCACTGCGGCTGGTCCTCTGCGAGTTCGACCTGCTGTGGATGCCGCATTTCCTGCAGCGGCTGGAGCACGCCGACCACCGGTTCGGACGATCCTTCGGCGTCGACCTGTCCCGGCCGGCCCGCGACCAGGTGACCGACGGCGTCTGGGTCACGTTCCAGCACGAGACCGACGAGGTGACCCGGATCCTGCCGAGCTGGTCGCGTGAGCGGCTGATGTGGGCCTCGGACTACCCGCACGCGGACTCCACCTGGCCGCACTCGGTGGGCAAGGTCGCCGAGCTGCGTGCGGCGGTCGGGCCCGACACCACCACGCTGTTCACGCACGACACGGTGTCCCGGCTGTTCGGGCTGCGCCTGCCGGCGACCGCCCCGACCGGCCCAACCGCTCCGACCGGCCCGATCGCTCCGGTCGCGTCACTCGAGGCGGCGCGTCCATGAGCGAGCGGACCGATACCGCCCGGCTCGACGTCGAACGCTACCGCGCCGAGGGTCTCGTCATCGCCCCCGAACCGATACCGGCCGAAGTCCTCGACGATGTGCGGTCGGACCTCGTCGACTATCTGCGGGACGACCCGAGCGATGTGCCGGACTTCGTGCCCGACCTGATGGCGAGTGGCTTCGGCCTGCGCTACGGCAGCCACCCGGTGCTGCTGGACGCGGTGTCGGCGGTGCTCGGCGACGATGTCCTGCTGTGGGCCTGCGGGATGTTCGGCAAGCCGGCGCGGGTCGGCAAACCGACGCCCTGGCACCAGGACGGCCACTACTGGCCCATCCGGCCGCTGGCGACGTGCACGGTGTGGCTGGCGCTGGACCGGTCCGGCCCGCACAACGGCGGACTGCGCTACGTCGCCGGTTCGCACCGGGCGCGCACGCTGCTCGGGCACCAGCGCTCCGACGGGCGCGACACCACCCTGAACCAGGGGCTGGAGCTCGACGAGCCACAGCGCGCCGCCGTGCGCGTCGCCGAGCTGGAACCGGGTCACTTCTCGCTGCACGACGTCCATCTCGTGCACGGATCCTCGGCCAACGTCTCCGGGGCGCGCCGCGCCGGAATCACCTTCCGGTACATGCCCGCCACCTCCTACTACGACCGTGATCTCGCCCGCCGCCAGCACCGCGAGCTCGGCGTCCCGGACATCTCCGGGCGGGTGCTCCACCGAGTCCGCGGCGTGGACCGCACCGGCCGCAACGACACGGTGGACGCGACGGCCGGGCCCTGGACCGCTGCGGCGGCCCCGGCTGGCGGGCCCGCGCCGCCCGTGTCAGGGAGACCCTCGTGAAAGTCGCCTTTGTGAACGTCAACGCCAAGCAGGACGCCATCGGAGGGCGGGAGCTGACGTTCTACGAGAACAAGTGCAGCATCGAGCTGGGCACGCTCTACCTGGAGGCCAACGTCGCGTGGCGGCCGGAGGACCGCACGCTGCAGGTGAACCTGCTGCACCTGCTCAGCCGGGGCGAGGACTGGCGTTCGGCGCTCGGCCGGTTCGCCCCCGACGTCGTGGCGCTCAGCGCGTTGACCTACTACGCGCCGGAGCTCGCCTTCGTGGCCGGCTGGGTCAAGGCGGAGTTCGGCAGCGTCGTGGTCGTCGGCGGCCCGCACGCGACGGCGCTCGGCCGGAGCGTGCTCGACGACGACAACATCGACTACGCCCTGGTGGGGGAGGGCGAGGCTGGTTTCAGCGACCTGCTCGACCTGCTCCGCGAGGGCGGCGGTGACGGCGGTGATGGCGGTGGCGGCGGCAGTGGTGGCGATGGCGGTTCGCCGCGGGCGGACGTCGTCGGGCTCGTCTACCGTGAGCCCGACGGGACCGTCCGGGCGAATGCGCGCGGCGTCGTGCCCGACCTCGACACGCTCGCGACACCCACCCTCGCGCACCTCGACCCGACCCTCTTCGCCGGATACACCTCGCTGCTCAACCTCAAGGTGCGGTACGTGCCGATCGTCACCACGCGGGGCTGCCCGTACCAGTGCGTGTACTGCCACGACATCATGGGGAAGTCCGTGCGGTACCGGTCCGCGGCGGCGGTGGTGGCGGAGGTCGACTACTGGCGGGAGGCCGCCGGCGTCGACACGTTTCTCGTCTACGACGACATCTTCAACATCCACCGCGGTCGGGTACGGGAGATCTTCGCCGAGTTCGCCCGGCGGCCCGGGCTGCGCTTCGCGTTCCCCAACGGCCTGCGCGCGGACCTGCTCACCGAGGACATCGTCGACCTGCTGCTCGAGGGCGGCACGTTCTACGCGATGGTCGCGGTGGAGTCGGGTGACCGACGGGTGCAGGAGGTGATCAAGAAACGGCTGAACCTCGAACGCACCCGCAGGATGATCGAGTACATGGGTAACGCGGGCGTCATTCTCGGCTCGTTCAACATCTTCGGCTTCCCGTCGGAGAGCGAGGCGGACATCGAGCGGACGATCGAGTTCAACGCGTCGACGACGGGGCTGAGCAAGGCGAACTTCTTCGTGCTGTCCCCGCACGAGGGCACCGAGGTCTGGGACATGGCGATCGACCAGGGTTATGAGCCGCCCCGTGGTGGTGCGGGCGAGGGCTATTTCAGCGCCCGGGAGAGCTCGCCGACTGCGGAGGTCTCCTGGCATCGCCTGGAGGAGCTGCGCCGGGAGGCGTACAGCCGCTTCTACCTGACCCCGGCACGGGTGCGCAAGGTCCTCACCGACACCGCGCGGAACATGACCCCGCAGGAGAAGCACACCTTCCACAGCGTCGACTACTCGTTCGTGCTCCGGCAGTTCCTCGACGTCGACTCGCTCGATGCGCTGCCGCGCGGCGAAACCACCGAACTCCTGCACGACCTCCTGCCGGCCGGAGTGCTGTCCGGCTACTGACGGCCCACATGACGGGCGCCCGTCGGATGGTCGCCCGTGACGAAGCGGATGCGTTGCTGCGCCCAGCGGCCGAGGTCCTCCGCGGTGGCGAAGTCGGCCGCCGCGATCATGACGTGGACCGTGCAGTGGTCCGAGCGCGGCGCGCGATGGATGTAGGTGCCCGGGTGCTCGTAGACGCAGACCTCCACGACGTCCGGGTGCGCCCGCACCTCGTCCAGCCCCTCGATCGCCCGCAGCATCCCCTCGTCGGCGAACAGGCCGAACGTCATCACCGCGGGGCTGCGCCGCTCAGGTTCGGGCCGCTCAGGTTCGGGCCGCTCAGGTTCGGGCCGCTCGGGTTCGGGCCGGTCGGGTTCGGGGGCCGGCGCCGCGCGCCCGTTCGCCGTCGGCGCGCCGGTGGCGATCCGGACCATCGTCTCGACGAGGTCGACGCCGTGGGCGAGCCGGGCCGACCGGAAGATCGGGCCGCCGCCCATCCGCGCCGCGACCTCGAGTAGCACCGGCCCGGTGTCCGTCGTGCGCATCTCGGCGTGGAACACGCAGTCCCGCAGGCCGAGCGCGCGCACGGCGCCGGCCGCCACGTCGTCCACCCGGGCCAGCAGCTCCGCCGGCAGCCGGGAGGGCGACGACCACAGCACCTCCTCGAAGAAGGGGCCGTCGGCCGGCAGCGGCTTGTCGTGGTGGGCCAGCACCCGCACCTCGCCGCCGACGACGCTGCCCTCGACGCTCACCTCGCCGACGGGCAGGTCCAGCGAGCTGGCGAACCACCGCCGCCCGCCGATGAGCTGCTCGACGAGCAGGCGAGGTGCCGCGCCGCCGCGGAAGGTGGCGTGCACCAGCGGGTCGCCGGCGACGACCTGGGCGCCGCCGCGCAGCACGTCGTCGAACGCGGCGGCCAGCTCGGCCGGGTCGTGCACCGTCCAGACGAACAGGCTGCCGCCGGCGAGCAGCGGCTTGAGCACCACCGGGTAGCCGATGTCCGCGGCGATCGCCAGCGCCTCGTCGAGCCGCCCGGCGGTGCCGAACCGCACCGTCGGCAGGCCGTGCTCGGCGAAGGCCGCCCGCATCCGGGACTTGTCCCGGGCCCGCTCCAGCACGTCCCCCGGCGTGAACGGCAGGCCCAGCTCCGCCGCCACGGCCGAGCAGAACGCCAGACCTGTCTCCGACAGCGAGACGATGCCGTCCGCGACGCTCCCGCGGCGGGCGAGCAGGTCCCGCGTGGCGCGGATCGCGGCCGGCGCGTCGAGCCGGTCGATCCGCACCACGTCGGCGAGGAGTTCGTCGGCCCAGGGCGGGACGTCGGTGTGATCCTCGGCGAGCAGGACGACGCGCGGGTGGATTTCGGCGAGGCGGATGAGCGCCGGCCGGCGTGGTTCGTTGAGGGGGCTGTAGACGAGGAGCGCGCCCTCAACCATCCCGGCGCGCGATGCAGGCATAGAAGTTGCGGGTGAAGACGAACTCGTCGCGTTCGGCCCCCGCGGCCAGCTCGGCGAGCCACCGGTCAGCCTCCGCGGCGGCGAATCCGGCGGTGACGACCCAGTCCCGGATCCGGGTGAAGAATGCCCGGTCGAAGGTCCGATCAATACGGACCGTCGAGTGGAACCCGGTGACGGTGAAACCGGCGTCCCGCAGCAGCGAGGGCAGCTTGCGCCCGATCCAGCCGTCCTGCCAGAAGTCGGTCGCCGCATCGAGGATCCGGCGGCTGAGGTCCCGGTCGCCCGGGTGGATCACGGCGCTGCCGAAATCCTGGTCGAGGACGGCGGCCGTCCCGCCGCGACGGGTGAGCCGGT
Source organism: Frankia alni ACN14a (assembly GCF_000058485.1). Taxonomy (NCBI): domain Bacteria; kingdom Bacillati; phylum Actinomycetota; class Actinomycetes; order Frankiales; family Frankiaceae; genus Frankia; species Frankia alni. Next base: position 322,607 of record NC_008278.1, read on the forward strand.
GCATCTCCCGGAGGATGCCGGCGGGGTCGGCGGCATGCACCAGCACGGTCGCGGTCGTCGCGAGATCGAACTGCTCGTCCGGCAGCGGCACCTGCGTTCCGTCGGCGGCGAAGATCTCGAACCGGCCAAAGCGTTCGGCCGCCCGCCTGGCGAGGTAGGCGCTGCGATCGATGCCGACGGCCCGCTCGACCTGGTCGGTGCCCAGATGGCCCACCAGCCGGTCGAGAACCTGCCCGGTGCCGCAGCCGACCTCGAGGACCGTCCGCGCCTCCCGCGGCAGCAGATCGAAGAACCAGTCGAGGACGGCGGGATAGTAGTGCCCGGCCATCCGTTCGAGAAGAATGCTTTCCTCGAAGGTGGGATCGGCTCCCGAATCGATGGTGTCGAACGGGTCGACGTTGCGTTCGATCGAGATTGTCACTACTGCGCTCCCGGGGTCCGAAGGGCACTGAGCGAACGGCCGTCCTTTCGGACCACGATTTCCGGGCCGCTGCGCCCCGTCAAGCTCGACTGTCGGCGCTGATAGGCGGTATCAACATTTGACCGTATTTGCGGCGGTGTCGGGTGGGTGGGTGGCAGGCGCTGCCGCCCCGGTCCAGATCGACGCCGCGTGGCACCATCGAGGTGCTTGGCGCGGTTCGTCCGTCGGGCGACCTGAGGGGGGACGAGTGGAGACTCTGCGGATCGAGCTGTTCGGCCACTTTCAGGTCACGGTGGGAGACCGGGCGGTCCCGGACGCGACCTGGTCGCAGCGCAGGCCGGCGGCGCTCGTCAAGTTGCTCGCCCTGGCACCCGGGCACCGCCTGCGCCGGGACCAGGTGATGGACGTCCTGTGGCCGGAACTGGACCCGGCCGCGGCCGGCCGTAACCTGCGCAAGGCCCTGCACGCGGCCCGCCGCGCGCTCGACGGCGAACAGGGCGCGGATCTCATCGCGTCGGTCGGTGACCTGTTGTGCCTACCGGCGGATCGGCTGTCGGTCGACGTGGACGAGTACCGGTCGGCCGCCGCGACCGCGCGGCGCACCCGGGCCGTCGACGCACACGTCGGCGCGATCGAGCGCTACCGGGACGGGCTGCTGCCGCAGGACGTCTACGAGGACTGGGCGGCCGCGCCGCGCGATGCCCTGCGTGATGACTGGCTGGCGCTGATGGCGGAGTTCGCGGAGCTGCTCGAAACCCGCGGGGACCTCAACCATGCCGCCCGGACCGTGCAGCGCCTCGTCGCCGCGGATCCCCTGAGTGAGGACAACCACGCCTGGCTGATGCGGCTGTATTCCGCCGCCGGTCGCCGTGGCGAGGCCCGGCGGCAGTACCAGCGGCTGTGCGACGTGCTCGACGCGGAGCTGGGGATCGAACCGAGCCCGTCGACGCAACGGTTGTACGAGGAGATCCGCAGCAACCTCGCGGCCGAGCCGGAGCAGGCGATCGAGGTCTGGGAGCGGGTCGGGGACCTGCGCGCCCAGTCGGGCGACGCCGCGGCGACGATCACGGCCTACGAGCGGGCGCTGCGGGCCGGACCCGACGCGTCGACAGCCGTCCGCCTGCATCGCAAGAGCGCCGCCACGCTGGTGACGCAGCAGCAGCTCGACGCGGCCGAGACGCACCTGGACGCGGCGGACCGACTCGGGCCGGACGCCACCGACCAGGGCCGGCTGGCCGGCGTGCGGGCGAGTGTGATGCGGGAACGCGGCGACCTCGCCGCAGCCCGCCAGCTGGCCGACCGGGCGCACCAGGTGGCCGTGGTGCACGGCGACGCCGACGCCGTCGTCGAGGCGCTCGAGGAACAGGCGATCCTGGCGCACATCCAGGGCACCTGGCGCACGGCGCTGCAGCTCCAGATGCCGCGGCTCGCGGCGGTGGACCTGGGCGGCCGGGTCAGCCGGTTCTTCGAGATCAACCACTGCATCGGGCAGTACCAGCTTTACGAGGACGCCCTCGCCGGCGACGTCGAGCAGTACGCGCGCGAGACGCTGGCGCTGGCCGAGCGAGCCGACGCGGTGGCGGTGCAGGCCTTCGCCTGGTGTCTGCTCGGCGAGTCGCTGCTGTTGCGCGGCCACTGGGACGCCGCGGCCGCCTGCCTGGACCGAAGCTGCGAGCTGTACGCGCCGATGGGCAGCCGATCCGTCGCGCTGCCCTGGCTGCGCCGGGCCGAGCTCGCGATCTGCACGGGTGCCTTCGACGAGGTTGCGCCCTACCTCGGGCGGGCGTCCGCCATCGCGGCGGTCACCCCGCTTGCCCGGCACGCCTGGGGGCGGTTGCACGCCACGGCCGCGCTGGCGGCGCTGGAGCGGGACGATCTCGACGGCGCCGTCGAGTCGGTGCGGGCGGCGTCGCGCACCGCGGCCCACTACGGCGACTGCGCCAGCTGCGGCCTGTTGCTCAACCCGGTCGGCGCGGAGACGCTGGCGCGGACCGGCGACGTCGCGGGAGCGCGGGCCTTCGCCGAGGCGGCCCGGCGGGCGGCGTCGTTCCACGACAGCATGGCCTGGACGGCCATGGCCGAGTCGGCGGCCGCAAGTGCCTCGGTGGCCGCAGGCGACCCGGTCGAGGCTCGCGTGGGGTTCGACTCGGCCGCCGCGCTGTACGAGAAGGCCGGGCAGCCGTTCTGGGCCGCCCGCTCGCGCCGCCAGGCCGCCGCGGTCTGAGGACCGCCCCGGTGACGGCCGCCGGACCTGGTCCGCGGTGCCCGGCTCGGTGGCCCACCCGGGTTGGGCCCGACTGCGGTGCGCTCTGCACGGTCTGTGCCCGCGCACCGTGCAGAGCGCACCGCACGCCGCCGGTGCACCGCGACCGGCCGGTATGGCCTGCGGTCGGTGGCCCGTCCACTCGCGGCCGAACCAGGAGGCCGTCGTCCTGATCGATCAGGACGACGTCAACGTCGTCGCGAGACTCGGACAGTCGGATCGTCCGCTCCGGGCCGCCGAGCACTGCCCCCGGTACACGCCCCTGCCCCCGACCGCTGACTCGACCTGCTGCGTGACTCAGGCTGCTGTGCGGCTCAGGCTGCTGTGCGGCTCAGGCTGCTGTGTGGCTCAGGCTGCTGTGTGACTCAGGCGGTCGGCTGCGGGACGATGCGGATGTAGGGCTTCGGCTCGTCCCAGGTGCCGAAGATCTCCTTGGCCTGGTCGTTGGAGACCGAGCCGGCGATGACGACGTTCTCGCCCTGCTTCCAGTTCACCGGGGTGGCGACCTTGTGCTTCGCGGTGAGCTGCAGGGAGTCGATGACCCGCAGGACCTCGTCGAAGTTGCGCCCGGTCGTCATCGGGTAGACCAGCACCAGCTTGATCTTCTTGTCCGGGCCGATGACGAAGACGTTGCGCACGGTCTGGTTGTCCGCCGCCGTCCGGTCCGACGGGTCACCGCTGACGTCGGCGCCGAGCATGCCGTACGCCTTGGAGATCGCGAAGTCGGCGTCGCCGATCAGCGGGTAGTTGGGCGCGGTGCCCTGGGTCTCCTCGATGTCCTTGGCCCAGGCGTCGTGCAGCTCGATCGGGTCGACCGAGAGGCCGATGATCTTGACGTTGCGGCGGTCGAACTCGGGCTTGATCGACGCGACGTAGCCGAGCTCGGTCGTGCAGATCGGGGTGAAGTTCTTCGGGTGGGAGAACAGCACCGCCCACGAGTCGCCGATCCACTCGTGGAACTTGATCGGGCCCTCCGTGGTCGCGGCCACGAAGTCGGGCGCGGTGTCACCGATCGTCAGGGACATTACTCACTCCGTTCACAGAGGAAGCTCGGCGAGGGACGCCGAGGTGGTGCGTCGTGAAGGACTCTACGGACACGGCGTTCCCTGGACGTTCCCTTGGCACGCAGGCCTCCGCCGAGGCTCGTCGGGTCGTGCGGCCTTGTCAGGACGGTCGCTGGCAGCCGGGGCACCAGAACAGGTTGCGGGCGGCCAGGCGGTTGGTCAGCACCGTGGTGGCGCAGATCAGGCAGGGCTGGCCGGCGCGGCGGTAGACGTAGACCTCGCCACCGTGGTCGTCGACCCTGGGCGGACGGCCCATCGCCTCGGGGGTGTGCTCGGGGCGCACGGTGTCGATCCGGCCCGTGCGCACCCCGTCGGCCATCAGCGTGACCAGGTCGGCCCAGATGGCCGTCCACTGCCGCCGGGTCAGGTCCCGTCCGGGTAGCAGCGGGTCGACACCGGCCCGGAACAGCACCTCGGCCCGGTAGATGTTGCCCGGGCCGGCCACGACCATCTGGTCGAGCAGGAGGACGGCGATCGGGGTGCGGCTGCGCTCGATCCGGCGCCAGGCCAGGTCCGGGTCGGCATCGCCGCGCAGCGGATCGGGGCCGAGCCGGTCGCGCAGCGTCTTCACTCCACCGGGTTCCAGCAGCTCGCAGGCGTTGGGACCGCGCAGGTCGGCGTAGCCGGTGTCCGCGGTGAGCCGCAGCCGGACGGCGCCGGTCGGCACGGGAGCGGGCCCGGGGCCAAAGGCGTAGGTGCCGTAGATGCCGAGGTGCACATGCAGGACCTGGTCGTGGTCGAACCGCAGGAGCAGATGCTTGCCGTGCGCCTCGGCGTCGGTGAGCGGCCGCCCGTCCAGCCGGCGCGCGCCCTCGGTGAACCGCCCCTGGGGGCTGGCCACGGACACCGTCCGGCCGGCGAACATCCGCTGGTGAACCGCGGCCAACCTGTGCACAGTGTGACCTTCGGGCATAGTCGGGCGATCATACTGCCGCGGACGGGGTATCCCCTCCTGCGACGAGCGGCCCGTGGACCTGGGTGGCCGCCCGCGGTGAACCGGATGTGGGCCACGGGGGGACCATGCGAGCACCTGGTCGGGTACGGGCTGAGGCGTTGGCCGAGGCGTGCGCGGCGGCGGGGGAGCTGCCGCTTCCGGGGCGCGGTCGGACGCTCGAACGCTGGGCGGCGCTGGCCGCGCTCGCGGCGGACGACCTGGTGCTCGCGCGGCTCGCCGAGGCGCACGCCGACGCGGTGGCCGTCGTCGCCGAGCTCGCGGGCGCACCGCTGCCGCCGGGGTCCCGCTGGGGGGTCTGGGCCGCGGAGGACCCCACCGGGGTCCTGACCGCCGTCCCGCTCGACGGGCAGGGGGCAGGCTGGCTGCTCGACGGCGCCAAGGCCTGGTGTTCGGGTGCGACCCTGCTGACCCACGCCCTGGTGACCGCCCGTCGAGGACAGTCTCGTCAGCTCCTCGCGGTCGCGCTGGACGCCGCGGGGATCACCGTCGCCGCCGACGACTGGGCCGCCGGCGGCATGAAGGCAGCCGATACCCGGCGGGTCCGCTTCGACCGGGTGCCCGCCCGCGCGGTCGGCGGGCCGGACGGCTACCTGCGCCGTCCCGGGTTCTGGATCGGCGGGATCGGCGTCGCGGCCTGCTGGTACGGGGGTGCCACCGCCGTGGCGGCACCGTTGCGGGAGCGGGTCGGCGCCCGCGGGGACGACCCGCACGCGGCGGCCCATCTCGGCGCCGTCGACGTCGCGCTCGGTGGCGCCCGCGACGTGCTGCGGGCGGCGGCGGACGCGGTCGACGCCCGCCCCGAGGCGGATCACGCTCGCCTCGCCCGCCGGGTGCGGGCGACCGTGGCGGGGGCGGCGGCGGAGGTGATCCGCCGGGTCGACCGGGCGCTCGGGCCGGGGCCGCGCGCCCGCGACCGCCAGCATTCCGCCCGCATCGCCGATCTGGAGGTCTACCTCCTTCAGGAGCACGCCGAACGGGACCTGGCCGCTCTCGGCGCCGCCGTCGTCGCCGCGGCCGAGCCCGACTGGTCGCTGTGACCCGCCGGCGGCGTCCCCGCTGTCGTTGCTGACCCGAACCCGGGTACACCGCGGGAAGCCGGGCCGCGAGGGCTTCACGGAGGGTTCGATGACGCTGCCGCCGCAGTACTTCGACGAGATGTACGCGGGCGACGGAGACCCGTGGGGCTTCGCCGACCGCTGGTACGAGCGGCGGAAGCGGGCACTCACCGTCGCCCTTCTTCCCGACGACCACTACGCGACCGGCTACGAGCCGGGTTGTTCGATCGGCCTGCTGACCCGCGATCTCGCCGGCCGCTGCGGGCGGCTGCTGGCGACCGACGTGGCGCCCGCCGCGGTGGCGGCCGCCACCCGCCGGACCGCCGACCTGCCGAACGTGCGCGTCGAGGCGGCGCGGCTGCCGGGGGACTGGCCGGCGGGGACCTTCGAGCTCGTGGTGCTCTCCGAGGTGGGGTACTACTTCGACCAGGCCGACGCCCGCCTCGTCGCCGCCCGTGCGACCGCCTCGGCGGGCACGCTGGTCGCCGTCCACTGGCGCCATCCCGTCGAGGACTACCCGTGCGGGGGCGACGAGGTGCACGCGCTGCTCGGGCAGGCCGCCGTCGGCGCCGGTCTGACGCGCCTCGTGCACCACCTCGAGGACGATCTGGTGGCGGACGTCTGGGCGCGTGACGGCCGCTCGGTCGCCGCGCGAACGGGCCTGCGGTGAGACGGGATCAGCCTCCCGCGGACCGGGATCAGCCTCCCGGGGACCGGGTCAGCCGCCCATGAACCGGATCGGCCGTTCGTGAACCGGATCAGCAGGGTCGCCGTGGTGGTCCCGGCCCATGACGAGCAGGACCTGATCGGGGACTGCCTGGACGCGTTGGGCGAGGCGGTCCACCACCCCGGTCTGCGCGGCGTCGTCGTCGAGGTGCTGGTCGTGCTCGACGACTGCGGCGACGAGTCGGCCCGGCACTGCCGCAGGCGGGCCGTGCCGACGCTCGCCGTGCGCGAGCGGAACGTGGGAAGGGCCCGGTCGCGCGGATTCGCGCACCTGATCTCCCGGGCGGCAGCGGACGCGGCTCCGGCCGGTCCGCGCGCGGTGTGGCTCGCGACCACCGACGCGGACAGCCGGGTCTCCCCCGACTGGCTCACGGCCCAGGTGCAGTTCGCCCTCGACGGCGCGGACGCCGTGTTCGGCGTGGTCGACATCGACGACTGGGACGGCTTTCCCGCTCCCGCGCAGCGACGTTTCCTGCGGCACTACCGCGGGACGGAGCCGGCGGATTCGGGCTGGCACCGGCATGCGCACGGCGCCAACCTGGGCATCCGCCTGGATGCCTACAACCGGGTCGGCGGCATCCCCCCGCTCGCCGTCGGCGAGGACAACGCGCTGGCCGCGAACCTGCACCGCCATCCCGACCTGCGTGTTCTCCACACGACGGCGGTGCGGGTCACCACCAGCGCGCGCCGCGACTCCCGAGTCGACGGCGGATTCGCCCACGTCCTGAGCGGCTTCGAGCAGCCCGGGGGCCACCACACCGGCGGTCCTGCACCCGCCCACGGTCCTAGTACTGCCACGGCACTTGGGAGTCCCGGCTCGGGGCAGGACGAGGTTCGAGGCCGAGGCGGCGGACGATCGCACGATCCTCGTCGGCGATCATCTGCCGGGTGACCTGGGCACTCTGGATGAGCCGGGAGCCGTGGAAGGTGCCCGGATAGAGATGCAGCTCGGTGGGCACCCCGGCCTGGACGAGTCGTTGCGCGTACGCGAGGCCCTCGTCGCGCAACGGATCGAACTCGCAGACCGAGACGAACGCCGGCGGCAGGCCGGACAGGTCCGCCGCGCGCGCCGGCGCCGCGTAGGGCGGCACGTCCGCGGCGGGGCCGCCGGCGCGGTCGGCGCCGCCCACACGGTGGGCCAGGTAGTAGCGCCAGGTGAGCGCGACCTTTCCGCTGTTCCACATCGGGGTGTCCGTGAACGTGCGCATCGACACGGTGTCGAGACGGTCGTCGAGTTTGGGGGCGGTGAGGAACTGGAAGCAGAGGGCGGGGCCCCCGCGGTCGCGGCTGAGCAGGGTCAGGGCGGCGGCGAGGCACGCGCCCGCGCTGCCACCGGCCACGGCGATGCGCGCCGGATCGACGCCCAGGTTCGGCCGGGCCTCGCGGGCCAGCCAGAGCAGCGCGGCGTAACAGTCGTCGACCGCGGCCGGGTAGGGGTGCTCGGGCGCGAGCCGGTAGTCGACGCTGACCACCACACAACCCAGCTCCGCGAATCGCAGTGCCTCGCCGTGCGCCATGTCGAGATCGCCGAGAATGAAACCGCCGCCGTGCAGGAAGAGCACCGCCGGACAGTCGGCCGGGGCCGTGACGGGACGGTAGACCCGCACCCGGACGTCCGGCGCGCCCGCCGGTCCCGGGACTGGTTGGTCGGTGATCGAGACCGCTGCGCCGGCATCGGGCCGCGGGACGGCCGCGGCGAGCCGACGCACCAGCGTGCGGGCCCGCGCGACGTCGGTGATCGGGACGTCGGCCAGGAGCGCGACCCAGGGCGCGATTTCCGGGTCGAGGGCATAACCCACTGGCAGATCCTCCCGTCCGTGACCTGTCACCCGGGGGCCGGGACGCCTGGCCATCGTCGAGCCCGGGACCGTTTCGTGTCCACGGGCGGCCGCGAATACGGGTGAGGCTGTCGGCGGGTTTGGCTGTCGGCGGCCGATGCCATCGTCCGCCCTGCTCGCCTCGCCGGTACCCGCGGGCCTGCCCACGGTCGTAGTCTCCTGGCATGGAGGGGCTGATCCTGCGGCTGGCGGACCTGGATGAGGGTGCGCTGGGCGCGGTGCGGATCATCGCTTTCTTCGACAGCTTCGTCGAGCACCGGGCCAGCCTGGAGGCCGTGCTGTCGGCCACCGCCCAGTTCGCCGGGTGCGAGGTCGGCCTCGCCGGTGGTTCGGTGCCGCCGTTGGTGGTGCGGGCTGGTGAAGGAGTCCCGTTCGCCGGCGACCCGCCCGACGGTGCGGCCCGGGCGCCGGTGGGCGATGACCGGTGGGTGTGGCTCGCGCGGGCGGGACAGCCACTCGCGCAGGATCGGATGCTCCTGGACCGGCTGGCGCACGCGGTCCGCGCGTTGTCCCCTCGGCCGCGGCTCGACCATCCCGGGACCGGGGATCCGGCGTTGCTGGAACTGGTGCTCGGCGCGGGCGCCGATGACGCCGGCCGGGCGCGTGCCCTGCGGCTGCTCGGCATCGAGCCGACCTGCTCGGTCACGGTCTACGCCGTCCGCTCGCCCGATCCCGCGGCCGGCGCCGAGTTCCTGGCCGGGCTGCATCCCTGGGTGCGGGCCGTGCGGATCGGCGACGTGCGCGCGGTGGTCGGGCGGGAGCCGCCCGTCGGCGAACCGACGATCCCGACCGGCGTGCGGGTGGGTCGGTCCGTGCCGATGCCGGCGTCCGCGGCGCAGCGGGCGTGGCGCGGCGCCCGCACGGCGTTGCGCTTCACCGGGTCGGGGCTGCCGGCCGGACTGGCCACGCTCGCCGGAGGGTCGGCGCTGGTCACCGAGGAGAGCCTCGGCGTCTGGCGGGACGTCGCCGAGCAGGTGCCCGGCGAACGGCTCGCCGCCTCGCCCGACGTCGCGGCGCTGCGCAGGCTCGGCGCCGAGCCGCAGGGTCCGCAGACGCTGGCCATGCTCGTCGCCGTCGGCGCCACCGCCTCGCTGCGGCAGGCCGCGGCCGTGCTGTACGTGCACCACAGCACTCTGATCGCACGCCTGGCCAAGGCCGAGCGCGTCCTGGGTTTCTCCATCGACACCCCGGCGGGCCGAACCCGGCTGACGGCCGCACTGATCATCCGGGCTCTCTGCGCAGATCTCGACGACCTTCCGACCTGAATCGACCGGACCGGACCGTCCAGCTGCGCCACCGCGTCGGTGAAACTCTCGTCGTCGAGCTCCTAGACCTCCGGGGCCTGCGCATGACATTGCGCATGACCCTGGCAGGACTCATTGCTGACCGACACCTTCATCGGAACCCCTCTCAGCTCGACAGTCATCATGCAGTGCGCGATGCGCAGGCGGGCGGACCAACGCCTTCGCGCGGCCCGGGAGTGAGGCGAACCGGGAGATGCTTGACCGTGTAGACGTCGCCCGCGTCCGCAAGGCGCTCGACGGGAGGCGCGACATGCCCGTCCGGCAGCCGACGCAACAGTGCGGTAATCATTACGCGGAACATGGCCCGCGCGAAGTTCGAACCCAGGCAGCGGTGGACAACCGGCGCGAAGGCCAGGTGTCGATTCGTGCCGCAATCAAGATCGATGTCGTGCGGGCATGCGAAGGTGCTGGGATCGCGGTTGGCCGCCGCGAACATCAGCATGACCCGGTCGCCCTTCTTGAGCTGGCGGCCGTGGAACTGCGCGTCCCGGGTGACGACTCGGGTGAGGCCCTGCACCGGAGTGTCGCGGCGCAGGAACTCCTCCGTCGCGATCTCCAGGACGGCCGGGTCCTCGAGGAGCCGGCGGCGCAGTGCGGGATCGGCGTCGATGCGCAGGAAGGCATTGCCGGTGCGGCCTGCCGTGGTGTCCATGCCACCGAGCAGGAGCGGCATGACGATGCCGGAAAGCTCCTCGTCGGAGAGCCTCTCCCCGTCGATCTCCGCCTCCGTGAGATCGCTGAGCACGCCCTGGCCCCGGCGCCGCCGGCGTTGGGCGATCTTCTGGGCGATCTCCTGGGCGATCGTGCCGTAGATGTTGGCCGCGGACTGGGCGGACCGCTCCGGGGCATAGGCACGGCCAGGGATGAGGGAGTGCAGCCACTCGATCCACTCCGGCCAGCGCCTCTCGTCGAAGTCGAGGAGCTGCAGCGTCCACCGCGGGCCGGCGGCGGGGTGAAGAGCTGCTCGGCAAGGTCGCCCTCGCCGCCCTCGCCGCCCTCGCCGTCCTCGCCGTCCTCGCCGTCCTCGACGACAGCGTCGATCAACTCGGTGGCCGTGCGCCGCAGGGCCGGCTCCCGTCCTTCCGCCTCCTTGGGCAAGAGGTACGGAAGCAGTAACTTCCGGTACTTCTGCAGCATGGGCGGGTCGCTGTCGATCGGGATGAAAGACGTCTCGATCGGCAGCGCCGGAATGGCCTTGCTCATGTGGTTGCTGAAGAGACTTGGGCCTCGTCAGGCGTCGAACACGGCCTCATACGAGGTGACGAGCCAGTAGCCGCCCCAGGTCGAGGACCTGGCCACCGGGCAGCGGTTCCGAAGATCCGCCATAACCTCGTAATTGTGTTCCCGGAATCCTGCGCTGTGCTGGTCCAGGTCAGTGTCGCCAAATCCTCCTCCGTCTACGGCTGTCACAATTCGTCCTCTTATGTGGAGAGCAAGGTATGTCGGCCCGACCGGGCCGATCCACCGCATCTTCGGCGCTGTTTCCTCGTGCCAGCGATCGGATTCATCGGGAACGCCTGCCGGCCTGTTCTGTCGGCCTGCTGCGGGGAGTGGTCAAGCGTGATGGGAGCGGTGGGAATGACGACAGATTCGCCGGCGTTCCGGATGGCTGCCGCCGCAGTCGCCGGGCGCCGTCCGATCCTGCGGTGCGCGGTGCCATCGACTTCTCCGTAGTATTCCTAGACGAGAACGTTGTGTCCAGCCGCGCCACACTCGACCCGGCTCGGGAAACGGCTGCCGGGTTTTCCGGGGGGATGGAGATCTCGGCGAAACATCTCTGGTCGCCGCGCCGCGCCGTGCCGCGCGAGATGACGGCGAGGTGCGGCGATCATGTTCACGGAACGGATGCGCAGACGGCCGCCACCAGACCACCGTCGGGAGCGGACCGGCTGGCGGACCGGCCCGGGGTCGTCGGGCCTCGGCTGCGGGCGTCTGTCCTCGACGTGACCGGACAGCGCCCCAGGGATCATGGTGGACGACGTCAGGGCGGGTGCTCGGTGGGTGTGCTCTGTCGTCATGCGCCTCTGTCGTCATGCGCCTCCGTCGTCATGCGCCTCTGTCGTCATGCGGCGACAGGTCAGACGCCGGGGGTCTTCAACGTCCTACTGGGCTCGGGCACGCCGGCGACCCCGCGTGCCGCGCCCGCATCCGCGCGGCAGCCCGACGACTCGGTGGTGGCTGCGCTCGGCAACGCGTAACTGTGGTCTGCGACACGCCGGTAGGCTAGATTTATTGAGTCGATAAAGTTCATAAAGTTCTATTCGATCACCATGGAGGGGATTGAGTATCTGATCGAATGCAATGAGTCAAATGCAATGAGTGATGCAGGAGAGCCTGGTGGGCATCGGTGGCTCCTCGACGGCCCGTGGGGGCTGGAGCCATGCAGTGAGCTGGAGGCACGACGTCAGACTGAGGTAACGCGGTCAGACTGGAGGCACGCAGTGGGGAACAGGTTCGAGACGCCCGCGAAGATCCTCGACGCGGCGTTGGGGTGCATCGCGGCCCGCGGCCCGGCCAAGATGTCCCTGCGCGACGTTTCCGCGGCTGCGGAGGTCTCTCGTGGCACGCTCTACCGGTACTTCAAGACCAAGGGTGAGCTACTCACTGCCATCAGCGACCACGTCCGGCGGGGGGTCAGCGCCGCGCTCGACGAAGCGGTCGCCGGGCAGCCAGCCGACTCCGGGCGCCTGCGCGCGACCGTCGACGCCATCATGCACTACGGAGACGACCATCCCGAGGTTTCCCGGGTCATCGAAGCCGAGCCCGCCTTCGCTCTGCAGTTCATCCGCGACATCTTCCCGAGCTTCGTGGCCCAGATGACGGAACTCCTCGCGCCCGTGCTCGACGATCTCGGCATCGTCCAGGAAGGCACGGTGAGACGGGAGGTCCTGGCGGAGCTTCTGCTGCGAGCCACGAGCTCGCTGTACCTGATCCCGTCCCCCAACCCCGACGAGCTGACCGACGCGGTCGTGACTCTGTGGGCTTCTGTCGCCGCACCCGCGAAGGTCGGCGATCCCGGCCCGGAAGGCGAAGCCCGACCTGACTCGGAGGTTTCCCTCCAGGGAAGGTCTCGGCGGCTTGGAGAGGGGTGATGTCACCAGACGGATGCCCGGTGGGTCCGTACAGCAGACGACGTCGCCCTGACCGGAGGCGGCACCTGTTCGAATAGTCATCCCGCCGGCCCCGCAATGACCAAAGCGGGATTGCGGTTCGGCCTGCCCGAAATATCCTCCGGGGGCCGATCGATCGCTCCTGCGCGCGATGGACTTTCGTACAAAGAGGCCGATCGTCCTCGTGCGCGCATCCGGGCTTAGGCGTAGACATCGTGTCAGATGCGCTGTAACTTTCCTCGACGCACCCGCCCCGTCAGGACGGGTCTTCGATAGCGAGGGAGTCTGATCGGCGATGACGACGGCGTCTGAGGCGGTGTCCTTACAGGGCGAGCCGCGGCTTCTGATCGACGGGAAACTCGGCGAGTCGGCGACGGGCAGCCGCTACGACAACATCAACCCTGCCACCGAGGAGATCCTCGGTCAGACGACGGACGCCACGGCGGCGGACATGGACCGGGCCATCGCGGCGGCGCGCCGCGCGTTCGACGAGTCGTCGTGGTCGACGGACCGGGAACTGCGCAAGCGGTGCCTGGCCCAGTTGCAGGCCGCGCTCGACGACGAGAAGGAGGCGCTGCGCGCGGAGCTCATCGCCGAGGCGGGCGCCCCGATCGCGGTGACGCACTTCGCGCAGCTTGACTGGCCGCTGGCGGACGGCCTGCGCGGGCCGCTGGAGCTGATCGACACCTTCCCGTGGGAGCGCACGCTGCCCGACACGAACCTGTTCGGGCCCAGCCACCGCGCGGTCTGGAAGGAGCCGGTGGGGGTCGTCGCGGCGATCGTGCCGTGGAACTACCCGTTCGAGGTGACGATCAACAAGCTGGGGCCGATCCTGGCGACCGGCAACACCGTCGTCCTCAAGCCGGCGCCGGACACGCCCTGGAACGCCACCCGGATCGGCCGGATCGTCGCCGAGCGGACGGACATCCCGGCGGGCGTCGTGAACGTGGTCCCGACCTCGGACAACGCGGTGGCCGAGCTGCTCGTCACCGACCCCCGGGTGGACATGGTGTCGTTCACCGGGTCGACCGGAATCGGCCGGCGCATCGTCGAACTGTCCGCTGGGACGATGAAGCGGACGCTGCTGGAGCTCGGCGGCAAGTCCGCGATGATCGTGCTCGACGACGCCGACCTCGCCTCGGTCCTGCCCGGAGCCGGCCTCGGGGCGTGCCTGCACGCCGGGCAGGGCTGCGCGATGACGACGCGGATCCTGCTGCCCCGCTCCGTCTACGACCAGGGCCTCGAGATCCTCACCGAGGTGTTCCGCCACCTTCCCTACGGCGACCCGAACGACCCGGCGAACCTCTCCGGCCCGCAGATCAACGCCCGCCAGCGCGACCGGGTGCTGGACTACATCGAGATCGGCAAGGCCGAGGGCGCGCGGGTCGTCGCCGGCGGCGGTCGCCCGGCGCACCTGCCAACCGGCTACTACGTCGAGCCGACGCTGCTCGCGGACGTGGACAACGGCATGCGGGTGGCCCGCGAGGAGATCTTCGGCCCGGTGGCGGCCGTGATCCCCTTCGACGACGAGGCGGACGCCGTGCGGATCGCCAACGACAGCCCGTACGGCCTGTCCGGCGGCGTGTTCTCCGCCTCGCTCGACCGCGGCCTGTCCGTCGCCCGCCGGATCCGCACGGGGAGCATCAACGTCAACGGGGGCAACTTCTACGGCTCGAACGGCCCCTACGGCGGCTACAAGCTGTCGGGCAACGGCCGCCAGGGCGGCATCGAGGGCTTCGAGCAGCACCTGGAGAGCAAGTCCGTCGGCTTCGCCGGCTGAGCTGCCCACATCCGGGCCGCCGTCTTTCCGGGCCGCCGTCTTTCCGGGCGGCCCACCACCTGGTCGCACGCACGAGCAGAGGAGCAGGACAATGTCAGGTCGCCTCGAGGGCAAGGTCGCCTTCATCACGGGCGCGGCGCGCGGGCAGGGCCGCAGCCACGCGGTTCGCCTGGCGCAGGAGGGCGCCGACATCATCGCCATCGACATCGTCGAGCAGATCGAGTCGAACCCCTACCCGCTGTCCACCCCGGAGGACCTCGCCGAGACCGTCACCCTGGTCGAGAAGCTCGGCCGGCGCATCATCGCCACCAAGGCCGACGTCCGCGAGCGCGACCAGCTCCGCGAGGCCGTCAACAAGGGCGTCGCCGAGCTCGGCCGCCTCGACATCGTCGTCGCGAACGCCGGCATCCTGCCGATGGCGATGGGCGACCCTCAGGCGACCGACTTCATCGACGCCGTCGACGTCGACCTCATCGGCGTGATGAACGCCGTCGCGGTCAGCGTCCCGCACCTGCCGGATCGCAGCTCCATCATCGTCACCGGCTCGACCGCGGCCATGATGCCCAACACCACCGACAACCCCGCGATGGGACCGGGCAGCGCCGGCTACGGCTGGGCGAAGAAGATCCTCATCGGCTATGTCGAGGAGATGGCGCTCCACCTGGCCCCGAAGTTCATCCGGGTCAACGCCATCCACCCGACCAACGTCAACACCCACCTGCTCCACAACGACGGGCTGTACGCGCAGTTCCGGCCGGACCTGGAGAACCCGACCCGGGAAGACGTCGAGCCCGCGTTCGTCACGTTCCAGGCGATGCCGATCCCCTACGTCGAGCCGGTCGACATCTCCAACCTGGTGCTGTTCCTCGCCTCCGACGAGTCCCGGTACATCACCGGCCAGCAGATCCGGGTCGACGCCGGCTCCCTGCTCAAGTTCCCGAACGGCCCCACGGGCTGATCTCCGCCGAACCCTGTGGACGGCAGTGCTCGGGGCGCGTCGGGGCGCTCGCCGAGCACCGCCTCCCACGAGGTTCCGACAGCCGGATCCGGGGCCGCTCACCGGTCTGCCGGGCGGCTGAGGAGGGCTTCGAGGGGCCGGGTGTAGGGGTTTCGGCGGGGTGTCTGGGTGGGGTCGACCCAGACGGGCGGGAGGAACTCCGGTCGGCGGTCCGCGCCAAGCCGGACGGTCCAGCCGTGGTGGTGGAGGAAACGGTGGTGCCAACCGCAGACGAGCACGAGGTTGTCCAGGCAGGTGGTTCCGTCGTCGGTCCAGTGCCGGATGTGGTGCGCCTGGCACCAGCTCGGCGGCCTGCTGCAACCGGGAAACGCGCAGCAACGGTCGCGAGCGACCAGGGCGCGGCGCAGGTCGGCCGGGACGGTGCGCTGCGTCCGGCCGACGTCGAGGGGAACGCTGTCCGCATTGAGCACGATGCGGCTGACTTCGGCATCGCAGGACAGCCGGCGTAGCACGGAGCGTGGTAGCGGCTGGCCCCAGCTCGTGGCCGCGGCAGGCCCGCCCCGGCCGACCAGCGTCGCCCAGGGGACGGTGACGGTCAGGTGGGGGCGCACACCGCCGGAGACGGGTACCGATGAGGCGTCGAGGGCGCGGTGCAGAAGCTCGACGAGAGCGTCGCCTCGGCGGCGGGCGGGGCTGCGGGGATCGGGGGTGCCGTCGACGGCGGGGCTGGGGGCGGCGAGGCTGTCGAGGGCGGTGCGCAGAAGAGCGGCGCCCTCGGCGTCAAGTTCGCCGGTGATCCGGGTCATCCCGTCGGCCAGGTCGGTGATCGACAGGTGGCGGCGCGACGTCGGATCGTCGCCGTCAGCACCACCGCCCGCGTTGCCCCCGCCGGCGTCGCCACCGCCGGGATTGTGATCACCTCCGTCGTCGTCGTCGCTGCTGCCGCCCTCGTCGCTGTTGCTGTCGTCGGCGGGGTCGGGGCTGTCGCCACCGGGGCTGGTGTCGACGTCGGTGAGCCGCTCGCGGATGTGGCGGCCGAGGAGGGCGAGATCGGCGGGATCGAAGGTGTCCGCGCAGCGGAGCAGGAGTGCTTCGGCTTCACGCCGCCTGGTGAGGTCCGCCCCGCGGGGGAGGGCGCGCAGCGCCGCGTGGATCGCGAAGGCCTGGTCGATGCTGATGGTGCCGGCGGTCAGGGCGGTGCCGGTGGCGGTGAGATCGCCGTCGACTGCCAGGGCGAGACCGAGCAGCCGCTGGGCCTCGCCGGGGCGGATCCGCAGCCGGGCGCGGAGTAACGCGGCCGTGCTGGTGGCACCCTCGCGTTGGGCGCTGCCGCGGCCGTGCAGCTCATTGATCAACCCCAGACGCAGCGCGGCGAGCCGGGCCAGCAACGCCGAGCAGTCCAGCACCGCGCTGTCCAGGTCGCCATCGGACAGGGACCAGCCGGGCATGTCCACCGCCTGTCCGACCAGCTCGTCGAGCTCGGACAGCGCTGTAAGCAGCCGTGGACAACCCCTCGGGTCGAGGCCGAAGGTGGGAGCCGGGCCGGCGTCGGATTCAGGATCGGAAGTGGCAGTGAGTCCGGGGGCGGGGACTGGGGTGGGAGCGGTGTCGCGGCCGGGGCTGGGGCCGTGCGTGTTCATGAGTCGACGGTAGATCCGCAGCCGCCAGATGTCGAACGTATGTTCGTCTCCGTGAGCGATGTGGGGCAGCGGCCTGCCGCAGGCCGCCAGCTCGGCCACATCCTCAAGGCTGCGACTGCCGGCGAGGAGGAAGGTGGAGGGTGAGGCCGTGCCCAGCACATTCGTCGCGCCGGGTACGGCCGCTGCGACTGTCGGCGAAGAACGAGGCCGGACGTCAGGAGCCGGGCCGGGCGGCGAGGGGCGGCCGGATGTCGCGGGGCCGAGGTGACGGTTGAGGGCGGGGCTCGGCTGGTGGTGGGGTGACGGTTGAGGGCGGGGGCGCATCCGGTGGCGAAGCGATCGGTCCGTGGTCGGTGGGGTCCGCGCAATCGTCGGTAATGTGGGCATGAATTTCCGACACTCGGCGGATAACCGTCGGAGTGGCGAGGGTGAAGGTGCACGGCCTACAGGGCCCGACCAAAAGGAACGTCCTTGTCAAGACGAGTGTTACCCCATGGTGGGGTGACGTCCACGGTCGATCTCCCGTAGCGTCGGGTTCACAGCATCGTGAATGAGTGATTCCAGGAAAGCCCCGAAAGGTGTTCCGGTGGAATGCCTGACCTTTACGGTGGCGTTCCGGCGGCGGCCCCGGTCGTGTGCACGGTCGGGGCCACGTGAGGCGATCGCTCGCGAAGCCACCGATGCTGACATGTGCCGCGGCTCGGTGAGGCAGGTCGGGTCGGGGCGTACCTCCCACAAAGGACGTGACCATGACAGTGATGGCCAGGTGGCGGACCCGCCGCCGACGGATCGCGACGACAACGGTGGCCGCGCTGCTGACCGTGACCGCCGCCGGGGTGGCCCAGCTCGCGACCGACTCGGCCGCCCAGGCCGCCACCCCCTCGGCAGCCAGCCCCACCGTGACCGGGCCCGTCACCGGCGGTAAGGGCGTCCCCGTGGTGGGAGCCACCGCCTTCGACTTAGGCAAGGTCGGGTACCGGCAGTCCGAGTACTTCCTCGCCGGCTCCGCGACCGCCTACCAGGCGTCGGGCACGCTGGGGTCGGACGGCAAGTGGACCGTGACCCCGGCCGCCACGGCGCCTTACACGACCCGGATCGTGGTCAACCGCCCGGCCGACGCGAAGAAGTTCAACGGCACCGTCGTCGTGGAATGGCTCAACGTCTCCGCCGGCTACGACGGAGCCCCGGACTGGACCGCCGCGCACAACCAGCTCATCCGGGACGGCTACGCCTGGGTCGGGGTGTCCGCGCAGGCGGTCGGGCTCAACGCCACCAAGAACGCCGACCCGGACCGCTACCAGGCGCTGTCCCACCCCGGTGACAGCTACTCGTACGACATCTTCTCCCAGACCGGTCAGGCAGTGCGGAAGTCGGCCGCAACGGTCCTCGGAGGGCTGAAGCCGAAGAAGGTGCTCGGCGACGGTGAGTCGCAGTCGGCCTTCCGGCTGACGACCTACGTCAACGCCATCCACCCGCTCGTCAACGTCTACGACGGGTACCTGCTGCACAGCCGCGCCGGCACCGCGAGCGCGCTGTCCCAGGCCCCGGAGCGTCCCGACATCGCCGCGCCGGCCGTCGTCCGGATCCGACCCGATCTCGCCGTCCCGGTCCTGACCTTCCAGACGGAGACGGACCTGCCGACCGGCCTGCTCGGCTACGTCGACGCCCGCCAGGACGACACCAACCGGTTCCGCCTGTGGGAGGTTGCGGGGACCGCCCACGCCGACGCCTACACCATCGGCATCGGGGCTACGGACGTCGGCGACGGGCAGGGCAGCGTCGCGGCGTTCAACGCGCTGCGTAACCCGCCGACCGGGGCCGCTGGCTTCTCCTGCGCCAAGCCGATCAACGCTGGCGAGCAGCAGTACGTCCTGCAGACCGCGTTCTCGCAGCTCAACCGGTGGGTTACTACCGGGCAGGCGCCGTCGAAGGCACCGCGGCTGCAGATCGCGAACAACGCCTACGTCCTCGACGCCAACGGTAATGTGAAGGGCGGCATCCGCACCCCCGCGGTCGACGCCCCGGTGGCGAAGCTGTCCGGGCTCGGCCAGGACACCGGTTCCTCTCCCTTCTGCGCCCTGTTCGGCACCACCGTCCCGTTCACCCCGGCGCAGCTCCACGCCCTCTACCCGTCCCACGACGCCTTCGTCGCCGCCTGGATGAAGGCCGCGACCAGCGCCGTGAACGCCGGCTTCATCCTGCCGGCCGACGCGAAGCCGCTCGTGGCGGCGGCGGCGTCATCCACCGTGCCGGAATGACAGATGGTCCCAGTGCCAGGTGTTCCCGGTGACGTCGTCGCGCTGACGGGCGCCGGCCGCACCTGAGCGCCGCCGACAGCCGACCGCCCATCCCCAGCGCCAGCGGGGATGGGCGGTTCGGCCATCCGTGCCCGGCAGCCGAACGGGGCTCTCGTGTCATCCGCCTCGACCACGTCGTCCACGTCCGGCCGTAGCGGGCAGGTCCGGCCGTAGCGGGCAGGTCCGGCCGTAGCGGGGCGCCTGCGCCGGCGCCCGGCAGATCTATCCCGCGGACACCCGGGCGTGGAGCTCGCGAATCGCCCGGCGGGGATCGTCGTCCACCCGGGACTCGGCATCGAAGATCATGGTGGCGCGCCGGTCGAGGGTGTACGCGGGCCAGGTGGGGAGCCCGGGGTGGTCCGGAACGCCCTCCTGGGCGAATCGCACGAACGCCTCGCTGATCGCCCGGGCCACCTGGGCGTTCTCGGGCCGCTCACCGGCCATCGGGGTGAGCGGGTAGTTGTCGAACGCGAACGGGATCTCGCCGCCGTGGGTGGCCCCGAGAATTCCACCGAGGGCGGGTGTGGCGAAATCAAAACGGTAGACGTACACGGGGGCGGCGTCGGCGGCTATTTTCCGCTGGGCCCAGTCGATTCCGCCCCACCACATCACCCGGTCGGTCACGAAGGCGCACGCCAGTTCGCTCGGCGTCGCGTCCGGCCGCTCCGCGCGATAGGCGCGCACGAACTCCGGCCCGGCGGCGCCGAACATGCCGCCGGCCAGCGCCGCCAGGCCGGCGTCGTCGAGGGAGCCGAACCACGGCATTCCCAGCATGATCATCCTCATGTCGTCCCGGGTCGACCCGACGAGGACGGGGACGTCGGCGCCCAGCGGCGAGGCCTGCGGATCCATCGGGTGGGCGGGCAGGACCCGGCCGTCGACGACCGCCTGGAAGGGCATGAACTGCTCGCCGCCGGCCGCCCCGGCGAGCCCGGAGGCGATCGGCACCCCGATCGCCTCCGCCTCCTCGATCAGCAGCTCGGCCGGCACGTCGTGCAGCTTCGCGACGTCGGCCGGGGCGATCCCGAGTCGGCCGAGCAGCTCCTCGGCGTTCGCGGTCGCCACGTCCGCCGGGCAGGAGCGGATCAGCGGGCCGCTCATGACCGCCGCCCGGTGGAACAGGCCCTTCGCCGCCGGCATGCCCAGCAGGATGGAGGTCTTCGACGCGCCGCCCGAGTCGCCGAACACCAGCACCCGGTTGGGGTCGCCGCCGAATCCGGCGATGTTGTCGCGCACCCACCGCAGGGCGAGCACGATGTCGAGCATGCCGGCGTTGCCCGCGTCGCGGTAGCGGTCCCCGGCCAGTTCGCCGAGGTGCAGGAAGCCGAGCGGCCCCAGCCGGTGGTTGATCGTGACGACCACGGCGTCGCCCCGGGCGGCCAGGGCGGTGCCGTCGTAGAGCGGCCAGGAGCCCGAGCCCGTGCTGAAGGCGCCGCCGTGCAGCCAGACCAGCACGGCGCGGGCGCGTTGCTGGTCGACGCCGCCGGTCCAGACGTTGAGCACCAGGCAGTCCTCGTCCTGGGCCGGCTCGTCCCCGGCCAGGCCGTGCAGGAACGCCAGGAACGGCGCCATCCGCGCGGCCGCGGCGGGATCGTCCGCGCCGCCGCCGCCCGCCTCTGCCGGGTGTGCCTGCGGCGCGGTCGGACCGTAGGCTAAGGCGTCGCGAACTCCCGTCCACGGCTCGGGCGGCCGGGCCGGCTGGAATCGGTTCGCGCCGGCGACGGATCCGCCGTACGGAATTCCCTTGAAAACGTGCACGCCCGATGGTTTCGTCGTACCGCGAATCCGGCCGCTCGACGTTTCGATGACGATATCCGGCATGATCGGTCCTTTCTCGCGTTGGCCCGTTCCCGGGCGCGAGTGAGGTGGCTCGATGCATCGGAAATTAGGCGCCGACCGAAGGCGTGTCAACACTGTTCACCGGGTCCGGTTGCGACCGGTTGACGTGGCTGAGCCCACTCTGAAACGCTGCCCGGTACCCGCACACGGGCCCGGGTGCCGGGCCGAGCTGCCGTGGGCGTCGGGCAGGGCCGGGCCGGCTGGCCGGGCCCGGGGGCAACAGAGGACGGAGCTGTCTGATGGGCGCGAGCGAGCTGTCCGGGAACGTCGATTCCGCACCGTTAGCCCGCTGCGCGGCGACGGCGGCCCGACGGTGACGGCCGAGCCGGCCGCAGCATCCGGGCCGTCCACGGTGGCCTCTGGGCTGGGTCAGGCCGGGCGGCTCGCCGGGCGGGTCGCCGTCGTCACCGGTGCGGGTCAGGGCCTGGGCCGGGCGATCGCCGCGGCGCTGGCCGACGAGGGCGCCGCGGTGGCCCTGCTCGGCCGCACCGAGTCGAAGGTGGTCGACGCCGCCGAGGAGCTGGCGGGCAAGGGCGCCCGGGTGCTGGCGCTGCGCTGCGACGTGGCCGAGCGGGCCGACGCGCAGGCCGCGGTCGCGGCGACGCTGGCCGCGTTCGGCGGGGTCGACATCCTCGTCAACAACGCCCAGGGCGGGAACAACACCGTGCGCATCCCCACGGTCGACGCCACCGACGCGGAGCTTCTCGAGTCCTTCGAGACCGGCCCGCTGGGCAGCGTCCACATGATGCAGGCCTGCTTCGAGGCGTTGCGGGACTCCGGCCACGGAGCGGTCGTCAACTTCGGGTCCGGGATCGGGGTGCGCGGCGCGCCCGGCCTGCTCGGGTACGCGATGGCGAAGGAGGCCATCGGCGGCCTGACGAAGGTCACCGCCATCGAGTGGGGCCGCTACGGGATCCGGGTGAACCAGGTCTGTCCGGCCGCGTGGTCGCCGGCGGCCGAGGAGTACATGAAGCAGAGCCCCGAGCGCTGGGAGCTGCAGCGCCGCCAGACTCCGCTGCGCCGGCTCGGCGACCCCTACGCCGACATCGGCCGGGCGATCGTCTCCCTGGTCAGCGACGACATGCAGTACCTGACCGGGGCGACGCTCATGCTCGACGGCGGCCAGATCCTGCTGCGCTGAACCCGCCGCGTTTCTCCAGCTTCCAGCCAACGGCGGATCGGGCGGATCGGAAGGAGACGGCGATGCCGGACAACCTGGTGGGCAAGACGGCGATCGTCACCGGCGGCAGCAGCGGCATCGGGCTGGCCAGCGCCGAGGCGTTCGTCGCCGAGGGCGCGCACGTGGTCATCGGCGACATCCAGGACGAGCGCGGCCGGGCCGCCGCTGAGCGGCTCGGCGACGCCGCGCTCTACGTCCACACGGACGTCTCCGACGACGACCAGGTCGCCAATCTGGTGGATACCGCGGTGCGGCACTTCGGCGGGCTGGACATCATGTTCAACAACGCCAGCGGTGCCGGCGACCAGGCCGGGCTCGTCGATCTCGGGCCGGACGGGCTCGACCGGTCGCTGCGCCTCATCGTCGGCTCGGCCGTCTCCGGGCACCGCCACGCCGCCCGGGTGTTCATCGAGCAGGGCCGCGGCGGCTCGATCATCACCACGAGCAGCGGTTCGGGGCTGCGCGGAGGCCTGGGCCAGCCGAGCTACACGATCGGCAAGCACGCCGTCATCGGCGTGGTGCGCCATGCCGCGGCCGAGCTCGGCCGGCACGGCATCCGCTCCAACGCGATCTGCCCCGGCATCACCATGACGCCGGTGCTGGGCATGGGCATCGCCCGGGACCGCCGGCCGGCCTTCATGGAGCACCTCGCCGAGGCGCTGCGCGACGAGCAGCCGGCCGGCCGGGTCGGGCAGCCCGAGGACATCGCCGCGGCCGTGGTGTTCCTGGCCAGCGACCTGTCCCGGTTCGTCAACGGGGTGATCCTGCCGGTCGACGGCGGTGCCGACGCGGTGAGCCTGGGCCGCTACTCCGAGATCACCGCCGCCGTCCGGGCGGACTTCGGCGGCCGCTGACCGCCCTACTCGACCTCCTTGAGGATGCCCTCGACGGACCGCAGCCGGCTCTGCATCTCGGCGAGGCGACCTCCCAGCTCGGCGAGCTGGCGTTCGGTGCCCTCCTGGAACAGGACGGCCCGGTCCGCGATCGTCCGGTACTCCTTCTCCCGGGCGAGCGAGGCCTTCGCCCGCCAGGTCGCGGCGAACTGCCAGATCGACACGAGGACCACGGAGGTGACCAGGGTGAAGACCCCGATGACGCCGATGATCTCCTGCCAGTCGTACGGACTCATGCCGTTGCTCCCTTCTCCTGTGGGCTGAGGGTGCGGGCCGCCTGCGCGATGGTCCGCGGGGTCAGCTGGATCACGAACGCGGTGATCTCGTAGAACTTCATCGCCTTGCCGTCCTCCGAGAGTTCAAGGCGGGCGGTCACGAGGCCGGCGGCCTCGAGCTTGCGCAGATGGACCTGCAGCAGGGCCCGGCTGATGTCCAGGTCCCGGGCCAGCCGGCTCACGTAGTTGCGCTCGTCGGCCAGCGCCGCGAGGACCCGCAGCCGGTGCGGGTTGGCGAGCGTGGCCATGATCTGCACCAGCTCGTCCCCGGAGGGATCGGATCTCGTCACTTGCGGACCCATCTCCGTCACGTGCAGATCACTCTCACTGCCGATCACTGTCACTGCCGATCACTGTCACTGCCGATCACTGTCACTGCCGATCACTGTCACTGCCGATCACTGTCACTGCCGATCACTGTCGCACGCGTATCTCTGGCACGTGCAAAGAAACGTTAGCAGGTGATGGATCACGTTAGCACATGGAGAACGGAAGGCAAGACCGGCGGCGTGATCAGTCCGCCGGGGATGGTGCCAGCGGTGCCGCCGGGGTGGTGCCAAGGGTGCCGCCGGAGGGGCGCAAACGCGTCGCGGGGCCGGCTGCGCGACGATGCGCAGCCGGCCCCGCGACGGGCTGGGGTGATGCGGGTCAGGTCACGACGATCCGCACGGAGGCGACGTTCGGGATGCGGCGGTGCACGGCGTCGCGGTCGCCGTCGCGGTGCGACCACACCCGGGCGGTCGCGAACCGGGTGCCCGGCGTGGGGTAGGAGACCGTCCTGGTCAGGCTCACGGCGGTCGGGGTGCCGACGACGTCGGCCGGGTCGGCGAACGCACCCGAGCCGTCGAGGTCCCACTCGACCGCGACGATCGTGCCGGCCCCCGGCGGCACCTCGGCGTCCACCCGCAGGGTGACCGCAGTGCCCGCCGCCACGTCGGCCCGCTCGCCGCCGTCCACCGTCGCCACCACCACCGGCTGGATGCCGCCGCGCTCGGCCGCGGACGCCGGCAGCACGACCCGCCCGTCGCGGAACTCGTAGCGCGAACCGGCCGGCTCGACCCCCTGCTCCACCCAGGCGACCAGGTCGAGCAGGCTCTGCTCGATGACGGGCAGGTAGTCGATGAGCCACGTCGAGGTGGCCCGGTCCGGCGCCGAGGGCAGGTACGCCGGCGGAATGTGCTCGGCGTTCTCGGTCCAGCGCAGGCGGAACCGCTCGGCGGCGGCCTCGGGCCCCCGCACGGCGCGCACCGCCGCCTCGTAGACGAGGCCCTGCGGCGGCCACAGCGAGGCGTCGTGGGTGTGGTGGACCCACAGCAGCTTCCCCTCGTACTGGCCCGAGTAGGCCACGCCCATCAGCGGCGACATCGTGGGGACCCGGTTCTGCGGGTAGATCGGGCGCCCGTCGGGGCGCAGGAAGTCGAACGCCGGCTCGGCCATCAGGTGGTGGCGGTAGTAGTAGCAGAACGCCAGGAACCGGCGGTTGTCGACGTGGATCTCGTCGCCGACCTCGACGTCGCGGAAGCGCAGCAGGTTGGCCTCGGCGACGCCGTCGGCGCTGAGCAGCTCGCCGGCGTGGCCCATGCAGTAGAGCTGACGCCCCTTGGCCTTCCCGCTGAGCAGCTTCAGGCCCGCGCCGAGGCGGTAGCCGTCGCCGAGTCCCTCGACCTCGATCGCCATGGGCAGATCGGGCCCCGCGCTCATCAGCGACGCCATGACCCGCAGGCCGGCGAACTCCGGGCCGGCGTAGGCGGGGTCGCTCAGCAGCTCGCCGCCGGTGACGACCCGGCTCACGGTCGTGGTGACGTCGAGGAGGTCCTCGGCGACGGCGTCCGGCGCGTCGTGGCCGACGTAGCCGGGCTTCGTCCAGAAGGCCTCGAAGTACTCGGCGTCCTCGGTGGCGAGCCGGTCGGCGATGGACGACCACAGCCAGATCTGGCCCATCGGCGAAAAGATCATGAACTCGTCGCCGCGGGGGTAGCCGAGCTGGTAGAGGTTGGCGAGCTCCTCGCGCTGGTGCGTGGTCAGCCCGGCGTAGGGGTCGCCGCTGCCGCCCGGCCGCGTCGCGTCGATGACACCGGCGGCCTGGCGGCGCAGCAGGCGCTGCACGTTGAACATGGACGCGAAGGCCATCACCTGGGCGCCCTTCATGAGCGTGCTGACACCGTGCTCGGCGATCTCGCCGCCGCCCATGAACGGCAGCGCGCCGTCGTAGACGCCGGTGCCGTACTCCAGGCACAGCGGGGAGCGCCGCCCGCCGCCGCTGCCGCCCCAGACGTAGGCGTGGTGGGGCGGGGCGCCGTACACCTGGGCGGCGACGTGCTTCGAGAACCGGGCGGTCTCGACGCTGGCGCGGTGGCCGTAGAGCGTCGGGTCGTCGCCGCCGCGGGGATCGATGTCGTCGCCGATGTGGCCGGAGTTCGACTCGACCATGTAGCCGCCGAGCCGGGAGATGAGCACCAACCCGCCGATCACGTCGCCCATCGGGCCGCCGAAGGCGTCCTCGTGGCCGGCGTGCGCGCCCTCCAGCGGGTGGAACAGGCGGCCGTCGTAGGAGTCCTCGGTGGGGAAGTAGAACGTGAAGCGGGTGTCGGTGTCCTGAAAACCACCGTGTACGTGACGGTGGGGTAAGGGGCTCTCGCGCCAGACGTCCGAGTCGATGTAGGGCGAGCCGAAGAATGAGTCTGCGGGAATGTAGGAGGCTACCTCGATCTTTCCGTCCACGTCCATGACAGCGGTCATCCTCCACGCGTGCGGTGGGGTACTGGGAATGCCGGTCGCAGTCGCCGCCAGGCGACCGGCGCGGGCGCAGCCTACGTCCGCGACGACCGTCGAGTCAACGATGTTCACCTGCTCGGGGTGGGCGGATCGGACGGGCACCGACGAGTCCCCCGGGAAAGCGCGCCGCGACCTCCGGAAGGGCCATGGACATCGGCGTTGCGGGCGGTACCGTCCTCGCATGACGACCACTTCGGGTATCCCGGCGCCCCAGCCCGTCGGCAACGTCGGCTTATCGTCCGAACGCCCCTCGCCGCCGCGGCTGGAAACCCGCGACCTGTCGGTCGGCTACGGGTCCACTCCGGTGGTGCACGACCTGAATCTGGTGCTGCGGCCCGGGGAGGTCGTGGCGCTGCTCGGGGTCAACGGCGCGGGCAAGACGACCACGGTCCGGGCGTTGGCGGGGGAGCTGCGCCCGCTGCGCGGCGAGGTGCTGTTCGACGGGCGCCGCACGACCGCGCCGCTGCACCGGCGCGCCCGCGGCGGGTTGCGCTACATCACCGAGGAACGGTCGGTGTTCATGGACCTGTCGGCGGCCGACAACCTGCGCCTGGGCGGGGGTGAGCGCGAGCGGTGCCTGGAGCTGTTCCCGGAGCTGGCGCCGCTGCTGCCGCGCCGGGCGGGCCTGCTCTCCGGCGGCGAGCAGCAGATGCTCACCCTGGCACGCGCGCTCGCGGCCGACCCTCGGGTGCTGCTCGCCGACGAGCTCTCGCTCGGGCTCGCGCCGCTGGTTCTCGAGCGCCTTCTGCTGGCCGTGCGCGCGGCGGCGGACCGGGGCGGCGCGGTGCTCCTGGTCGAACAGCACGTCCGGGACGCCCTCGAGGTCGCCGACCGCGCGTACGTGCTCAGCCATGGGCGGGTGGTGCTGGAGGGCGAGGCCCGTGAGCTGCGCGGTCGCATCGGCGAGATCGAGCGGACCTACCTGTCGAGCGCCGAGCTGGCGACCGACTGAGCCCCCGTCCGGCGGTGGGCCTGGCACTTTGGTGAGGTGAACGCTGTTGACAGGGCGGCGGGCTACAGGCAGGGTGAGCGGACTCGAACTATGAGGTGAGTCACATGGGACAGCGATTGGTCCTCGTCTCCGCCGACGGTCACACCGGAGCTCCCCCGCAGGCCTACCGCGACTACATCGAGCCGGAGTTCCTCGGCGACCTCGACCGCCTGACGGCGGAGAACGACGAGTGGCTGAACGTGGTGATCACCGCCGCCGGCTCGTCCGACGAGACGCTCGAGGTGATCGACGGCCGCCGCGCCATCCGCACCGGCGGCGAGCTCGGCGCGTTCGACCTGGCCCGGCGGGTGCGGGAGCTCGACGCCGAGGGCGTCGCCGGCGAGCTGCTGCTGTCCGGCCACCAGATGTGCACGCTGCCGTTCTTCGGCGTCGTGAACAACCCCTATCCGCCGCGGCTGCGCGCGGCCGGCACCCGCGCATACCACCGCTGGCTGGCGGACGCGATGGCCACCGCGCCCGGCCGGTTCTACGGCATCGCGGAGGCGGGGCCGTGCCTGGACCTGGCGGCGACCGTCGCCGAGCTGGCGTGGGTCGCCGAGCACGGCTTCGTCGGCGTCCTGCTGCCCGGCATGGTCGCCGACCCCGCGCTGCCGCCGCTGCACGACGCGTACTACGACCCGTTCTGGGCGGCCTGCGCCCGCCTCGGGCTGGTCGTGACCGTGCACGCCGGCTGGGGCGGGGTGCAGGGCCAGTTCCAGGCGTTCCTGCGGCAGGTGCACGAGGCGATGGGCGGTGCCGGCGAGATCGACCTGAACCTGCAGCAGCGGCTGCGCGAGCAACTCGACGCGCGCGCCGACTCGCCCCTGCAGCTCGACCTGGGGCCGCGCCGGGCCATGTGGCAGCTCATGCTGGGCGGGGTGTTCGACCGCTACCCGGACCTGCGCCTGGCCCTGACCGAGGTGCGGGCCGACTGGCTGCCGCCGACGCTCGCGCGCCTCGACGAGCGCGCCGCCCGCGCGGGTGGTGCCCTGAAGCGGACGCCGAGCGAGTACTTCCGCCGCAACTGCGTGGTGATCCCCTCCTCGCCCCACCGCGCCGAGATCGAGATGCGCCATGAGATCGGCGTGGGGCGGCTGCTGTTCGGCGTCGACTTCCCGCACCCGGAGGGGACCTGGCCGAACACCCACGACTGGATCCGCGCCGCCTTCGCCGGCGTGCCCGAGGGGGAGGCCCGGGCGATCCTCGGCGAGAACGCCGTCGACGTCTTCGGCCTCGACCGGGCGGCGCTGGCCCGCGCGGCCGCCCGCGTCGGCCCGCGGCCCGAGGAGGTGCTCGGCGAGCACGACGTCGACCCGCGCCTGCTCGCCCACTTCCACAAGCGCTCCGGGTACGCCCGCCCGGCCGAGGACGTCGACCTGGCCGCCGTGGACCACGCCTGGGACGACGACCTCGTCGCCCTCGCCCCCGACAGCTGACCGACCCCTGCCCCCGCCGGCCTTCACCGACGGCGCCGAAAGGCCGCCGAGAAATCGATCCGCCGAATAGCAGGAGCGGATCGAAACGCCGACCCTGTGACGCCCTCTGCTGCCTTCTTTCAGGAATGCCTGGGGGGCGATCCGCCAATACTTGCGGACCGGGATACGAGCTGGTAAAAAGCAATCGGTAGCCCCGGTATGAAACAGCTCACACCTCTTCTGGTAAGGTTCGGGACCCGTGGGGAGCACATGGTCGGGAGCAGGAATCTACGCACATCCGCGATTATCGTCGGATTATGTCTCGCGTTAGTACTGGCAGCATGCGGAGGATCTTCTTCGGATAAGGGCGGAGGTGGCGCGGCGAGCGCGCCGCCGGCCATCACGTCGAACGTCAGCGCCAAGCTCATGGTGATCGGCGACCTGACCAGCACCATTCCCTTCAAGGTGCCGGAGGTCGTGCCGGTCGCGCGCGGGGTGCTCCGCGGTTTTCCCAACGTGCGGATCGAGACCTGCGACGCGAAGGGAACCTCCGGCGGCTATCAGATCTGCGCCCGGCAGGCGATCAACGAGAAGGTCGCCGGGGTGATCCAGGGCTTCGTCACCGCCCAGGACCAGACGGCGCTGACCAAGGCCGGGATCCCGGTGGTCGGGGTCAGCGACGACACGAGCCCCAACTCCTTCCCGGTCAGCTCGTCGTTCGCGCTCTACGTCTCCCTCGGGGTGGGCCTGGCCAAGACGGGCTGCACCAAGCTCGGCATCGTCTACCTCGACGGCTCGGACTTCCTCATCGACTACATCAAGCGGGGCTTCGAGTCCCGGGGCGGCAAGGAGGTCGCGCGGGCCCCGGTGGCGGCCAACGCCGCGGACCTGGCGCCCGCGGTCGCCAAGCTGACCGGCGCCGGCGCCACGTGCGTCGCCGTCAGCCTGGTCCCGAGCGGGGCGGCGCAGGCGCTCACCGCCCTGCGCCAGAGCGGCCGCACGCTCACGATCGGCGGCATCTCGGCCATCTTCAACGAGGACCTCCTCAGCTCGCTGGGCAGCCTCGCCGACGGCCTCATCGTCGTCGACAGCCAGCTCAACACCCACGACACCGCCGCCGCCGGGATCGCCAAGGTGCAGGCGGACGCCCGGGCCGTCGACTCCAGGACCAAGCTCACCGAGCAGGCCGTCGTCGCCTGGATCGCCGCGCGGCTCGTCGGGTCGGCGCTGCGCAGCACCACCGGCGAGGTCACGCCCGCCTCCCTCACCGCCGCACTCAACGGCCTGCACGACGTGGATCTCGCGGGCGTCGTCCCGCCCTGGACCTCGCAGCCGCTGGACAACCCGTCGTTCCGCCGGGTGTTCAACCACTACGGGATCAACTACGAGATCTCCGGCGGCAAGGCGGTTCGCAAGGGCGACTTCTACGACATCGCCCCGATCCTGCGAACCAAGTGATCCGCGGGAGAAGCAGATGACCGAGGTATTCAGATTCGCCGCGCTCGGTGTGGGCGCCGGCGCGCTGTACGCACTGGCCGCCGTCGGACTCGTCCTGGTGCACCGCGGGTCCGGCGTGGTCAACTTCGCCCAGGGCGCGATGGGCATGGTCGGCGCCTACGTCTACTTCGAGGGCCGCGGGGCCGACCTGCCCGACGCCGTCTCGGTGGTGCTCGGGCTGCTCGCCGCCGCCGTGCTCGGCGCGGCGTTCCACCTGCTGATCCTGCGCCGGATGCGGGGGGCGTCCGGCCTCGCCCGGATCGTCGCGACCCTCGCCCTGCTGGTGGTGCTGCAGTCGGTGGCGGTGCTGCGTTACGGGGACCTGCCGAAGGTGATCCCGTCGATGCTGCCGATCAGGCCGGTCAGTGTGTTCGGGGCGCAGATCGGCCGGGACCGCCTCTACATCCTCGCCATCGTCGTGGTGCTCACCGCCGCGCTGTGGGCCGTCTACCGGTTCACCCGGTTCGGCGTGGCGACGAGCGCGGTGGCGGAGAACTCCCGGTCGGCCGCGGCCCTGGGCGTCTCGCCGGATCTCATCGGGGCGGCGAACTGGGCGATCGGCGCTGCCCTCGGCGCGCTCGCGGCGATCCTGCTCGCGCCGATCACCGGACTCGGGCCCGCAAACCTCACCTACCTCGTCATCCCGGTGCTGGCCGCGGCGGTGGTGGGACGGTTCGCGTCGTTCCCGATCACTCTCGCCGCGGGCCTGGTGATCGGGATCGGGCAGTCCGAGGTGACGCGGTACGTCACCGCCCCCGGTCTGGCCACCGCCATCCCGTTCGTCCTGGTCGCGGTGGTGCTGCTCGCCCGCGGGCGGACGACCGCCGGGAAGGGTGACAGCTTCGGCCGGATGCCCCGGCTGGGCGCCGGCCGTCCGCACCGGCTCGCGACGGCAGTCGCGGTGCTCGCGGCGGTGGCGTGCATCTGGTGGCTGCTGCCCGCCGCGTGGGTCAACGCGCTCGGCCTGCAGATGATCGTCGGCGTCATCCTGCTGTCCTTCGTGGTGGTCACCGGGTACGCCGGTCAGGTCTCCCTCGTCCAGATCGGCTTCGCCGGGGTCGGGGCGCTGATGACGGCCTGGCTGGTGGCCGACCACGGCTGGCCGTTCTGGCTCGCCGCCGTCGCCGGCGTGCTCGCCGTCGTGCCGGTCGGGATCGTGGTGGGCCTCGGCGGGCTGCGCACCCGCGGGGTCCACCTCGCGATTCTCACCCTGGGACTGGCGATCTCGCTGGAGGCCGTCGTGTTCGGCAACCCCCGCTACACCGGCGGGACGGAGGGCTACCAGGTCGGCGCCATCCGCGTGGCCGGGCTGGCGGTCGACGCGCTGAGCTTCCCGAAGCGGTACGCGAGCCTCGTGCTCGCCGTCCTCGTCGTCGTCGCCCTGGCGATCGTCAACCTGCGCCGGTCCCGCGCCGGGCGGCGGCTGATCGCGGTGCGGACCAACGAGCGCGCCGCCGCGGCGCTCGGCATCTCGGTGGTCGGCGCGAAGCTCTACGCCTTCGTCCTGGGCGGGATGATCGCCTCGCTCGGCGGCATCCTGCTGGCGTTCCACGATCCGGTGCCGAGTTTCGGCGCCTTCGCGGGCCTGCAGTCGGTGACGGCCCTGCAGAACGCCGTCCTCGGCGGCGTCGGGGCCACCACGGGGCCGCTGGTGGGCAGCTCGTTCGCCCCGGAGACCCTCGGCCAGCAGATCTTCAGCTTCCTCGGCGCGAAGGTGGCGCTCTACCTGGCGCTGGCCAGCGGGGTCGGGCTGCTGTTCATGCTGACCTCCGCGCCCGACGGCCTGGTGTTCCTGCGCCACCGCGCCGACGACCGGCTGCGCGCGCTGCTGTCCGAGCGCGTTCCCCGGCGGCTGGCCGGGTTCGCGGCACGCAGGCGGCGGGCGACCACCCCCGCACCCGAGCCCGCCACGTCCGAGGTCGGGGGGGCGGCGGGACGGGAGCAGCATCGCGTCCCGCCGCTCGCGCTGGAGCTGCGCGGGGTGTCGGTGCGCTTCGGCGGCGTCGCCGCGCTGCGCGAGCTGAGCCTGCGGGTGCGTCCCGGCGAGATCGTGGGCCTGATCGGGCCGAACGGCGCCGGCAAGAGCACGACGATCGACGCGATCACGGGTTTCACCACCCTGGCCGGCGGCGAGGTGCGGCTCGGCGAGACGCGCATCGACGGCTGGAGCCGCGAACGGCGGGCGCGGGCGGGGCTCGGCCGGTCGTTCCAGTCCCTGGAGCTGTTCGAGGACCTCACCGTCCTGGAGAACCTGCAGAGCGCCTGCGACCGCCGGGACAGCCTCGCCTACGTCACCAACCTGGTCGTCCCGGACCGCGGCCGGCTCACCCCGGCCGCCTGGGCCGCGGTCGCCGACTTCGGGCTCGCGCCGTTCCTCGACACACCGGTCCAGGACCTCGGCTACGCCCACCGGCGGATGCTCGCGGTGGCCCGCGCCGTGGCGGGCGGCCACAGCGTCCTGCTGCTCGACGAGCCGGCGGCCGGGCTCGGTGACGCCCAGACCCGCGAGCTCGGAGCGGTGCTGCGCCGGCTCGCCGACGAGCGCGGGATGGCCGTCTTCCTCGTCGAGCACAACGTCGACATGGTGCTGCGCACCTGTGACCGCGTCTACGCGCTCGACTTCGGGTCGCTGATCGGCGCGGGCACGCCGGCCGAGATCAGCGGCCTGCCGGCCGTCGTCGACGCCTACCTCGGCACCGCCCGGTTCCGTGCCGACGGCGCGCCCACCGACGGCGCGCCCACCGACGGCGCACCCAGCGATCTGACACCCGACGTGGCTCTGAGGAGGCAAACGGCATGAGCGAGGAACTCACCTGGCTTCCGGCGTGGCGCATCCGGGAACTGATCGGCAAGCGCGAGGTGTCCTGCGCGGAGGTCACCGAGCACTTCCTGGGCCGCATCGAGGAGTTCAACCCCACCCTGCGCGCCTTCGAACAGGTCGACCGTGCCGGCGCCCGCGAGCAGGCCCGGCGCGCCGACCGGGCGGTGGCCGCCGGCGAGGTCCTCGGGCCGCTGCACGGGATCCCGACGTCGGTGAAGTCGCACATCCGCGTCGAGGGGCTGCGCTACGTCCAGCCGGGCACGGACGTGGTGTCGAGCTTCGACGACATCTGCGTCGAGCGCCTGCGCCGGGCCGGGGCGATCATCGTCGGCACGAACACGATGATGGGCGCCGGCGCCGACCTGACGCTCGCCCGGGACCGGCCCGGCGTGTTCAGCCCGTTCAACTGGGACGCCGAGGCGCTCAGCCCGTGGGACACCACCCGGGTCCCCGGGTGGTCCAGCTCCGGCGGCGCCGCCGCGGCGGCGGCCCGGCTGCTGCCGGTGACCATCGGGTCGGACGGCGGGGGCTCGACCCGGCTGCCGGCCGCCTACTCCGGGGTGGTGGGCCTGCACACCTCCCGCGGGCTCATCCCGCACGTCAACTACGACAAGCCGACGATGCTGCTTACCGCCAGCTACGGGCCGCTGGCCCGGTACGTCCGCGACGCGGCGCT
This sequence comes from Frankia alni ACN14a, assembly GCF_000058485.1. NCBI lineage: Bacteria > Bacillati > Actinomycetota > Actinomycetes > Frankiales > Frankiaceae > Frankia > Frankia alni. The sequence goes on from NC_008278.1 coordinate 356,380, forward strand.
GGTCACCCGCGCGATGAGCGGCGGCGACGGGCGGGACTACGTGTGCCTGCAGGTCGACACCCCCGACCCGGTCGACGCCCTCGACCGGGGCGTCGCGGGAATGTCGATGGCGTGGACCGAGGACTTCGGCTTCGCCGGGACCTACGCCACCGACGACAGCGCGCGGATCATCGACGTCGCCCGGGCGGCCGCGCACAGCCTCGCCGCCCTCGGCGCCACGGTCGACCCGACCGACGAGGTCTGGGAGGACCGCGCCGAGCGGGGCACCGTGCGCTGGACGGTGGAGCCGTCGGTCTACGAGGTCATGGTCGGCACCAACGCGGCTCCGCTGCCGGCGCTGGACCCGCTGCTCTACCGCGAGCAGGCGGAGTCTCGCGCGCGCAACTGGGAACGGTTCCAGAGGCTGTTCCGGCGCTACGACGTCATCCTGTCGGTCACCGCGCAGCGGATCGCCGCACCCGTCGAGCAGTGGGAGCGTGCCTGGACCGTGGATGGGCCGACCTTCCCGGGTGGCAGCTTCGCCCCGGTGTACTGCAGCCACACGATGATCTTCAACTGGCTGGGGTTCCCCGCCGTGACGGTGCCGTGCGGCTTCGTCGACGGCCTGCCGGTCGGGTTGCAGATCGCGGCCTGGCACGGCCGCGAGGACCTGGTCCTGCGCGTCGCCCAGGCCTTCCAACAGGCGTTCCCCCGCGACGAACACCCGGCCGTGAGCTGACGCCGGCGGCGCGGCTGGTTCCGGATCAGGCGGTTCCGGATCAGGCGGTGGCGGATCAGGCGGTGGCGGCGCGGTCGCGTTCGAGGGAGCGGTGGACGCCGTCGAGCACCAGGTCGAGCCCGGCGGCGAACTCCGCGTCCGCGTCCGCGTGCTCGTCCGGAGCCAGCGGCGCCAGCATGGCCCCGGAGGTGTAGAAGAACAGGACCCGCACCACCCGGTCCGCGCCGGCCGGGGAGAAGCCGACGGCCCGCAGCGTCCCGTTCAGGGACGTGTAGAGCCGGTGCGGCATCGGGTCGGTGCCGTGCGCGGAGATGTGGCCCACCATGCCCGGGTAGGCGCCGACGACCTGCCGAAAGCGCAGCAGGAACGACCGGATGCCGGCGCACCAGTCCGCGCCGGTCGGCTCGCACGGGCCGACCCGGGCGTAGAGCTCGAGCGTGACCAGGCGCAGGAGGTGGTCCTTCGTCGGCACGTGCTTGTACGTCGCGCCGACCGCCACGCCGAGGCGGTCGGAGAGGCGGCGCATGGTGAGGCCCTCCACCCCGTCCGCACGGATGATCTTCAGGGCCTCGCCCACGATCTCGGCCTCGTGCAGCGCGCCGCGCCGCGGCCCGCCACGGCCACCCCCCGTCGCGGCAGCATCCATGGGGACAGCCTAGATCTGTGCGCAGGGTGAGATCGGACGGTGTTCCGTCGTAGCGCGGAACACCACGCCGGGCGGCGGCGGCGGGCTGCGTAAGGTGACGGGGCATTCCGAGATGGTCACGCCGTCGGTGGCGTGATGGTCACCGGCTGGGCTGCGCTGGGCGGGTAACGGGGGACGGACCGGCGTGGCGTTCGAGGGGAGGTGGCCGCCGTGTCGGCGGGCAGGCCCGAGGCGGACGAACCGATCCCGCCGGATCCGGACGACCCGCACCCGCCTGCCGGCAGCGAGCTGTCCGCCGGCGACGTCGTGCCGGGCGGCTTCGGCTGGGCCCGGGTGGCCGGCCGGGTCGTCCCGCTCGCCGCGACCGGTGTGGCGCTGTACCTGCTCATGCCGCAGCTGCTCGCGGTGTTCTCCGCGTTTCCCCGGCTGCGGGCGTTCCAGCCGCTGTGGTACCCGGCGATGGTGCTGTTGGAGGCGGCCAGCTTCGCCTGCGTCTGGCAGCTCCAGCGGATTGCGATCAGCGGGTTGAGCTGGTTCCTCTCGGTCACCTCGCAGCTCGTCTCGAACAGCATCAGCCGGATCGTGCCGGGTGGGATCGCGGTCGGCGGCGCCGTGCAGTTCCGCATGCTGAACCGGGGCGGCTGCGATCCCGCCGCCGCCGGGTTCGCGCTGACCGCGACCTCCATGGTGACCACGGGCATCGTGTTCGGCCTGCCCCTGGTCGTCCTGCCGGTGATCACCTTCGGTCAGCCGGCCCCGTCCGGGCTTACCGCGATCGCCACCACCGGCGGGCTGGCGTTCGCGCTGCTCGTGATCGTCGGCGTGGTCCTCGCGCGGTCGGACACGACAGTCCGACTGCTCGCTCGGGCGGTCACCTGGCTGGCCCGGCTGGCCCGGCGGTCGGTGCCCGCGGACCTTCCCGACGTGCTCGTCGCCCGGCGCACGGACGTGATCCGCTCGCTGGGGCGCCGCTGGCCCGGGGCCGTGCTGACCGCGGCCGGCAAGTGGGGGCTGGACTACCTCGCGCTGCTCGCGGCGCTGGCCGGGGCCGGCCAACATCCGCGGGTTTCCCTGGTGCTGCTCGCTTACGTCGCCGCCAATGTCCTCGCTATGATTCCCATCACGCCCGGTGGTCTCGGCTTCGTCGAGGCGGGCCTGACCGGAACCCTCGCGCTCGCCGGGGTTCCGGCGGCGGCCGCCGCGGTGTCGACGCTGGCCTACCGGCTGGTGTCGTTCTGGCTGCCGCTGGCCGCCGGGGCTCCTGCCTGGGTCGCCTACCGTGTCCGGTACCGGTGACCTGGCCCTTTTCGAGCCGTTACCTGAGTGTGTCTCGGGCGAGCCGGAAGTCGTAGTACTACGCGATTCCTCCAATATGCAGGCCGCGGCAGGCGTGAAACGGTGGGTGACGTGCCCGCCGCCCGCCCTGGAAGTCCGGGCGAGGCGCGGCGGCGTTCGGCCGTCGGATGCGGCCGAGGCGCAGGTCGCCCAGCCCGTCGGGTTCGGCGTGCGTCACCGACCTCCAACTCCTCCGTGGGGCAGGCCGTGCGATACGAGATTCTGGGACCTCTGCGCGTGCTGGACGGCGACCGGCAGGTGCACGTGAGCGCCCCGAAGCTGACGGTGCTGCTGGCGGTCCTGCTCGCCCGGGCCCGGCAGGTGGTCGCCGCCGACCTGTTGGTCGCCGAGATCTGGCCGGAGGATCCGCCGCGGCGGGCGACCGCCGCGCTGCACGTCTACGTCTCCCAGCTGCGCAAGCTGCTCACCTGCCCGCGGCGCCCGCAGTGCCCGATCATCACCCGCTCACCGGGGTACCTGCTGGCCGTCGAGCCGGAGGCCGTCGACCTGCACCAGTTCGAGCAGCGGGTGGCGGCCGGCCGGCGCCACGCCCGCTCGGGCCGGCACCCGCAGGCGGTCGAGCAGTTCACGGCCGCGCTCGCGCTGTGGCGCAGTCCCGCGCTCAGCGACCTGCGCGACGGGCCGATCGTGGACGCCTTCGCCACCCGGCTGGAGGAGTCCCGGCTGGAATGCCTGGAGATGATGATGGAATCCGGCCTCAGTGCCGGTCGCCACCGCGAACTCGTCGGCCAGTTGTTCGAGCTGACCCTGGAACACCCGATGCGGGAGGCCTTCTACCGCCAGCTCATGATCGCGCTCTACCGGTCGGAGCGGCAGGCCGACGCGTTGCGGGTGTACCAGCGCGCGCGGGGGCTGCTCGCCGAGGAGCTCGGCGTCGAGCCGGGCCGCCCCCTGCGGCAGATCCAGCGCGCCATCCTGCGCGACGACGACCGCTTCGAGCTGCCCTCCACGGGCTGAGCGGGTCAGCGGGCCGGGTCAGCGGGCCGGGTCAACGGGTCGCCGGTCAACGGGTCGCGGGTCAGCGGGGGCCGTTGCCGTCGACGAGGCGGACCAGCGCCACCCGGGAGGACACGCCGAGCTTGCGATAGATGCGGGTCAGGTGCGCGTCCACGGTCCGTGGGCTCAGCCGCAGGTCGTAGGCGATCTGCCGGCTCGTCTTGCCGCCGACCGCGACCAGGGCGATTTCCCGTTCCCGCGGGGTCAGGCCGGCCAGCGCGTCGACGCCGGCCGAGCGCCGTTCGTCCAGCGCGCGCAGGGCGGCTCGGGCCTGTGCGCCCAGCCGGTGCGCCCCGCACCGGCCGGCGAGCTCGATGGCGACGGCGAGCTGGCGGGCGGCCGGGTTGGTGCGTCCCGCCGCGGCCAGGCAGAGCCCGCCCTGCACCAGCAGGTAGGTGCGCAGCGAGAGCATGCCGGCGGCGGCGAACAGGTCGGCCGCCTGCTGGTAGAGCGCGCCGGCCGCGGCCGGCTCGGCGTGGCGCACCGCGTGCGCCCGGGCGGCGAGGGCGTGCCCGCGCTGGTAGCCCAGATTCAGGCCCTCGGCGGCCTGTTCGGCACCGTCCGCCCAGCGGCGTGCGGCGGAGGCGTCCCCGAGGCGTTCGGAGGCGGCGGTGAGTGCCTCGAACGCCATCGGGCGCAGGACGGGCGACAGCTCCGCCAGCGTCTCGCCGCCGCCGGTGTCGAGGATCAGCGCCATCGTCCGGTGGGGGTCGCCGCTGTCGGTCTCGGCCGCGTACGCCGTCCAGATCGCCGCCACGTCGCCCCACCAGGACCGTCGCGGCGTCGGCCGGGCGGTGAACCGCTCGATGGCGGCCTCCTCGGCGAGCGTGGCCGCCCGCCGGCTGCCGTGGCCGTCGATCCACACCCCGGCCAGCGCCTCGATGGCTCCGGCGAGGTTCGTGTGGTGGCCGCGCCGGGTGTTGCGGATGAGGTGCTGCACCTCGGCGGCGGTCTGGCGGGCGTCGGCGAGCCGGCCGACCCGGTGGTAGACCGCGCCGAGCCCGCCGAGCAGCAGCGGCAGGGTGTCGTCGCGACCGGTGCGGCGGGCGAGGGCGGCCCCACGGCTGAAGTGCCGTTCGGCGTCGAGCTGGCGGCCCAGCACCGAGTCCGCCCAGCCGAGCAGGGCCAGGTGCTCGGGATGATCGGCGAGCTCGGCGTCGGGCAACCGGTCGGCGATCGCGATGCAGGCGGTCACGGTCGTCGCCGCCGCCGGGATGTCCCCACCGAACGCCTCGACGACCCCGCGCAGGGCCAGCGCGCCGACCTCGGCGGTGTGGTCCTGCTGTTCGCGGGCGAGCCGCAGCAGCAGGCCCAGGTCGTCGGGGCTGGGCGGCGTGCCGTCGAGCAGCCCCACCGCCGCCCGGGTCAGCAGCAGGGTGATGATGGCCGGTCGGGCCTGCGGGCGGACCGGGCGGCCGGCGGCCCCCGGCGGATGGGCGGCCCCCGGCGGATGGGCGGCGCCCGGCCGGTGGGCGGCGCCCGGCGTGTGGGCGAGCTGCCCCGGCGGCTCGCCGATGGCCGCGTCGATCTCGTCGGTGAGGATCGCCTGCGAGTCCGCGTGCTGTCCGAGGGAGTAGGCCAGCATGGCGCACAGGGAGGCGAGGTCGGCACGGGCCGTCGCCGAGAGCGTGGCGGCCAGCCGCAGGGTCTGGCGGATCTGCGCCAGGCTCTCCGCGAGCTGTCCGGCTGCGCCCAACGCCCGGGCCAGGCCGAGGGACACCTCGCCGCGCAGGCCCTGGACCCGAGCCGGATCCTCCCCGTCGACGTCGGCGAGGATGCGCAGCGCCAGCCACAGCCAGCGCACGGCGTCGGGCGGCGCGGTGGCCAGCCGCTCCTCGGCCGCCCAGGCCAGCACCTCCACCTCGTCGAGACCCGAGCCCTGCGGGCAGTGCTCGATGTGCGCCGCGAGGACGGCCGGCGGTGCGCCGGACAGGCCGAGGATCCGCGCCGCCCGGCGGTGCGCCGCGCGCCGCCAGCCCGGGTCGACGGTCGGGTAGAGCATGCGGGCCAGCAGCGGATGGCGCAGCCGGTAGGCCGCCCCGTCGGTCGCCACCAGCAGGTCCCGGGCGGTGAGGGTGGCCACGGCGGCACAGGCCGGGTCGATCGCCAGCGCAGCGACGGCGGCGGCGGTGTCGACGTCGAACGCCTCGTCGAGAACCACCGCCGCCCAGACCAGGTGCAGGCAGGCCGGGTCGAGTTCGGCGAGCTCGGCCAGTACCGGGCTGACCAGGTCGCTCGGCGGCCGGTCGAGATCGCTGGCCTCGGGCCCCTGGCCTTCGTCGGCGGCCAGCTCGGCCCGGCCGGGGGCCAGGCCGTGGGCAAGGGCGGTCAGACCGAGCAGGTAGTGCGGATTGCCCTCACTTGCCTGGTGCAGCTCCCACAGCCGGGGGTCGTCGGTGGCCAGGCCGGTGAGCTGCGCCGCCTGCTCCAGGGTGAGCGGCGGGAGGTCGATGCGGTCGACGGTGCCGAGTTCCTCGCCCTCGGCGAGTGAGCGCAGCAGCCGGGGCGGGCTCTGGCGCGGTCGGTGGGCCAGGACGAGCAGCAGGTGGGCGTCGACCGGCCAGCGGACGAGATGGTCGATGAGTGCGCTGGACGCCTCGTCCGCCCAGTGGACGTCGTCGACGATCAGGACGAGCCCGTCGCCGGCCGCCCGGCCCAGCAGCAGCCGAGCGGCGTCGAACAGCGAGCCCTCGGCATCCCGCCGCGCCGACCCGGCGTCCGGCCAGGACGCCCCGCTGCCCGGCGTGGACAGCATGGTGGCAAGCAGCGGTCCGGGCGAGGACCGGTCGGCCTCTGCCGAGGGGGGCGGTTGGATGGACAGCAGCCGGCTGAACACGCCGAAGCGGACCGCCCGGTCGGACTCGGTGCAGCGGCCGCTGACGACCGGCAGGCCGCGCCTGGCCGCCTGCCGGGTCAGCTCGCCGAGCAGCCGGGTCTTGCCGATGCCGGGGTCCCCGCGGACCTCGACGATGCGCCCCTGACCGGTTGCCAACGCCTCGAGTGCCGCCAGCAGGCGGCGACGTTCCTTCGGCCGGACCGCGCGCGGCCGCCGGCCGGCGCCGGAACGTGAGCCGGTCAAGTGAGGTCGGGCCGGGGCACGGCGGCGAGCAGGGTCCGGGTGTACTCCTGCGCCGGTTGGGCGAAGACCTGCCCGACCGGTCCGGTCTCGACGACCAGGCCGTCCTTCATCACCACCAGCCGATCGCTGATGTGGTGGATGACGCCGAGGTCGTGGGAGATGAAGAGCATGGCGACGCCGAGATCCTGCTGGAGCCCGGCGAGCAGGTCGAGGATCTGGGCCTGGACCGAGACGTCGAGCGCGGAGACCGGCTCGTCGCAGACGAGCAGCTCCGGCTCCGTGGCCAGGGCCCGCGCGATGGCCACCCGCTGCCGCTGACCACCGGAGAGCTCCGGTGGTCGCCGCCGCAGCAGGCCGGCGGCCAGCCCCACCCGTTCGAGCAGGTCGACGACCCGGTCACGGCGTTGCTGCCCGCGGCCCACCCCGGCCGCGCCCAGCGCCTCACCGATGATCCTCTCGGTGGTGAACCGCGGGTCGAACGATCCGAGCGGATCCTGGTAGACGGCCTGGATGCGTGGCCGCAGGGCGCGCCGCCGGCGTTCCGGCAGCCCGCTCCAGGGCGCGCCGGCGAACCGCACCGTCCCGGAGTCCGGGGCCTGCATCCCCAGCACGATCCGGGCCACGGTCGTCTTGCCGGAGCCGGACTCGCCGACCACGCCGAGGGTCTCCCCGGCGAACAGCTCGAACGACACGTCCCGCACGGCGTGCCGCCAGGATCCGTCGGGGGAGCGGAACCGCTGGTTGATCGCGGTCACCTCGACGAGCGGACCGGCGTCGGCCCCCCGTCCCGGCCGGTCCGCCCCTGCCACCGGCGCGGCCGTCGTGGCGACGAGGGCCCGGTCGGCCGCCGAAGCCGTGGAGGTGACGGTGGCCGCCGGGGTGCTGGGCGCGGCGGCTGGCGCCGTGGTGGGCGGGGGCGGACCGGGATGCCAGCACAGCGTCCGGTGGGTGTGCTCGTCGTCCGCCGGCGACGGCAGTTCGGCGCGGCAGCGCTCGTCGCTGCGCGGGCAGCGGGCCGCGTACGGGCAGCCGGCGGTGGCCGGCGGGCGGTCGACCGGCGTGATCGACAGCCGGGTGCCCTTGGCGTGCATCGCGGGCACGGCGGCGAGCAGCGCCTGCGTGTACGGGTGACGCGGGTCGGCCAGCACGGTCGCGGTCGGCCCCTGCTCGACGACCAGCCCGCCGTACATGACCGCCACCTGGTCGGCGAGCCCGGCGACGACGGCGAGGTCGTGGCTGATCAGCAGGACCGACATGCCCTCCGCGGTCAGGCCGCGCAGCAGGTCGAGCACCTGCGCCTGCACGGTGACGTCGAGGGCCGTGGTGGGCTCGTCGGCCACCAGCAGCTCCGGGCCGGCGGCGAGCGCCGAGGCGATCAGCGCGCGCTGGCGCAGGCCGCCGGAGAGCTGGTGCGGGTACTGCGCCGCCCGCTGGGCCGGTTCGGGCACGCCGACGTCGGTGAGCAGGCTCAGCACGCGGGAGTGGACGCCGGCGCGGTCGACGACCCGGTGGGTGCGCAACGCCTCGGCGATCTCCGCGCCGGCGGTGCGCAGCGGGTCGAGGGAGACCAGGGCGTCCTGGAGCACCAGGCCGATGTGCCGTCCCCGGATGCGCCGCCACGACGCCTCGCGCACCCTGGTCAGGTCCTCGCCGGCGAAGCCCAGCCGTCGCGCGCTGACCGTCGCGCGGGCACCCGTCAGCCCGACGAGTGTCCGGGCGGTGACGCTCTTGCCGGACCCGGACTCCCCCACGATGGCGAGGCACTCGCCCCGGCGCAGGGTGAACGACACGTCCCGCACCGCCCGGACGGGGTGGGCGGACCGCGCGTCGAAGGTCACGCTGAGCCCCTCGACGACCAGCAGGGGGTCATCCGCCGGCACGGGAGGCCGCCCCGCTGCGCCCGGCCCGTCCGTCGGCAGGGACGCCGAGCCCGGCCCGTCCGTCGCGAGGGCCGCGCTCGGCGCGGCCGACGAGTGGACCGGCGGCTGGACGGACACCGGCGGCGGGACGGACACCGGCGGCTGGACGGACACCGGCGGCGCCGGGGCGAGGGCCGCCGGAGCGGGCGCCCCGGAGGGGTCGCTCATCGGCTCGTCCTCCTTGTGTAACGCGCCTGGGCGTGGCGTCCCACGACGTTCACGGCGATCACCGTGACGGTGATGGCGGCACCCGGGAACACCCCGATCCACCAGGCGGTGGACAGGTAGTTGCGGCCCTCCGAGAGCATCAGCCCCCACTCCGGGGTCGGCGGCCCGACGCCGAATCCGAGGAAGCTCAGGCTGGAGGCGGCGATGAGCGTGGTGCCGAAGCCGACGGTCGCCAGCACCAGCAGCGGGCCCAGGGTGTTCGGCAGGATGTGCCGCGCGACCAGCAGCCAGCGGCGAAGGCCCAGCCCGACGGCCGCCTCGACGTAGCCGGAGCGGCGCACCACCAGCGCCTCCGCCCGCACCATCCGGGCGTAGCCGGGCACGGTGGAGATCGCCACGGCGAGGGTCAGGTTCCACGCGCCGCTGCCCAGCACCGCCATCGCCAGCAGGGCCAGCAGCAGCGGCGGCAACGCGAGCAGGACGTCGGCCAGCCGCATCAGCACCGCGTCCACCGTCCGACCGCCGAGCGCGGCGGCCAGGCCCAGCACCGCGCCGGCCAGCACGCCGAGCAGGGTCGCGCCCACGCCGAGCCGCAGCGACCGGCCGGCCCCGTCGACCACCCGGGTGAACACGTCCCGGCCGAGCTGGTCGGTGCCGAACCAGTGCGCCCCGCTCGGGCCGTGCAGCGCGTCGACCGACGCGGTGTCCGTCGGCGACCGGTCGGTGAACAGCCCCGGTGCCACCGCGATGAGGATGATCAGTAGCAGGATGCCGGCCGCGAGCACCAGCCCGACCCGAGGCGGCCGGCGCCCGCGGGTCAGGCCGCGCCGGCCGAGCCGGCCGAGCCCGACGGCGACGTCGATCGCCGTCATGCCTGCGCGCCCTTCGCGTCCCTCGCGCCCGCCGCGGTGCCCTCGGTCCGCAGCCGCGGGTCGATGGTGAGGTAGAGCAGGTCGACGGCGGTGGAGATCACGACGAACACCAGCGCGGACAGCAGCACGACGCCCATCACGACGGGCATGTCCCGGCTGCTGACGGCCTGCAGGGTCAGCGCGCCGATGCCGGGTCGGGCGAAGACCTTCTCGACGAGCACCGCACCGCCCAGCAGGGTGCCGGTCAGCCAGCCCGAGAGCGTGACCAGCGGCACCGCCGCGTGCCGCAGCGCGTGCCGCAGCCGGACCGCGGTCTGGCTCAGGCCGCGGGCCCGGGCGGTGGCGACGAAGGGCTGTTCGAGCGCGGTCTCCAACCCCTCCCGCAGCACCTGGCCGAGGATCCCGGCCACCGGCAGGCCGAGGGTCAGCGCGGGAAGCACCAGCGCGGAGAACCCTTCTGCCCCGGCGACCGGGAACAGCTCGAGGCGGAACGAGAACGCGGTGAGCAGCAGGATGCCCAGCCAGAACGACGGCGTGGACACCGCGACGAGCTCCCAGAGGTTGGCCAGCGCGCGCAGGCCGGGGCGGCGGCCCGCGGTGGCCACCGCGGAGACCACCGCGAGGACCACCGCGAGGACGATCGCGGCCAGGGCGAGCTCCACCGTCGGGCGCAGCTGGTCACCGATCAGCTTCGACACCGGCTGCTGGAGCTGGAAGGACTCGCCGAGATCGCCGTGCAGCAGCCGGCCCAGGTAGTGCAGGTACTGCATGATCAGTGGTTGGTCGAGGCCCAGATCGAGCCGGATCTGGGCCCGGACCTCGGGGGAGGCCATGTTCGACGGCCCGAGGATGATGGCCACCGGATCGCCGGGCAGCAGGTGCAGAGCGATGAACGCGGTCGTCGCCGCGCCCAGCATGACCGCCGCCGCGGCGGCCACCCGGCGGCCGACGGCGGCGGCAACCCCCCCCGTCATGGTCAGCTGCGCCAGGTGTCGAAGAGCAGCGGCTTGCCGTTGGGGTCGACGGTCAGCCCCGACACGTCGGTCGCGATGGCGACGAGCTTCGTCGGGATGTAGATCGGCAGCACGACCGCGTCGTCGACGACCACCCGGTGCTGCACCTTGCCGTACAGGTCGTCCCGCTTGGCCCGGTCGAGGGTGGCCGCGCCGGCGTCGGTCCAGGTGTCCACCTGCGGGTCCTTCAGGTTAGCGGCGTTCTGACCGCCGGTGGCCGGCAGGCTGGCCGAGTTGAAGAACCCGCGCAGGATGTCCGGCTCGAACCGCGTCCACGAGAAGTCGTACAGGTCGTAGTTGCCGTTCAGGGCCAGGGAGACGTAGGCGCCGATGTCGAGGGCGGGTCGGGTGACCTCCACGCCGATCTTCTTCAGGTCCGCCTGGATCGCCTGGGCGACGACCTCCCGCTGCTCGCGGGTGTGCGGCGGGTTCCACGGCCAGTTCACGGTCAGCCGCTTGCCGTCCTTGGTCCGGTAACCCTGGCCGTCACGCCCCGTCCACCCGGCCTCGTCGAGCAGCTTCCCGGCGGCCGTCGGATCGAACGCGATGGCGTTGGTCAGCGTCTTGTCGTAGGACGGGGTGGCCGGGGTCAGCGGGCTCCACGCCCGGGCGTACTGGCCGAAGTACACCGTCTTCACGGCCTGGTCGACGTTGGCGCCGAGCTGGATCGCCCGGCGGACCCGCACGTCGTCCAGGGGTCCGTGCGCGGTGTTGAGGTAGACGTTGTAGGCGCCGCCGGCGTCCTCCACCTTGCGGATCTGCAGGCCCTTGTCCGCCTCGACCGTCCTGGTGTCCGACGGCGGGATGCTCGTGGCCACGTCGACCTGGCCGCTGGTCACGGCGCCGACCCGGACCGTGTCCTCGGTCAGGAAGCGGAAGGTCACCTTGTCCAAGTAGGCCGCGCCGGTGTGCGCGGCCTGCTGCGGCGCCCAGTTGTACTTCGGGTTCTTCGTCAGGACGACGCTCTGGCCCTTGGTGTAGCTGGTGAAGACGAACGGTCCGGTGCCGACGATCGCGCTGCCGCCGGCGCACAGTGCGTCGGGCCCGTGGCTGAGCGAACGGGTGGAGTAGAAGCCCAGGTTGGGGGTGCTCGCGCCCTGCAGGAACGGGGCGAAGGGCTTGGAGAAGTTGACCTTCACCGTGTGCGCGTCGACGACGTCGGTGCCGGTGTAGGGGCCGAGCAGGGTGGCCGCGTACTGCGACTTCGTCTTCTTGTCGACGATGCGGTCGAAGTTCGCCTTCACCGCGGCCGCGTCGAACGGCGTGCCGTCGGTGAACGTCACCCCCTCGCGCAGCTTGAAGGTGTAGGTCTTCAGGTCCGAGGCGACCTCCCACGACGTCGCCAGCCACGGATGGAATACGCCCTTGGCGTCGACGGTCACCAGGGAGTCGACCACCCCGCGTTCGATGTCACCGGTGATTCCCTGCTGATTGACCTGAAGATCGAAGCAGGTGGGTTCGACGTCGAGGGCGTAGGTCAGCGACCCGCCGGCCTTGGGCTTGCCCGATCCAGCCCCGGACCCTCCCGCGTCGGAGCCGGAACCCGAGTCCGAGCCGCAGGAGGTGAGAACCAGGGTCGCCGCTGTCGCCGCGGCGAAAAGAAGGTGGACGGGTCTGGCGAGACGCATGCGTGTGCTCCGGGAGTATGGAGGATGGCGTGGTGCGGAATTGCCGGGACTGGCCCGATGGCGGCAGCCGACGTGTGCACGAAAAGGGCTGGGAAGAGACCGGAAATGGCCGATCGAAGGTGTCTCGGCGCGGCGGAGACGGCGTTACCGGAGAACGTTCGGCAAGCCGCCGCGCCGGGGTCCGGGGCGCGGCGGTCCATGATCATATAATCGATTCCCCGTGCGGGGTCGGGCCATCAGGGCCGCGCGGACCGCCAGGACCGTGAACCTGCCCCGACATCCTCCGGGCCCGGTCGGGCGGTCGACCGCACCTCAAGGTGAGGGCGGGCGGTGGTGGTCTTTCGGCTGTCCTGCTCTAGCGGGAATGCCGGTCGCCGCCGGGACAGGAAGCGCTCGAAACCCGCAGCAGATCGATGTGCCGGCGCGCGGTGAGGACGGTGCGCGCTGCTGTTCCGGCGATCTGCCGGGGCGGTCGGACGAGGGCGTGGCCGAACGGCGCACGCGGAATGGAAGTCAATGTCCGGCGGCGCGTCCGCGAGGTCGGAAGGTGCTGCCGGTCGTCCACGGAATTCATCTTAGAGAAACCTGGCACTTTTGTGGTGGAAACTGTGATGCATGCCACTTCCGAAGTTATCGACTGCGATTTTGTCGTGGTCGTGGTTACGTCCAACCCGACGCACAGTCCGTGCTATGTGGGGGTTCGATCCCGGGCGCAAGGACCGGTTCGATGACCGTCGGCGTTCGGCCGACGGTCCGAATAGTTACGGATGACTGTCCGCTCAGCCGACCGCCGGTCGGTGCCGGCGAATCCGCCTTCCTCGAACGGTTCAGGAATAGGCTCGGACGTCCTCGTCGCCGGTGGCCTCCGGCACACCCGCCCCGGGCGCGGACGGCGTCGCCGGGCTGGACGCTGCCGACGGGCGGTCGCGCAGGAGCAGGGCGACGACCACACTGATCACCACGGCGGTGACGGCGGAGACCAGGCCGCCGACCCGTAGCCCGTCCACCACGCTGTCCGGCGTGGGGGCGCCGCCGACGCCGAGGTCGAGCCCGGAGTTGGCCACCGCCACGATCGCCGCCAGCCCCACCGCGCTGCCGACCTGCTGCGAGGTGGAGGCGACCGCGTTGGCCACGCCCTGCTCCTCGACGGCGATCCCGTGCCCGGCCGCCGAGAAGCACACCGTGAAGGCGATGCCGCCGCCGATGCCCCACACCGCGATGCCGGGCAGGAGCGCCGGATAGGAACCGCCCACCGACATGCCGGGGACGAGCAGCCCGATGCCGATCCCGCACAGCAGCAGCGCGAGGGCCATCGTCGCGCCGTACCCCAGCCTGGCGACGCTGGTGGTGGCCAGCGGGCCGGCGCCGGCCATGGAGATCAGCGTCAGCGGGAGGAAGGCCAGTCCCGCCTTCAACGGGCTGTAGCCGAGGACGTTCTGCAGATAGGTGGTGAACAGGAAGTACTCGCCGGCGAGCGTGCCGGCGAAGACGAACACGGCGAGCACGGCCGTGGTGAGGTTGCGGTATCCCAGCAGCCGCGGCGGCAGCAGCGGGTTGCGCAGCCGCCCCTCGAGGACGGCGAAGCCGGCGAGGATCACCACGCCGAGCGCGATCGCGCCGGCCGCGCGCACCGACCACCAGCCCGCGTCCGGCCCGCTGACCAACCCGAACACGACCAGGGCGACCCCGGCGGTGGCCAGCAGGCCACCGGGAAGGTCGAATCCGGTGCGCGACGGCCGGGTGCCGTCCGCCGCCAGCAGCCGCGGCGCCGCCACGGCGATGACCGCCGCGACCGGAACGTTGACGAAGAAGACCCACTCCCAACCGAGGTAGTTGGTCAGGACGCCGCCGAGCAGCGCGCCGGCGGCGAGCCCGCCACCACCCGCGGCACCCCACGCGGCCAGCGCGCGGGTGCGCTCGGCGCCCGGCCGGAAGGTCGTGTTGATCAGGGTGAGGATCGCCGGGAACAGCAGCGCCCCGCCGACCCCCTGCACGGCCCGCGCCGCGATCAGCAGCCCCGGGTCGTTCGCGAGGCCGCCGGCGAGCGAGGACAGGCCGTAGAGCAGCACCGCGGTGAGGAACACCCGCCGCGACCCGAGCCGGTCGGCCGCCCGGCCGCCCAGCAGCAGCAGCCCCCCGAACGTCACCGCGTAGGCACTGACGACCCACTGCAGGGACTGGGAACTGAAGTCGAGCTCCCGGCCGATGTCCGGCAGCGCGACGTACACGATGTTGTAGTCAATAGCGATCATGAACTGGGCGAACGCCAGGAGTGCGAGCGTCAGCCCGAGCCCCGGCCGTGGTCGGGGCGCGGATGCATCCACTGGGGTGGCTCTTTCTGTCGCTGGGCGTCGGTTCCGTCGCTGGGCGGCGGATCAGGCCCCGGGTGGTCGCGCCCGGCTCTCGACGGTGAGCGCGCTCGGGGTGCAGTGCCCAGATTCTACACACCGTTCTGTTTCTGCTCCATGAGTGGTTGCTGAACGAGACGCTGTCTCTGAACGGGATGCTGTCTCTAAGCGCCGTATAGTAGTTGGGCATTGTAAGGTGTCAAGAGTGGACGGAGTGAAACTGAGTCGGCGGGAGCGCCTGCGGGTCGAGACCGTGCGGGACATCAAGGAGATCGCGCTTCGTCACATGGCCGAGCAGGGCGCCGCGGGCCTGTCGCTGCGGGCGATAGCGCGGGAGATGGGGATGACCGCCGGCGCGTTGTACAGCTATTACGACACCCGGGACGATCTGATCACCGCCCTGATCGTCGACGTGTACGACTCCCTCGCCCAGGCGCTGGAGGCCGCGCGCCGCTCCCGGCCCGACGACCCGGCCGGCCAGCTCGAGGCCGTCGGGGTGACCTACCGGGAGTGGGCGATCGGCCGGCCCCCGGAGTTCCAGCTCGTGTACGGCGATCCCATCCCCGGCTACAAGGTGCGCGACGACGGCGCCGAACTCGCCGCCGAGCACCGGGCCTGCGGCGTCCTGATCAGGATCGTCGCCGCCGCGTGGCCCGCGAACGGGGCCACCCCGCCCGCCGGCCTGTACACGTGGTCGGACTTCCGGCCCGACTTCGCCGCGATGGCGCGGACCTCGTTTCCCGACTTCCCGCCCGACGGCGCCGCGCTGTCCCTGCGGATCTGGGGCCGTCTGCACGGCCTCGTCGCGCTGGAGGTGTACGGCCACCTGCGGCCGCAGGTGAACGACCCGGCCCGGCTGTACCGCGACGAGCTGCGCGACCTGTGCGAGCTGCTCAACCTCACCCCGAACACCCCGAACACCCCGAGCGCCGCCCCGACGGCCTGAGGGTCTGACGGCCCGGCCGGTGGCCGGCCGGGCCGGGCCGGGTCACGGCGCGAGGTGCGGCAGCCGGTCGGCCGATGCCCGCCACGGTCCGGGCAGCGGCTGCTGGACGACCGCCCGCCCGGCGTCCGGCGCGTCGGCGGCCAGGGGGTAGCGGGGCACGATCTGCCGGGCGGCGATCCGCCACCCGTCGCCGGTCCGGACCAGGACGTCCCGGTACTCGCCGTTGGTCACCGAACCGTCGGCGAGCACGGCGAGGTAACGGCTCACCGCCCGCACCGTGCCGTCCGGGTCGGCCAGGACCACGGTGCTCACGGTCTGATGGTCGGCGGCGTCGGGTGGCAGCCCGCGCTGGAACTGCGCCACCTCGGCGAGCCCGCGCAGGGACCTGCCGCTGCGTTGGAACTCGACCGCGACGTCCGCGGTGAACACCAGCCCGAGGTCGTCGGCCTGCCGGTTGTCGAACACGTGCGAGAACAGGGCCAGGGTCTGTCCGATCTCGGCGAGATCGGCGGCCGACAGCTTCGCGCTCATCGCGGTCGTCCCCTCCGTCGCGGCCGGCGTGCTCAGGCGGCGGCGACGGCGCCGACCTGACGCAGGATGGTGAGCCGGTCGGGCAGCACGGTGTAGTTGACGATCTGGCCGTCCCGGAAGGTGATGAGGCTGATGCTGGTCGCGTCGATGGGCTTGCCGGTCGCGGCCGCACCGAACAGCTCACCCTGATGGGTGCCCTCGATCCGCCAGTACACGACCACCCGGTCGTCCTCCGCGACGAGATCGGTCACCGTGGTGTGCACGTCCGGGACCGCCGAGCGCAGCCACTCGAGGTGCTCCCGGAATCCCGCGCGGCCGATGGACCAGCCGGCGTGCTGGCGGGTGGTGTCGTCGGAGTCGTCGGCGACGAACGTCTCCAGCAGCTCCGCCTTCCCGTAGTTCACCACCTCCTCGTAAAGCCGCCGCGCGATCTCCTTGTTGCCCTCGATGCTCATGCCGGCCCCTTTCCGTGGTTGACTTTGAAGATGATCTGAAATCAAATCGTCCGTAGACGGATTACTGCGGCGGTTCGCCCGGGTAGGTGGGCGGCAGCAGAATCCCGTTCGAGGCGGACAGGCCGCCGTCGACCGGTATGACGGCGCCGGTGATGTACGACGCCGCCGGGGACGCGAGGAAGTAGATGACCTCGGCCTGCTCCGCCGGCTGCGCCCAGCGCCCCAGCGGGACCCGCCGGGTCACCGCCGCGGCGAAGGCCGGGTCGGCGCGCTGGCCGGCGGTGCGGGGGGTCTCGGTGAGGCCGGGGGCGACGGCGTTGATCCGGATGCCCTCGAAGGCGTAGTCCAGCGCGGCGGAGCGCACCAGGTTGTTCGCCGCGGCCTTCGTCGTGTTGTAGGCCCAGGTGTAGGGGTCGCCCCGCAGCCCGGCGCCGGACGACGTCACGACGATCGACCCGCCGCCGGCGGCCCGTAGCGCCGGCGCGGCCGCGCGGATCCCCAGCACCAGCCCGCGGACGTTCACGGCGTAGATCGTGTCGAGGCTCTCGGTCGCGCCGGCCGCCTCGATCGGCGGCGCGCCCCCGAGACCGGCGTTGAGCACCGCCGCGTCGAGCCGGCCGAAGCGCTCGACCGCCAGGGCGACCATGGCGTCGTTCGTCGCCGGGTCGGCCACGTCACCGACGAGGGTCACCACGTCCGCGCGGGTGCCGAGCTTGGCCAGGCCCTCCTCGGACACGTCGACGGCGACGACACCGAACCCGCGTTCGGCGAACAGTTCGACGGTTGCCTCGCCGATCCCGGCCGCGGCGCCGGTGACGACGACTGCTCCCCTGGCCATGTCGACTCTTCTCTCCCGCACCGCGGTCGTTCGTCGAACGGCACCGCAACATGCGTGTAGTAATCGGGCAGCATCCGGCCCGGATTGATCGGCTGTGTTATTCCGGTGGCACTCGCGCCGGCCGGTGTGCCGCTGATGTTTCCCAACCTTACCGGGCTCGGAAACGTGGTGGGCTGCTTTCTGGTTGCTTGTTCTCCGAAGCTGCACAACAAAGAACTGCGTGGTCCGGACGGTTGGCCCGGACGGCGACGGACGGCCAACCAGGAATGGTCCGGCACGGCTAGGTAGAAGTACGTAGCCGTGCCGGCCGTCCGCCGTCCGCCGTCCGCCGTCCGCCGTCCGTCGTCCTCCGCCGCCGTCGTCGTCGTCCTCCGCCGTCCGACCTCAGACGTCAGACGTCAGACGAGGGAGTCGATGAACTGGCGGATCGCCGCCACCGTCGTCGGCGAGTGCTCCTCGAGGATCGAGAAGTGCTCGCCGGGCACGTCCACCGTCGTGTGCGGGGTGGTCCAGTACGCCTGCCAGCCGTCCGGGTCCGCCGGATCGATGATCGTCCGCCGCAGCGGGTCCGCCGCCCGGATGAGCAGCGTCGGGGCGGCGACCGGCTTCGCCTGCCACCCGTTGAAGACCCGCACGTAGGCGCCCATCGTGGTCAGGCTCGCGTCGCTCCAGACCATCTGGTAACGGTCGACCCGGTCGAGCATTCCGGTGATCATCGCGGTCAGCCACCAGTCCGCCATGCCCTCGCGGACGGCGCTCTCGGGCGGGTAGCTGTCGACGAGCACCAGCCCGGACGGGGCGATCCCGGCGTTCTCCAGCTCCGCCGCCACCGCGTGTGCGACGACCCCGCCCATCGAGCGGCCGACGAGCACGAACGGCTCGTCGCCGACCAGCCTGGTCACCTCCCGCACGTGCATCTCGATGTAGGTGGGCTCGTCGATCGGGACGTGGTCGTTCTCGTCGTAGCCCGGCGAGGGCAGCACGAACACGTCCCGTTCGCCGCGCAGCAGCGTGCCGAGCCGCGCGTACTCGTGCGGCCCGGAGATCGCGCTCATCGCCGGGAAGCAGATCAGCCGATGACGCGCCGGCCCTTCGGCGTGCTCCGGCCCTTCGGTGTGCTCCGGCCCTTCGGCGAGCTGGAGCGTCGGTACGGCGTGCCGCGCGCTGTCGGCGGCGCCGAAGACGGGTCGCAGGGCCGAGGCGACGACCAGGAGCTGGGCCGCGGCGGCGAAGTTGTCCCGGGCGCACAGCGCCTGGTACAGCTCGGACAGCGGCCCCTCCTGCGGGCCGATGGCGGTCGGCCGGGCCGCCGCCGGCCCGCTGGCCGCCGCGTTCGCGCCACCCCCGGTGGGCGTGGCGGCCAGGATCTTCGCGAGCTGCTCGGCGAGGTACGCGGCGAGCGCGGTCGCGCTCGGGTGGTCGAAGGTGAGGGTGGCGGGCAGCCGCAGGCCGGTGGCGGTGTTCAGCCGGTTGCGCAGTTCGACGGCGGTCAGCGAGTCCAGGCCCAGCTCGCCGAAGTCCCGCTCGGCCTCGACGGTGTCGACGTCGCGGTGGCCCAGCACCGCCGCGACCTCCTGGCGGACGTGCTCGAGCAGGATCGACTCCCGCTGCTCGTCGGCGGCCGCCGCCAGCCTGCCGCGCAGCGCCGCGGCGTCCGCCCTCGACGCCGTGCCTGCCTGCGCGGCACCCCGGCGACCCGGGCGGACGAGGCCGCGCAGCAACGGGGGCACCCCGTCGGCGGCCGCCCGCCGGCTGATCGTGGCGACGTCGAGGGCGGCGGGGACGAGCAGCGGTTGGCGCAGCGTGCCGGCGGCGTCGAACAGGGCGAGGCCGTCGGCGGGCGCCAACGACCGCAGGCCGCTCTGCGCGATGCGGGCCCGGTCGGCTGCGGTGAGGTTCTCGGTGAACGTGCTGGTGTCGTCCCAGAGTCCCCAGGCGAGGCTGGTGGCGGGGAGTCCCTGGGCTCGGCGGTGGTGGGCGAGGGCGTCGAGGAAGGTGTTCGCCGCGGTGTAGCTGCCCTGCCCGGCTCCGCCGACGAGCCCCGCAAGCGAGGAGTAGAGGACGAAGGCTTTGAGGGGGTGGTGGCGGGTGAGGTGGTGGAGGTGCCAGGCGCCGTCGATTTTGGGGGCGAGGACGGTGTGGAGGCGTTCGGGGGTGAGGTTGGTGAGGGTGGTGTCGTCGAGGGTGCCGGCGGTGTGGATGACGGCGGTGAGGGGGTGGGCTGGGGGGATGGTGTCGAGGAGGTGGTGGAGTTGGGTGGGGTTGGTGGTGTCGGTGGCGGTGATGGTGATGGTGGCGCCGAGGTTTTCGAGTTCGGTGCGTAGTGCGGTGGCGTGGGGGTGGTGGGGGCCGGTGCGGCTGGTGAGGTGGAGGTGGCGGGTGTGGTGGTGGGTGATGAGGTGGTGGGCGAGGTGGTGGGCGAGGGTGCCGAGGCCGCCGGTGATGAGGACGGTGCCGTCGGGGTCGAGGTTCCAGCCCGCCGGACCCGCCGGACCCGCCGGATCCGCCTGATCGGCCGGACCCGCCGGATTCGTCGCGTCGGCCGCGTCGGCCGCGTCGGGCGTGGTGGCTGGGACGAGGCGTGGGGTGTGGGCGGTGCCGCGGCGTAGGGCGAGCTGGTTGTCGCCGGTGGCCTGGGCGGTGGCGACGGCGGCGGGCAGGGCGGTGCGGCTGTCGGGGTCGGCGTCGAGGTCGATGAGCAGGATGCGGTCGGGGTGCTCGTTCTGGGCGGTGCGTACGAGCCCCCACAGCGGGGCGGTGGTGAGGTCGACGTCCTCGCCGGCGACGCTCACCGCGCCCGAGGTGAGGACCACGAGCCGGGTCGCGTCCCACCGCTGCTCGGACAGGTAGGCCCGCAGCAGGTCCACCGCCCGCTCGGTGGCCGCCCGCGCCGCGGCGGGGACGTCCGGGAGATCGGGGGCGCCGGTGGGGCCCGCGAGGTCCCCGGCGTCGGTGCGAAGACCGTCGTGGGCAGGGGGGCCGAGAGGAAGGGCGCCGAGGGACAGGACGACGAGGTCGGGAACGGCCGCGCCGGCCTCGACCGCGACACCGAGGGACGCGAGGTCGGGATGATCCGTCCTGGTGACGCTCGCCCCGAGCTCGGCCGGCACGGCATCGCCGGAGCCGATGACGGCCCAGTTGGTGGCCCCTGGTCCCGCCGCGGACAGCCGCAGAGGTGGCCAGGTCACCTCGTAGAGCGAGTCCGAACGGCGGCGCCGGGCCGCGGCGAGCTGCTCGGCGGAGACGACCCGGGCCAGCAGCGAGTCGACGGTGATGACGGGGGCGCCGGCGGGGTCGGTGGCGTGCAGGGAGATCTCGTCGGTGCCGTGGACGTCGACGTGGACGCGCAGGCTGGTGGCGCCGGTGGCGTGCAGGCGCACACCGTTCCACGCGAACGGCAGCCGGCTGTGGCCAGCGGGCACGTCCGCGAGCCCGTGAAAGACCGACAGGTGGACGGCCGCGTCGAGCAGCGCGGGGTGCACGCCGAAGGCGGCGGCCTGGTGCTGGTCGGTCCCGGCGTCGGGGAGGGTGACCTCGGCGTACAGGTCGTCGCCGGCGCGCCAGGCGGCGTGCAGTCCCTGAAAGGCCGGCCCGTAGGCGAGCCCCGAGGCGGCCAGTGCCGGATAGACGTCCCCGACGGGCACCTCCAGCGCGCCCGGCGGCGGCCAGGCGGTCAGCGCTTCGGGCGCGTCGCCGGCGCCTGCTCCCTCGTCGCCGTCGGCGGCGGCGAAGACCCCGCTGGCGTGCCGTGTCCACGCGGCGTCGGGCGAGTCCTGCGGCCGGGAGTGGACGGCGACGGGGCGACGGCCGGTGTCGTCGGCGGCGGTCACGGTGACCTGGATGGCGACGGCGGCGCGCTCGGGCAGGATGAGCGGCGCCTCGAAGACCAGCTCGTCCAGCGCCCCCACCCCGAGGTCGTCGCCGGCCCGCAGCGCCAGCTCGACGAAGGCGGTGCCGGGCACGAGTACGTTGCCCTGCACCGCGTGGTCGGCCAGCCAGGGATGCGTCGCCAGCGAGAGCCGGCCGGAGAACAGCACCCCGTCCTGGTCGGCCAGTCCGATGGCCGCGCCGAGCAGCGGATGGTCCGCGCTGGCGAGGCCCAGCCCGGCGACGCTGTGCCCACCGGTCGACGCCTCCCGCAGCCAGTACCGCTGGCGCTGGAAGGGGTAGGTGGGCAGGGCGGCCGCGAGACGGGCCGGGTCGCCGGCGTCGGCTGCAGAGCTGGCGGGGCTGGTGGAGCTGTGAGGGCTGGTGGAGCTGTCGGGGCTGGTGTCGTCGCCGGTAGCACCCTGCGCGCTGGGGACGGCGCTGCTGATGCTGGGAGGCGTGGGGGTGTGGCCTGCCGCCTGGAGGGTGGCCAGTGCGGTGGCGAGGGTGGTGGTGGGGGGCTTTGTGCGGTGGAGGGTGGGGGTGGCGGTGAAGCGTGGCCGATGACCGCTGCGGTCGAGGGTGGTGAGGGTTTGGGTGGTGAGGGTGGTGAGGGTGGTGTCGGGTCCGAGTTCGAGGTAGGTGGTGACGCCCTGTTCGGACAGGGTGGTGGTGCCGTGGGTGTAGCGGACGGTGTGGCGGATGTGGCGGGTCCAGTAGTCGGCGGTGGTGTGGTCGCTGTCGGTGGGGAGGGTGCCGGTGAGGCCGGCGATGATCGGGATGGTGGGTTGGTGGTAGGTGAGGGTGGCGGCGGTGGTGTGGAAGGGGGTGAGGATGGGGTTGGTGAGGGGGCTGTGGAAGGCGTGGCTGACGGTGAGGGTGCGGCTGCGGATGCCCTGCAGGGCGGCTTGTTCGGCGATGTGGGTGAGGGTGGGGGTGTCGCCGGCGATGACGGTGTTGGTGGGGCTGTTGAGGGCGGCGATGTCGATGCTGGGGTGGTGGGTGATGAGGGTGCGGGTGGTGGGTTCGTCGGTGTGGAGGGTGAGCATGCCGCCGCCGGGGGGGAGGCTGGCGAGGAGGTGGGCGCGGGTGGTGACGAGTCGGGCGGCGTCGTCGAGGGTGAGGATGCCGGCGAGGTGGGCGGCGGTGATTTCGCCGAGGCTGTGGCCGATGAGGTAGTCGGGGGTGATGCCGTGGCTGGTGATGAGGTGGTAGAGGGCGGTTTGGAGGGCGAAGAGGGTGGGTTGGGTCCAGGCGGTGTGGTGGATGGTCGTGGCTTCTGGGCTGTCGGGGTCGGCGTGGAGGATGTCGAGTAGGGGCTGGTCGAGGTGGGGGTTGAGGGCGTCGGCGGTGTCGTGGAGGGCTTGGCGGTAGATGGGGTGGGTGGCGTAGAGGGTGTGGCCCATGCGGGGGTACTGGCTGCCCTGGCCGCTGAATGTGAAGGCGAGCTTGCCCAGGCCGGCTTGGCCGGTGATGACGCGGGAGTCCGGGTGGCCGTCGGCGAGCTGGTTCAGGCCGGTGAGCAGTTCGGGGGTGCTGGTGGCGAGGGTGACGGCGCGGTGCGGGAACGCGGTGCGCGTCGCCAGCGCCCGGGCCAGCGCCGGCAGCGGCACACGGGCGGCTCCACCGGCGTCGTTAGCGTCAACGGCGCGATCGGCTCCACCGGCGCCGTTGGCGTGATCGGGGTCGCCGGCACGATCGGGGTCGCCGGCGTTGTGGGTGCGCAGGTGGACGGCCAGGCGGCGGGCCTGGTCGCGTAGCGCCTCCGGGCTGCGCGCGGACAACGGCACCAGCACCGGCAGGGCGGCCCGTTCCGGCTCCGCGTCCGGCCGTCGTTCGGCGCCGTCCGGTCGGTCGGCGCCCTGGCGGTCCACGTCCTGTGGTTGGGCGGCGTGGCTAGGCCGGGCGGGGGCGTTCGAGGCCGGGGTGGCGTCCTGGCCGTCGACGTTCCCCTCGGGCGCGCCGTCGTCCGCCGGGGCCTGCTTGACGGGGGCCTGCTCGATGATGACGTGGGCGTTGGTGCCGCTGACGCCGAACGCCGAGACGCCGGCCCGGCGGGGGGCGCCGGTCTCGGGCCAGGCGCGGGCCTCGGTGAGCAGCTCGACCGCTCCCGTCGACCAGTTCACCTGCGTGGACGGCTCGTCGACGTGCAGGGTGCGGGGCAGCAGGCCGTGCTGGAGGGCCAGGACGGTCTTGATGACACCGGCGGCGCCGGCGGCGGCCTGGGTGTGGCCGATGTTGGACTTGAGACTGCCGAGCCACAGCGGCCGGTCGGTGGGGCGGTTCTGGCCGTAGGTGGCGAGGATGGCCTGGGCCTCGATGGGGTCGCCGAGCGGGGTGCCGGTCCCGTGGGCCTCGACGGCGTCGACGTCGGCGGCGGAGAGGCGGGCGCTGGCCAGCGCGGCGCGGATGACCCGCTGCTGCGACGGGCCGTTCGGCGCGGTCAGGCCGTTGGAGGCGCCGTCGGAGTTCACCGCGCTGCCCCGCACCACGGCCAGGACGGGATGGTTGTTGCGGCGGGCGTCGGAGAGTCGCTCCAGGAGCAGGATGCCGACGCCCTCGGCCCAGCCGGTGCCGTCGGCGGCATCGGCGAAGGCCTTGCAGCGGCCGTCGGGGGACAGCCCGCGCTGGCGGGAGAACTCGATGAACGCCGCCGGCGACGACATCACCGCGACCCCGCCGGCCAGCGCCAGGTCGGCCTCGCCACCCCGCAGCGCCTGACTGGCCAGGTGCAGGGCGACCAGGGACGACGAGCAGGCCGTGTCGACGGTGACCGACGGCCCCTCGAAGCCGAACGTGTAGGAGATCCGCCCGGACAGCACGCTGCCGAGCGTCCCCAGGCCGATGTACGCCTCCAGTTCGTCGGGTATCTCGTGCAGGCGGGCCGCGTAGTCCTGCCCGGCGATCCCGGCGAACACCGCGGTCCGGCTGCCCCGCAGCGTCGTCGGGTCGATGCCCGCCCGCTCGAACGCCTCCCAGGCCGTCTCCAGCAGCAGCCGCTGCTGCGGGTCGGTGGCGAGGGCCTCGCGGGGGGAGATGCCGAAGAACTCGGCGTCGAAGTCGGCGGCGTCGTGCAGGAAGCCGCCGTGGCGGGTGTAGGACTTTCCCGCCGCGTCCGGGTCGGGGTCGAACAGCTCCTCGACGTTCCAGTCCCGGTCCGTCGGGAACTCGCTGATCGCGTCCCGGCCGTCGGCGACCAGCTCCCACAGTTCCTCCGGGGTGGTGACCCCGCCCGGCAGCCGGCAGGCCATGCCCACGATCGCGATCGGTTCCCGGCGGCTCGACTCGACCTCCCGCAGGCGCTTCTGCGCCGTCCGGGCATCGCTGACCGCGCGCTTGAGATACTCGCGGAGCTTGGCGTCGTTGGATGACATGGTCGGTGGCTCCTCAGGATGAACTGCGACGGGGTCAGGAGGACTCGACGTTGTCGTCCAGCAGGGCGAACAACTCGTCGTCGGTGGCGGAGTCGAGGTCGAGGTCGTCGTCGTCGGCCGGGTCCGCGGGGACGACGTCCGCCCACCGGGCGACCAGCGCCCGCAGCCGGGTCACCGCCTCGGCGGTGTCGGCGTTGTCGCCGCCGGTCGCCTCCAGCACCGCCTCCAACCGGTCCAGGACGCGCAACGGCGAGGAGGTGTCCATCGTCTGGGCGGAGCCCAGCTCGCCCGCCAGGAAGTCGGCGATCGCCACGGGGGTCGGGTAGTCGAACACGAGCGTGGCCGGCAGGGTGAGCCCGGTCGCCGCGTTCAGTCGGTTGCGCAGGTCGACGGCGGTCAGCGAGGTGAGGCCCAGCTCGCGGAACGCCCGGGTGGCCCCGACCGTCGCCGGGCTGTCGTGGCCGAGGACCACCGCCGCCTCCGCGCGGACCAGGGTCAGCAGTAGCTCGTCACGCTCGCTCGGGGCGAGCCCGGCGAGCCGCTCGGCCAGACTCGGCCCGCTCGGGGCCGCGGCCAGCCCGGCCAGCGTGCCGTCGCCGCCGGGCCCGTCGGCGACGAGCTCGCCGTCGACGAGCCGGACCGGGGTGGGATCCAGCCAGTAGCGCCGCCGCTGGAACGCGTACGTCGGCAGGCTCACCCAACGGCGGCGCCGAGCCGAACCGTCCGCGGCGCCGGGACTGCCGGCGGTGGCGTGGCTGCCGGCCGTGGCGTGGCCGCCGGCGGTGGCGTGGCTGCCGGTGCCGGGATCGGTGACGGACGCTCCGAGCACGATCCGCCAGTCCACCCTGGCCCCGCGGACCCAGGACTCCGCCAACGCGGCGTGGATCTTGGTGAGGTCGCCGGTGTCGCGGCGCAGGGTTTCGGTGATGGCGACGGGGCCGGGCAGGTCGGGGGTGGTGTCGAGGGTTTCGGCGAGGGCGGTGGTGAGGACGGGGTGGGGGCTGATCTCGATGAACAGGTCGTGGCCGGCCTGGAGCAGGGCGCGGGTGGCGGGTTCGAACAGGACGGGTTGGCGCAGGTTGGTGTACCAGTAGTCGGCGGTGAGGGTGGTGGGGTCGATCCAGTCGGCGGTGACGGTGGACAGGATCGGGATGGCGGCCGGCTGGGGGCGGATGGGCGCGAGGGCGGTGAGCAGCTCGTCCCGGATCGCCTCGACGTGGGGCGAGTGCGAGGCGTAGGTGACCGGCAGGACCCGGGTCCGGGTGCCCCGTTCCCGCACGACGGTGAGCAGCGCATGGAGCTCGGCCTCGTCGCCGGCGACGATCGCCGTGGCGGGGCTGTTGACGGCGGCGACGGACAGGCCCGGGGTCAGCAGCGGCGTGATCTCGTCGACCGGCAGGTTGATCGACGCCATCGCGCCCGGCGAGGTGATGGCGGTCAGGGCCCGGCTGCGCAGGGCGACCACGCGGGCGGCGTCGTCGAGGGTGAGGGCGCCGGCGATGTGCGCGGCGGCGATCTCGCCCTGGCTGTGCCCGACGACGGCCTGCGGGTGGACCCCGTGGTGCTGCCAGAGCCGGGCCAGGGCGACGAGGACGGCGAACAGCGTCGGCTGCACGACGTCGACCCGGTCGAGGGTGGGCGCGTCGGGCCGTTCGTGCAGGACGTCGAGCAGGTTCCAGTCGACGTACGGAGCCAGGGCGGCGGCGACGGCGTCGAGGTGATCGGCGAAGACCGGGCTGGTGGCGAGCAGCTCGCGGGCCATCCCGGCCCACTGGCTGCCCTGGCCGGGGAACACGAACACGGTGGTGGCGGTGGTGTCGGCGGCGCCGCGCACGACGCGGGCGCTGGCCGTCGCGGCAGCCAGCGCGTCCACCGCGCCCAGCAGGCCGTCGCGGTCGGTGCCGAGCACCACGGCCCGCTGCTCGAAGACGGTCCGCGCCGCGACCAGGGCGTCGGCGACGTCCGCCGGGTCGAGCCCGGCGCCGGCGTCGGACCGGACGAACGCCCCGAGCCGGTCCGCCTGCGCCCGCAGCGCGTCCGGCGTGCGGGCCGACAGGATCCACGGCAGCGCCGGGCCGCCGCCCGTCCGCGTCGGCTCGGTGGTCGGCGTCGGCTCGGTCGTCCGCGTCGGCTCGGTGGTCGGCGTCGGCTCGGTCGTCCGGGCCGCGAGGACGTTCCGCTCCGCGGGTGCCTGTTCGATGATGACGTGGGCGTTGGTACCGCTGATGCCGAAGGAGGAGACGGCGGCGCGGCGCGGGCGGTCGGTGTCGGGCCAGGGGGTGGGCTCGGTGAGGAGCGCGACGTCGCCGTCGGTCCAGTCGACGTGGGGGCTCGGTTCGTCGATGTGCAGGGTCTGGGGCAGGGTGCCGTGCTGGATCGCGAGGACGGTCTTGATGATGCCGGCGGCGCCGGCGGCGGCCTGGGTGTGGCCGATGTTGGACTTGAGGCTGCCGAGCCAGAGCGGCCGGTCGGTGGGGCGGTTCTGGCCGTAGGTGGCGAGGATGGCCTGGGCCTCGATGGGGTCGCCGAGTGGGGTGCCGGTGCCGTGGGCCTCGAGGGCGTCGATGTCGGCGGGGTTCAGGTGGGCTGCGGCGAGGGCGGCGCGGATGACCCGCTGCTGGGAGGGGCCGTTCGGGGCGGTCAGCCCGTTGGAGGCGCCGTCCTGGTTGACGGCGCTGCCGCGGATCACGGCGTGGACGGGGTGGCCGTGGCGTTGGGCGTCGGAGAGCCGTTCGACGAGGAGCATGGTGGCGCCCTCGGCCCAGCCGACGCCGTCGGCGGCGGCGGCGAAGGCCTTGCACCGCCCGTCGGGGGACAGTCCGCGCTGCCGGGAGAACTCGACGAACGCCGCCGGGGAGGCCATCAGCGCGACCCCGCCGGCCAGCGCCAGGTCGGTCTCGCCGCTGCGTAGTGCCTGGGCGGCGAGGTGCAGGGCGACCAGCGAGGACGAGCAGGCGGTGTCGATGGTGACCGACGGTCCCTCGAAGCCGAACGTGTAGGAGATCCGTCCGGTCGCGATCGACCCGGCGTTGCCGTTGCCGAGGTAGCCCTCCAGGGCCCGCGGCACGGCGTGGATGCGCTGGGAGTAGTCGTGGTACATGACGCCGGCGAAGACGCCGGTGGTGCTGCCGCGAAGGGTGGTGGGGTCGATGCCGGCGCGTTCGATGGCTTCCCAGCTGGTTTCGAGCAGGAGGCGTTGCTGGGGGTCGGTGGCGAGGGCTTCGCGCGGTGAGATGCCGAAGAACTCGGCGTCGAAGTCGGCGGCGTCGTGCAGGAAGCCGCCGTGGCGGGCGTAGGTCTTGCCGGTGGCGTCGGGGTCGGGGTCGAACAGGTCGTCGACGTCCCAGCCGCGGTTGACGGGGAACTCACTGATGGCGTCCCGGCCGCCGGCGACCAGCTCCCACAGTTCCTCGGGCGTGGTGACGCCGCCCGGCAGGCGGCAGGCCATCCCGACGATCGCGATCGGCTCCTCGACGTCGCGGCGCCGGCGCGGACGCGGCACCTCCCGCCGGGCCGGCGCACTCCCGAGCAGCTGCGTGCGCAGCAGCTCGGCGACGGCCGCCGGGCTCGGGTGGTCGAAGGTGAGGGTGGCGGGCAGCCGCAGGCCGCTGGCGGCGCTGAGCCGGTTGCGCAGCTCGACGGCGGTCAGCGAGTCCAGGCCCAGCTCGGAGAAGGCCCGGTCGGCCGGGACGGACGCGACCCCGGCGTGCCCGAGCACGCCGGCCACCTCCGCCCGCACCAGGTCGACCAGCAGCGCGGTCGCCTCCGGGGCGGACCGTCCGGCGAGGCGGGTGGCCAGGGCCGACCCGCCGGCCGCCGACGCGGTCGCCGCGACCCGCCGGACGGGACGGACGAGGGCGCGCAGCAGCGGCGGCACCCCGTCGTGGGCGGCTCGGGCCCGCAGCGCCGCGAGATCGAGCGGCACGGGCACGAGCACCGCCCGGTCCGCCGCGGCCGCCTCGTCGAACAGCCGCAGGCCCTGGGCGGTGGCCAGCGGACGGACCCCGCTGCGCGCGATGCGGGCCCGGTCGGCGGCCGTCAGGTGTGCCGTGAATGTGCTGGTGTCGTCCCAGAGTCCCCAGGCGAGGCTGGTGGCGGGGAGTCCGTGGGCTCGGCGGTGGTGGGCGAGGGCGTCGAGGAAGGTGTTGGCGGTGGCGTAGTTGGCTTGGCCGGGGTTGCCGGTGATGCCGGCGATGGAGGAGTAGAGGACGAAGGCTTTGAGGGGGTGGTGGCGGGTGAGGTGGTGGAGGTGCCAGGCGCCGTCGATTTTGGGGGCGAGGACGGTGTGGAGGCGTTCGGGGGTGAGGTTGGTGAGGGCGGTGTCGTCGAGGGTGCCGGCGGTGTGGATGACGGCGGTGAGGGGGTGGGCTGCGGGGATGGTGTCAAGGAGGTGGTGGAGTTGGGTGGGGTTGGTGGTGTCGGTGGCGGTGATGGTGATGGTGGCGCCGAGGTTTTCGAGTTCGGTGCGTAGTGCGGTGGCGTGGGGGTGGTGGGGGCCGGTGCGGCTGGTGAGGTGGAGGTGGCGGGTGTGGTGGTGGGTGATGAGGTGGTGGGCGAGGTGGTGGGCGAGGGTGCCGAGGCCGCCGGTGATGAGGACGGTGCCGTCGGGGTCGAGGTTCCAGCCCGCCGGATCCGCCGGGTCGACGGCGGTGTCGCGCTGAGCGTCGGCGGTCCCGGCGCGGTCGGGGCTGGGCGCCGGTGAGCCGGCGGAGCCCGCGGCCGGGACGGGGGTGAGCCGCGGGGTGTGGGCGCTGCCGTGGCGCAGGGCGAGGTGCGGCTCCTGCGCGGCCAGCGCGGCGAGGACCGTCGCCGGGAGGCTCGCGTGGCTGGCCGGATCGCCGTCGAGGTCGACGTGCAGGACCCGGCCGGGGTGCTCGGCGACGGCGGTGCGCAGCAGACCGGTCAGGGGCGCGCTGGTCAGGTCGAGGGCCTCGCCGGCGACGCTGACCGCGCCGGAGGTGACCACGGCGAGGGTGCTGCCGGGCCGGTCGGTGCGCAGCCAGTCCTGCAGGAGCGGCAGGACGGCGGCGGCCGTGGCCTTGGCCAACGCCGGGGTGGCGCCGTCCGCGACGCCGTCCGCGACGCCGACCGTCTCCGCCTCGCCCGACCCGGCGGCCGACAGCGTGGGTACGCGGACGAGCACCACCTGCGGGGTGTCCGCGTCCGCCGCGTCGGGTCCGTCCGCCGCGTCGGGCCCGTTCGCCGCCTGGGGTGTGTCTGCCGCGCGGGGTGTGTCTGCCGCGCGGGGTGCGTCGGCCGCGGCGGCGACCAGCGCCGCGAAGTCCGCGACCGTCCGCGTCTCGATGCCGGCCGCGGTCAGGGCCGTGACCAGGTCGTCGGCGTCCTCGCCCAACACCGCCCAGGGACCCGCGGCCGAGCCGGGGCCGCTGACCTCCAGTTCCGGCCAGGTCACCTCGTACAGCAGATCCGCGCGTCCGGCCTCGCGCCGCGCCGCGGCGACCTGCTCGGCCGACACCAGCCGGGAGACCAGCGAGTCGACGGTGATGACGGGGGCGCCGGCGGGGTCGGTGGCGTGCAGGGAGATCTCGTCGGTGCCGTGGACGGCGACGTGGACGCGCAGGCTGGTGGCGCCGGTGGCGTGCAGGCGCACGCCGTTCCAGGCGTACGGCAGCCGGCTGTGGCCCGCCGGAGTGTCCGGCAGCCGGTGCAGCGCCGCGGCGTGGAAGGCGGCGTCGAGCAGCGCGGGATGCACCCCGAAGGCGCCGTGGGGCGAGTGATCGGCCTGCGGCTCCGGCAGGGTGACCTCGGCGTAGAGGTGGTCGCCTTCGCGCCAGGCGGCACGCAGACCCTGGAAGGCGGCCCCGTAGCCAAGCCCGGACGCGGCCAGCTTGGCGTAACCGTCGGTGAGGTCCACCGCAATCGCCTCGGCCGGTGGCCATGCGTCCGGCGATCCGGCGTCCGGCGATCCGGCGTCCGGCGATCCGGCGTCCGGCGATCCGGCGTCCGGCGATCCGGCGTTCGGCGATTGGGCGTTCGGCGATTGGGCGTCCTGCCCCGTCACGTCCTGGTCGGCCGGGCCCGTCGACCCCCTGCCGGAGACGAGCGTGCCGCTGGCGTGTCGGGTCCAGTCGGCGTCGTCGGCAGCGCCGCCGTCCGCCTCGGCCTGCGGCCGGGAGTGAATGGTGACGGGGCGGCGGCCGTCGTCGTCGGCGGCGGCGACGGTCACCTGGATGACGACGGCGCCGCGCTCGGGCAGGACGAGCGGCGCCTCGACGACGAGCTCGTCCAGCAGGTCGGCCCCGAAGCCGTCGCCGGCGTGCAGCGCCAGCTCGACGAAGGCGGTACCGGGCACGACGACGCTGCCCTGCACGAGGTGGTCGGCGAGCCACGGCTGGGTCGCCGCCGCGAGCCGTCCGGTGTGCACGACGGTGTCGTCGGTGGCGAGCCGGACGACGGCGCCGAGCAGCGGATGCCCGGCCGAGCGCAGGCCGGCCCCGGAGAGGTCACCGGGAGCGTCGGGCGAGCCTTCCAGCCAGTACCGCCGGCGCTGGAAGGGGTACGTGGGGAGGGTGGCCGCGAGGCGGGCCAGGTCGGTGCCGCTGGCGGTGGCGTCTTCGCTGGTGGTGCTGTCGCCGTCGCTGCCAGGACTGGTGCTGTCGGCGGTGGTGCCGCTGGTGCTGGTGCTGCTGGTGACGGGGGGTGTGGCGAGGTGGCCTTCGGTGTGGAGGGTGGCCAGGGCGGTGGTGAGGGTGGTGATGGGGGGCTTCGTGCGGTGGAGGGTGGGGGCGGCGGTGAAACGGGCCCGGTCACTGGTGTCGCTGGTGTCGCTGCCTTCGAGGGTGGTGAGGGTTTGGGTGGTGAGGGTGGTCAGGGTGGTGTCGGGGCCGAGTTCGAGGTAGGTGGTGACGCCGTGGGTGCGGAGGGTGGTGATGCCGTCGGCGTAGCG
Source organism: Frankia alni ACN14a (assembly GCF_000058485.1). Taxonomy (NCBI): domain Bacteria; kingdom Bacillati; phylum Actinomycetota; class Actinomycetes; order Frankiales; family Frankiaceae; genus Frankia; species Frankia alni. The sequence goes on from NC_008278.1 coordinate 388,041, forward strand.
GACGGCATCCCGGATGTGGCGGGTCCAGTAGTCCGCGGTGGTGTGGTCGCCGTCGACGGCCAGGTCGCCGGTGAGACCGGCGATCAGCGGGATGCTGGGTTGCTGGTAGGTGAGGGCGCCGGTGGTGGTGTGGAAGGAAGCGAGGATCGGATCGGTCAGCGGGCTGTGGAAGGCGTGGCTGACGGTGAGGAATTTGCTGCGGATTCCGCGCTCGGTCGCGAGGGCGGCGATGTGGGCCAGCACGTCGGCGTCGCCGGCGACGACGGTGTTGGTGGGGCTGTTGACCGCGGCGACGTCGAGGGCGGGCTGCTCGGCGATCAGCTCGCGGGCGGTGGGCTCGTCGGTGTGCAGGGTGAGCATGCCGCCGCCGGGTGGAAGGCTGGCGAGCAGGCGGGCGCGGGTGGCGACGAGGCGGGCGGCGTCGTCGAGGGAGAGCACCCCGGCGAGGTGGGCGGCGGTGATCTCGCCGAGGCTGTGGCCGACCAGGTAGTCGGGGACGACGCCGTGGCTGGTCACGAGCCGGTAGAGGGCGGTCTGCAGCGCGAACAGGGTGGGTTGGGTCCAGGCGGTGTGATGAATCGTCGACGCCAGCGGACCGTCGGGATCGGCGTGGAGGACGTCGAACAGGGGCTGTTCAAGGTGGGGATTCAGGGCGTCGGCCGCGTCCTGGAGGGCTCGGCGGTAGACCGGGTGCGTGGTGTACAGCGCGTGGCCCATGCGGGGGTACTGGCTGCCCTGGCCGGAGAGGGCGAAGGCGAGTTTTCCGGTGCCGGCCTGGCCGGTGACCACCGACGGACCGCGGCGACCGTCGGCGAGGTGGTCGAGGCCGGCGAGCAGATCGTCGGTGCTGGTGGCGAGGGCTACGGCACGGTGCGGGAAGACGGTGCGGGTCGCCAGGGCGCGGGCCAGCGTCGGTAGCGGCACGCGATCGGTGCTGCGATCGGTGCTGGGGCCATCGCTGCGGTCGTCGTTGTGGCTGTCGCTGTCGCTGTCGCCGCCGCCGTCGGCGCGCAGGTGGGCGGCGAGGCGACGGGCCTGGTCGCGCAGCGCCTCGGGGCTGCGCGCCGACAGCGGTACCAGCACCGGAAGCGCTTCGGTCGCACCCGCACCGGACGCGGCCGGATCGGCCGGATCGGTCGGATCGGCCGAGACCGTGTTCACGGCGGCCGGGGCCTGTTCGATGATGACGTGGGCGTTGGTGCCGCTGACCCCGAAGGCCGAGACCCCGGCCCGGCGGGGGGCGCCGGTCTCGGGCCAGGCGCGGGCCTCGGTGAGCACCTCGACCCCGCCGACCGACCAGTCCACCTGGGTGGACGGCGCGTCGACGTGCAGGGTCGGCGGGAGCAGGCCCGCGCGGATCGCCTGCACGATCTTGATGACTCCGGCGGCTCCGGCGGCGGCCTGGGTGTGGCCGATGTTCGACTTCACCGAGCCGAGGTAGAGCGGCCGGTCGGCGGGGCGGTTGCGGCCGTAGACGGTCAGCAGCGCATGGGCCTCGATCGGGTCGCCGAGCGCGGTGCCGGTGCCATGGGCCTCGACGGCGTCGACGTCGGCGGGGGTGAGCCGGGCGCCGGCCAGTGCGGCGCGGATGACCCGCTGCTGCGACGGGCCGTTCGGCGCGGTCAGGCCGTTGGAGGCGCCGTCGGAGTTGACCGCGCTGCCGCGGACGAGGGCGAGGATGGGGTGGCCGTGGCGTTGGGCGTCGGAGAGCCGCTCGACGAGCAGGACGCCGGCCCCCTCGCCCCACCCGGTGCCGTCGGCGGCGTCGGCGAAGGCCTTGCACCGCCCGTCGGCGGCCAGGCCCCGCTGGCGGGAGAACTCGACGAAGGCCGCCGGCGAGGCCATCACCGTCACCCCGCTGGCGACGGCGAGGTCGGTCTCGCCGCCCCGCAGTGCCTGCGCGGCCAGGTGCAGGGCGACCAGGGCGGACGAGCAGGCCGTGTCGACGGTGACCGACGGCCCCTCGAAGCCGAACGTGTAGGAGATCCGCCCGGACAGCACGCTGCCGAGCGTCCCCAGCCCGAGGTAGGCCTCCAGCTCCGGCGGCGGCTGGCGCACCGTGTCGCCGTAGTCCTGCCCGTTCGTTCCGGCGAACACCGCGGTGCGGCTGCCGCGCAGGGCCGTCGGGTCGATCCCGGCCTGCTCGAATGCCTCCCAGGTCGTCTCGAGCAGCAGCCGCTGCTGCGGGTCGAGGGCGAGGGCCTCGCGCGGCGAGATGCCGAAGAACTCGGCGTCGAAGCCGGCGGCGTCGGTCAGGAACCCGCCGTGCCTCGTGTACGACTTCCCCGTCGCGTCCGGGTCGGGATCGAACAGCGCCTCGACGTCCCAGCCGCGGTCCGTCGGGAACTCGCCGACCGCGTCCCGGCCCTCGGCGACCAGCTCCCACAGCTCCTGCGCGGAGCCGACCCCGCCCGGAAACCGGCAGGCCATCCCGACGATCGCGATCGGCTCCACCCGAGCGTCCCGCTCGTCCCGCAGTCGCTCACGGGTTTCGTGCAGTTCGGCGGTCACCCGCTTGAGGAGGTACCGAATCTGGTCGTCGCTCATGTTCCACCTTCTTTCGCGATGCGGGGTCAGGAGATCCCGAGGGTCTTGCCGATGAAGTCGATGAGTTCGGCGTCGCTGGCCGCGGACAGCTCGGCCGCGACGGCCGCCCCGTCCGCCGCCGGTCCACCCAGTCGGGTGAGCAGGTCCCGCAGCCGGTCGGCCGCGGCCTCCCGGTCCACATCGGCCACGTCCGCCAGGGCAGACTCCAGCCGGTCGATCTCGGCCAGCACGGCCGGCAGCCCGGCCGGCTCGGCCGGCTCGGCCGGCACCAGTTCGGCGAGCAGGTGGTCGGTCAGCGTCGCGGCCGTCGGGTAGTCGAACACGAGGCTGACCGGCAGCGACAGGCCCGTCTCGGCGATCAGCCGGTTGCGCAGGTTCACCGCGGCGAGGGAGTCGAATCCCTGGTCGCGGAAGCCGCGGTCGACATCGACCGCGTCCGGCGAGGCATGTCCCTGCACGGCGGCGACGTGGTCGCGGACGATCGCGAGCAGCGCCTCCCGGCGGGCGGGCCCGTCGAGCTCGGCCAGCCGGGCCCCCAGCACCGGACCGTCGCCGCCGCCGGTCGCGCCCACCGGTCGGCCCGACCGTTCGGCGCTGGCGCTGCGTTCGGCGGCGACCTCGGGCAGCTCGTGGACGAGGGGATGCGGCCGGCTCCGGTAGAACGCCCGCCAGTCGGCGGCGACGATCGCCAGGTGCGTCTCGTCGCCGGCCAACGCCCGGGCCAGTGCCCGCACGGCCGGCTGCGGGTCCATCGCCAGCAGCCCGTGGCGGCGCAGGATGCGGTCCACGTCCGGTTCGGCGAGTCCCGCGCCCTCCCACTGGCCCCAGGCGATGGAGGTGGCGACCAGCCCGGCGGCGCGCCGATGGGCGGCGAAGGCGTCGAGGAACGCGTTGCCGGGGGCGTAGTTGCCCTGGCCGGTGATCCCCGCGGTCCCGGCGATCGAGGAGAACAGGACGAACGCCGCCAGATCCGCGTCGCGGGTCAGCTCGTGCAGGTTCAGCGCTCCGCCGACCTTCACCCGCAGCACCCGGTCGATCTGCTCCAGGGTCAGCTCCGAGACCAGGCCGTCGTCGAGGACCGCGGCGGTGTGGACGACCGCCCGCAGCGGCAGCTCCACGGGAATCCCGCTGATCACCTCCGCGAGCGCGGCCCGATCCCCCACGTCGACCGCGGCGATCGTGACCCGCGCGCCCAACGCGCGCAGCTGCGCGGCGAGGTCGGCGGCGCCCGGCGCGCGCTCGCCCCGCCGGCTCGTCAGCAGCAGGTGGGCGGCACCCTCCCGGGCCAGCCAGCGGGCGACGTGCCCACCGAGCGCCCCGGTGCCCCCGGTGATGAGGACGGTGCCGCCCGGCGCCCACCCGGCGACCGAGCCCGGCTCCGTCGTTGCCGTGGCCGTCGTGTCTGTGGCCGTCGTCTCCGGGGCCGTCGTCTTCGGGGCCGTCGTCTTCGGGGTTGCCGGGGCTGGCACCAGCCGGCGGGCCAGCAGGCCGCCCCGCCGCAGCGCGAGTTCCGTCTCGCCGTGCCCGGCCCGCAGCGCCGTCGCCAGGAGCAGCTCGACCTCCTCGTCCACCTGCCCGTCGACCTGCTCGGGGAGATCGACGACCCCGCCCCAGCGGCCCGGACGTTCCACGGCGCTGATCGATCCGAGTCCCCACAGCAACGCGTCGGCCGGTCGAGTGACGGGATCCGCCGCCGACGTCGACACGGCGCCGCCGGTGGCGATCCACAACCGGGCGTCGAGCCCGGAGTCGTCCAGCGCCTGCAGCAGGGCGACGGTCCCGGCGATGCCGACAGGTGTGGCCGCGGCCTGCGGATGCGCCGACTCGTCGAGCGCCAGCAGGGACAGCACCCCCGCCACCGCCGGTCCATCCGCGGCGAGCAGGCGGGTCAGCTCGGCGGCCAGGGTGTGGCGATCCGCGGTCGCGGGGACGACCAGCCGGCGCACGGTGGCGCCCGCGCCCTCGAGGGCCCGCGCCGCCACGGCGACCCGGGGATGGTCGACGAACTCCGGCGCGACCACCAGGAGCCAGTCGCCGTCGGCCGCCGCCGGCGCCCCGGTGCTCTCCGGAACCGGGCGCCAGACGATCCGGTACCGCCACGAGTCCGCCTGCGACTCGGTGACCCGGCGCGCCCACCACGAGTTCAGCGCGGGCAGCACGGTGGCCAGCGCGTTCTGGTCCGTCGGGTCGGAGATTCCGAGGGCGTCGGCGAGGGTGGTCGCGTCGGCGTGCTGGACGGCGTCCCAGAAGCCGGTGTCGGCCGCGTCGAGCGGGCTCGCCTGCCGATCCGACCCGGCTGACGCCGTGTCCTCCAGCCAGTAGCGCTGGCGCTGGAAGGGGTAGGTGGGCAGGGCGGCGGCGAGGCGGGCCACGTCGGTGCTGCTGGCGGTGGCGTCTTCGCCGGTGGTGCTGTCGCCGTCGCTGCCAGGGCTGGTGCTGTCTGCGGTGGCGCCGCTGATGCTGCTGATGCTGGGGGGTGTGGGGGTGTGGCCTGCTGCCTGGAGGGTGGCCAGTGCGGTGGCGAGGGTGGTGGTGGGGGGCTTTGTGCGGTGGAGGGTGGGGGTGGCGGTGAAGCGTGGCCGATGACCGCTGCGGTCGAGGGTGGTGAGGGTTTGGGTGGTGAGGGTGGTGAGGGTGGTGTCGGGTCCGAGTTCGAGGTAGGTGGTGACGCCCTGTTCGGACAGGGTGGTGGTGCCGTGGGTGTAGCGGACGGTGTGGCGGATGTGGCGGGTCCAGTAGTCGGCGGTGGTGTGGTCGCTGTCGGTGGGGAGGGTGCCGGTGAGGCCGGCGATGATCGGGATGGTGGGTTGGTGGTAGGTGAGGGTGGCGGCGGTGGTGTGGAAGGGGGTGAGGATGGGGTTGGTGAGGGGGCTGTGGAAGGCGTGGCTGACGGTGAGGGTGCGGCTGCGGATGCCCTGCAGGGCGGCTTGTTCGGCGATGTGGGTGAGGGTGGGGGTGTCGCCGGCGATGACGGTGTTGGTGGGGCTGTTGAGGGCGGCGATGTCGATGCTGGGGTGGTGGGTGATGAGGGTGCGGGTGGTGGGTTCGTCGGTGTGGAGGGTGAGCATGCCGCCGCCGGGGGGGAGGCTGGCGAGGAGGTGGGCGCGGGTGGTGACGAGTCGGGCGGCGTCGTCGAGGGTGAGGATGCCGGCGAGGTGGGCGGCGGTGATTTCGCCGAGGCTGTGGCCGATGAGGTAGTCGGGGGTGATGCCGTGGCTGGTGATGAGGTGGTAGAGGGCGGTTTGGAGGGCGAAGAGGGTGGGTTGGGTCCAGGCGGTGTGGTGGATGGTCGTGGCTTCTGGGCTGTCGGGGTCGGCGTGGAGGATGTCGAGTAGGGGCTGGTCGAGGTGGGGGTTGAGGGCGTCGGCGGTGTCGTGGAGGGCTTGGCGGTAGATGGGGTGGGTGGCGTAGAGGGTGTGGCCCATGCGGGGGTACTGGCTGCCCTGGCCGCTGAACGTGAAGGCGAGCTTGCCCGTCCCGGCCTGGCCGGTGATCACAGCTGGGGTGGGCTGGCCGTCGGCCAGCCTGTCCAGGCCGGTGAGCAGTTCGGGGGTGCTGGTGGCGAGGGTGACGGCGCGGTGCGGGAACGCGGTGCGCGTCGCGAGTGCCCGGGCCAGCGCCGGCAGCGGCACACGGGCGGCGTTGCTGGTGGCACCGGCACCGGCGCCGGCGCCGGCGTCGTCAGCGTCATCGGCACCGTCGGCGCCGGTGGTGTGATCGGTGGTGTGGGTGCGCAGGTGGGTGGCGAGGCGGCGGGCCTGGTCGCGTAGCGCCTCGGGGCTGCGCGCGGACAACGGCACCAGCACCGGAAGTGCCTCGACCGCACCCCCATCACCCTGCGGGCCGTCTGCCGGGGCCGCCGGATCGCCCGCTGCGGTCTGGGGATCGGCCGCCTCGGCCGGAGCCGGACCGACGGCGGGGGCGTTCGCGGCCGTGGGGGGTTGTTCGAGGATGACGTGGGCGTTGGTGCCGCTGATGCCGAAGGAGGAGACGGCGGCGCGGCGCGGGCGGTCGGTGTCGGGCCAGGGGGTGGGCTCCGCGAGGAGCGCGACGGCGCCGTCGGCCCAGTCGACGTGGGGGCTGGGGGCGTCGACGTGCAGGGTGCGGGGCAGCAGGCCGTGGTGGAGGGCCAGGACGGTCTTGATGATGCCGGCGGCGCCGGCGGCGGCCTGGGTGTGGCCGATGTTGGACTTGAGGCTGCCGAGCCAGAGCGGTCGGTCGGCGGGCCGCTCGCGGCCGTAGGTGGCGACGATGGCCTGGGCCTCGATGGGGTCGCCGAGCGGCGTGCCGGTGCCGTGGCCTTCGACGGCGTCGACGTCGGCCGGGCCGAGGCCGGCGGCGGCGAGGGCGGCGCGGATGACCCGCTGCTGGGCCGGGCCGTTCGGCGCGGTCAGCCCGTTGGAGGCGCCGTCCTGGTTGACCGCGCTGCCGCGGACGACGGCGAGCACGGGGTGGCCGTGGCGTTGGGCGTCGGAGAGGCGTTCGACGAGGAGCATGGTGGCGCCCTCGGCCCAGCCGACGCCGTCGGCGGCGGCGGCGAAGGCCTTGCACCGCCCGTCGCGGGCGAGCCCGCGCTGCCGGGAGAACTCGATGAACTCGGTGGGCGTTGCCATCACGGCCACGCCGCCGGCCAGCGCCAGGTCGGCCTCGCCGCTGCGTAGCGCCTGGGCGGCGAGGTGCAGGGCGACCAGCGAGGACGAGCAGGCGGTGTCGATGGTGACCGACGGTCCCTCGAAGCCGAACGTGTAGGAGATCCGTCCCGACGCCACGCTGCCGGCGATGCCGGTCCCGAGGTAGCCCTCCAGCTCCGGCGGCACCTCGCGCAGCCGGGTGCCGTAGTCGTGGTACATGACGCCGGCGAAGACGCCGGTGGTGCTGCCGCGCAGGGTGGTGGGGTCGATGCCGGCGCGTTCGATGGCTTCCCAGCTGGTTTCGAGCAGGAGGCGTTGCTGGGGGTCGGTGGCGAGGGCTTCGCGGGGGGTGATGCCGAAGAACTCGGCGTCGAAGTCGGCGGCGTCGTGCAGGAAGCCGCCGTGGCGGGTGTAGGACGTGCCCGCCGCGTCCGGGTCGGGGTCGTAGAGCCGCTCCAGATCCCAGCCGCGGTCCGTCGGGAAGGCGCTGATCGCGTCCCGGCCCTCGGCGACCAGCTCCCAGAGCTCCTCCGGCGTGGTGACCCCGCCCGGCAGGCGGCAGGCCATCCCGACGATCGCGATCGGCTCGTCCGTCGCGGCGGGCGTGGCGGACGTGATGCCGGTGCTGTTGCCGGTGCCGGTTGGACGGGCGTCGTCGGCCGCGAGGGTCGTCACGAGATGTGCGGCCAGTGCGTCCGGGGTGGGATGGTCGAAGGTGAGGGTGGCGGGCAGCCGCAGGCCGGTGGCGGTGTTCAGCCGGTTGCGCAGCTCGACGGCGGTCAGCGAGTCCAGGCCGAGGGCGCTGAACGCCCGGTCGGCGGCGATGCCGTCCACGGTGGCGTGCCCGAGCACCGCGGCGATCTCGCGGCGCACCGCGGCGAGCGCCTCGGCCGGCCGGTCGCCCGGCGTCAGCTCGGCGAGCCGGCGGGCGAGCGACGAACCGCCGGGGGCAGTCACCCCGATGCCCGCACCGGCGGCGCGCCGCACCGGGGGGACGAGGGTGCGCAGCAGTGGCGGCACGCCGCGCTGGGCTGACTGGGCGCGGATCGCGGCCAGGTCGAGGGCGGCGGGGACGAGCAGCGGCTCGTCGAGGGTGCCGGCGGCGTCGAACAGGGCGAGGCCGTCGGCGGGCGACAGCGGCCGCAGACCGCCGGCGCCGAGCCTCGCCCGGTCGGCGGCGGTGAGGTTCTCGGTGAGCGTGCTGGTGTCGTCCCAGAGTCCCCAGGCGAGGCTGGTGGCGGGGAGTCCGTGGGCTCGGCGGTGGTGGGCGAGGGCGTCGAGGAAGGTGTTGGCGGTGGCGTAGTTGGCTTGGCCGGGGTTGCCGGTGATGCCGGCGATGGAGGAGTAGAGGACGAAGGCTTTGAGGGGGTGGTGGCGGGTGAGGTGGTGGAGGTGCCAGGCGCCGTCGATTTTGGGGGCGAGGACGGTGTGGAGGCGTTCGGGGGTGAGGTTGGTGAGGGTGGTGTCGTCGAGGGTGCCGGCGGTGTGGATGACGGCGGTGAGGGGGTGGTGGGGGTCGAGGGTGTCGAGGAGGTGGTGGAGTTGGGTGGGGTTGGTGGTGTCGGTGGCGGTGATGGTGATGGTGGCGCCGAGGTTTTCGAGTTCGGTGCGTAGTGCGGTGGCGTGGGGGTGGTGGGGGCCGGTGCGGCTGGTGAGGTGGAGGTGGCGGGTGTGGTGGTGGGTGATGAGGTGGTGGGCGAGGTGGTGGGCGAGGGTGCCGAGTCCGCCGGTGATGAGGATGGTGCCGTCGGGGTCGAGGTTCCAGCCCGCCGGATCCGCCGGGTCGGCCGGATCCGTCTGGTCGGCTGGCTTGGCCGGGTCGGCTGGATGCGCGGCACCGGGTGCGGCGGTGGGTGGGGCGGTGGGCGTGGTGGCTGGGACGAGGCGTGGGGTGTGGGCGGTGCCGCGGCGCAGGGCGAGCTGGTTGTCGCCGGTGGCCTGGGCGGTAGCGACCGCTGCGGGCAGGGCGGTGCGGCTGTCGGGGTCGGCGTCGAGGTCGATGAGCAGGATGCGGTCGGGATGCTCGTTCTGGGCGGTGCGTACGAGCCCCCACAGCGGGGCGGTGGTGAGGTCGACGTCCTCGCCGGCGACGCTGACCGCGCCCGAGGTGAGCACCGCGAGGGTCGCCTCGGCCCAGCGGGGCTCGGTGAGCCAGCGCTGCAGGAGCGCGAGGGTGTCCGCGGCGGCGGTCCGCGCGCGCGCCGCAACCGCGTCAGGTTCCGTCGCCTCGCCGGGCGGGGCGGGGGCAGCGACGGCGACGAGGTTCGGCACCGCGGAGCCGGCGTCGATCCGGGCGGCCAGCTCGTCGAGGTCCGTGACGACCTCGACGGCGCCAGGGGGCTCGACGGCGCCGGAGGAGTTGCCGCCCGGCGTGGCCGGGAGTTCGGGCCAGGTCAGGGCGAACAACGAGTCGTTGCGGGGCCCGGGCGCCGAGCGGATCTGCTCGGCGGTGACCGGGCGCAGCGCCAGCCCGGCGACGGACACCACCGGGGCGCCGGTGCCGTCCACCGCGGTGAGGGCGATCTGGTCCGGCCCGCTGACCCGAAGCCGGACCCGCAGCCCGCCGGCGCCCGACGCGTGCAGCCGCACTCCGCGCCACACGAACGGCAGGCGGGTGCCGCCGGCGGTGCCGCTGGGGGCAGTTCCGCTGGGGGCAGTTCCGTTGAGGACAGTTCCGTCGAGGGCAGTCGCGGCGGACGGCAGGCCGGTCAGGTGCAGCGCGGCGTCCAACAGCGCGGGGTGCAGACCGAAGGCGCCGGCGCGGTCGAGAGCGTCCGCGGGCAGGGTGACCTCGGCGAGCAGATCCTCGCCGTCCCGCCACGCCGCGCGCAGACCCTGGAAGGTCGGGCCGTAGACCAGCCCGGCCGCGGCGAACGACGGGTAGAGATCGCCGGTGTCGACCCGAACGGCGCCCGCGGGCGGCCACACCTCCGGCGACGCCCCCGACGGCACCCCCGACGACACTGCGGCGTCCGTCGCCTCCGGGGCGCGCAGCACCCCGTGCGCGTGGCGGGTCCACGCCGCCTGCGCGGATGCGTCCTCGGCTCGCGTGTGGATGCTGACCGGCCGGAGACCGTCCTCGTCGGGTGCGCCCACGGTGAGCTGGACCTGGAGCCCGCCGCGTTCCGGCAGCACCAGTGGCGTCTCGACGATCAGCTCCTCGACGACCGGCACGCCCGTCTCGTCGCCCGCGCGGACCGCCAGCTCCACCAGGGCCGTGCCCGGCAGCACTACCGAGCCGAACACGACGTGGTCGGCCAGCCAGGGGTGGGTGCGCAGCGACAGCAGGCCGGTGAGCACCGCCCCGTCCGAGTCCGCGAGCCGCACCGTGGCGCCGAGCAGGGGATGGTCGGCGGAACCCAGCCCCAGCCCGGCGGCGTCGCCGCTGGGTGAGGTGGACGAGGCGTCCAGCCAGAACCGCCGCCGCGCGAACGCGTAGGTCGGCAGGTCCACGTGCCCGCGGCCGGATCCGGCGTAGACGGCTGCGGCGTCGAGGCCGGCCCCGCGGACATACGCCTGGGCCAGCGAGGTGTGGAACCTGGTGAGGCCGCCGGTGTCGCGGCGCAGGGTCTCGGTGATGGCGACGGGGCCGGGCAGGCCGGGGGTGTTCTCGAGGGTTTCGGCGAGGGCGGTGGTGAGGACGGGGTGGGGGCTGACCTCGATGAACAGGTCGTGGCCGTCGTCGAGCAGGGCGCGGGTGGCCGCCTCGAACAGGACGGGTTGGCGCAGGTTGGTGTACCAGTAGTCGGCGGTGAGGGCGGTGGGGTCGATCCAGTCGGCGGTGACGGTGGACAGGATCGGGATGGTGGCCGGCTGGGGACGGATGGGGGCGAGCGCGGCGAGTAGTTCCTCGCGGACGGCCTCCACCCGTGCCGAGTGCGAGGCGTAGCCCACCGGGACGTCCCTGGTACGGATGCCCTCGGCCTGCAGGCCGGCGACGAACTCGGCCAGCGGCTCCTCGGTGCCGGCGACGGCGGTGCTGGTGGGGCTGTTGAGGACGGCGACGGAGACCGCGGCGGCCCCCTCGCGGAAGCGGGCGAGCCGCTCGCGGACCTGGTCGGCGGGCAGGTTCACCCACACCACCGCCCCGGGAGCGGGCAGCGCGCCGAGGATCTGCCCGCGCAGGGCGACCACGCGGGCGGCGTCGTCGAGGGTGAGGGCGCCGGCGATGTGCGCGGCGGCGATCTCGCCCTGGCTGTGCCCGACGACGGCGTGCGGGTGGACCCCGTGGTGCTGCCAGAGCCGGGCCAGCGCGACCAGCACCGCGAACACGGCGGGCTGCGAGACGTCGACGCGGTCGAGGGTGGGCGCGCCGGGCCGTTCGCGCAGGACGTCGAGCAGATTCCAGTCGACGTAGGGGGCCAGGGCGGCGGCGACGGCATTGATGTGCTCGGCGAAGACCGGGCTGGTGGCGAGCAGCTCGCGGGCCATCGCCGGCCAGGCGGTGCCCGCCCCGGGGAAGACGAACACGGTGGTGGCGGTGGTGTCGGCGACGCCGCGCACGATGCGCGCGTCGGTGGCCGCGCCGTCCGGCGTCGCAATCCCGGCGATCACCTCCACGCCGGCCACGCCGGCCGATCCGGCCGATCCGCCGGAACCGGCGGCCAGGGCGGCGAGGCCGGCCCGGAACCCGGCCGGATCCTCGGCGACGACCACCGCTCGGTGCTCGAGTGCGGCCCGGGTGGTGGCCAGCGCCCGGCCGACGTCGACCGGGGCGAGCCCGGGATGCGCATCGACGAACGCGCCCAGCCGCGTCGCCTGCCCGCCGAGGGCCTCGGCGGTGCGCGCCGACAGCACCCAGGGCAGCGCCCGGCCCCGGACGGCCGGCCCACGGCCCGCGTCGCCGGCCCCGTCCGCCGTGTCTGCGCCTGCCGCGTCCTCGATCCCCGTGCCGCCAGTCCCCGTGCCGCCAGTCCCCGTGCCGTCGGTCCCCGTGCCGCCGGTCGCCGTGTCCCCGTCCGCTGTGCCGGCGTCCGCCGGGATCGGGCCCTGTTCGAGGATGAGGTGGGCGTTGGTGCCGCTGATGCCGAAGGCGGAGACGGCGGCGCGCCGGGGTCGGTCGGGGGTGGTGGGCCAGTCGGCGGGTTCGGTGAGCAGGGTGACGGTGCCGGCGGACCAGTCGACGTGCGGGGTGGGCGCGTCCACGTGCAGTGTCTTCGGCAGCCGGCCGTGGCTCATCGCGCCGATCAGCTTGATGATGCCGCCGACCCCGGCGGCGGCCTGCGAATGGCCGATGTTGGACTTGAGGCTGCCGAGTCGCAGGGGGCGGTCGGCGGGGCGGTCGGTGCCGTAGGTGGCGAGGATGGCCTGGGCTTCGATGGGGTCGCCGAGGGTGGTGCCGGTGCCGTGGGCCTCGACGGCGTCGACGTCGGCGGGGGTGAGGGCGGCGGCGGCGAGCGCGGCGCGGATGACCCGCTGCTGGGATGGCCCGTTCGGCGCCGTCAGCTGGCTGGACGTCCCGTCGGAGTTCACGGCGCTGCCGCGGATCACCGCGTGGATGCGGTGGCCGAGCCGCTGGGCGTCGGACAGCCGTTCCAGCACGAGCACGCCGACGCCCTCGGCCCAGGCGGTGCCGTCGGCGGCGGCGGCGAACGGCTTGCACCGCCCGTCCGGGGCCAGCCCCCGCTGGCGGGAGAACTCCACGAACATGCCCGGTGACGACATGACGGTGACCCCGCCGGCCAGGGCGAGGGTGCACTCCCCGCCGCGCAGCGCCTGGGCGGCGAGGTGGATCGCGACCAGCGACGACGAGCAGGCGGTGTCCACCGTCACCGCCGGGCCCTCCAACCCCAGCGCGTAGGCGACCCGACCCGACGCGACCGAGGTCGTGCTGCCGGTGAGCACGTACCCGTCGACGCGCTCGGGGGTCGGCTGGTGCAGCCGCGGCGTGTACTCCTGGGCGATCACCCCGGCGAACACCCCGGTCGCGGAGCCGCGCAGCGAGACCGGGTCGATCCCGGCCTCCTCCACCGCCTCCCAGGCCGTCTCGAGCAGCAGCCGCTGCTGCGGATCGGTGGCGAGGGCTTCCCGGGGAGAGATCCCGAAGAAGGCGGCGTCGAACTCCGGGGCGTCGTGGAGGAAGCCGCCCGAGCGGGCGTAGGTCCGTCCGGGCCGGTCGGGGTCGGCGTCGTAGAGCCCGTCGACGTCCCACCCGCGGTTCGTCGGGAACGGGCCGGTGACGTCGAGTCCTTCGTCGACGACGCGCCACAGGTCCGCAGGCGAGCTCACCCCGCCCGGGAAGCGGCAGCTCATCCCGACGATCGCGATCGGTTCGCGGCGGGCCGCCTCCTGCTCGCGCAGCTGCTGGCGGGTCTGGTGCAGATCGGCGGCGACCCGGTTGAGGTAGTCGCGGAGCTTCGCTTCGTTCGCCATGTGCGGTATCAGCCTTCTCGATGCGCGGAGTCGGGGCGGACCGGAGAGCACGTGCTGCCGGGCGCGGTGCGGGGGGCGACGGCGGCGCGTGGCCGGCAGGAGGAGCAGCGGCTCACGAGATGCCGAGCTCCCGGTCGATGAAGTCGAAGATCTCGTCGTCGGTGGCGCCGGCGATCTGCTCGCTCAGCAGTGCCGCGTCGGCCTCGTCGGCCAGGTCGACGAGTGCGAGCCGCTCGTCGAGGGGCTGCCTGTCCGGGACCCCTTCGCCTGGGGCCCGGCCATCCGCGGCTCGGCTGTCCGCGGCTCGGCTGTCCGTGGACCGGCTGTCCGTGGACGGGCTGTCAGGGGACCGGCTGTCTGCGAACAGGGTGTCTCGCAGGTGGGCGGCCAGGATCGCCGGCGTGGGGTGGTCGAACAGCAGTGTCGTCGGCAGGTGCACGCCGGTCTCCCGGGCGAGCCTGTTGCGCAGCTCAATCGCGCTCAGCGAGTCGAAGGCCGACTCCAGGAAGCCGCGATCCGGCCGGATCGCCGCCGCCGAGGCGTGGCCGAGGATCTCGGCCGCGGTGGTGCGGACCAGGGTGAGCAGCGCCCGGCGCTGCTCGTCGGGGCCCTGCCCGCGCAGCCGCTCGACGAGGGCCGCGGCCCGGTCCGCCGGCGGTGTGCCGGCCGCGCCGGCCGGGGTTGCCGCACCGGCCGCACCGGCGCCCACGGCCCCGCCCGCGCCGGCGGTGGAGCGCTGCGACGGCACGTGGACCAGCCCGCGCAGCAGCCCGCCGCCGGCCGGTCGGGCGGCGCCGGCCGGATCCAGCCGCGCCGGGACCAGCAGCGGTTGCGCGCCCGCGGCTGTTCCCCCTCCGATGGCCAGATCGAACAGGGCGAGCCCCTGCGCGGTGGACATCGGCGCGATGCCGGTGCGCGCCAGCCGTGCCAGGTCGGCCGGGGCGAGCTGCCCCGCCATCCCCCCGGCCTGCGCCCAGTGTCCCCAGGCCAGCGACACGGCCGGCAGCCCGGCCGCGCGGCGGTGGTGGGCCAGGGCGTCGGCGAACGCGTTCGCTGCGGCGTAGTTGCCCTGCCCGCCGTTGCCGAGCAGCCCGGCGACCGAGGAGAACAGCACGAACGCGGCCAGGTCCAGCCCGGCGGTGGCCCGGTGCAGCAGCCAGGCGCCGTCCACCTTCGGGCGCAGCACCCGGTCCATCGTCGGGTCGTCGAGCGAGGTCACCACCCCGTCGGCGAGGACCCCCGCGGTGTGCACGACGGCGGTGAGCGGATGGTCGGCCGGCACCGCCGCGACGAGCCGGCGCACGTCGTCGGGGTCGGCGACGTCGGCGGCGACGACGGTGGCCGTCGCACCCGCCTCGGCGAGCACGGCCCGCACGGCCTCGGCGTCCGGGCTGGCCGGGCCGCCGCGGCTGGCCAGCACCAGGTGCCGCACGCCGTGGTGGGTAACCAGCCGGCGGGCGGCGAGCGCGGCGAGGGCGCCGGTGCCGGTGATCAGCACCGTGCCCGCCGGGTCGAGCGGCGCGGGCAGCGTCAGCACCAGCTTGCCGGTGTGCCGGGCCAGGCTGAGCTGGCGCAGCGCCTGCGGCGCGTGCCGGACGTCCCAGCTCGTCGTCGGCAGCGGGCTCAGCGCCCCCCGGGTGAACAGGTCCGCGAGGACGGCGAGCATCTCGCCGATGCGGGCCGGATCCACCTCGAACAGGTCGAACGCCTGGTAGGAGCCGCCGTCGAGGTCCGCGGCGACGGCCGCCGGGTCCCGCAGGTCGGTCTTGCCCATCTCGACGAACCGCCCGCCCGGCGCCAGCAGCCGCAGCGACGCGTCGGTGAACGGCCCGGCCAGCGAGTTGAGCACGGCGTCGACCCCGCGTCCGTCGGTCGCCGCGCGGATGCTGTCGGCGAAGTCGAGGGTGCGCGACGACGCGATGTGGGTGTCGTCGAGCCCCTGCCCGCGCAGCACCGGCCACTTCGCCGGGCTCGCGGTGCCGAACACCTCGACGCCCCAGTGCCGGGCGAGCTGCACCGCCGCCTGCCCCACCCCGCCGGTGGCGGCGTGCACCAGCAGCGACTCGCCGGGACGCAGCCGGGCCAGACCGGCCAGGCCGTGGTAGGCGGTGAGGAAGGCGACGGGGACGCCGGCGGCCTGGCTGAACGACCAGCCCGGCGGGATCGCCGTCAGCAGCCGGCGATCGGTGACCGCCAGCGGGCCGAGCGTGCCCTGGACCAGGCCCATCACCCGGTCGCCGGGCGCCAGGTCCGACACCTGCGCGCCGACCTCGACCACGATGCCCGCACCCTCGGCGCCGATGCGTGCCCCGCCGGGATACATCCCCAGGCCGATCAGCACGTCCCGGAAGTTCAGCCCGGCGGCCCGCAGCGCGAGGCGGACCTCGCCGGGCGCCAGCGGACGCTGCGCCGCCGGCTCGGGCAGCAGGGCGAGGTTGTCCAGTGAGCCGGCGGCGGTCACGTCGAGCCGCCAGACGTCGGTGCCGGCCGGCGGGAGCAGCGCCGGCTGCGTGCCGAGCGGGGCCAGCACCGGCACGCGGATCTCCCCGTCGCGCACCGCGAGCTCGCTGTGCTCGGCGGGCCGCGCGGCGAGCAGGGCGAGCGCGGCGCGGACGGCGTCGCGGGAGGAGGCGCGGCCGTCGACGTCGAGCAGCGCCACCCGGTCGGGGTTCTCCGTCCGCGCACTGCGGACGAGTCCCCAGACGCCGGCCGCGGCGAGGTCGGCGACGTCCTCCCCGGGACCCGTCGCGACGGCCCGCTCGGTGAGGATCACCAGGCGGGATCCGCTGAACCGCTCGTCGCCCAGCCAGTCCTGCAGCAGGTGCAGGGCCGCCCGGACCGTGGCATGCGCCGCCGGCACCGGATCGGCCTCCTCGTCCGTGGGAGACTCGACGGGTGCTGTCCCGGTCGGCCCGACCGCGGCAGACCGATGGATGACCAGGGCCGGCACGTGGCCGCCCGCGTCGATCTCCGCGCGCAGCGCGGCCAGGTCGGCCAGGTCCGCCAGGCTCGGCAGGTCCGCCAGGCTCGGCAGGTCGGCCAGGTCGGCCAGGTCGGCCAGGTCGGCCAGGTCCGCCAGGTCCGCGGCCGGGGGCACCACCTGCCAGTCCAGCCGGAACATCGCGTCGCCCGCGCCACGGCCGGCGACCGCCCGGCCCGCGTCGGCCAACACCTGCGTGGCGACGGGGCGCAGGCTCAGCCCGCCGATCCTCGCCACCGGCTCGCCGGCCGCATCGTCAACGGCCAGCCGCACCGTGTCCGGGCCGGTCGGGGAGACCCGCACCCGAAGCGACGAGGCGCCGCGCGCGGCGAGCGTCACGTCCTGCCAGGCGAACGGCAGCCGGATGCGCCCAGGGTCGGCGTCGGGACCGGGCAGCAGCCCGACGACGGCGTGCAGCGCCGCGTCCAGCAGGGCTGGATGCACCTCGAACCGATCCCGCGCGCCGGCCGCGTCCGGCAGCGTGACCTCGGCGAGCACGTCGTCGCCCTGCCGCCAGGCCGCCCGCAGGCCGCGGAAGGCCGGTCCGTACTGGTAGCCGTCGCCGGCCAGCCGCGGGTACAGGCCCGAGACGTCGATCGAGACCGCATCCGGCTGCGGCCATGCCCCACCGCGGTCGTCCGCCCCACCGCGGTCGTCCGCTGCGGCGCCGTCGTCCGTGCGCAGGAAGCCGGTGGCGTGTCGCTGCCACGGGCCCGGCGGGTCGGTCTGGTCGGCGACGGGACGGGCGTGGACGGTGACCGCCCGGCGCTCGACCCCGTCGGGCCCGCCGCCGCCGGCCGGATCGACCGGTGCGACCAGAACCTGGACGTCGAGCGTCCCGGCTGCGGACAGGGCCAGCGGGGCGGTGAGCGCGAGCTCCTCCACCCGGTGGGCGCCGCAGTGCCGGGCCGCGCTCAGCACGAGGTCCAGCAACGCGGTTCCCGGCAGCAGCACCGTGTCGCGCACGGCGTGGTCGGCCAGCCAGGGCAGCGCGGCCGGGTCCAGCCGGCCGGTCAGCACCAGGCCGCCGTCGGCCAGTTCCACCGCGCCGGTGAGCACCGGGTGCTGCGGGCCGCCCGCGCCCGTGCCGAGGCCTGCGCGGTCCGCCGTGCGGGTCGGTGCGTCCAGCCAGTAGCGCTGCCGCTGGAAGGGATAGGTGGGCAGGTCCGTGTGGCGCGGCCGGCGGCCGTTGAACGCCGCCGACCAGTCGACGGCGACCCCGTCGACGTGCAGCCGGGCCAACGCGGTGGTGAACGAGCGGACCTCCGGACGGTTCGCGCGCAGCAGCGCGACGACTCTGGGCGCCGGGCCGACAGCCGCGTCCGATGCCGGCACGGCGCCGTGGACGGCCGACTCGTTGACGACCGGTTCGTTGACGGCCGACTCGTTGACGACCGGTTCGGTGAGAGGCGGTTCCGCGGAACCGGGTTCCGCCAGGGCCTGTTCCGCCAGGGCGGAGAGCACCGCGTCGGGGCCCAGCTCCACGTAGGTGGTGATGCCCAGGTCGGCCAGCGTGCGGATCCCGTCGTGGAAGCGGACCGTGCCCCGCAGGTGGCGCACCCAGTAGTCGGGGTCGGTCAGCTCGGCGTCGGTCGCCACCCGTCCCGTGACGTTCGAGATGACGGGGATCGTCGGCGGGTGCAGCGTCACGCCGGCGACGACCTCGCGGTACTCGGCGAGGACCGGGTCCAGGTGGCCGGAGTGGAACGCGTGGCTGACCCGCAGGCCGCGCACCCGGTGGCCGGCGTCGCGCCAGCGTCGGCCGATCTCGTCGACGGCGTCGCGATCGCCGGAGACGACCACCGAACGCGGCCCGTTGACCGCCGCGATGCCGATGGTCCCGGCCGCGTCGGCGAGCAGCCGGCCGATCTCCTCCTCGGTGCCCTCCAGTGCGGCCATCGCGCCGGTCGCGGGCACGCTCTGCATGATCCGGCCCCGCGCGGCGACCAGCGTGGCCGCGTCCGGCAGGGACAGCACGCCAGCAAGGTGAGCCGCGGTCAGCTCGCCGACGGAGTGGCCGATCAGGTAGTCGGGCCGCAGCCCGTAGGACTCCGCCAGCCGGTACAGCGCGACCTCGAGGGCGAACAGCGCGGGCTGGGTGATGGCGGTGGCGTCCAGCTCCTCGGCCGCGGCCGACCCGGGCTCGGCGAACATGAGCTCGCCGACGGACCGGCCGACCGCGCCGTCGAGATGCGCGGTGACCTCGTCGAGCGCGGCGGCGAAGACGCGCGACGCGGCGTACAGCTCCCGCCCGGCACCGGCGCGCTGGCTGCCCTGCCCGGTGAACAGCAACGCGGTGCGGCCCGCCGGCCCGGCGACGCCGACGACGACGTGTGCCGCCGAGTCCCCGGCGGCGAGCGCCAGCAGTCCGGCGCGGTGCTGCTCCGGGCCGTCGCCGACGACGACCGCCCGATGCGCGAGCAGGGCCCGGGTGGTGGCCAGGGCGTGGCCGACGTCCGCCGCCGAGGGGCGGTCCGCCTCCCCGGCCGAGGCGGCGACGTGCTCGGCGAGCTGCGCCGCCTGTGCCCGCAGCGCCGACTCCGAGTGCGCGGAGAGCACCCAGGGCAGCGCGTCGGCACCGGTGGTGGCGGCCTCGGCCGGTTCGCCGTCGGCCGGCCGATCTTCGGCCGGTCGATCTTCGGCCGGTGGAGCGGGCTCGGGCTCGGCGACGTCCTCGGGGGCCTGTTCGAGGATGAGGTGGGCGTTGGTGCCGCTGATGCCGAAGGCGGAGACGGCGGCGCGCCGGGGTCGGCCGGGGGTGGTGGGCCAGTCGGCGGGTTCGGTGAGCAGGGTGACGGTGCCGGCGGACCAGTCGACGTGGGGGGTCGGCGCGTCGACGTGCAGTGTCGCGGGCAGGCGGCCGTGCCGCAGTGCCTCGACCAGCTTGATCACGCCGGTGACCCCGGCGGCGGCCTGGGTGTGACCGATGTTGGACTTGAGGCTGCCGAGTCGCAGGGGGCGGTCGGCGGGGCGGTCGGTGCCGTAGGTGGCGAGGATGGCCTGGGCTTCGATGGGGTCGCCGAGGGTGGTGCCGGTGCCGTGGGCCTCGACGGCGTCGACGTCGGCGGGTCGGAGGCCCGCGGCGGTCAGCGCGGCGCGGATGACCCGTTGCTGGGACGGCCCGTTCGGCGCCGTCAGCCCGTTGGAGGCGCCGTCGGAGTTCACCGCGCTGCCGCGGACCACCGCGAGCACGTGGTGGCCCAGCCGGCGGGCGTCGGACAGCCGTTCCAGCACCACCACGCCGACGCCCTCGGCCCAGGCGGTGCCGTCGGCGGCGGCGGCGAACGGCTTGCACCGTCCGTCCGGGGCCAGGCCGCGCTGGCGGGAGAACTCGGTGAACATGCCCGGTGTCGGCATGACGGTGACCCCGCCGGCCAGGGCCAGGGAACATTCCCCGCCGCGCAGCGCCTGGGCGGCCAGGTGGATCGCGACCAGCGACGACGAGCAGGCGGTGTCCACCGTCACCGCCGGGCCCTCCAACCCCAGGGTGTAGGCCACCCGGCCGGAGACGACCGAGGTCAGGCTGCCGGTGAGCACGTAGCCCCCGTAGCCCTCGGGCGCCTCGACGAGCCGCGGGCCGTAGTCGTGCGGGGTGACGCCCGCGAACACGCCGGTGGCGGTGCCCCGCAGCGCGTCCGGGTCGATCCCGGCCCGCTCCAGGGCCTCCCAGGACGTCTCCAGCAGCAGCCGCTGCTGGGGGTCCATCGCGGTCGCCTCCCGCGGGGAGATCCCGAAGAAGTCCGCGTCGAACTCGGCGGCGTCGGGCAGGAAGCCGCCGTGGCGGGTGTAGGAGGTGCCCGGCCGGGTGAGGTCCGGATCGTGCAGGGCGGTGAGGTCCCAGCCGCGGTCGGTCGGGAACGGCCCGATCGCGTCCACCCGCGCGTCCAGCAGCTCCCAGAGCTGCTCCGGCGAGCGCGCGCCGCCCGGCCAGCGGCCCGCGGCCGCCACGATCGCGATGGGTTCGTCGCCCGAGCGGACCGGACCGTGCGGGCCGGGCGCCTCGCCGACCGCCGCCGGCCGGTCGGTGCCGGTCAGCGCCGCGCGCAGGTACCCGGCGAGGCGTCGCGGGGTCGGGTAGTCGAAGGTCAGCGTGGTCGGCAGCGCGACCCCGGTCGCCGCCGCCAGCCGGTCGCGGAACTCCACGGCGCTCACCGAGTCGAACCCGAGGTCGGCGAAGGTCCGCTCGGCCTGCACGCTGCCGGCGGCGTGGCCCAGCACGATCGTCAGGCTCGCGCCGATCACGTCGAGCAGCACCCGGTCGGCCTCCGGCGCGGGCAGCCCGGCCATCCGTCGGGCGAGCGCGGAGCTCGGGACCGCGTCGCTCGCCGCCGAATCCGCCGCGGCCGCGGCCGTCTCCGCACCACTCGGTCCCACACCGATCGGCGCGACGGTGCCGTTCGGGGGGCTGCCGTTCGGGGTGCTGCCGTTCGGAGTGGTGCCGTTCGGAGTGGTGCCGTTAAGCGCGGGGCCGTCGGGTGCGTCCACCTCGAAGGTCCGGCGCTGGAACGGGTAGGTGGGCAGCGCGACGCGCCGCGCCCGCGCCGGATAGGCCGCCGCCAGGTTCACCGTGCCACCGGCGACGTGGACCTCCGCCAGCGAGCGGAGGAAGCGGTCGAGCCCACCGTCGTCCCGGCGCAGTGTCCCGACCACCGCGGCCGGTCCCGCGCCACCGCCCGCGGCCGAACGCGCCGCGTCCTCGACGATCGCCCGGATGCCGCCGGTCAGCACCGGATGCGGGCTGACCTCGATGAACGTCCGGTGGCCGGCGGCCAGCGCGGCGCGCACCGCCGCATCGAAGCGCACCGTCCCGCGCAGGTTCGCGTACCAGTAGCCGGCGTCGAGCCGGGACGTGTCCACCGCCTCGCCCGTGACCGTCGAGTAGAACGCGACGTCGCCCGAGCGCGGCGTGATGCCGGCCAGCAGGTCCAGCAGCGGCGCCTCGACGGCCGCCACCTGCGGCGAGTGCGAGGCGTAGTCCACCGGGATGCGCCGCACGTCCACGCCGTCCGCGGCGTAGCCGGCGATGAGCGCGTCCAGCGCGGCCGGGTCGCCGGAGACGACGGTCGACGACGGGCCGTTCACCGCCGCCACCGCCAGCACGGCGTCCGGGCCGCCGAGGCGTTCGAGCACGGCCGCCGCCGGCAGCGGGATCGACGCCATCGCCCCGGTCCCGGCGAGCTCCGCCAGCACCCGGCTGCGCCGGGCCACCACGGCCGCCGCGTCGGCCAGCGTCAGCGCCCCGGCCAGATGCGCGGCGGTGATCTCGCCCTGGGAGTGCCCGATCACCGCGTCGGGCCGCACCCCGTACGAGCGCCACACCGCCGCCAGCGCCGTCATCACGGCGAACAGCGCCGGTTGCACCACGTCCACCCGATCCAGCGGCGGCGCACCCGCGGCCCCGGCGAGCACGTCGGGCAGCGACCAGTCGACGTGGGGGGCGAGCGCCTCGGCGCAGGCGGCGATCCGCTCCGCGAACACCGGCGAGGTCGCGAGCAGCTCGCGGGCCATGCCGGCCCACTGCGACCCCTGTCCGGGCAGGACGAGCACCACCCCGCCGCGGTCGGCGGCTCCGTCGGGCGGGCCCGTGACGAGCGCGGCGTCCTGCTCGCCGTCGCGCAGCCGGCGCAGGGCGGTGAGGAACTGCGCCGGGCTGGTGGCGATCACGACCGCCCGCCGCTCGAAGGCCGTGCGGGTGGTGGCCAGGGAATGGCCGACGTCCACCGGGTCGAACGCCGGCGGCTCGTGGTCGGTCAGCCGGTCGTGCAGCCGCCCGGCCTGCGCGCGCAGCGCGGCCTCGTCGCGGCCCGACACGGGCCACGGCAACGCCTGCGCCGCCGCCTCGTCGTCGGCGGCGGGCCGGCCCGGCGCTGTGGTCGGCGGCGTCTCGGTCGGCGGCGTCTCGGTCGACGCCAGTCTGGCCGGCGCGGTCTCGGCCGGCGGGGGCTCGGCGAGGATGAGGTGGCAGTTCGTCCCGCCCATGCCGAACGAGCTCACGCCGGCGATCAGCGGCCGGTCGCCGGCCGGCCAGGTGCCGTGGTCGGTCTGCACCCGCAGCCGCAGCTCGTCGAACGCGATGTCGGGGTTGGGGGTGGCGAAGTGGAGGCTCGGCGGCAGCTCCCGGCGCGAGATCGCAAGCACCGTCTTGAGCAGGCCGACGATGCCGCTGGCACCCTCGAGATGACCGACGTTCGTCTTCGCCGAGCCGACGTGCAGCGGCGCGTCGGCGGCCCGTCCGGCACCGAATGCGCGTCCCAGCGCGGCGGCCTCGATCGGGTCCCCGACCGGCGTGCCCGTCCCGTGCAGCTCCACGTACTGGATGTCACGGGTGTCGACGCCCGCCGCCCGCGCGGCCTGGCGCAGGACCCGCTCCTGGGCGTCCGCGCTGGGCAGGGTCAGCCCGTCGGTGGCGCCGTCGCTGTTGACCGCGCCGCCGCGGATCACCGCGTGGATCGTGTCGCCGTCCGCGAGGGCGGACGAGAGCCGCTTGAGCAGCACGATGCCGCCGCCCTCGCCGCGGACGTATCCGCTCGCCCGCGCGTCGAAGGTGTAGCAGCGGCCGTCCGGGGACAGTGCGCCGAACCGGGCGGCGGTCTCGGTGCTGTCCGGCACCAGGTTGAGCTGCACGCCGCCGGCGAGCGCGAGGTCGCACTCGCCCCGGCGCAGGCTGTCCGCCGCGAGATGCACGGCCACCAGCGACGACGCCTGGGCGGCGTCCACCGTCAGGCTCGGGCCGTGCAGGTCCAGGGTGTAGGAGACCCGGTTCGCGATGATCCCCCGGCTCTGCCCGGTGAGGGTGTGCCGGGTGACGGCGCCCGGGCCGGCGCGCAGCACCCGGGTGGCGTAGTCGCTCGTGATCGCGCCGACGAAGACCCCGGTGAGGCTGCCGGCCAGCGTCTCCGGGCGCAGGCCGGCCTCCTCGACCGCCTCCCAGGCGAGTTCCAGCACCAGCCGTTGCTGCGGATCGAGCTGCGCGGCCTCCCGCGGCGCGATGCCGAAGAACTCCGGCTCGAACCCGTAGACGTCGTCGAGGTGGGCTCCGAAGGCGGCGCCGAGCCGGCGGGGAACAGTCGGGCCGCGGTCGACCGCGTCGCCGCCGGCGCGCAGCAGGCGCCAGAACGCCGCCGGGTCGGGCGCCGAGGGCAGTCGGCACGCCAGCCCCACCACCGCAATCGGGTCTCCCGCTCCCCGGGGGGTGTCGTCAGCGTTCGCGGACACGGCTGATCCACTGCTCATCGCTGGGGCGCTCCTCGTCGTGAACGTTCAGACCCCCGACGCGCCGCCCTCGGACGGCACATTTCTCGGGAACGCCTGCCAGCGTAGGAGCACGTACTAACAACTGCCTTTAGATCCGCTAAAGGTATTTTCCGGGGAGCGGCCGAGACGATTTCCGGGCTGTTGCGAAAATGGCTTCGGCGGCGCCGAAAAAATGATCGCCGAAGGGCCTGTTGGCCGATATTTCCTTGCCACCGCATCTGACTTTCCGCGTACCGGTACCGGTACCGCGCGCCCGCACCCGGCCGCCGCCGGTGGCGGCTCGCGGTGCGGGGTCGATCGAGAGGCACGGACGGGGCGGTCGGCGCCCTGCCGACCGCCCCGTGCAGACGGGTTGGGAACCCTAACCGCTCAGGGCCCCCACCGTGTCCAGCGCGCCACCGCCGGCCGTGCCGCCCAGCACGTACACCCGGCCGTCACCGCCGGTGGTCGCGGCGGCGTCCGCCCGCTTGGACGCAGCACCCGTGGGGCCGGCGGTCCACTGGTCGTCGTCCGGGGAGTAGACCTGCACCGCGTCGGTGACGTCACCGCCCGCGTCCCGGCCGCCGACGACGTACACCCGCCCGTCCGGCCCGGTGGCGCCGGCGGCCTGGGTCACCCCGGTCGGCAGGTCGGACACCTGGGTCCAGGATCCGCTGCCACCCGTGCCGGGTGTGTAGGCGTACACGCCGGACGAGGCTCGGCCGGCCGAGCCGCCGCCCGCCGCGCTGCCGCCGGCGGCGAGGATGCGGCCGTCGGGCAGGGCGGTGAGGACCGGCGCCGTGACGGGGGTCGGCGGTGCGTCCGCCGTGGTCCAGCTCGCGGCGTCGGGGTCGTAGACTGCCAGCGTGTCGCCGTCGAGGACGTAGATCTTCCCGTCGGTCGCGCGGGCCGCCCGCGGCTCACCCATCGGCTTCGGCAGCGCCGTCCCGCTCGTCCAGGTGTTACTGGACGGCGTGTAGACCTCGACGGTGTCCGTCGGGTCGTTCGCGGCACCGGAACGGCCACCGATCGCGTAGATCCGGCCGTCGGTGCCGGTCGCGGCGGCGAGATGCGTCCGCGGGGTCGGCAGGTCGGCCGCGCCCGTCCAGGCGTTCCTGCTCGGATCGAAGACCTGGACGGTGCCCACCGGGGCGACGGCCGCGCCGGGCGCCCCACTCGGCGAGCCGGTGCCGGTCGGCGACCCGCTCGGTGTGGCCGACGACGAGCCGCTCGGTGTGGCCGACGACGAGGTGCTCGGCGTGGCCGACGACGAGGTGCTCGGCGTCACCGACGACTCGTCGGTCGGTGAGGAGGTGCCGGTGGGCGAGTCGGTGGCGGACGGTGCGCCGCTGTCGCCGGGCGCGTTCGGCGCGTTGGACAACGGGCCGAACGTCGGATCGCCGGTCAACGCGCCCGGGATGATCGTCGAGGTGGTGGTCGGACCGCCCGCGGGCGACGTGGGCGATGCGGTCGGCGACCCTGCCCGGGTCGAGGTCGAGGTCGAGGTCGGGGAGGCGGAGGTGCTCGACGGGGAGGCGCTCTGGGAGGGCGAGCCGGTGGCCGAACCCGACGCGCCGCCGGCGCCGCCCGCGGCCCCGGCGGTCGCCTGGCCGCCGATCGCGTAGATCCGACCGTCGCAGCCGGTGGTGGCGGCGAGGTGGGCGCGGGGGTCGGGTAGCGCGGTGATGGTCTCCCAGCTTCCCAGCGGGCCGGCCGTCGACGGGTAGGCCGGGCAGCCGCCGCCCGCGGGGCTCGACGCGGCGGAGCTGGTGGCGGTGGGGCTCGAAGCGCCGGAGCTCGGCGTGGCGGCACTCGCGGTGGCTGGGCTGCCCGTCGGCGTCGGGCCGCCCGGGGCGCCGGTCGGTGTCGCGGCGGCGCTCGTGCCGAGCAGGCCGGGCGAGGCGAGCGCCGCCGTCAGGGTGGCGGCCAGGACGAAGGCGCGTGGTGGGCACCGACGTGACGTGCGGGACCAACTCATGGGTTCCCCCCTCTTCAGGCCCACGTCCGCGGACCCCACCGACGGGTGGATGGCGTGGATGGGTGCATGGATGGATGGCGTCGCGGGGCCGGACGGCCCGAGCGACCGGCTGGCCGGGCCTGTGGTGGCCGTGGGGACCGGCCGGGTGGGCAGGGGCGTCCCGCGCACAGAACAGGTACGGAATGTGTTCCCTCTGCTTCGGAACGTAAGCTTCCCGCTGTGGGTGGTTGCGGCGAGGCCACCTCGCGGCCCCCCGCCACCCGAGGCTCGCCACCCGAGGCCGCCTCGCGGCCCCCGCCACCCCGCCACCCGCCACCCGCCGCCTCGGGACTGCGGCCCGGGGCCGCATAGCCTCTTCCCGTGCCCAGCCAGCCGCCGCCGGTCCCGTCGAGAGTGACCGTCCTGCACGCCCGCGCACTCGCCCGGCTGACGGGTGCGGCCGAGGCCCGGCGCAGCGAGCGCTTCTTCGCCGACCAGGGGCGGGT
Source organism: Frankia alni ACN14a (assembly GCF_000058485.1). NCBI lineage: Bacteria > Bacillati > Actinomycetota > Actinomycetes > Frankiales > Frankiaceae > Frankia > Frankia alni. The sequence continues at coordinate 414,267 of NC_008278.1, forward strand.
CGTGGCCGCCCTCGTCGGCCTGTCCGTGCTCGGATCGGCCGCGGTCGCCGCGGGGCCGTTCATCCTGCGCCACCTCATCGACACCTCGCTGCCGACCGGCCGGGTGCGCGATCTCGCCGTCCCCGTGCTGCTGCTGTGCGCGGTGCTGGTGTTCGAGTCGACCGTGCTGTCCCTGCGGATGGCGCTCATCGCCCGGCTCGGCGGGGTCGTCTCCGTGCGCATCCGCCAGACCGTCAACGCCCACCTGCAGCGGCTGCCGTTCGCCTTCTTCCCCCGCAGCCAGCAGGGCGAGGTGATGACGGTGATGTCGTCGGATGTCCTGGCCGCCCAGAACGCGATCTCGGCGACCGTGCAGGCGGTGATCTGCCGGCTGGCGGACATCGTCGTCGGCACCGCCGTCGTCTTCGTGCTGGACTGGCGGCTCAGTCTCGCGGTGATGGTGTTCGCCCCGGCCACCCTGGTGATCATCCGGTCCGGGCGGCGTCGCCTGGCCGCGCTGTCGCAGCGCCAGCGCGAGCTCGAAGGCCAGCTCATGGCCCAGGTGTCCGACACCGCGTCGGTGTCCGGGGCGCTGCATGTGCGGCTGTTCGACCGGGTCGACTACGAGCGGGAACGGTTCGACGCGGCCGGCGCCGAGCTGCTCGCCGCCGCCCGGGAACAGGCTCGGCTGACCTCCCGGGTCCGTTTCCTCGTCAGTCTCGGCATCGTCGCGACGATGACCGCCGTGGTCACCCTCGGCGCCTGGCTGGTCTCGTCGGAGCGGACGACGCTCGGCACGGTCGCCGCCCTCGGTGGCGCGCTGCTGGTGTCGTTCGGCCCGCTGTCCACTGCGGTCGATCTGCGCTCCGAGCTGGCCGGCGCCGGGGCGTCCTTCCGGCGGATCTTCGCCCTGCTCGACGTGCCCGAGGACGAGGCCGCAACGATGGCCGCCGGATCGCCGGCAGTCCTCGCGGGGCAGGCGCCCGCCGCGGCGGGCGATCTTCTGGCGGGAGCGGGCCGGCGGTCCCGGCCCGCTCCCGCCCTCGCCGTGCCCCGGCCGCTGGACCTGGACCTGGACCCGCGCGTCGGCGCGGACGCGGCGCCGGTGGGCCTCGACCTGGCCCTCGACGAGGTGTGGTTCGCCTACGACCAGGCTGTGCCGGGGCCCGCGCGTGCGGTGGGCGCCGCGGCGGGCGATCATCCCGGCCCCGACGATCCGTCCTGGAACCTGCGCGGCGTGACGCTGCGCGTCGCGGCCGGGACGACCACTGCCGTCGTCGGCGCCAGCGGCGCGGGCAAGACGACGATCGCCTACCTCGCCAGCGGTGTGCACCGCCCGCAGCGGGGCCGGGTCCTGCTCGGCGGCGTCCCACTCGACGCGATCCCGCCGGCCCGGCTGCACGCGGCGATCGGCGTGGTCCCGCAGGACCCGCACCTGTTCCACGACACGATCGCGGCGAACCTGCGCTACGGCCGGCTGGACGCGACCGACGACGAGCTGCGGGCCGCCCTCGACGCGGCCAGCCTGTCCGCCCTGCTCGACCGGCTGCCCGAGGGGTTGGCGACCCGCGTGGGCGCGCGGGGCTACCGGCTGTCCGGCGGCGAGCGCCAGCGGCTCGCCATCGCCCGCGTCCTGCTGCAGTCGCCGCGGGTGCTGGTTCTCGACGAGGCGACGTCCGCGCTGGACACGGTCTCCGAGGCCGCGGTGCGCACGGCGCTGGACCGGCTCGCCGTCGGCCGGACCTGCCTGGTGATCGCCCACCGGCTCTCGACGGTGATCGACGCCGACCGCATCTACGTCATGGACCACGGCCGCGTCGTCGAGGACGGCACCCACCGCGACCTACTCGCCGACGGCGGCGCCTACGCCCGCCTCTACCGGCCGAGCACCGTCTGACCGGGCGGGACCGGCGAGATCGACGGCATCGACGGGATCGACGGGATCGATGGGATCGACGGCATCGACGAGGCCGGCGGGCCGGCCCGCCGCGGCCGGCCGGCGCCGGGTCGCGGGACGGTGGGCGCCGCGGGGGGCAGGATGGCCTGAAGCGTCGTGGGCGGAACGTGGTTTAACGCCTGCGGGAGGAGCATTCCGGTAGTGGATCCGGTGCGGCCGGCGCCGTCGTGGCACCCGCCGACCCGGACCGCGACCGGCAGGTCGAGAGGAGACACCCGCATGACCTCCACTGCCGGGAAAGCCACTGCCACCGGTGGCTCGGACGCCGCCGGTGGCCCGAACGCCGGTGGCCCGAACGCCGCCGGGCCCACCGCCCAGGGCGGCTACACGCACCGCCAGATCATGGTCATCCTCTCCGGCCTGCTGCTGGGGATGTTCCTCGCGGCACTGGACCAGACGGTCGTCTCCACGGCGATCTACCGGATCGGCGAGAGCCTGCACGGGCTGACCGCACAGGCGTGGGTCACCACCGCCTTCCTGATCACCTCGACGATCGCCACCCCGCTGTACGGCAAGCTGTCCGACCTCTACGGGCGCAAGCCGTTCTTCCTGTTCGCGATCGCCGTGTTCATCACCGGCTCGGCGCTGTGTACCTTCGCGACGTCGATGTACATGCTCGCCGCGTTCCGGGCGGTGCAGGGCATCGGGGCGGGCGGCCTGTTCTCGCTCGCCCTGGCGATCGTCGGGGACATCATCCCGCCGCGGGAACGGGCGAAGTACCAGGGCTACTTCATGGCGGTGTTCGGCACGTCCAGCGTCCTCGGGCCCGTCGTCGGCGGCGCGCTGGCCGGCCAGGACACGCTGCTCGGCGTCGCCGGCTGGCGGTGGATCTTCCTGATCAACGTGCCGATCGGCATCGGCGCGCTCGTCGTCGTCGCGCGGGTCCTGCACATCTCCCACGAGCGCCGCGAGCACCGGATCGACTATCCCGGCGCCCTCACACTGATCGTCGCCCTGGTGCCGCTGCTCATCGTCGCCGAGCAGGGCCGCGAGTGGGGCTGGGGCGCGGGCTCCTCGCTGGTTTGCTACGCGATCGGGCTGGTCGGCATCGCCGCGTTCGTGGTCGCGGAGCGGCGCGCGAAGGACGATGCCCTGCTGCCGCCCCGGCTGTTCCGCAACGGGGTGTTCGCCGTCGGCTCCGCCCAGTCGGCGATCATCGGAATCGGCATGTTCGGCGGGATCACCTTGCTCCCCCTCTACCTCCAGCTCGTCAAGGGGAACTCGCCGACCAAGGCCGGCCTGCTCACCCTCCCCCTGGTCCTGGGCATCATGCTGCTCTCGCTCGTCGCGGGGCAGATCACCTCGCGGACCGGCCGCTACAAGATCCTGCCCGTGATCGGCTCCGCGCTGCTCGTCGTCGGGATGCTGCTGCTGTGGCGGCTGTCGGCCGACAGCAGCCTCGTCTACGTCGACCTGGCGATGTTCGTCGTCGGCGCCGGCCTCGGCCTGAACATGCAGACGATCGTCCTGGCGATGCAGAACGCCGTGCCGCCGCGGGACATCGGCGTGGCGACGTCCTCGACGACGTTCTTCCGGCAGCTCGGCGGCACCCTCGGCGTGGCGGTGTTCCTGTCGATCGTGTACTCGATCGTCGGCTCCCGGATCACCTCCGCCTACGCGGACGCGCGGGGCACTGCGGCGTTCGACGCGGCCGCACGCAGCCATCCCGACCAGCTCAAGGTGCTCGGATCGGCGTCCTCGGGCGGCTCGGGCAGCCTCAACGACACCTCGTTCCTGGGCGGCCTCGACCCGGTGCTGACCCACCCGTTCAAGTCCGGCTTCACCGAGGCGATCACGGTCGCCTTCCTGGTCGGCGCCGCCGTGCTGGTCATCGCCTTCGTGCTGTCCCTGCTGCTCAAGGAGGTGCCGCTGCGGGAGACCGGCGCGGCCTTCGCCGACCAGCCGGACGCGCCCGGGGAGGCACCCGCAGGTCCGGGCACCCCCGCGCCGAGCGCGGCCGCCGCGCCGGACCCGTCGGCGGACGCCACGGGCCAGAATGCCCGCCAGAGCGAGGCCGCAGCCGCCCAGGAGACGGCTGCGGCGGAGGCGGGGAACGCTGAAGCCCCTGGGCCGCGCGTCGGCGGCTAGAGGGCCGCACATGTCGGAGGCGGCGCCTTACGGGCGGCCACCCGCGGCCCTGTCATCATCACGGATCACGGATGCCCGTCGTACGTGCGGCCGGCATTCGCCGACTACCAGTGCTCGAGGTGCGCCGCCGGGATCGAGTCCAGGCGGCGGCACGATCCGAAGCAGACCCACGCGGCACCTCTCGCGGGGCGGTTCCGTCTACAGATGGCCGCGGCGGACCATCAGGGCGAGCACGCAGGCCGAGGGCGCCATCGGCAGCCACACCGTGACCAGCCGATAGCCCAGGACCGCCGCGAGCGCGACGGCGGGGGACTGCCCGGCGGCGATGATCGCCGCGGTCAGGGCCGCGTCGAGCGAACCGAAGCCGCCCGGCGAGGGCACCAGGGCCGAGGCGGCGCTGGCGGCAAAGTACAGCGCGAAGACCGCCCCGACGCCGAGCGGCAGGTGTAGCGCGCGCATGATCGCCCACAGGGTCGCGGCGTGCAGCAGGGGGATGGCCGCCGAGCCGCCCCACAGCATCGCCGCCCGGCTGGGCGAGCGCACCGTGGAGCGCATCGACCGCAGATGGTCGACGACCCGTGCCCACACCCCGTGGGCCAGCCGGCGGATCGCCGGCACCAGCCAGCCCAGCAGCGCGGCGAGGGCGACGGCCGCCGCGGCCACCGCGACGCCGAGGGCCACCGGGCCGCTGTCGGGCAGCCGGGCGGAGTCCACCGGCAGGAACCCCCCGGCCAGCAGGACGGCCAGCACGGCGAGGTGGGTGGTGACGCCGGCGGTGGCGTCGAGGCCGACCGCCGTCAGCGACTCCCGCAGGGAGAAGCCGTGCCGGTGCAGGAAACGCAGCTTCACCGCGCCGACGCCGAACCCGGCGGGCAGCACGTGATTGGCCACGCTGCCGGCCACCTGGGCGGCGAGCAGGCGACGGACCGGCAGCGCCCGCGGCACCGTCCCCTGCTGGCAGGCCGCCCCGGCGACCCAGGTGAGCTGGGCGACGGCGACCGCGCCCACCAGCCAGAACGGATGGGCGCTGGCCAGCGCGTCGATGCCGGTCCGCACGGTCGACCACGACCGCACCAGCCACACCACCGCCACCAGCGGCGCCGCGCAGGCCAGCAGCGGACGAACCAGCCAGAACCGACCCCGGCGGGGCGCGACGGCTTCGGCCACATCCCCGCTCGGACCGGCGAGGACGAGCGTGTCGAGGGCCGTCGGGGTGGCGACGGCCGTCGGGGTGGCGAGGGCCGTCGGGGTGGCGAGGGCCGTCGGGGTGGCGACGAGAGCCGACGGGGTGACGTCGAGAGTCGCCACGGGCAGCGCCCCGCCGCTCGCCGCCGACGCCTCCGGTAGCTGGCGCATCACGGTCCTCCCGTTCTGGCGTCCGCGTGGCCCTGGGCCACGTCGACCCGGTCCGTCGCGATGCCGTCCGTCCCGATGCCGTCCGTCGTGGTGCTGTCGGTCCTGACGCGGTCGGTCCCGATGCCGTTCGGGATGATGCCATCCGCGGGGATGCTCCCCGGCATGTCCTCGTCGAGAATTCCGCGACGCGTCCGTGACGGTTCACCCGAGTGTCGCGTGACCGCGTCGAGATCGGCACCCGAGCCGCCCGCGAGCAGCCCGGCGAGGCGTCCGGCGAGCCCGCCCCAGCTCCATGCCTCGCGCATCCACTCCCGCCCGGCCAGGCCCATCCGGGCGGCCCGGTCGGGGTCGTCGAGCAGCTCCACGACGGCTCGGGCGACGGCAGCGGTGCTCCGGCCGTCGACGACCTCGCCTGTGCGGCCGGGCAGGACGACGTCGGGGGCGCCGCCCTGGGCGCCGGTGATGACGGGCAGCCCGCTGGCCGCTCCCTCCAGGGAGGACAGGCCGAGCCCCTCCAGGTCCAGGCCGAGCCAGCGGGTACGCGACGGCATGGCGAACACGTCGGCGGCGTCGAGGTAGGCGGGCAGCTCCTCCTCGCCGACCGCGCCGGCGAAGTGCACGTCGTCGGCCACCCCCACCTGCCCGGCGAGACGGCGCAGCCGGCCCTCGGCGGGCCCCTGCCCGACGAGCAGCAGCCGGGCCCCCGGATGGCGGCGTCGCACGGTGATCCAGCCACGGATGAGCGTGTCCTGCCCCTTGCGCGGCACCATCCGGGCCACGCAGATCACGACCGGGCGATCCGACCAGCCGAGAGCCCGGCGGATGTCGGCCCCGCCGGCACCCGGCCGGAAGCGGCGGGTGTCGACGCCGCCGGTCAGCCGCGCGAGCGTGGTGCCCCGCGGGGACACGGCGACCAGCCGGCGACGGGTGAACGCGGTGAGGTACGTCAACACGTCGGCGCGGGCGGCGACGGTGCGCACGAGCGACCAGCCCACCGGCAGCCGGGACCAGGCGACCTCGTGCCCGTGGCTGGACGCCACCACCCTGGTGACGCCCGCCTCGCGCAGCGTCGGGCCGAGCACCCCGAACGGCGCGGCGGTGGGAAACCAGACGGCTTCGCAGCCCTCGCTGCGCACCAGCGAGCGCAGCAGGCGCCGGGATCGCGGCGAGGTGAGGATCCGCTCCCCGGCCCGGACCACCGGGAAGGGCAACGTGCGGTCGAACTCCTCGGCGCCGGGCGCCGCCGGCGCGACGACGACGACCCGGTCGGCGGGCAGGCCGGCGGTGAGATGACAGGCGAACGTCTGGATGCCGCCGAGGACCGGCGGGAACTTGTCCGCCACCACCAGTGTCCGCGGCAGGTCGACGGCACCCGCGGGGCCGGCCGGTCGGGAGTCGGGCGGCGCCGCCGGTGCGGGCACGGTGCCCGCCGGCAGCGCGGACTCGGCCGGCCCCGCCGGGCGGGGAGTCGGCCTCACGCGGCGTCCGGCCGGCGCAGGGGTGCGGCATGCGGCGGTGGGAGGAAGGCGTCGTCCCGTACGACGGGCAACGACGGCAGTCGGCGACCATCCATGAGGGGAGATGATTGCAGGCGGCCGGTGTGAGCTGGATGAGTGCCGCGAATGGGATGCGCCCCGCGGCGGCGGGCTGGCTGGCCGTGGCCGGTCGGCCGGCGGCGGACGTGCTCCTGCGGACGTGCTCGCGCGGACGTGCTCGCGTGGACGTGCTCGACGCGGACGGGCTCGCTCAGCGCACCGCGAAGCCGGCGTCGATCGGCAGCGCGACACCGGTGACGTACTTCGCGGCGTCCGAGACCAGCCAGGCCACCGTGTCGGAGATGTCCTCGGGCTGGAGGATCTCGATGGGCAGCGCGTTCTGCATCGCGGCGGTGGCGTTGTCCGACTCGGCGAGCAGCTTCGCCATCGACTCGTTCATCGTCATGCCGGTGGCGACGCCGGTCGGGTGGATCGTGTTCACCCGGATCCAGTGCTTGGCCAGGTCGTTCGCGAGAACCTGCATGAGCCCGACCAGACCGCGCTTGGCCGCCGTGTATGCCTGCGGGCCCGCGTCCGGGCTGCCCGTCCCCTTCAGGCCCGCGCTGGAACTGGTCAGGACGATCGCCCCGCCGCGGCCGCCCTCGATCAGCGCCGGTAAGGCGGCCCGCACCGTCTTGAAGACGCCGGTGAGGTTCGTGTCGATGACGTCCTGCCATTCGGTGAACGGGTCGGCCTCCGGCGACAGCCGGATGATGCCGGCGTTCGCGATGACGATGTCCACCCGGCCGAACGCGGCCAACCCCTCCTGGAAGGCGGCGCTGAGCCCGGCGAAGTCCCGCACGTCCGCCTGCCGGGCGACGATCCGCCCGCCGAGCTTCTCGACGAGCTCCACGGTTTCGGCGAGATCGGCCGCCGAGGCGTTCGGGTAGTCCATCGACGCGATGTCGGCGCAGATGTCCACGCCGATGATGTCGGCCCCCTCGCGGGCCAACCGCACCGCATGTGCCCGCCCCTGCCCGCGGGCGACTCCGGTGATGAAGGCGGTCCTGCCGTCGAGCGTGCCCATCCGGCACTCCTTACGGAAACGGGAAGTCCTGACGTTGGTGTGCTTCAGGTCACAAACGATATTGCGGACACCGATCGTCCGCAAGGTGCTCGCGGGCCGCCGCGCGAAGATGGACCGCGGGCGGCGGCGACACCGCAGGCGGGGGGAGACCTCGTGGGCGGCCGTCGGCATAGTCAGGCGGAAGGGGACAAGGAGATCGATGATGCAGACGACGACGGGGCAGGCGGTGCGCGGGCGGCCCCGTGACCCGGACCTGCCGGCGCGGGTCCTCGACGCGGCGCTGGCCGAGTATGCCCGATCCGGCTGGGCGGGCTTCACCATGCACGCCGTCGCCGGGCGCGCCGGGGTCGGCAAGTCGTCGATGTACCTGCGGTGGCCGACCAAGGAACAGCTCCTGGTCGACGCGATCGACGCCTACACCCGCCCGCTCGTCGTCGACCACGACACCGGCTCGCTGCGCGGGGACGTGCTCGCCCTGGCGTCGAGCCTGCTGGCCCACTTCCTCGACCCGATGGGCTGGGTGACGGTGCGCATCGCCGTGGACGCCGCCGTCGAGTCCGTCGACCTGGGCGGCTTCCACGAACGGATCGTCACGAAGCACAACGACGCGGCCCAGCGCATCGTCGACCGGGCGATCGGCCGGGGCGAGCTACCGGCGGGGGTCGACGGCCGGCCGCTGCTCGAGGGCCTGTTCGGCGGAGTGCTCCTGCACACGCTGGCGCTGCCGCCCAGCGAGCACGCCGCCGCCCGCACCGACCTCGCCGCGCACGTCACGCCGCTGGTCGACCTGCTGCTGCGCGGAGTCGGCCCGGCGGCGACCCCCGCGGTCGGCTGACCCAGTCCTCGATCGCGGCCCAGTCCTCGATCGCGGCCCAGTCCTCGATCGCGGCTCAGAACTCGAGCAGGTTGTCGCGGAACAGCTCGTGCGAGTAGGAGGTCCGCACGAGGCCGCGGCGCTGCAACGCGGGCACCAGGCCGTCGGCGATCTCGGCGACGACGCGGCGGTGCACCGGCGTGGCGATCAGGAACCCGTCCCCGCCGACCTCCGCCATGACCTCGCCCATCTGTGCGGCGACCGTGTCCGGCGAGCCGACGAGCTCGACCGACTCGACAGTGTCGTGGTCCATCACCGTCTCGCGCAGCGTCCGGCCGGCGGCGGCGTTCGCGAACCGGGTCATCGAGCTCTGGTGCCCGTTGACCCGGCCGGTCAGGTCGGGAAAGGGGCCGTCCAGATCGAACTGCGCGAAGTCGATGCCGCTGAAGTACGACATCTGGGCGAGGACCGTCTCCATCACCTCCGGGCTGCGCTGGCGGGCCCGCCGCAGGGCCAGCAGCTCGCGCGCCTGGTCGTCGGTCTCCCCGATGACCGGGTTGACGAGGAAGAGCACCTTGCAGTCGGTCGGTTTGCGGCCGTGACGGATCATCCGGGCCGAGATGTCCTCCCGGTACGCCTTCATCCCCTCGATGCCGTGCGGCACCGCGATGATCGTGTCCGAGTGCTTCGCGGCGAACTCCCGGCCGGCCGGGGAACCACCGGCCTGGCAGACGACCGGGCGGCCCTGCGGGCCGGCGGGGGCGTTCAACGGCCCGCGGCTGCGGTGGAACCGGCCGGCGAAATCCACCGTGTGCACCTTGCGGAAGTCGGCGAAGACGCCGGCCTGCTGGTCGGCGACCACGGCCTGTGGTTCCCACGACGCGCACAGCCGGTCGACGAGATCCATCCATTCGTCGGCCATCTCGTAGCGCAGGTCGTGCTCGAAGTGCTCGTCGAGGCCGAAGTTCTGGGCCGAGCGGTGACTGCTCGAGGTGACAAGGTTCGCGCCGACCCGGCCGGCGGAAAGGTGATCGAGGGAGACCAGCATGCGGGCCGCCATGTACGGCGGGTAGAACGACGTCGACAGGGTGGCCACCAGGCCGATCCGCGAGGTCGCCTGGCTCATCACCGCGACCGCCGCCATCGGGTCCAGGCGGGGCGACTCCCAGGCGTACTTCAGGTCGACCTCCATCGATCCCCGATACGCGTCGGTGATCATCAGGCCGTCCTCGAGGATGAGATAGTCGAAACAGGCTCGTTCGAGGGATCGGGCCAGGTCGGCGTAGAAGGCGCCCCGCGTCCATTCGGCGCCGTGCGTTCCCGACCACTGGCTGTTCCAGGCCTGTGGGCCGAATCCGCCCCCGACGAACCACCCCAGGTGGAACATGTGACCTCCCTACGTCGGCATGCTGGGGCAGTGTGCGGGGGCGCCGTTTCCGTCGAATGATCCCTCCGGTTACCGCGCCATTGCGCCGCGCCGACTGGCTCGCTTCCGTGCCGCATACCGCGGCCACAGCAACGAATGCGCCGCCCCGACCGCGCCGCCCCGACCGCGCCGCCCCGACCGCGCCGCCCCGACCGCGCCGCCCCGATCTCCTTCCCGGCGGGACTACCCGACCCGGACCGGGCGTCGCCGGTTGCGCGGCTGCGCCGTCCGGGTAGGCCCAGAGACAGGGCAGGGACGGGGCAGGCCGCGGCCCGACACGCCGGTTCGAGGGCTGTCGGCCATGCGGCGCGGAAGGAGCACCACGATGGTGGGCACGCTGACCGTCACGGAACGTCGCGAGTGGCTCGACTGGGCGCTGGACATCTTCGACACCCAGGTGCGGGCCGTGCCACCCGGGTCCTGGGCGGCGCCGACGCCGTGCGGACAGTGGGACGTGCGGGCGCTGGTCAACCATCTCACCGTCGAGCACCTGTGGGTTCCGCCGCTGCTGGCCGGTCTGACCCGGGGGGACATCGGCACCCGGTTCGACGGGGACCAGCTCGGGGACGATCCGGGCGCGCGCTGGACGGTGACGGCCCGCCGCAGCCGGGACGCCTGGGACCGGCCGGACGCCTGGGCATCGCTCCCGATGTTGTCGTTCGGACCCACCCCGGCGGACGAGTACGCCTTCCAGCTCACCGCCGACCTGCTCCTCCACGGGTGGGACCTGGCCCGGGCGATCGACCTCTCCGGCCGGCTGCCCGGCGACACCACGTCGGCGCGAACCGTCGGCAACAACCGGGAGCTCGTGCACTGGGTCCACGACAGTCTGCGCCGCCAGATCGACGCCTGGCGCGTCGTCGGCATCTTCGCCACGCCGGTCCCGGTGCCGGACGACGCCGACGAGTGGACCCGGCTGATCGCCCTCACCGGCCGCTCGCCGGACTGGCGTCCCCGCCTCGACCCGGGCCGGCACCTCGACCGGGGTCGGCATCCCGATGAGGGCCAGCGTTCCGACGAGGGCCAGCCTCCCGACGAGGGGCAGCGTCCCGACGGTGGTTAGGGTGTGTGTCGTTCCGTGATCACGCGTGGCTGCAGCGCGGCGCGGTTCCGCGCAACCGCGCCGCGCTGCCGGCGGGCACGACCTCGACCTCCACGATCATGCGCCCGCCTGCACGCCTGAGCTACGAACGTGGACCGAGCGTGACACGATCTAGCACAAGGGGTAGATGAGGATCGGCGCCCCCGCCCCGCCGGCCGCGGCGGTGGGCGGAGCCGAACAGCTCCGCAGCGGGACCGGGGTCGTCGGCGTGGAGGAGCCGCCGGCGTCAGGCGCCGCGTGTTTGACGGCCCCGGACGGTGCAGTCGGCGCCGAGCCCGGCGATGCTGCGCCGTCCGATGCCGCGCGGTCCGCGGACGGCCGCGCCGCCACGCCGGCGCCGTCGTCCGCGCCGAGGCGGCCGATGGCCGCGGACAACGCCCCCGCCGACCCGGCCGAGCCGCCGCCGTCGCGCCCCCAGCCCACCTGCACCCCGGACACCGCGACCAGGCCGCCGACCGCGAACGCGGCCACCGCGCTCATCACGACGACCAGCACGGCGAGCAGCCGCACGGTGCCGCGGTCCGGGGAGCCCGCCGCAGCGCTCATCCGCGCCCCCGGCGACCCGGCCCGCGGGCGGACCGCGTCGCCGGTCCCGCGCCGGCGGGAATGCGCCGGCAGCGGATGGCGATCTCGGCGTCCCTGCGCATGCGCCGACCGTAGCGGATCGAGCCGGTTCCGGGGGGACGGTGCGACGCAGGCCGCGGATGTCGGCCGAATGGCGATCCGTCGGCTGGGTGCCGATTGATGGTTAGTCCCTCGAATTTCGGGAGACAAAGCCGATATCAGCGCTGCTTGTTCCTCGTCCGTTCCCTGCGACTGCCCCTTTCCGGAGGTATCTGATGGGTCTGCGTTACACCCGCCGACCGCGGTACGGACCGTTTCACCTCAACGTCAGCGAGCGGGGGGTGTCCTCGGTCACGCTGAAGCTCGGGCGCGTCTCCTGGCGGGTCTGGTCGCGCAACCGCCGCGGCGGCCTGTCCAGCGTCGACCTGCCGGGGCCGTTCTCCTACCGGCGGGAGGGCCGCGGCCGCCGGCGAGCCGAGGGCTGATCCCGCGGGGGTCGAGGGCTGATCCGCGGGTCGAGGGCTGATCTCGCGGCGGGTCGAGGGCTGATCCCGGCGGGCGTGTGCTCAGTCGGCGGCGGCGCGCGCGGTCGGCGTGGTCGGGGCCACGATCGGGACGGGTTGCCGTTCGGCCAGCAGGATCGCGAGGTCGTCGTGCAGGGCACCGCCGGCGTGGGTCCCGAGGGCGGCGATGAGCCGGTCCAGCGCCTCCTGCTGGCCGCCGCCCCGCAGCAGGTCCAGGCGATCGTCCAGCGGAAAGAAGCGTCCCTGGGCGTCCCTGGCCTCGATCAGCCCGTCGGTGAACAGCAGCAGCCGGTCGCCGACCTCCCAGTGCGCCGTCGTGACGGTGAACCGCTCGGCGAGTCCGAGCGGGGGGCTGGGCGAGCGCAGTTCCAGCGTCGCCGACCCGTCCGCCGAGACGAGCCGCGGCGGGTGATGGCCCGCCGAGCACATGCCCAGGCGCCCATCGGGGTGGATGTCCAGGACGAGCGCGGTGACGAAGTCCTCGGGCCCGGCTTCCCGCCCCACCGCACGGGCGCACGCCGCCGCGACCTGCTCGGGATCCAGCCAGGTCACCGCGGCCTCGCGGAAGGCACCGAGCACCACCGAGGCCAGCCGGACCGCCGGCAGCCCCTTGCCCCGGACATCCCCGATGATCACCCGGATGCCGTTCGCGGTCGGCACGACCTCGTAGAGATCTCCGCCGACGGACGCCTCCCGCGCCGCCGACAGGTAGCGGGCGGCGAAGCCGGCCCCGTCGAGCTGGCCCGGAACCGCCGGCAGCAGCGCCCGCTGCGCGACCTCGGCGACGGCCTGGACGCGGTGCAGCTTCGAGCGCTGCCGCTCCCGGTACACGCAGATGTAGACCGCGATCGCGGACTGGACCAGGACCAGGATGATCGCGGCGATGTGCGGCTGCGTGCCGAAGCGGTGGTCCCAGAGTCCGGAGAGGATCGCCACGATCACCGTCAGGCCGCCGATGCCGGCGGTGATCAGTGGCGGGCAGGCGGCGGCGAGGATCAACGGCCCCAGGCCGAAGTATCCGGTCAGTGCGACGCCGGGTCCCAGATCGACGACGAGCGCCAACGTGAGCACGGCCGCCCCGGCGACGATCAGGCGTACGTTTTCCGGGCCGCCCACCGCATCGGCTCCTGCGGGCGCGGCAGGGTTCGTCCGGGCAGTTCGCATGGCTCATTCTCCCGAGCAGACCAGGCGTTCGACCACGCACCCTCGCAACCCGGCCATCAGGTGACGAAAGCCTACCCGGAAGGTCAGGCGGCGTGGGCGGCGCGTTCGCCCGGGTGATGCAGGTGCCAGCGTTCGCTGTCCTCCACCTGCGCGGCCAGGGAGATCAGCAGGGCCTCGCTGCCCGCGGGCCCCATGAGTTGGGCGCCGACCGGCAGACCCGCGGCGGTCCGGCCGGCGGGCACGTTGATGGCCGGCCAGCCCAGCACGTTCCACGGCCAGGCGAACGGGCAGGCCGCCACGATCGCCTGGTCGGTGGCCCAGTTGGTGTCGCGGTTCAGCTCCCCGACGCGTGGCGGGGGGGTCGCCGTCGTCGGCGCGAGCACCACGTCGATCCGGCGGAAGATCCGGCCGATGTTGAGCCGGGCCAGCGGCTCGGCCGCACGGGCCAGCGGCAGCAGCGGCCGCAGCGCCCGACCGGTCCGCGCGTTGGCGACCGTGCGCGGGTCGAGCTGGGACGGGTCCGCAACCCGTCCGGCCCAGTCGCGGATGCCGTCCATGGACCGCGGCAGGAAGATCGTCCCGAGTAGGCCGTAGGGCGGCTCCACCGGCACGACGTCGTGCCCGAGCCGGGCGAGCACCTCGGCCATCCGTTCCACCGCGGCGCGCACCGCCGGATCCAGACTCGCCGGCATCCCGCTGTAGGGGCGGTGCAGCGACAGCCCGATCCGCAGCCGGGGCGGGGGATGCCCGGCCGCGGACAGGAACGGCTCGGCCGGCGCCGGCGCGGAGTCCCGGTCGATGGGCAGGCTGCCGGCCAGGACGTCGAGCAGCAGGGCGCCGTCGGCGACGGTCCTGGTCAGCGGGCCGTAGACGGTGAGGCCGTTGAACTGCTCGCGCACGGGCGCGCTGGAGATGCGGCCGCGCTGCGGCTTGATCCCGACGAGATGCGTCCAGGCGGCGGGGATGCGCACCGAGCCGGCGCCGTCCGAACCGATCGCGCCGGGTACCAGGCCCGCGGCGACCGCCGCCGCCGCCCCGCCCGAGGAGCCGCCGGGGGAGTGGTCCAGATCCCACGGGTTGCGGGTCACCCCGAACGCCGGGCCCTCGGTGAACGGCCACTGGCCGAACTCGGGCGTGTTCGTCTTGCCGACGATGACGGCACCGGCGGCCTTCAACCGCCGCACCATCTCGCTGTCCCGGGCGGCCGGGGGGAACTCGCCCACGGCGCCGAACGCCGTCGGCAGACCGGCGATGTCCGTGTCATCCTTGATCGCGATCGGCACGCCGAGCAGGGGGCGGTGCCGGTCGGCCGCCGGCCCGCCGCGGCCGCGGGCCGACCCGGCCGCGAGCGCCGCGTCGGCCGCCGCCGCCTCCGCGAGCGCCTCGCGCACCCGGACCCGGCGGAAGGCGTTGAGCGTGGACTGGGTCGCCTCGATCCGGTCCAGCGCGGCCTCGACGAGCTCGTGGGAGGTCACATCGCCCCGCGCGAGGCGGGCGGCGAGGGCGGCGACGCCGTCCAGCGGGCCGTCCCGCTCCGGATCGGTGAGCGTGCCAGGTGCATCCGACATCAGCCACCCCCCTGCCGCATCGGGCCTTGCTGCCCGCACCGTAACCGACCGCGGACCGTTCGCCTCGCCCCTCGCGCGATACCTCCCATTGTCCGCCGTCGTTGCCGGTTTGGCAGAAGCATGGGGAAGAGAAGGGTTTAGTGCACATCACGTGAGATTCGGGTCATATCGCGCATCGTCGGACACGCGATGCGAGTGACGCCGTATCACGCGCGCCACATCGTGTTATCAACATCGGGGACGGGGTACCGCCGACGGAAGAACGGATCGTGAACATCTCGCGGTGGTACGGAGGTATCCCGGCGCCCACCACCGGGTCGTCTCCCGCCGCCGCGGCGGCGTCGGTGCGTCGACGCGGCAGCCCGCCGCGCCGAGACCGCGAGGGCCGCCCGGATCCGCAGGTTGTCGAGATCGGAAGACCTCGAGACGAGCAAGACGATGAGGGAGGAACCACCCGATGTCAGTGGACCCGAACGCGGCGACGCCGGACCCCGCGCCGAACACGCCGCCGGCCGGCGCGGCGCCGTCAGCCTCTGGCGGGCCCCGGCCGTCCTCGCCCGAGCCGGAACGGCCGGCCAGCGCACCCGCGCTGAACGGTCACAGCCCCGCCGCCCCGCCGCTCACCGCCACCTCGCCGTCCGCCGCGACCTCGCCGACCTCGCCGACCTCGGCTCCGGAGCCCTCCGGGCCGGGGGAGGCACCCAGCGCCCGGGAGCGGGTGGCGGTGGGCGCGGCCGAGGTGCGCGAGCGCGTCAGCGGCGCGGCCGCGACCCTCGCCCCGCACGTCGCCGCGGCGAGCGAGCGGACCCGCGGCGCGGCGGAGAAGGCCGCCGGGACCGTGCGGGAGAAGGTCGCCGAGAACCCCCGGCTGGCCGCCGCGACGGAGCGGACGATCGGTGCTCGGGACCGGGCCGTCGGCACCGTGCGGGAGCGGCTCGCCCAGCACCCGCAGGTGAACGCCACGGCTGAGAAGACCCTTGCCACCAGCGGCAAGGCGGCCCGTTCCGCCGGGCAGCGGGCCCGGAACAACCCGCGGGCCACCGGTGGCGTGCTCGCCGGCACCGCGCTGGTGCTGCTGGTCCGCCGAGCCCGCCGGCGCCGCCGCCGCAGCGCCGACTGAGCACCGCCCTGTCCGGGGTGGGTGGGTTGCCGTCCCCGCCCTCTTCCTCCGGCCTGTTCCCTCCGGGTCGGAAAAGAGGGCTCATACCGGTGTTTATGCCGATCGGGTGCGGGGACACAGGACTCAACCACCTCGGCAGGGAGAATAAAATGGTCACATTCGTCGTCGTCATGATTCTGCTCGGTCTGGTCGCCGGCGCCGTCGCTCGCGTGGTGCTGCCCGGACCTGATCCGATCGGCATTGTCGGCACCATTGTCGTGGGCATCATCGGCTCTTTCGTCGGCGGTTTCCTGGGCTACGTCCTGTTCAACAAGGACCTCGGTGAGGGCGCGCTCCAGCCGTCCGGGATCGTCGGCTCCATCATCGGTGCCATCCTGGTGCTGCTGATCTGGCGCAACGTCGGTGGCCACAGCAACAGCCGGTCGCGTGGTCGCAGCCGCCGCTACGCCCGCCGGTGACCGAACCGACCGTCGGTCACGGCGACACCCATCGGTGATCTCCGGGACTGCCGAGAAGCCGACGGCAGCGAGGTCGGCCGGCGCGGGCCCAGCCCGCCCCGCGCCGACCTCGCCCGCCGGCCCTGCCCCCCACGTTCCCCGTCTCCACCCCGCTCCCTGCTCCCCACGCCCCGCCCCCTGCACCAGCCCGCACCTGATCTCGCCGCCGGCACCCGTCCCGGCGGCTTTTCGCTGTTCCGGGTCGTGGGCGACCGGCCGACGGTATGGCCGGCATGTTCACCAATGATCTCCTTCTCGAAGGAAGGGCGCCGTTCTCCCAGGAGTCGCCTGACGGGGAAGGACGTCGAGTAGAGACAGCCGGCGATCTGTTCGATCGTCCACCCATGGTCACGAGGCGAAACCGGCCGATGTCCGGCCAGGTCGATGGTAAGAGTGCCGGGCCCGCAACCGAGATCGAGGAGTCGGCCTGTCCCGGAACGGGAGAAACGCCGCGCGACCCCCGTCAGGAAAGCCTGCGGGTAGTCAGGTGGGTGGCGAGCGTAGTACCGGGCACGTGACCAGGTCATGCAGATTCCGCGGAACCGCGCCACCGGTTCCGTGCCCGTGCCCGGCCCCCGGTCCCGGCCCCGGCCCCGGGTCCGGGTCCGGGGTCGCCGGTGGTGGTGTTCGGTGGCAGCGGCTTACCGCGAGCAGATCACCGATCGTCTGCGTCCCTGCCGGGGCCGGGGTCGTCGCCGGGGAGGTCCGGGTCGTTCGTGTGGTCGGTGGTCTCACTGAAGTCGCGAGCCCGCTGGGCGGAGTCCGCGCTTGCGCCGGAGAACAGCCGCGCGTCGTCGGCGGCGTCGGCGTGCGGGGGCTGGGGGCCGTCCGGGGCGTCGCCGGCCTCACCCGGGCCGGTCGAGCCGTCGGGGGTGCGGGGCCTCGGGGGGAGATGACTGCCGTCGCCGTCCCGGGTTGACAGGGTGATCGTGGTGATCGGCTCCCAGCCGCGGCGAGCGCCGTCGCGCTTGCGGAGTCGGTCGCCGGGCGTCCCGTCGCGGTCTTCCCGCTCGCGTACCAGGGTGCCGATGGCACCCCCGTCGCGGTCGCCGGCTCCGTTCTGGTGGCTGTTGGCACCGTAAGGGCCGGCACCACTGTGTCGCTCGTTGCCGTACCGGCTTTCGTTGCGGCGGTCGTCGGTGGCGCGCGGGCGGTCGTCGGCGGGGCCGGTGAGGTGGGCGGTGGCGTCGAACTCGATGCGGGTTCGCGGCAGTGCCCGGTGGTGGTTGCGCTGTAGCCACAGCACGAGTGCCTCCCGCACGTGGCAGCGCAGATCGAAGGTGGTCGGGCCGTCCTTGCCGCTGACCAGCACCCGGATCCGGATGTGGTCGTCGACGGCGTCGGTCACCTGCAGCACGCAGACCCGCTGGTCCCACAGGTCGGTGGCTGCCAGGACGCGGTGCATCTCGGCACGCATCTCCTCGAGCGGGACCTCCCAGTCGAGATCAAGCTCGACCGCGCCGAGCACCGCGGACTCCTTGCGGGTCCAGTTCTGGAACGGTGTCGTGGTGAAGTACGTCGACGGAAGGATCATCCGTCGGTCGTCCCAGATGTGGACGACGACGTAGGTCAGGGTGATCTCCTCGATCCGGCCCCACTCCTCCTCGACGACGACCACGTCGTCGACGCGGATGGCGTCGGTGAACGCGAGCTGCAGGCCCGCGAAGACGTTGGCCAGCGAGGTCTGGGCGGCCAGGCCCGCGACGATGCCGACGACGCCGGCGCTGGCGAAGATGCTGGCCCCGGCGACGCGCACGCTCGGGATCGTCATGAGCATCGACGCGGCGGCGATGATCGAGATGATCGCGACGGTGATCCGTCGCATCAGCGTGACCTGGGTGCGCACCCGCCGGGCATGACGGTTGTCGACGACGTCGACCCGGTAGCGCGCGAGCGCGAGCTCCTCGAAGACGAACGCCAGGACGGCGACGCACCAGCCGATCCCGGCGATCAGCAGGATGTCGCAGACGTGGATCGCCGGCTGCGTCCAGTCCTGCTCGTGGGTGGCATTGAGGCCGATGAGCAGCGCCACGAGGATCAGGGTCAGCCGGACGGGCCGCCGGCCGCGGTGCGCGAGGTCGGCGACGATCTGGGAATGCCGGCCGATGCGCAGCGCGACCCGGTGCAGCAGTATGGCGGCGGCCACGGCGACGACGACCGCGCCGACCAGGACCGTCAGCACGGCAATCGTCGACTGCATGTTGGAGTAGGACAGATCGGGCGCGGCGCTTACACGCACAGGCAGGCTCCTCGTCCCTGGGGGTCATGGCTCCCCGGGTGCTCTGCCCCTGATCCGCCGGCTCATGAGGTGATCCGCGCCATACCGGCGTCGGCGTGTTAATCCGCAGCGGCTCCCGAGCCGTTCCGCCAGCCGTCGCCGGTCACCGCACGAAGGATCGATCCCATCTGCTCGTTGCGGATGCGATCGACGATGCTCGCCCACTGACGAGAGAAACCTGGGCGGCCCTCCAGCGCTGACCAGACCCACCGCAGGTCCGGCTCCAGGTGAGCGCACGGCATCCACAGGTGCAGGAGCTGCTCGATCGCCGGGCTCACCCGCGCCATCCGCGCCATCCGGTCCACCCGTCCCGGCGCCTCGTCGAGCGTGTCGACGAGGCCCTGTACGACCGTCAGCAACCAGTCGTGGCAGGCGATGTCCTCGCAGAGTGTCACCAGGGCCTCGGGCCCGCCCCGGGGAGCGTCGAGGATCAGGGTGCGGACGTTGTCGTCGTCGAGGCTGAACCGGGGCGGCGCGGGAGTAACCGTCTCGGCCCGGTCGGCGAGGTCGATGACGAACCTGAACCTGGTCCGGGCCGCGCGAAGGGGCACCGCCCCGTCGAGGGCGGGGGCCGCCTGCACCCGGTCGAGGAGGCGGCCGGCGACGGCGTCGAGATCGATGGTTCCCGGCCGTCGCGGGCCGAGAAAGCCGGCGCTGAGATCGTCGGCGGAGCCGCGCCCGATCCGTTCGATGACCCCGCGGCGGGCGAGGTAGGCGGCCCAGCCGCGCCGGCGCGTCCCGGCGGCGGGCACGACCAGCGCCCGGCTGGACGCCTGCGCGATGCGGCCGCCGGCGATGACGGCGCGGCTGACGACCGTTCCGACGCCCTCCACCCGCCGGCCGGTGCCCGACGGCAACCGGCAGTGGACTCCTTCGACGATGTCGGGCGAGACGGCTCGGGCCGACGGCCTGGTCGCCGAGCGGACCGCGGCGGCCGGCACCAGGTCGAGGATCTCCTGGGCGACCGGCTCGCTCACCGCGCCGGAGTGCCGCAGGAGCGCGGTGCGCACCTCACCCACGAGCAGGGCGAGCTCCCCGTCCCCGGTCCCGGTCCCGGCGTCGCTCATGCCGGCCTGGCGGGCTGCCGACCGCCGGGACCGGTGGCGGATGGCCGATACGTCACGGGCCAAGCAGGACGTAGGACATCCGGTCGACGATCTCGAGCGGCAACGTGATCCGTTCCGCCGCCGCGCGCCGCACGGTCTGGTCCAGCGCCGCCGGGTCGACCGCCACCTGGGACAGGATCGTGCGGACCGCGTTCTCCACCGGGAGAAACCGGCCGGCCAGCACCGAGAAGGTCCGGTAGGCGCAGAAGGGCGCCGGGTTGAGCCCGGCCTGGAGCACGGCGGGCACCTGCGACCAGTCGTCGGGCAGAGCGGCGAGGTCGGCGACCTCGGCGACCTCGGGGCGCAGCACGTCGCGGCCATGCCGGCGCAGCACGCCGAGCCGGGCCAGTTGCCACACGGCGGCGAGGTAGGCGCAGGACCAGGTCCGCTTGCCGTCCGGACCGCTCCACAGCTCGACGTCGAGGAAGATCGAGTGCAGGTGCCGGGCGTTCTCGATCGGCGGCGACCAGCCGGCCCGGCCGCCCATCGCCTGACGCGCCCCCACCACGGGGGATCGCTGGCCGTTGGTCAGCCAGCCGGTCTCGGTGACCGGTGGTCGGGAGCCGTCGGCCCCGAACGGGGGATCCGCGACCAGCGCCACCTCCACCAGCTCGGCGAGGGACCCGCCGCGGTACTCGACGAGGCCCGACTCCCGGGCGAGGTAGTCGATCGGCACCCCGGCGCGCTGGGCGGCGTCGAGCAGGCGCGGAATCGCCTCGCCGGGCCGCAACTCGGCTGTCGAATCCGCGGTCCCGGAATAGTCGTCGAGCAGCAGGCAGGTACTCACCCGCGGCCGCCCCGCGGTATTCCCCGCGATCGCGGCCATGCGAGCGCGATCGGTCCACGGGGCGATGCGGTCGAAGAAGCGGTCCAGGTCCGTCGAACGGAGGTCCTCCAGATAGAGATGACCGAGCTCGACCGACACGTGCGCCAGCGGCACCTCGCTGGTCCAGGCGACCGCGGTGGACTCTCGGTACACGGCGTCCATCGGCTCAGTCCGCGCTTCCTGGCGGCGGTGCACGGGAATGGTCATCAGGCGTCCGGCGGCGGGGAGGGCTGAGGCAGTCGGAACGGCGTGCTCGCCTCCCAGATCTCCTCGAACCGCGTCCGGCGGTCGAGAATCGTCACCGGGTGGTAGCGAAGGTTCGTCCTCGCGATGCTCAGGGTGGGCGGGATGCCCTCCAGATCGACCTCGTAGCTCACCTCGTCGTCGAAGAGGATGAAGTCCTTGAAGGTCGCCGTCCAGTCGTTCCGGGTGGACGGAGAATTGCTCAGGACCTCGTTGGTCCGTACCTCTATGCCGGCTTTGAGCTGCTTTTCGCAGGTCCGGATGAAGTCATCGCTGGCGAGAATCTCCGGATCGGTGAGGATGAAGACCCGGCGAATCTCGACGCCGCGGTCCACCGCCGCCCGCTGCGCGTTGAGGTAGGCCCGCCCGAGCTCGGTCTTCCAGAAGCCGTCCTCGAACTTGCCCTGGCCGCCGTCGGCGGCGGTCGTGCTGGTCGCCAGGATCCGGCCGGTCGCGGCCCCCGTGAGAGCGAGCAGCCAGTTGCGATCCTCGCCCTCGCAGCTCGCCGCGTAGGCCGATCGTCGGCCGATCTCCGTCGTCAGGCCCTGGACCAGCTCGGTGAGGTCGCGGATCTCCGACACGACCAACCGGCCCAGGATAGGCGAGGGCGGCGTGAAACCCACCACGTTGTTGATCAGTCCCTGGACCGGGCGACTGCCGGTCGGCAGCACGTCCAACGCCGACCCCTCGATGGCCTCGCGCAGCCGCGTGGCATTGTTCACGTGCGAGATCATGTTCTCGGTCGAGGTCATGGAGCGTTCGACGTCGCGGAGGAACTCCACCACGAGCACGGAGCCGGCCACGAAGACCGCCAGCGTGAGCGTGGAGACCAACGACCCTCTGGCCAGCTTTGTCAGCCCGAAACTGACCGCTCCGGTCAGCAGGGCTATCGAGATTCGCTGTAGCAAGGGCCGCATTGGAATCCCCCTTTGGTCGCACCTCCTCGAAGATACTAGAGATCTCGGCTTCCGTTGCTATCGTATTTCCGTCAGGTGCCTTGCCAGGAACGTGGATCCGTGAGCTTTCTAGCAAGATCTTCGAACGCTTCACCGGTCTCCCGGTTGGCGATCTGGGTGCTACTGATGTCCAGATCCCGGATAATCTGCTCGCGCCACTGCAGCACCGGATCCAGTGGTATGGCACCGATGACCATGCTCCGGCCCAGTCGCCGACGGGCGGCGAGGTCGACCAGCTCGTTGTGGCAGCGTTGCAGCCAGGATGCCTGCTGCGCGCGCAGCGGACTAAGCAGCGGGGAATTCGGTTCCTGGACGGCGGTCCGGACGAACCTGACGCAGCTCTCCATCTCCTCCCGGGAGAGGCCGAGCCTGATCCCGTTGCTCACGATCCCGCGTTCCCCGAAGACGAGGCCGTGCGCCGCGAGGATGTGCTGCCTGGTCCACCGGTGGAAGACCAGCCAGCGGACGTCCTCGCGGCCGAGGTCCGGGGCCGCGGTCGCCTCCTGCACGAGGTCCGCCGCATACGACCGGCCGGCGCTCAGATCGATGAGGATGACGCTGAACTCCTCGGCGAGGCGGACCAGGAGCCGACGGCACCGTCCGATCATCTCCACACTGATCGGGAATTCGCCGCCGCCTTCGTCGCCGGGCACCAGGACCAGCCGCCCGGAGCCGGTCGGCCGCCGGCGCCGCGACCAGCTCGCCTGCTTCCAGACGTCGATGCGCACCGGCTCCGCCGCGTCTCCCTGGAAGTACGAGTGCGCCCCGGTCCCGGTCTTGACCCCCCGGCTCGCCGCTTCGACGTCGAAGACGGCGCCTGCCGTCGGCGATCCGAAATCGAAGTCGAGGTAGCAGACATCGTCCCCCTGCAGCGCACGGCGGTAGGCGACGTTCGTCGTCGTGACGGACCGTCCGGTTCCGCCCTTGTCCGAGGTGGCCAGGACGATCATGGCTGGATGGCCTCGTAGAACTGCGGGCGGGCCGCGTCGAGCTGGTCGAGCCGCAGGAGGATCTCCTGCAGGATCGCCTTCGCCGTGCCGGGCCGGCGCTGCGCCGCCGCGCGACCCCGTTCGATCTGCACCCCGATGCCGTCCAGCTCACGGCGCATCGCCGGGCCGGCGTCCAGCCCGCCGCCCAGGAGCTGCT
This sequence comes from Frankia alni ACN14a, assembly GCF_000058485.1. Classification (NCBI taxonomy): domain Bacteria; kingdom Bacillati; phylum Actinomycetota; class Actinomycetes; order Frankiales; family Frankiaceae; genus Frankia; species Frankia alni. The sequence continues at coordinate 437,543 of NC_008278.1, forward strand.
TGTGGAACAGGTGCTCGGCCTCGGCGAGGAGTTCGAGTGCCTCGGTGATGGCGCGGCCACTGGTGACCGGCTCCCGCTCGATGGCGCCCACGACGGCGATGAGGCACTCCATCACCCGCTCGGTGAAGTACCACGACGGCTCGGTGCTTACCGGGGACAGATCCCGGAACGTGCGGCGGGGGTCGTCCCACAGTCCCTCGCCGGGACCTTCCTCGATCATCCTCTGTTCGATGTGATCCCAGATCCGGTCGGCCAGGTCGAGGAGCTCCTGACGCAGCTCGGCACCGCGCGCGAGCGTCGCCAGACGGACGGTCCGTTTGAGTAGCGCCGTCACGAAGTCGGCCACCGGCCAGACCAGCTCCGGCTCGCGCTCGTCGGTCTCGACCAGCCGCACGCGCAGGCCCGGGACGTGCATGTCGATCGCCGCCTCCTGGCGGGTGGCCCGGCGCGTCACCCGGCTGCGGATCGCCAGCTCGTCCAGGACCTTCGCAACCCGGCTGAGCTCGTTGTCGCTCGGCTTCTGGCGGTACAGGTCCTCGATCATCATGCCGGCGACCTGCAGGGAGTAGTAGTGGTCGTTGACCGGGATCTCGCCATCGGCCCGGACGGTCGGCCGCCAGGGGATGTCCTCCAACGCGGTGCGCTGGCTGCCGAATCCTGCGATCGTCGACCAGTACCGCTGCACCAGATCCCAGCGGAACTGGAGATTGTCGGAGAGCGCCTGCTGTGCCGCGGTCAGCAGGCCGAGACGGCGGGTGCGTTCCGAAAAGAGGTCGGCGATGCCGTCGAGGGCGGTGAGCGTGAAGTAGAGGTTCGGTCGGGATATTGCCCGTCCCGGCTTCTGGGCTGCCTCGGGGAACTCGTCGGTCCGCACCGTCGGTGCAGCACGGACGACCCCCCAGGACCAGCCGCACTCGAACAGGTGGTTTTCGTTCTCCAGGACCTCCAGGCCGGCGGTTCCGGCGGTGGCCCGCTGCAGGTCGGCGCGGATGTCGTTCAGCGAGCGCTGGAGCTGGGCAGTCAGTTGCTCCCGCGGCAGCCGGTCCTGGTCGGTGGTGCGCAACAACGTGTCGCCGGCGGCGGAGGTCGGGGAGAAGGCGTGCACGGCGAAGCTGCGCAGCAGACCGACCATCGCCGCGGTCAGTCGCTCGCTGGCCGCCTTCTCCACCCACTCGATGTCCCGCAGCAGTTGGGGCCGGCGGATGCCCGTGTTCCGGTACTCCTTGAAGAAGCCCAGGATCGCCAGGCACAGCGTGATCGACATCGACATGGAGTCGACGATTTCGACCTGCTGGCGGTCCGGGGGGAGTTCGTCGCCCTGATTGATCGCCTGTAGGTATGACCCGCCGTGGAAGACCGGGATGCCGTCGTCGTCGCGGTACCGGCGCAGGAAGGCACTGACCGCGCCGAGAAGCACCTGGGGCACGTCGACGGCCTCACCCAGGGGGCGCAGTGCCTCGGCGACGTCACGCGCGGTCAGGTCCGGCTGCTCCAGCCGGAAATAGGGTGACTCCGTCGTGGCCGGATACATCAGACAGAGGAGCTGCTCGGCGTCGGCGGTCGAGTTCGGTTCGGCCCGCCCGCCGAAGACCCACTCGCCCTTCACGTACGAGTACGCGGCCGCAGCCTGCCAGAGATCGAGGAGCAACTGTCGCGGTTGAATCTTCACCTGTTACCTCCGCCCCCGCCGGTCCGCCGTTTCCGGCGCCTGGTCAGCGTTCTGCCGCCCGGCCGAGGGCGACCATCATGCCGGTGTATCCCGGACGTAGCGACTCGCTGGAGACCCGGCTGATCTGCAGATCGGTCGTGCGGGTTTCCAGGCAGCGCCGAACCTCGGGCATCCCAACCTCCACGGCCGGGAACTTCAGGCCGCTGACCTCGTAGCCCTTGGAGTTCTCCATGTAGGCCATCGCGAAGGGCGCGCCAGGTCGCAGCGCGCCCAGAAAGCGATTCACCGCCTCCTCGAACTCGCCGTGATGACCCGAGATCGAGCAGGCGACGAAGAACATCGTGCCCATCTCCCACTCGCCGGCCGGAAGACCGAACAGGTTACCCTTCTGCACACGCGCCGCCGACGCCAACCGCCCGCGGGGGTCGCCGATGCTCCGATACGGGGCACGCGAGGTCAGCACCGTCCAGAACGGATCCCAGGTCGGTGCGTATCCATGGGCCACCTCCTTTTCCAACCAGGCCACGTTCTGGGTGGAGTGCTCGACCAGGGTGATCTCCTGGCACCACGGCAGCATCGACAGCGCTGGATAGAGATTGGGGCCCGTGCCCACGTCTATCCCGCGCACCGGTCGGGACGGTCCCACACTCACGAAGAAGTCCCGGACCAGCCCGAGAATGAGTCGGTCGTCATCGCGGAGCGTGTGGTAGTTGTGGCTGAAGTAGGCCGTCGGATCGAAGTCGTCCCACGGAGCATCCGAGTTGTGTGCCACGTTCACTCCTTGGTCCGCCTCCGGAAGCGGATCAGTCCGCGTGGTCATCGGACGCGCCTCCGCGGCCGGTGGTGGGCGTAGCCGGGCCCGGGCGGCGCCGTCGTGGGAGACAGGATCCCGGCGAGCGTGTCCGGCGGTCGAGGAGGCGCCGCGGGATGGTGCGCCGAGGCGCCGCGACCCGATCGGCGGCACACCGCGCCCGCCGGCCGCCGGTGTGGGCATCCGGCGTCCGCCGGCCGGTGCGGGCAGGCGCCGGTCGGCGCGGTAGGACGGGAGGCCGGCGCGGTAGGACGGGAGGTCGGCGGGCGGCTCAGCGCGGGGTGGACGGCGCGTCGGCGCGATCCGGCGCGACGGCGCCGACATCCACCGTCCGGACGGGCGTCGACGAGACCTCTGCGGACCACGAGCGAATGATCGCCTGGGTCAACCGACAGGTCATCAGGACCCGGTTCTCGCCGGAGCCGAAGTAGTCCACTTCCTTGGAGGTTCGATGGAAACCGAGGCTTTCGTAGAGATTGGTCGCCACGATGTTCTCCTCGCGGACGGCCAGTCGCACGTGCTGAATGCCGTGCTCGAACAGCAGCGTCAACGCGTCGCAGGCGAGTCGGCGCCCGATGCGGTGCCCGCGAAGCCCCGGGACGACCCCAAGGCCCTGGAACCAGCCGATATCCGACGTACGTGACGTCATGGTCAGGGAGTAGCCGCAGAGCCTGCCGTCGATGCGCGCGACGAGGATCTCCCCGGAATGCGCGTCGAAGAGCTGCCGGAGAGCGAAGTACGGGTACGCCAGCTCGCCGAAGACCTCCCGGTCGACCGCGTGCAGAGGAAGGAGATCCTCTCTCTCGACCAAGCGCACTTCGAGCCGCGACTCCACTGTGAATCCCTCCAGCACCGCCGGGACGGCCTCGACAACACTGTCCGCTCCCGAATCGGCGCCGCGAGGTCGCACGAGCGGCATGGCCGGTCGGCAGTGTCGAGCCGGACACGCCGGGGACGAGACGGAGCCTCGGGCTCCATCCCCCGGGCATTCGAAGACTACCGCGCCCGTGGTGCCTCGGCGTCGGAGCATGGGCGGAGACACCCGTCGCTGGTCCCGCAGGAAAGACCATGGTTCACATGATGCGACAATGAGGGCGCTTACGTGGAGGACTGGTGGTTTTTTGCTTTGCACTTAGATGTGTGTGATGCTGCCGCGGTGCCCCGCTGTGTGGGGGGAGACCTGTCTCCCGGTGCGATTGATGTGGTTACCAGGTCATGGTGGGCTGGCCATGCTGCCGTGCCGGGGTGCAGCGCCTGTCGGTCGGCTCAGCGCTCGCGCGGCGGCAGGAAGCGGTACATGACGTAGAGGTCGACGTTGCCAAGCCAGGGATGGCGGTAGGCGGCGGGTAGCGTGCCGACCTGGCGGAACGCCAGCGACCGCCACAGCGAGACCAGCTTCGGGTTCGCCGCGACGACGTGAACCTGCATCGCCTGGTAACCCAGGTCCGTGGCGTAGTCGATCATCTCCTCGGCGGCCTGGCGGCTGACGCTCTCCCAGTGACCGCCGGCACGCCCACGGGTGGGGGACGCCGGGCCGCCGTAGGGCCCGTGATCCTCGTACGGACCGGCGCCGGCGCGCGGCCCCCCCTGGTCGATCCGCTTCGGATCGACCAGCAGCATCGCCTGCGCCACGTGGTTGCCGAGGCCCGGCAGGCTCGGCGTCAGCAGCGCGGTCGCGACGACGGTCGTCGCGCCCGGGGCCCGGTCCGCCACCTGCGCCACCTGCGCCGCCCCGTCCGCCTCGACCTCCTCCTCCATGACCAGCACCTCGGCAGGCGGCGGGAGCATCCAGACGGCGCGGGCGGTCTCCTCACCGGTGTCGGGCTCCCAGGGGCAGGTTTCACCCTCGATCACGACGGCCCGCCACACCGGCCAGATCCTGTCCCAGTCCTCCTCGGACGCCCGCCGTATGCGCACCTGTCCGATCCTGCCCGTTCGCCGCATCGCGCGGGTAACGGCGATGCGACGCCGGCGCCCGCGGTCCGGCGTGAGCGCGGCGAGATCTGCCCGTGGACGGGACGAAACAGACCGGGACTACAGTCCCCGCATCGTGCCGGGACCGCGTCTGCCGGCCGTGGCCCTACTGGAGGGTGCGATGCGAGTTCCCCGGCCGCCCACCGCCTGGGTCGCGACCCTGTCCACGAGCTGGAGCGGCTCCGCCCGCGAGGCGATTCTGCGCGAGCTGAAGCGGGTGATCCTCGACGGCGCGGCGGCGCCGGGCCTGCCCATCCCCGTCGACGAGGTGGCCGCGCGCTACCAGGTGAGCCGGATTCCGGTCCGGGAGGCGCTGATGAGCCTCGTCGGGGAGGGCCTGGTGGAGCACCGCTCCCGGGCGGGCTACACCGTCGCGACACTCACCCCGGGCGAGCTGCGCGAGTTCTACCTGGTGCGAGAGGCGCTGGAGGCGGCGGCCCTCGGCGCCGCGGTGCGCCGGGCGACCGCCGCGGACGACGCGCTGGTCTCCCAGGCGCATGCCGCCACGTCGGAGGCGATCCGGGCGGGTGACTCCCGCGGCCACCACCGGGAGAGCCGGCGGTTCCACCTCGCGCTCGTCAACGCGGGCGGCATGCCGCGCCTGGCGCGCATGTTCGAGTCCGCCTGGAACATGACCGAGCCCGCCCGGCCGATGGACTACGCCTCACGGGACGCCGTGGACCTGCTCAACGACGACCACGAACGGATGCTGCACGCCTTCCGGGCCCGCGACGCGGCCGCGCTGCTGGAGGTCTCGCGCCTGCACCACGGCCGCCTGCAGAACTTCGTGCTGGCCCTGCCGGAGTCCGGCGAGCTCGGCCAGGGCTGAGCGGCCCCCGGGGAGACGCAGACGGGCCGGCGATGTGGCGGCCCGCCGATGGTCCGGGCTGGTCCGGATATATCTGTCGCGTCATTCGACAGAAACATCGCCGCCCTACGCTTTCTCGACAGCAGCCGGACACCGGAATCATCTCGCTCGACCAGGGCGGTCCGGTGCCGATGCCGGCCGTGATGCCGGCGACCCGTCGGTGCATTCGGCAGGTCGGTGCATTCGGCAGGTCGGTTCTCTCGGCATGTCGGCGATTTCGGCATGTCGGCGATTTCGGCAGGTCGGCCGACGCCCGATCATACATCCGGACCGTGCAGTCGATCGAGGGAGAAACAATGACCGAGTCCGTGACCTCCGCGGCGCGATCGCGGAGCCCGGAAACGGCTCCCGGTGGTCTCGTCGAGACCGCCGGGCCGGCCGGGGTGGCTGTCGTGGAAGAGGGGTACGACCCCCGCCTCCACAATGCGGACCTGGCGCCGCTGAAGGAACAGGGCTGGTCCGCCTACAACATCTTCGCCTTCTGGATGTCGGACGTGCACAGCGTCGGCGGCTACGTGACCGCCGGCAGCCTGTTCGCGCTCGGGCTGACGAGCTGGCAGGTTCTGGTCGCGCTGCTGGTGGGCATTACCATCGTCTATTTCTTCTGTAACCTCGTCGCTCGGCCGAGTCAGCAGGGCGCGGTGCCCTACCCGGTAATCTGCCGGGCGCCGTTCGGCGTCCTCGGGGCGAACGTCCCGGCCGTGATCCGTGGCCTGATCGCCGTCGCCTGGTACGGCATCCAGACCTATCTGGCCTCGGCCGCGCTCGACGTCGTGCTGCTGAAGCTCTTCTCCGGGCTCACCCCGTACGCCGACGTCCACCAGTACGGCTTCCTGGGTCTTCCGCTGCTCGGCTGGTGCAGCTTCGCGGTGCTGTGGGTCCTGCAGGCCGCCGTCTTCTGGACCGGGATGGAGACGATCCGCCGGTTCATCGACTTCTGCGGGCCAGCCGTGTACGTCGTCATGTTCGCGCTCACCGGCTACCTCATCTACCGGGCCGGCTGGGGCGCGATGAGCCTCAACATCGGCAGCGGGGACCACCACGGATCGACGATCTCCCTGATGCTCGGGGCGATCGCGCTGGTCGTCTCCTACTTCTCCGGCCCGATGCTGAACTTCGGCGACTTCGCCCGGTACGGGAAGTCGTTCGGCGCGGTCCGAAGGGGCAACCTGCTCGGTCTGCCGGTGAATTTCCTCGTCTTCTCCCTGCTGGTGGTGCTCACCTCGTCGCTGACGATTCCGGTGTTCGGCGAACTCATCACCGACCCGGTGCAGACGGTTGCCCGTATCGACAGCACCTTCGCCATCGTCCTCGGCGCGCTGACGTTCACGACGGCCACCATCGGCATCAACATCGTCGCGAACTTCATCTCGCCGGCCTTCGACTTCTCGAACGTCAGCCCGCAGCGGATCAGCTGGCGCGCCGGCGGCATGATCGCCGCCGTCGGATCGGTGCTCATCACCCCGTGGAACCTGTACAACAACCCGGATGTCATTCGTTACACGCTGGAGACCCTGGGCGCCTTCATCGGCCCGCTGTTCGGGGTGCTGATCTGTGACTTCTATGTGATCCGCCGCCGGGTCGTGGTGGTCGATGACCTGTTCACGATGTCCGAGCAGGGCACCTACTGGTACCGCAAGGGCGTCAACCCGCCGGCGGTCATCGCCACCGCGGTCGGTGCCGTCGTCGCGATGGTCACCGTGGTGGTGCCGTCCTCGGCGATCTCCTGGATCGGCACCGCGGGCCAGTACAGCTGGTTCATCGGCATGGGCCTCGGCCTGGCCGTCTACTACGTGCTCGCCCGACGTTCACCGATCACCGCGACCTCGCTGCGGCCCGCCCCCGTGCCGGCGCCGCGTGCGCCCCAGGCCAGCCAGGAACCGGCCGCCCGCTAGCCGCGATCCCCTGCCGGCGAACGATCGACCTGGACGGCCCGCGCCCATGCTCATCAGGGTCATCAACCCGAACACCACCGTCGCCATGACCACGCTGATCGACAAGTCCGCCCAGCTCGCGGCCCGTCCGGGCGTCCTCGTCGAGGCGGTCACGTCGGAGATGGGCCCGGCGTCGATCGAGAGCCACTACGACGAGGCCCTCAGCGTCCCGGGCATCCTCGCCGAGATCGCCGCCGGCGAGGAGGACGGCGCCGCCGGGTACGTCATCGCCTGCTTCGGTGACCCGGGGGTCGACGCCGCCCGGGAGCTCGCGGCCGGGCCGGTGCTCGGCATCGCCGAGGCGGCGATGCGGGCGGCGAGCTGCCTCGGCCGGGCCTTCAGCGTCGTCACGACCCTGGACCGCACCCGCGGCCGGGCCGCCGAACTCGTCGACCGGTACGGGTTGCGTCCGGTCTGCCGCAGCGTGCGGGCCTGCGACCTGCCGGTCCTGGCCCTCGACAGCGACCCGGGCGCCCCGGCCCGGGTGCTCGCCGAGTGCCGGGCGGCACGCGACGCCGACGGCGCCGACGTGATCGTGCTGGGCTGCGCCGGGATGGCGGACCTGTGCGCCGCGTTGTCCGCCGACCTCGGCATCCCGGTGATCGACGGCGTGTCCGTCGCCACGGCGGCGGTCGCCGGCCTCGCCGGCCTCGGGCTGCGCAGCAGCGGCCGGGGCGAGTACGCCCCGCCGCCCCGCAAGCCGTACACCGGCCTGCTGCACGGCTTCGGCTCCTGACGCCCCGGTCCGGTTGCGGTCGTTCGGTCGGTTGCGGCGGTTCCAGCCGGCTGCGGCGGTTCGAGTCGTGGCGGCTCGGGGGGTTGGTTGCGGCGGCTCGGTCAGCCGCGGGGGACGTCCCGCCAGGGCTTTCCGGTGTCGACGCGGACGTCGCCGGGCAGCCGGAGCACCCGCTCGCCGAGCACGTTGCGCAGGATCTGCGACGTCCCGCCCTCGATGGTGTTGGCCCGGGCCCGCAGGAACCGGCGCTGCAGGCTGTCGGACGGATCGTCGTAGGAGTCGTAGAGGGTGCCCTCGGGGCCGAGCATCTCCATGCAGAAGTCGTAGATCTTCTGGTTGAGCTCGGCGCCGACGAGCTTGCCGATGGACGCCTCCGGTCCGGGCGGCCCGGCGGTGCGGGCGACGCGGGCACGCTCCCCGGTGAGCCGGTAGGCCTCGGCCTGCGTCCACAGGTCGGCCAGCCGCAGCCGCAGCGCCGGGCTGTGGAGGTCGGGCCGGTCCCGCCACAGGTCGAGCGCGTCGGCGATCGTGCCGGAGCCGCGGCCGAGCGCGGAGTCGCCGATCGCGGAGCGCTCGTTCATCAGCGTGGTCATCGCGACGTTCCAACCCTGGCCGACGTCGCCCAGGCGATGGGCGTCGGGGACGCGCACGCCGGTCAGGTAGACCTCGTTGAACTCGGCCTGGCCGGTGGCCTGCCGCAACGGCCGGACCTCGACGCCGGGGGCGTGCATGTCGACGATGAAGTACGTCAGCCCGCGATGCTTGGGCAGGTCCGGGTCGGTCCGGGCCAGCAGCAGTGCCCAGCTCGCCAGGTGCGCGAGGCTCGTCCACACCTTCTGCCCGTCGACGACCCAGTCGTCGCCGTCGCGCACCGCGCGGGTCGACAACCCGGCGAGGTCGGAGCCCGCGCCCGGCTCGCTGAACAACTGGGCCCACATCTGCTCGCCGGTGTACAGCGGGCGCAGCAGCCTCGCCCGCAGCTCGGAGTCGGCGTGGCCGTGCAGGGTCGGGCCGGCCATGCCGACGCCGATCGGGTTGTTCAGGAACGGGTCGGGCCGACCGCCTGCCGCCAGGATCGCGTCGGCGACCGCCTGCAGCCCGGCGGGCAGGCCGAGGCCGCCGAAGCCGACGGGGAAGTGCACCCAGGCCAGACCCGCGTCGTAGCAGGCGCCGAGGAACTCCGCCGTCGTCGCGGTCGCCGGGTCGAGGCCGGCGACCACTGCGTGGGCGGCCTGTTCGACGCGTGCCCGATCGTCCTGCGAAGCCCCCGGCGCAGCCAGGGTGTTGGCCGTCTCGGCGCTCATCGCCGTCTCCCGCCTGTCGTCGTCACGTCGTGCCAAAGGTTGCTGGTGCCTGCGCGGGGCGCGGGCTGCGGCGGCGGGCTAGCGGCCGTCGGTGTCGTCGAGGACGAGCTGGGCCAGTCGCTCCTGGTGCGCCTCGGCGCCGCCGAACAGGGCTGCGTCGGTGTAGGCGCGCTTGAGATACAGGTGGGCGGGATGCTCCCAGGTGAAGCCGATCCCGCCGTGCACCTGCACGGCCATCGCCGCGACCTGGGTGAACGCCGTCGAGCACACCGACTGCGCGAGGCTCGCCGCGATGCGCGGGTCGTCGGTGCCCTCGTCGAGCGCCCACGCCCCGTGGTAGGCCACCGAACGGGCCTGCTCGACCAGCACCAGCATGTCGGCGCACAGGTGCTTGACCGCCTGGAACGACCCGATCGGCCGACCGAACTGCAGCCGGGTCCTGGCGTACTCGACGGAGAGATCGAGCAGGTACTGAGCGGCGCCGACCTGCTCGGCGGCCAGCAGCACGGCGGCGGTCTCCGCGGTGGTGGCGAGAACGGCCGCGGCCTCCGGCGCCGCGGCGAGCAGCCGGGCCGGGACGTCGTTGAAGCTGACGGTGGCCTGCCGCCGGGTGAGGTCCATCGTCGGCGTGGACTGCCGGACCAGCCCGGCGGCCTCGGCGCTCACGGCGAACAGCCCGACGGCGCCCCCGTAGCCGTCCTTGTCCCCGTCCACGTCCTTGCCCTCGGCCGCGCCGTCCCCGTCCGCGCCGTTCCCGTCCGTGCCGCCGATCGCCGCGGCGACGAGCAGCAGGTCCGCCGCGGCGCCGTCCAGCACGTGCGCGACGGACCCGCGCAGCGTGTACCCCGCGGTCGCGGCTCCGCCCGGGGAGGGAGTGCCGTCGGAGGAAGGGGTGCCGCCCGGTGCGGCGGTGCCGGGGCGGGCGGTGGCGGTCACGGTGACGGCGGCCGGGTCGAACCCGCCCCGGTGCAGCGGCGCCGCCAGCGCGGCGGTGGTGCGGCCCGCGACGAGCCCCGGCAGCAGCTCCGCCCGCGCCGCCTTGTCACTCAGGCCCCCCAGCGCCGTGGCACCGAGGATGATCGAACCGAGCAGCGGCCCGCACACGAGCGCCCGGCCCAGCTCCTCGATCACCACCGCCTGGGAGACCAGCCCGTCGCCGACGCCGTCGTACTCCTCGTCCGTGGCGAGTCCGAGCACGCCGAGTTCCTCGCCGAGCCGGGACCAGACGGCGGGATCGTGGCCGAGCGGCGAGGCCATCAGCCGCCGGACCTCCTCCTGCGGACTGACCTCTGCGGCGAACGCACGTACCGTCCGACGCAGCTCGACCTGCTCGGCTGACCAGGCGAACTCCGAGCTCATGGGCCCTCCTCGCGCGGGGCGGAAGCAGTGGGTGAGGTCACGTGGTGTGGCATCCGTCACCGACTCAAACAGGTGGTGTGGCGCGCGGTCAAACAATTGCAGTGGATGGTCGGATTTCGGCCCGGCAGGCGGCTGTCCTGCCGGGACGTCTCACCGCCGGCAGGAGGCGGCCCGCCGCGACCTGCGGTCACCGGGATGTCGCTGACCGTTGCCGGACTCGGGCGTTGCAGACTGGGGCGTTGCAGACTCGGGTGCGCCGATGAGGGCCGGCCGGGGGATGACCCTGCTGGAGATGACCCGACTGGAGGGGACACCGGATGGCTCTGCACGGGAAGGCGAGTGGGTCGCAGGCGGAGCAGACGGTCGACGTGCGGCCGCAGCTGGTCCGGCCGGGGGAGGACGTGGTCGTCCCCCGGTTCCGGATCCCGCGGGAGTCGATCTCGCCCGAGACCGCCTACCAGATCGTTCATGACGAGCTGATGCTCGACGGCAACGCGCGGCTGAACCTGGCGACGTTCGTGACCACCTGGATGGACCCCCAGGCCGATCGGCTGATGGCCGAGTGCGCATCCAAGAACATGATCGACAAGGATGAGTACCCGCAGACGGCGGAGCTGGAGAAGCGCTGCGTCAACATCCTCGCGGACCTGTGGCACGCCCCCGACTCGGAGCATGCGGTCGGCTGCTCGACCACCGGCTCCTCCGAGGCGTGCATGCTCGCCGGCCTGGCGCTGCTGCGCCGCTGGCGGGCCCGGCGGCGGGCGGCGGGCGCCCCGGCCGACCGGCCGAACCTCGTCATGGGCGTCAACGTCCAGGTGTGCTGGGACAAGTTCGCCCGCTACTGGGACGTGGAGCCACGGCTGGTTCCGATGGCGCCGGGCCGCACGCACCTGACCGCAGACGAGGCCGCCGCACGCTGTGACGAGAACACGATCGGCGTCGTGGCGATCCTCGGCTCGACGTTCGACGGCAGTTACGAGCCGGTCGCCGAGATCGCCGCCGCACTCGACCGCCTGGCCGCCGCGGGTGGCCCGGACGTGCCGGTGCACGTCGACGGCGCGTCCGGCGGGTTCGTCGCCCCGTTCTGCGACCCCGAACTGGTCTGGGACTTCCAGCTCGACCGGGTCGTGTCGATCAATGCCTCGGGGCACAAGTACGGGCTGGTCTACCCGGGGGTCGGCTGGGTGCTGTGGCGCGACCGCGCCCACCTGCCGGACGAGCTCGTGTTCGAGGTGGACTACCTCGGCGGGAAGATGCCGACGTTCTCGCTGAACTTCTCCCGGCCGGGGGCTCAGGTCGTCACGCAGTACTACACGCTGCTCCAACTGGGCTTCGCCGGCTACCGCCGGGTGGCTCAGGCGTGCCGGGACAACGCCCGGTGGCTCGCCGACGAGGTGGCCCGGATGGGTCCCTTCGAGCTCGTCTCGGACGGCAGCGGGATTCCCGCGTTCGCGTTCCGGCTGCGCGACGAGATCACCGACTACACCGTCTTCGACATCTCCGAGCTGCTGCGTACCCGCGGCTGGCTGGTGCCCGCCTACCGGTTCCCGCCGGACCTGACCGACCTCGCCGTGCTGCGGATCGTGGTACGCCACGAGTTCAGCCGCGATCTCGCCGGGCTGCTCGTCGCCGACCTGCGCCGGGTCGTGGACAGGCTGAGCGGCGCCGGGCGGCCCCTCCCGCCGCCCCCGCCGGACGGCGAGGCGGCCTCCTTCCACCACTGACGACCTCGCGCGGCTCGCCGAGCCGTCGGCCGCCGCACCTGTCCGGAGGCCTCGGGCGTCCGATTTATCCCTCCGGATAGCCGGGAAATGTGCCGCGGATCGGTGCTGCGGCCCCGCCCGCTTATCCGGAGGCCTCGGGCGTCCGATTTATCCCTCCGGATAGCCGGCCGGGGCGGGGGCGGGGGTTGCGGCGGGTGGGTGGTCAGGGGGCGGCGGTGAGGACGGGGCGCAGGGCGTCGAGGACGGTGGCGTCCTCGATGGTCGGCGGGACGGCGGGGGAGCGGCCGTCGGCGATCTCGCGCATGGTCCGGCGAAGGATCTTGCCGGAGCGGGTCTTGGGCAGGGCCGCCACCACGTCGACCCGCTGGAACGCGGCCACCGGCCCGATCTCCGCGCGGACGCGGGCGACCAGTTCCGCGGCGAGGGCGTCCGGCCCGATCTCGACTCCGGTCTTCACCACCACCAGCCCGCGCGGCACCTGCCCCTTCAACGCGTCCGCGACGCCGACGACGGCGCACTCGGCCACGGCGGGGTGCGCGGCGAGGACGGCCTCCATCGATCCGGTGGACAGCCGGTGCCCGGCCACATTGATCACGTCGTCGGTGCGGCCCAGCACGAACAGGTACCCGTCGGCGTCGACGTAGCCGCCGTCGCCGGTCAGGTAGTACCCGTCGAAGGCGGACAGGTAGGACGCGACGTACCGGTCGTCGTCCTCCCACAGGGTCGGCAGGGTGCCGGGCGGCAGCGGCAGGCGCAGGCAGATCGCGCCCTCCGTGCCGGCGGGGACGGGCTGGCCCGCCGGGTCCAGCACCCGCACGTCGTAGCCCGGCATCGGCACGGTGGGGGAGCCCGCGCGGGTGGGCAGCGGCTCCAGGCCGATCGGGTTGGCGCAGATGGGCCAGCCCGTCTCCGTCTGCCAGTAGTTGTCGATCACCGGGATGCCCAGGGTGGCGACGGCCCAGTCGTAGGTGGCCGGGTCGAGGCGTTCGCCGGCCAGGAACAGTGCGCGCAGCGACGAGCGGTCGTACCCGCGCACCAGGGCGCCCGCCGGGTCCTCCTTCTTGATCGCCCGGATCGCCGTCGGCGCGGTGAACAGCACGTTCACCCCGTGCTCGGCGACGACCCGCCAGAAGGCGCCGGCATCCGGCGTGCCCACCGGCTTGCCCTCGTAGAGCACGGTCGCCGCGCCGGCGAGCAGCGGGGCGTAGACCGCGTACGAGTGCCCGACCGCCCAGCCCACGTCGGAGGCCGCCCACATGACGTCCCCCGCCCGGACCCCGTAGATGGTGCCCATCGACCAGGTCAGGGCGACGCCGTGGCCGCCGTTGTCGCGCACGATCCCCTTCGGCCGGCCGGTCGTGCCCGACGTGTAGAGGATGTAGAGCGGGTCGGTGGCGGCGACCGGCACGGGCGGGTGCGGCGCCGCGGCGGCCAGAGCCGCGTCCCAGTCGTGGTCCCGGCCGGCGACCATCGAGCAGCGCTGGCGGTCCCGCTGGACGATGAGGGTCGCGGCGGGAGCGTGGGCGGCCAGCGCGATCGCCTCGTCGAGGATCGGCTTGTACGCCACCAGCCTCGTCGGTTCGATGCCGCAGGAGGCGCTGACGACGACCTTCGCCTGCGCGTCGTCCATCCGGGCGGCGAGCTCGGCCGCGGCGAACCCGCCGAAGACCACGGAGTGCACCGCGCCGAGCCGGGCGCAGGCGAGCATGCTCACCACGGCCGCGGGGATCATCGGCAGGTAGATGATGACCCGGTCGCCGCGGCCGACCCCGAGCGCGGCCAACGCCCCGGCGGCGCGCGCCACCTCGTCGGTCAGCTCGGCGAAGGTGAAGCGGCGGACCGTGTCGGTGACCGGCGAGTCGTAGATCAGCGCGAGCGCGTCGCCCCGGCCCGCGGCGACGTGCCGGTCGAGGGCGTTGGCGCAGGTGTTGAGCTCGGCGTCGGGGAACCAGCGGGTGAACGGCGCCCTGGTGGCGTCGAGGATCCGCCGCGGCGGCCGGGTCCAGTCGAGTGCCTGTGCGGCGTCCGCCCAGAACCCCTCGGGATCGTTCGCGGCTCGGTCGTACTCCCGTTGGTATGCGCCCATGACCGGCATCCTCCCGCGCCCGGCGACCGCCGGAGCGCATTCCCGCCACCCGGTCGCCCACCGCCTCGAGCGGCACACCGGGCGTGCGGGGTGCGGCCCGGGCCTGCCGCGCTGATCATGACTTCGGCCCAGGTGGTGGTGTTACGTTCCGCGCAAAAGCGAATCGAGACAGGGAGAGCAGCCATGACCAGACCGTTGGAGGGCGTCCGGGTCCTCGACTTCTCCGAGCACGGCTTCGTGCCGTCGGCCGCCGCGGCGCTCGGCGACTTCGGTGCGGACGTGGTCAAGATCGAGCGGCTCGCCGGCGACGCCATGCGCCGGATCATCGCCAGCGGCATGGTCGCCACGAAGGACGGCTACGACTTCCAGTTCGAGCTGTTCAACCGCAACAAGCGCGGCATCGCGTTAGACGTCGAGCAGCCCGCGGGGCGCGAGATCTTCGAAAAACTCGTGCGCTGGGCCGAGGTGTACATCACCAACCAGCTTCCCCGCGTCCGCCGCAAGCTGCGCACGGAACCGGCCGACATCTTCGCGCTGAACCCGACCATCGTCTATGCGCGTGGGCACGGCCAGGGGCAGCGCGGACCCGACGCCGAGGCCGGTGGTTTCGACGGGGTCTCGTACTGGGCGCGCGGCGGCGTGGCCCACGTCCTGACCGACGCGGACGCGACGCGCCCGACCAAGCAGCGCCCGGCCCTCGGCGACGGCCCCAGCGGAATGTTCCTCGCCGGCGGGATCTGCGCCGGGCTCGTCCACGTGGGGCGGACCGGCAAGGGCATCGTGGTCGACACCTCCCTGCTCGGCTCGGCGGCGTGGACGCTCGGGCCCGATCTGGCCTACACCACCCTGGCCGGCGGGCAGATGCCGATGGCGGCCGACGAGCAGATCTCGCCGCTCGTGCGCCAGTACCGGACCGTCGACGGCCGGTGGGTGTCCCTGATGATGATCGACGAGGCGCGTTACTGGGAGCAGGCCTGCCGGGCGCTCGGCCTGGACGATCTCGTCCCCCGTTTCCCCGACCCGGCCTCGCGCCGAGCGGGCTGGCCGGTGATCCACGAGCGGATCAATGCGGTGATCACCGCACTCGACCACGTCGAGCTGGAGGCGAAGCTGCGCGCCCAGGGGTGCATCTTCTCGTTCTTCGCGACCCCGATGGAGGTCGTCGCCGACCCGGCGGTGGTCGCCAACGGCTATCTCATGCAGCACCCCGAGCATCCCGACGTCCGGCTCGCGGCCGCTCCGGTGCAGTTCGACGACGAGCTGCCGGCGGCCCGGCGCGCTGGACCGACCCTGGGCCAGCATTCCCGCGAGGTCCTCACCGAGCTCGGCTACGGCGAGACGGAGATCCTCCGCCTGCTCGACGACAAGGTCATCGCCGAGCCCTGAGCACCGAGCCCCTGCCGGGATGCGCCGACCAGAGCGTGGGTAGGCCCTGGTCACAGGCGTTCCGCGGCACCGATGCCACCCGGTCCACAGTCCCGCCGCGGGTCCGAACCGTGGGCTCACCGTGGCCTCCGGGTGGCGTCCCGCCGGGCGACGAGAAAAAACTGTCGGTGGTGGGGTCCAGGGTGGTGGCACGGTTCGCAGCACTCGAAGGAGTCACCATGCCCACGCGAGACAACATCCCCGCCGGCGCCCCCTGTTGGGTCGACCTGATGACCTCCGACGCCGCCGGTGCCAAGGCGTTCTACGGTGAGCTGTTCGGCTGGGCGGCCGAGGAGCCCGCCCCCGAGTTCGGCGGCTACACCAACCTCACCAAGGACGGCGTCCGCATCGGCGGTCTGATGCCCAAGCAGCCGGGGATGGACGCCCCCGACGGCTGGTCGGTCTACCTGTCCACGCCCGATGCGGAGAAGACCGTCGCCGCCGCGACCGAGCACGGCGGTGGAGTGATCGTCGGGCCGATGGCCGTGGCCGACCTCGGTGTCATGGCCGTGGTGACCGACCCGGGCGGCGCGGCCATCGGCCTGTGGCAGCCCGGCACGCACAGCGGCTTCGGGGTCGCCGCCGAGCCGGGCGCGCCGGGCTGGTTCGAGCTGCTCACCCGGGATTACAACGCCGCGGTCCCCTTCTACCGTGATGTCTTCGGCTGGGATGTCCACGTCGCCGCCGACACCCCGGAGTTCCGCTACTCGACCTACGGGCCCGGCGACGCCGCGCACGCCGGGATCATGGATGCGAGCGGTTTCCTGCCGGACGGCGTGCCGGCGCACTGGTCGGTGTACTTCGCCACGGCGGACACGGACGCGACGCTGGAGCGGGCCGCCGCGCTCGGCGGCTCGGTCGTCCTGCCGGCCGAGGACACTCCGTATGGTCGCCTCGCCGCGGCCGCCGACCCCACCGGCGCCGTGTTCAAGCTGCTCGGGCCGAACGTCTCGACGCCTGCCGCGAGCTGAGCCCGCCGCGACCGGTTCTAGGCGGCCGCCGGCTCGGCGCGCAGCAGGCCGGCGAGGACCGATCCGGCGTGGCGGATGCCCACGTCGTCGACGTCGAGGTGGGTGACGATCCGCAGGGTGCTCGGGCCGGTCGCGCCGACCAGCACGCCCTGCTCCGCGGCGCTGCGGGCGAACCGGGCGGCGTCGGCGACCTCGACGAGGACCATGTTGGTCTCGACCTGCTTGGGGTCCACGCGGCCGGGCGCGGCGTCGGCGAGCAGCGCGGCGAGCTCGCCTGCCCGCCGGTGGTCCTCGGCGAGGCGTTCGAGGTGGTGGTGCAGCGCGTGCAGGCCCGCCGCGGCCAGCACGCCGGACTGGCGCATCGCGCCGCCGAGGCGCCGGCGCCAGGTCCGGACCTCGTCGACCCGGCCGGCGTCGCAGATCACCAGCGATCCGACCGGGGCGCCGAGCCCCTTGGACAGGCAGACCGACAGGGTCGTGAACGGCTCCGCGAGCCGGCGCGGCTCGACGGCGCCGGCCACGGCCGCGTTCCACAGCCGGGCGCCGTCGCAGTGCAGCGCGATGCCGGCGGCGGTGGCGAGGTCGCGGAACTGGTCCAGCCGGGCCGGCGCCCAGACCCGCCCGCCGGCCCGGGCGGCGGTGTTCTCCACGGCCAGCACGCTTGTGCGGATCATGTTGTAGTTGCCGTCGACGCTGTGCGAGCGGATTGTCGCGGCGACGTCCGCCAGGTCCGCGGTGTCGACGAGGCCGGGCAACGTGCGGGTCTGGAGGCCGCCGAGCGCGGCCAGGCCGCCCATCTCGTAGGTCACGATGTGGGCCTCGGTGTCGGCGATGATCTCGGTGCCGACCTGGGCGCTGGCGCGCAGGGCGACGAAGTTGGCCATGGTCCCGCTTGGCATGAACACGGCCGCTGCGTGGCCGAGCAGGTCCGCGGCGTACTCCTCCAGGGCCCGCACCGACGGGTCCTCGCCATAGTGGTCGTCGCCGACCTCCGCCTCCGCCATCGCCCGGCGCATCGCCGCGGTCGGCCGGGTCACCGTGTCGCTGCGCAGATCGACCGGCCCGGCCGGCCTGGCCGCCGGTCGAGCCGCCGACCGCGAGGCCGACGCGGCAATCTGGTCGCCACCGCCCGTCGCGTCGGGCCTGGGACTACCGTCACGGGAAGCGTCGATGGTCACGATGGGCGATGCTAGTGGCCACGCCCCGACTTATCCCGGTGGAGCAGACAGACGACGCCGCTCCCCGGGGTCCTGAGGTCCCGGCGGCTCGGGGGTCCAGACGGCGGAGGGCACTTCGGCGCGCAGGGTGGGGGCGACCTCGGCGAAGAAGCGTTCCAGGTGGGCGCGGGTGGTGGCGGGGTCGGTGAGGAAGAAGCCCTCCACCCCGATGCCGAGGACCTGGTTGCCGAAGCGCCGGTGCAGGTCGAGCAGCTTTTCGATGATCTGGTCGGCGGTGCCGACGAGGGCCGAGCCGTTGTCGATGAAGTCCTCCAGCGAGCCGAACGGGAAGTGGTTCTGCCGGGCCACCGGGAGGTCGCGGAACGCGGCGAAGGCGGGGCGGGCGAGTGCGAGGGCGTCCTGCGAGCGGTCGGTGATGACAGGGGAGTGCACGCCGAGGGCGAGCGGCGTGGCGGCCGGGTCGTGATCGTGATGGACGAGCCGGTCGCGGTAGCGCTGGACGAGCGCGAGGTAGTGATTGGTGCGGCGGAAGCCGTTCGCCGAGTACAGCGGGTCGCCCCAGCGGGCGGCGAGGTCGCTCGACCGCTCGCTGGACGCCGAGCCGTGCCAGACGCGCGGCGCCGGCTGCTGCAACGGCCGCGGGCGGGTCGTCGCCCCGTGCAGCGGTGGGCGGAAGCGGCCCGTCCAGGTCACGTTCTCCTCCCGCCACAGCCGGCGGAACAGCTCGTAGTTCTCCGCCAGCCGATCCCAGAGCTCGGCGGCGTCGACGCCGAACATGCCCGGTGAGACCGGATCGTTGCCCTTGCCGATGACCAGGTCGAGGCGCCCGTCGCTGAGCTGGTCGAGGGTGGCGTACTCCTCGGCGGCGCGGACCGGGTCGGCCAGCGAAAGCACGGCGACGGTGGTGACCAACCGGATCCGGCTGGTCCGAGCGGCGATGTGGCCGAGCAGTACGGCAGGGGCGGACGACAGGAACGCGGGATTGTGCCGCTCGCCGACGCCGAACGCGTCGTAGCCCACGCCCTCGGCCCAGGTCGCGAGGTCGACCAGAGCCCGCAGCCGCTCCCGCTCGTGCTCCGCCGCCGGAGACGACCGCGTCGCCGTCGCCGTCGTGGTCACGGCAGCGCCGCCGACATCGCGCGCCGCCAGCGTGCTGGCCAGGAACTTCACACTGCTTCCCCACTGTTGCGCACGTCGGGCGATGCTGGTCAGAAGCCCAGCGCCGCGCGGATCAGGACGATGGTGGCGCGGTCCGGGAAGGCCTCCCGCTCCACGATGGTCACTCCGATGCGGGTCGATGGCTCCTTCTGGTAACTGGATCGATTCTGCGGAACCATCGAGTGCCTCGGAAGACGGCACTATTTTCTGCCTCGGTGACGTGGAGGTAACCATGCGCGCGAAGTCCGCCGTCGGCGACGGGGGTGGCCCGAGTGGCGATGGGGATGGCCCGAACGGCGGCGTGGCCGGCCGGAAAGGCAGTGTGGTCGGCCGGAAGGGCGGCGCGGTCGGCCAGAACGGTGGCGGGCCGGTCGACACGCGGGCGGCGACGGTTCTGGCGATCCGCGACGACGCGACGTGCCGGGTCCGCGAGATCCTCGACCGGGTCGGCGACAAGTGGACGCTGGCGGTGGTCAGCGAGCTCGGCCGGGGCAGCCACCGTTTCACCGAGCTGCGGCGGGCCGTGCCGGGCATCAGCCAACGCATGCTGACCTCAACCCTGCGCGGGCTTGAACGCGACGGCCTGGTCCGCCGGACCGTGCATCCGGTCGTCCCGCCGCGGGTCGACTACGAGCTGACCGAGCTCGGCCGGACACTGCTCGACACGGCCTGGGCGCTGATGAGCTGGGCTCTGGAGCACATGGACCAGATCGACGATGCCCGGCAGGAGTACGACGGGCGCCGGGAGTACGACGCAGGCCGGGAGTAGGCCGGGCGTTGACCTCAGTTGCCGGTCAGTAGCGGGGCCAGCCGTTCGAGCTGGTCGACGGCCGCCGGGAGGTCGGCGGCGAACGGGTGGACGAGCACGTGGTCGGCACCGGCGGTCAGGTGGGCGCCCAGCCGCGCCGCCACGGCGGCCTCGTCCCCCCAGGCGAGGATGTCGTCGACCAGCCGGTCGCTGCGTGCGCCGGACAGGTCCGCGTCGCCGTAGCCGAGGCGCCGGTAGTTGCTGGTGTACGGGGACTCCGCGGCTCCCGCCCCGGCGTTGAAGACGGCGCGCAACCGTCCCCGAGCGGTCGCCGGGTCGGCCTCGAGCGTCACGGCCTGATGCGGGATGACCAGCCGGTCCGGGCCGACGGCGGCGCGGGCCGCGGCGGTGTGCGCCACCGGCTGCAGGAAGGGGTGCACCCCGTCGGCGTGGTCGCGGGCGAGCCGGTGGGCGCGCGGTCCCAGGGCGGCGAGCACCCGCGGGTAGCGCGGCGCGGGCAGGAGCCAGGCCGCGACGTCGTCCACCGCCCGCAGGTAGTCGCCGAGCGCGGTCAGCGGGCGTGACCCCTGCTGCCCGCCAAGCCCGAGCACGAACCGGTCCGGATACGCCTCGGCGAGGGTGGCGGCCCCGGTGTGCATGGTGGCCGGCTCGCGGACGGTCACGTTGGCGATGCCGGTGCCGACGACGATCCGCTCGGTCGCGGCCAGCATCAGCGCGTGCTGGGTGAACGCCTCCCGGCCACCGGTCGGCGCGCCGGCCGGTGGTTCGGCGCCCCACAGCGAGCCGTAACCCAGGCGCTCGATGCGGTCGAACTGGCGGCGCTGGACCGCCACCGGCGTGGCGAGCAGGGTGGCCGCGGCCAGCCACACGCCGTACCGGCCGAGCCGTCGGCGCGTCTCGGTGACCACCCGCGCCGTGCTCACCGCCCCGACCGTCGCCGCCTGCGTGCCCGCCGTCGGCCCCGTCGCCGTGTTCACCGTCGTCATCACCGCTCCCTCGTCTGCTGGCGAGCTAACCGGAGGCTGCCTCCGATCTGTGGTTCACCACCATAGTGGAGGTAGGCTCCGGTTAGCCACGTCGAGGCGGCACCGGACCGGGGGTGGGAGCGTGGGTGGCGCGAGCGGGACACGCACCATGCGCGCCGATGCCCGCCGCAACTACGAGCGGCTGCTGGCGGAGGCCCGGGTGGCCTTCGCCGAGCACGGCACCGGCGCCTCGCTGGAGGACATCGCCCGCCGGGCCGGCGTGGGTACGGGCACCCTCTACCGGCACTTTCCCGCCCGGGAGGCGCTGCTGGAGGCGGTGTTGCGCGAGGAGTTCCAGCGGTTGACCGCCTCCGCCGGCGTGGCAGCGGCCGCCCGGCCCGCCGGCCCGGCGCTGCTCGCCTGGCTGCGCGAACTCGTCGCCTTCAACGGCACCTACCGCGGGCTCACCGCGGTTCTCATGCAGCCCCTGCTCGACCCCGCCAGCGAGCTGCACGCCGCCTGCGAGGCGATGCGCACCGCCGGCGGCGATCTGCTCCGCGCCGCCCAGCAGGCCGGGCGGATCCGCCCCGACGTCACCGTCCTAGAGCTGTTCACCCTGGTCAGCGGGCTGTCCTGGGCGCACGAGCAGACCTCGGCGGCCCTGCCCGGCAGCCTCGCCCCTGACCGCCTGCTGCATCTGACCGTCGAGGGGTTGGCTCCCCGCCCCGCGCAGTCCGGGGTCATGCAGTCCGGGGTCATGCAGGCCGACGCCGGGCGGTAGGCACCCGAGGCCCCGTGGCCTCGTCCTTCCGTCGCCCGGACCCGAGTGGTGACGTCCGGCGGGGCGGCATTACCTCGCGCGTAATCGACGGGATCCGCGGGCGTCCGGAGGATCGGGCGCGGCGGGGAGGTTCCCTCGCCGCCACCGATCCGATCCGTTCTCGGCATCAGACGGCCGGCCGCTCGCGCGGGCGGCAACGCCGTGGGGATGCCGGCTGCTCTGGGAGATCCGTGACATCGTCTACGCCTGCTCCGCCGCGGACCGACGGTGCGCGGACGGCCGGCTGGCTGCCACTGGTCGTGGTGCTCGCCGGCACGTTCGTCACCTTCCTCGACTTCTTCATCGTCAACGTCGCGCTGCCGTCGATCGAGACGGACCTGGCCGCCGGGTCGGCGACGCTGTCGCTCGTCGTCGCCGGCTACGGGCTCACCTTCGCGGTCGGAATGGTCACCGGGGGGCGACTGGGTGACCTCCACGGCCGGCGCCGGATGTTCCTGGTGGGGCTCGCGCTGTTCACCCTCACATCGGCGGCCTGCGGCCTCGCCCCGAACGCCGAGGTGCTCGTGGTCGCCCGGTTCCTGCAGGGCGCGTCCGGCGCGCTGCTCACCCCGCAGGTGCTGGCCATCCTCGGCATCCTCTACGTCGGGCGGCGCCGGGGGCCGGCGTTCGCGGCCTACGGGTTCGCGATGGGGATCGCCGGGGTCCTCGGCCAGCTCATCGGCGGCGCGCTCATCGAGGCGGACCTCGCCGGCTCGGGCTGGCGGGCCGTGTTCCTCATCAACGTGCCGGTCGGTCTGCTCGCCATGCCCGCGGCCCGGCGCGTCCTGCCGGAGTCGCGCGGACCGCGGGCGCGGCTGGACCTGGCCGGCGCCGCGCTCGTGACCGCGGCCGCGACCCTGCTCATCCTGCCGCTGGTGGAGGGGCGGGAACGCGGCTGGCCGGGGTGGGTGTGGTGCTGCCTGGCCGCCGCGCCGGCCGTGGCCGCCGGGTTCGTCGTCCGCCAGCGCCGGCTCGCCGCCCGCGGCGGGGCGCCGCTGATCGACCTCGGCCTGTTCCGGCATCGCGCCTTCGCGGTCGGCACGTGCGTCGCGCTGGGGTTCGCCCTGATCCCGAGCTCGTTCTTCTTCGTCCTCGCGCTCGACCTCCAGCAGGGACGCGGCTACGGCGCACTGTTCTCCGGGATCGTCTTCGCCGCAGTCGGCGCCGGCTACATGCTGGCGATGTTCCTGGCCGGCCCGCTCGGCGACCGGCTTGGTCACCGGGTCCTCGCGGTGGGCGCCCTCGGTGTCGCCGCGGGCGGCGCGCTGCTCGTGGCCACCGCGTCGGCGGCGAGCGCCCTCGCCCTGGTCCCCGGGCTCGCGGTGACCGGGCTCGGCATCGGCCTGGTGCTCGTCCCGCTGTCCTCGACGGTGCTGGCGGGGGTCGACCCGCGCCACGCGGGCGCCGCGGCGGGGGTGCTGGCCATGGCGCAGCAGATCGGCGGCGCGCTGGGGGTCGCCGTGATCGGCGTGGTGTTCTTCGGTGCCGGGACGGCCGAGGGTGCGTTCACGGCGAGCCTGTGGGTGCTGGTCGTCGTGGCCGTCGCCGTGGCCGGTCTGACCCGGCTGCTGCGTCCACGCGCAACAGCCGGGTGGAGTGGCCGAGTGAGGGCGGCGGGGGCCGAGCCAGGCCCTGGCTCGGCCCCGACGCCGACCGGACGGGTGACAGGTGCGGGATCAGCCGCCGAACAGGCTGGCCGAGTCCACGGTCCGGTAGTCGGTCGCCCTGGTGCCCTTGACCGTGGCGACGACCGAGCCCGTTGAGCACAGCGCCTTCAGGTTCGGGATGGCGGTGCCGTCGCAGGTGAACGTCAGCCCGTCGCCGGCCGGCAGCACGACGTCCTTGGCGGCCTTCAGCGTGCTGGCCACGGAGGCGGGGGTGACGTCTCCGGTGAGGCCCTTGAGCGCGCGGACGAGACCCAGCAGGTTCTGGTAGCCGGTCACTGCGTAGCCGTCGAGGGCCGTCTTCGGCGCGTACTTGCCCATCACCGTCCGGTAGAGCCGAGACTCGGCGTTGTCGCCTTCGGTGTCGCCCGGGGTGAACAGCGTCGCGCCGTCCAGCGCGCCGGGGGCGGCGTCCTCGACGGTCTTCGACAGGCACGGCTGGATGACGAACTTCGGCTGGGTGGCGTTGACCGCGACCAGGCTCTTGAGCACCGTGCTGCAGAAGGTCCCCTCACCGACGAGGATCACCGCGCCGGGCTTCTTGCCGATCGCCGCGGTGACCTGGGAGGTGGCATCCGGCGTGCCGACCGGGATCGGGACGATGTCGAGGCCGACGCCGGCCTTGGCGAAGACCGGCTTGCCCAGGGCGTTCGCGCCGGCGGTCACCGCGGGAGCGTCCGTGACGAACAGGGAGACGCTCTTGTAGCCCTTGTCCTTGGCGGTCTGCGCCATGACGCCGAGGGTCGCCGGGAAGCCGCCGGTCCAGGAGAAGGCGCCGTCGGTGACGAACTCGGCGCCGCTGGCGGCCACGCCCGTCGTGTAGGGGATCCTGGCGCCGGTGATGACCGGGACCATCGAGTCGGCGAAGGCCGTGGTGCCGATGTTCACGGCGGTGACCTTCTGCTCGACCATCTCGTTGGCGCAGGTGCGGGCGGAGGCCGCGTCCTCCTGCGACTTGCAGACGACGAGCTGGACGGGTCGCCCGCCGATGCCGCCGAGGTAGTCGTTGGCGTAGGCGGCGGCGGCCTGGGCGCCCTCGCGGACCTCGGGCAGGGAGATCGCGCTGCCGCCCTCCGCGGTGATGAAGCCGACCTTCACCGGCGCGCCGGCCGCCTTCGTGCCCGGCGGCAGCGTCGCGGTCGAGCCGGCCGGCGAGGCTGTGCCCGCGCTGCCCCCGCCCGCGCCTGCACTGCCTCCGTCACTGCCGCACGCGGCCGGTAACAGGCCCAGGCCGACGGCCAGGAGCGCCGCTCCCACCCGCGCTCGGCGCGGACTCCTCCCCCACACACCCGTGCTGCCCACAGCCCCTCCATCTCGTCCCACGCGGCCCGTCGGAAGGGCTCGGCGGCGAGAACCGGGTATGTTACCCAGCTCACATGGTGAGCTATGTTATCCAGGTAATAAATCCGGTCAAGGGGAAGCGGGGGCAGGCACCGAAGGCTCACCCGGCGGGGTCGCCGTCCTCCAGGTAGACGGGCAGGTGCGGGGCGGCCAGGCAGGCGGCGATCCGGCGGGCCAGCCGAGCCGCGGCCCGCTCGGCGACCTCGGCGGCTGTGCAGTACCGGGCCGAGCGGATCTCCTCGGCCTGTAGCGCGAGCGCGTCCACCGGGATCGGCGGACCGTCCACAGCGAACAGGAACCGCAGCGCGTCCGCCCGGCGCGGGGTGGCGGCGAGATGATCGACGCAGATCAGCCGCCCGACCGGCAGGTCGAGCCCGAGCTCCTCGCCCAGCTCGCGCTGCGCGGTCTGGCGCGGGGACTCGCCGGGCTCGGCGATCCCGCCGGGGACCTCCCAGTTCGGCTTGTACGTCGGCTCCACCAGCAGCACGCGCCCGGCGGCGTCGCGCAGCAGGCAGCCGGCCGCCACCGCCTTCCTCGACCGGGCCACGACGTCGTCGAGCAGCGCTGTCATGGCCGCACGTTACCGGTGATGGTCAGGCCATCCGGCCCGAACAGGGACTCGCTGGCCGGCCGGGCCAGCCGGCCGCGGTCGAGGACGACGAGGTGGTCGGCGCGGGCCGCCAGCCGCAGGTCGTGGGTGATCACCAGGACGGTCCGGTCGGCGGCGAGCCGGCGCAGGGTGCGCAGCAGCGGCTCGGCCGCGGTGTCGTCGAGCCCCGCCGTCGGCTCGTCGAGGACCAGGACGGGGGAGTCGCGCAGCAGCCCCCGCGCGAGCGTGACCCGCCGTCGCTGGCCGCCGGACAGCCGCCGGCCGCTCTGCCCGAGCGGCGTGTCGTAACCGTCGGGCAGCCGGGCGGCGAACCCGTCCACCCCGGCGGCCCGCGCGGCGGCGGCCACACGCGCGGGGTCGGCGTCCGGCTCGCCCCAGGCGATGTTCTCCCACAGCGTCCCGTCGACGAGCGGGCTGTCCTGGGCCACCACGGTCACGGCGCGGCGCAGCGAGGCCAGGGTCACGCGGCGCAGGTCGTGCCCGTCAAGCAGGATCCGTCCGGCCGACGGGTCGTGCAGGCGAGTCAGCAGCCTGGTCACCGTCGACTTCCCGGCGCCGCTGCCGCCGGTAAGCACCGTCAGCTCGCTGGGGCGCAGGGCGAACGAGACGCCGTCCAGCGCCGGCCCGAGCGCGTCCGGATAGGTCAGGTGCACGTGCTCGAACCGGAGATGGCCACGGACGCGCCCCAGCGGTCGGGCGTCCGGAGCGTCGGCCACCTCGGCGGGGTGGTCGAGCACCTCGGCGATCCGCTCCCCGGCGGCCACCGCCGAGCCGACCGCCACGACGAGCTCACCGAGCTCCTGCAGCGGGCCGTACAGGTAGCCGAGAAAGCCGGCGAAGGACAGCAGGCCGCCGACGGTCAGCCGCCCAGTGGCGATCTCCCAGCTGCCCACGCCGAGGACGGCCAGCACGAAGACGGTCTCCAGCAGGCTGGCCAGCACGGCGTTCGCCGCAGCGAGCCGGTGGGCGGCGAACCGGGCGTCGCGCCAGGCGGCACCGTGGTGGCGCAGCCGGCGCAGCTCGTGGGCCGCCATCCCGTGGGTCTGAACCAGGGCGCTGGCCGCGATGTTCTCCTCGGCGACGGCGGCGATGCGGCCCTCGGCGGCCCGCTCGGCGTGCGACACCGCCCGCACCCGGCCCGCTAGCCGGCGGGTGAGCAGCCAGTGCAGCGGCGCCGCCGCGCAGGCCAGCAGCGCGAGCTCCCAGCACAGGACGAAGGCGGCCGTGGTGAAGCACACCACGCCGCAGCCGGTGGTGACGGCCTGGACCAGACCGGTGCCGACGAGCTCGTCGACGGCGTCCACGTCCGAGCCGAACCGGGTCAGCAGGTCGCCGGCCGGCCGCTGGGCGAAGAAGGTCGGCGAGAGCACGTGCAGGCGGGCGAGCATCGCCTCGCGCAGCCGTCCCAGCAACCGTCCTGACGCCCTCGCCTCCAGGAGATGGCCCGCGTAGCCGCACATGCCGCCGGCGATGGCGACGGCCAGCCACACCGCCGCCGGGGCACAGAACTCCCGGGGGGAACCCTGGACGAGCGCCCGGTCGGTGAGCCGGCCGAAGAGCCACACCGTGACCGTCTCCGCGGCCGTGCCGGCGAGCAGCAGCGCCGCCGCGCCGAGCAGCACACCGCGCTCGGGACGGACCAGGGGACGCAGCCGGCGCACCACCCGGCGGGTCGCGGCGGACCCGCCGCCTGCCACGGTCGACCCGCCGCCTGCCACGGTCGACCCGTCGCGTGCGGCGTGTCGCGCCGGCATTCCCACCGCCTTTCCCGGGTCGGCCCGGGGTGCGGTGTCATCACCGCACCCCGGGCAGGAATTCGAATCGCTGTTACCTGTGTGATGGCTTCCTGGGGAGCGGATGGGGCTGCTGCCGGCGCGGCCTCTTCGGCTTGGGAGGCAGCGGAAGAATCTTCTTGATCGGCATTGTTGAAATCCTTTCCTCCGGGCCGGCGGTATCGCCGACGAATGGACACGCTAGTGGGCTCGCGGGAGATCTGGCTGTGGATTTCCTGGGCATTCCTGTGTGTTGCTGTGATGCGGGCATCACATTGGGTGCCCCCGGCTGTCGCCGCCCGGACCGCCCGACGACCCCGACCGCCCGACGACCCCGACCGCCCGACGATCCTGACCGCCCGACGACCCGGGCGGTCGGCGGCCCGGGCGGTCGGCGACCGGCGTTCCGGCGGGTGCTTCAGCGTCGCGGGCGGCGGCGGTCGAATGCTGGTAGGCCTGTCTGAGTGCATCCCGCACCGGCGGGACCACGTGGATCCGAGGCGTCTGACCGCGGTACGGATGACCGTCGGACGTCTGGCCGCGACGCTCTGTGAACGGAGACGCTGATGAGCCCGGAGTTCCGGACCCTGAAGTTCGAGCGTGACGGCGGGGTGGCCCGGATCACCCTGAACCGCCCCGACGCCGCGAACGGCCTCAACCAGGAGATGTCCGCGGAACTGGCCCGGGCGGCAGCCGCCTGCGACGGCGACCCGTCGGTCCGGGCCGTGCTGCTGACGGCGACCGGGCGTTTCTTCACCGCCGGCGGTGACGTGAAGGAGATGGCGGACCACGGCGACCGCATCGGTGTGGAAATCAAAAAGCTCGCCGACGACCTGCACCGGGCCGTGTCGATCTTCGCGCGGATGAACGCACCGCTGATCATCGCCGTCAACGGGGTCGCCGCGGGTGCGGGGGTCAGCATCGTCGCCGCCGGCGACCTGGTTCTCGCGGCGGATTCCGCCACCTTCACCATGGCCTACACCAATGTGGGGCTCAGCCCGGACGGCAGTTCCTCCTACACGCTGCCCCGTTTGATGGGGCTGCGCCGCACGCAGGAGTTCATGTTCCTCAACCGTCGGCTCTCCGCTGCCGAGGCGCTCGAATGGGGGCTGGTCACCAGGGTGGTGCCGGCCGAGGAGCTCGCCGGTGAGGCGACGGCGCTGGCGCAGCGGATCGCGGCGGGGCCGGCCGACTCGCACGGGGCCATCAAGCGCCTGCTGGTGCAGACGTTCGCCAACGGCCTGGAGACGCAGATGGAGCTGGAGGCGCGCGAGATCGCGCGTAGCGCGGTCGGCGACGGCCGGGAGGGCATCACGGCCTTCGTCGAGAAGCGCGCCCCGAAGTTCACCTGACCGCCGCACCGCCGCGCCGCACCGCCGCACCGCCCACCGCCGCGCCGCGCCCCACCGCCGCACCGCCCACCGCCGCGCCGCGCCGCACCGCCCACCGCCGCGCCGCCGCGGCCGTCCGGTTCGTCCATGTCTCCGTCTGTCCTGATATGACTTCTCCCATCCGAAATCACCGCCGGTGGGCGGGCGGACGCGAGGAGCGCACGTTGACGAACCTGCCGCGGTCCGCCGATGAGCAGGTCGAAGCGCGTGGTCGCACCCGTGGGCAGCGACGGTGCCGGTGGCGGCGGGTCGCGGCCGCTGCCGGGATGGCCGGGCTCGCCCTCGGCGCCTGCTCCGACGGAGCCGGCGCCGGCGCCGGCGAGGCTCCCGACGCGACCGGAGCCGCTGCCGGTACCGGTACCGGCAGCGGGGCGGCGGACGGGTCGTGGCGCGGTGCCGCGCACGTCGCCGGGCGGTGGCAGAGCGGCATGCGCGCGGTGGAGTCGCCCCTCGCCGCCGACGACTCCGTCGTCTTCCACGCGCTGACGGCGGCGGGTGTGTTCGAGATGGTGAGCCTCGATCCGGTCTCGGGTC
This sequence comes from Frankia alni ACN14a, assembly GCF_000058485.1. Classification (NCBI taxonomy): domain Bacteria; kingdom Bacillati; phylum Actinomycetota; class Actinomycetes; order Frankiales; family Frankiaceae; genus Frankia; species Frankia alni. The sequence goes on from NC_008278.1 coordinate 466,606, forward strand.
GGCCGCGGTGGACGGCCCCGGCAAGCCCGTCGCGGGCGGCGCCGGGGGCGGGGCTGCAGACCATGACGCTGTCCGGCGGCAGGGTCGTCGTCTGGATGGAGCCCGGCCAGCCGGTCTCGCCCGGCGGGGTGACGGCGGGCGGGGTGTCCGTGGTCGCCGCGGACGCGAGGTCCGGCCGGCGGCTGTGGTCCTACGGCGACGGGCGCCTCGAGCTGCCGTCCGTCCCGGACATCTGCGGGGACGGCGACGTCTGCGTGCCAGCCGGCAACGGCTCGGGCCCGATCATCCTGGACGGCCGCACCGGTACGCCACGCAACTCCGCGGCGCAACCCGCGAGCCTCGCCGGCCCCGGCCAGATCCAGCGACCGCTGCACCATCCCGTTCCGGCGACGCCGACCACGCCCTCGATCGTCACGCCCCCAATCGTCACGCCCCCGATCGTCATGCCCTCGATCGTCACGGTGTCGACCGTCGAGGTGGACACCGCGCCGAGCCCGGGTTACTCCCGCTCCATCGGCGCCGGACTGTACGACGACGGGCGGGACCTGATCGCCTACACCGACGCCGGGGCCGAGCGCTGGCGGCGGCCCTACGCGACGCTGTTCCGAGGCCTGGACGTGAGCCCCGACTACGGCTGGAAGGTCGGCCTGAGCAACGACCTCTACGTCGTGTCGCTGGGCTACGTCCCGACGCCCGAGCAGCTCGCCGCGTCGCGCGCCGGCATCCCGCTGACCCGTGACGCCGCCAGGCTGTGGGCAACCGCCGCCTTCGACGCGCAGACCGGCGAGACGCTGTGGGTCTCGCCGGCGGCCACGACGTACTGCGGTGGCCTGGACACCGACATCCGCAATCCGGTCCGGTGCACGTACGCGGGCACCGTCCGGTACGGCGCACAGGACACCTCGGCGCAGGACGTGCAGGTCACGGTGGAGGGCTTCGGCGCCGAGAGCGGGCGGACGACCTGGCGGTGGGTGGCCGGGGCGGTTCCGGGCCTCGTCCTGTCCGCCGCGGCGGGCTCGCCGGACATCCTGCGCATCGACGACACCCGCTATGCCGTCCGCACGCCGCAGCGGACGATCCTGCTCGACGTCGCGAACGGCCCGCTGAACGAGCCGCCCCCAGCGTCCGGATGGTGTTTCACGGGCGCCGTCGCGAAGCCCGCCTTCACCGTCGACGGCAACGGCGGCGACGCCCGGTACAAGGACGATCGCTGGTACCCCTGCGCCGAGGGCAGACCTGTCGATGTTCCCAGCACAACCCCGCGGTTCGCCGGCGCACTCGTCGGCAACATGTACGCCTGGCGTGACGCCTACGGCCAGGTCCGTGGCGGCCACGTGGGCTGACTGCCTCCGGCGTCCCGCGGATCAGTTCGCCGGCACGGTTCCTCCCGGCGGTCGACCCGCCGGCCGAGCCGGCCGAGCCGGGCGAGGGCACGGCACCGGGGCGCGGCATACCGTGAACGTGCGTGCGGCTTGTACTGGAGGATGCTGCTGTGACTGACTTCGGGCTGGTTCGGCCGCCTGTGCTGGCGGGGGCCGCCCTACTGCGGGACGAGCCGCTGCGGCAGGACACCGGGCGGCAGAAGGAGGGCTGGGCGTCGGCTCGGGTCGTCCTCGTCGACGAGGAGGGCCGCAGCCCCGTGCGGTGGGGGCCGCGGGTCGAAGGACTCGGCATCGGTGCGGTCTCCGGCGTTGACGACGCGGACGCCGGCCCTCGGCTGTGGACGCGGGCGGCGACGGAGATCGCCGGTTCGCCGCCGCCGGACGCGCTGCTGCTCGGCGAGGCCGACGGGGTCGCGTACTGGGCGGTGCGCGGTGGCGCGGACCAGGTGGCGGCCGGCGACGACGGGGTCCGGTGGCTCACCCTGTTCTCGGTCGGCGCGGAGCTCGGCGCGCGCGACGCGGCGCTGCTGGCGGCGGCGGTCGCCCTGCTGAACTGGCACGGCCGAGCCCTGTTCTGCGCCCGCGACGGCTCGCCGACCCGGCTGGCCAACGCCGGCTGGGCACGCGTCTGCGAGGCGCAGCACCACGAGGAGTACCCGCGGACGGACCCGGCGGTGATCTGCCTGGTGCACGACGGCGCGGATCGGATGCTGCTCGGCCGGCACCGGGCCTGGCCGGCGGGGCGGTTCTCGGTGCTGGCCGGCTTCGTCGAGGCGGGCGAGTCGCTGGAGGCGTGCGTGGCGCGCGAGATCGGCGAGGAGGTCGGGCTCGACGTCACCGACATCCGCTACCTCGGCAGCCAGGCCTGGCCGTTCCCGCGGTCGCTGATGCTCGGCTTCCACGCGGTGGCCGATCCCGCCCAGCCGCTGCGCCTGGACGAGGCGGAGATCAGCGAGGCGGTGTGGGTGACCCGCGACGAGGTACGGCAGGCTCTGGCCCGCGGCGACGACTGGGCCGTCGCGGACGACGCGCCTGCGACCGACTCCCCGCCCCCGATCCGCCTGCCTGGCCGGATGTCCATCGCCCGCACCATGATCGACTCCTGGTCCGCCGCCGGCTGACCGAGCCGGCAGCCGCCGCCACCGCGGGGTGGGCCAGCGGACTGCCGCGGGCCCTCGCGGGACGGTCAGCGCATCAGGGCTTGCGGGCGATGGCGCCGTAGACGCTGACCTGCGCGTCGGTGAGGTCCTCGGTGGTGGTGTCGGGGCGCCAGCGGTGGACGACCTGTACGCCCGGGTCGCTGAGCTCCAGGCCGTCGAAGAAGCGCTCGACCTCGGCGCGGTTGCGCAGGCGCATCGTGACGCCGCGGCGCCGATAGGTCTCCGCGGCCGGCTCGAACGTCGGGTCGTGGTCGCCGGTCGCGTTCGTCAGCGCGAGGTAGCTGCCGGACGGCAGTGCGTCGACGAGCCGGCGGACGATGCCGTAGGGGTCGTCCACGTCGTCGATGAAGTGGAAGATCGCGATGAGGGAGAGCGCGACGGGCTTCGTCAGGTCGAGGGTGTCGCGCAGCTCGGCGGAGGCCAGGATGCGCTCGGGATCGCGGATGTCGGCGTCGAGGTAGGCGGTGCGGCCCTGTGCCGTGCTGGCCAGCAGCGCCCGGGCGTGGGCGAGGACGATCGGGTCGTTGTCCGCATACACGACGCGGGTGTCCGGCGCGATGCCCTGGGCGACCTCGTGCAGGTTCGGCGAGGTGGGGATGCCGGTGCCGATGTCGAGAAACTGGCGGATGCCGACCTCGCCGACGAGGTGGCGCACGACCCGGACGAGGAACGCGCGGTTCTGCCGAGCGGCGTTGCGGGTGTTCGGGAACGCGGCGATGGCCTGCTCGGCGGTCTCCCGGTCGGCGGGGAAGTTCTCCTTCCCGCCGAGGTAGTAGTCGTACATCCGGGCCGGGTGCGGCACGCCGGTGTTCAGATCCGCCGGCCGGACCTCCGCCGCCACCGGCGTGAACCAGCGCGTCCCGGTCGTACCCGCCTCGGCCTCGCTCATCGCCACGGACCCCTTACGCCTCGGACCATTGCGCACCACCCTAAAGGGTGAGCAATCCTGCCGCCGCCGCAGTGCATCCTTGGCCGGCCGGAGGGCGAAGCCGGAGTTGTGCGGCCCGGGATCACCGGTCTCCCTCCCCCGCCGTGGCGGTGTCCAGCACGTCCTGCTCGATGACTGTTACGAGTTGCGGACAGTGACCACGAATTCCGGATGACGATCGATGGAGCACGTCCGGTCGCGATCGGCCAGTGTGGTGCTCCGTCCCCGCAGACACCAGTCTTCGACACTACGGAGGAACCGTGCCGACCGAGCCCGCCGTCATCACCGGAGCCGACCTGGGCGCCGCCGAGCAGGCCGTCCGCTACGAGCTGGCCACGTTGCACTTCGGTCTGGCCGAGGGCGGGCAGGCTGCCGCGGGGGTGTTGCCCTGGGTGGAGGGCGAGGGCGCGCGGGGTCGCCTGCTCGGCTGCTGGCAGACGGAGCACGGTCCGCTCGGCCGGCTGTTCGTCCTGCGGTCGTTCGACGACGACGGCGAGCTCGCGGCCGAGCGGACCCGGGCCCGACTGTCCGCCGCCCCGTTCGGCGCCGGGCCCGGGAGCGTCGTCACCGACCTCTCCCTGGCGAGCTTCGCGCCGTTCCCGTACGTTCCCCCGGTCCGCCCCGGCGAGTTCGGCCGGGTCTACGAGATCCGCGACTACCACCTGCGCCCCAGCGGCCTGGCGCCGACCATCGAGGCCTGGCGCGGGGCGCTGCCCGCCCGCCACGTCATCGACCCGCTGACCGTCGTCATGTACGCGCTCGACGGCCCGGCGCGCATCATCCACATCTGGCCGTTCGCCGGCCTGGACGAGCGGGTCGAGATCCGCCGCGATCTCGCCGCCCGCGGCATCTGGCCCCCGGCCGGGGCGCCGGAGCAGATCCTCGACGCCCAGTCGATCATGGCCTGGCCGACCGACTTCTCCCCCTTGCACTGACGCTCGGGTGCGGGCTCCTGGCTAGGCCGGGCGGCCCCAGCCGTCGTGGTAGGTGATGTCCTCGACCGGGGGCCAGGCGGCGGGCTGGAAGGTGTTGGTCGTCGTGTAGGCGACGGCCAACATCGAGACCTGGGTGACGTCGGCGGGGATGCCAAGAATGTCGGCGACTTCCCGCTCGCGGCCGATCAGGTGGTAGCCGACCATGGTGCTGCCGAGGCCGCGGGCGCGCAGGGCGAGCTGGAAACTCCAGATCGCCGGGTAGACCGAGCCGTAGAAGGCGGACAGCTCCCCGTTCTCGCCGCCGGGGCGGCCCTGCATGCACGGCACGACCAGCACCGGGATGCGATGCAGCGTGTCGAGCAGGTACTTCCCCGAGGCGAGCGTCCGGGCGTCGACCAGGTGCCCGTACTTCGCCTGGGACTCCCGGCCCACCTCGCGGACCGGCGCCGCGATCTTCTCCCGCAGGGCCTGGTCGCGGACCACGATCCAGCGCAGGTTCGAGCGCAGCATGCCGGCGGCCGGGGCCTGCTGGGCGATGCGCAGGCAGTCCGTCAGGACCTCGGGTTCCACCGGCCGGTCCAGATCGAGTTTGCGGCGGACCGAACGGGTGGTGGTGAGCAGGGTCTCGGCGTCCACGAAGTCCTCCACTGCAGCCGGTACTTATCTCGTAAGCTTATAATGTAAGTAATATAATATCACGCCCGCCGACCCCTTGTTCTGCCACCCGCTTTCCGGAGGCCATCCGTGCCGCGTCAGACCCTGAGCCGGCAGACGGTTCTCGACGCCGCGCTGCGGCTTGCCGACGAAGGCGGCCTGCCCGGTCTGACGATGCGCCGGCTCGCGGCCGAGCTCGGGGTGGAGGCGATGTCGCTGTACAACCACGTCGCGAACAAGCGCGACCTCCTGGACGGCATCGCGGCGCGCGTCTACGAGTCCATTGCGTTGCCCGATCCCGCGCTCGCCTGGGACGAGCGGCTGCGACTGCTGGGCAACGGCACGTTCGCGGCGTTCGCGGCCCATCCGGTCGTCGCCCGGGCGGTGGTCGCGGGCCAGGCCGACCCGCGATCGGTCCGCGCGCTGCGCGTCTTCGACGCGTTCTTCGGCGCGCTTCTCGACGCCGGGCTCGACGAGCCGACCGCCGTGCGCCGCTACCGGTCGCTGGCCGGGCAGCTGTTCGGCGCGGTCCTGGTTCAGACGGCAAGCCCGGCCGGAGCGCAGGCCGACCAGGCCGACCTGCTCGACGACTGGTCGCGCACGGCGGCGCGCAGCGAGCAGCTACCGCACCTGCGGGTCATCCTGCCCGTCATGGCTGCCGACGAATGCCGTCCTGACTTCGGCCCCGAGCTCGATCTCTTCATCGACGGCCTCCGCCCGGCCCGCCGAGCACCCCCCACCCCCGCGCGCTGACCTCCCCGCGCTCTGCGCCCACGCGCTCGGCCGCGCCTGCGCTCCGCCGCCGCTCCGCCGCCGCCGTTCCGCTCCGCCGCTTCGCCGCCGCGCTGACGGCGCCTGCCGTCGATCGATTTCCCTGGACGACCCTTAGCGTAAGGCTTACGCTAAGCGCCTCCACTTCCCGGACGACGATGGGACGACGCCATGGACGGATCGATGACCACGGGGGCCCCGGGCCGCCGGCTGCCCCGCGATCAGGCCGCGGAATGACGGGCCTGGTGCAGGGCGTGCGGCGCGCCACGGTTGCGCGAACCGTCGCCGAGCTCGCCGCGCTGCTGGGCAGCGAGGGCGGCACGCTCGCGCTCAGCGCGGTCGACGAGAGCGCCGGCACGGTGGCCCTGTCGTTCAGCCTCAACGACGCGGACTGTGGGGACAACTGCGCCCTGCCGCCCGACCAGTTACGGCGGGTGGTCGAGACTCGGCTGCGCCGCGCCCTGCCCGGCCTCACGGCGGTGCGCATCGACGACTCCCGCCAGCCGGTCTCCGCCGGCGCCGGCGGCCTTGCCGGTGCTGGCGGTGTCGCGCCCGCCGGCCCGGCGCCGTCATCGATCACCGTGCTGGATCCCACCGGCGGCGTCGTGCCCGGTGACGCCGACCCGGGGCCGGATCTCGGCTCGCTGCGGGGCCGGCGCATCGGGGTGCGGGTCGACGTCCTGTGGCAGGCCTGGGATCAGACCGTCGACGAGTGGATCGCCGAGCTGGAGCGGGCCGGCGCGGTCGTCACGACGTGGCGGCGTGCCCAGGGGCTCAAGGGCGCCGAGGGTGAGCGCAGGCAGGCGGAGTACGACGCCTTCGTCGGCGGCGTCGACGCCGTCATCTCCGGCCTGGCGAACTGCGGCTCGTGCACCTCGTGGAGCGTCAAGGACGGCCTGAACGCCCTCAACCGCGGGCTGCCCACGGTCGTCGCGGTCACCGAGCACTTCGTCGGCCTCGCGCGCACCCTCGCCGCCGACAACGGCCGGCCGGGCCTGCGCCTGGTCGAGCTGCCCTCGTCGCTGAACACCCTGCCCGAGGAGCAGGTGCGCGCGCACGCCCGCTCCTCGTTCCCGGCGCTGCTCGACGCCATCGGGGCGGTCGTCCGATGACCGCGACGACGACGGCCGCGACGACGACCGCGCCCCCGGCGTTGGCGAGCGTGGTCCACGAGGTGCCCGCCGACCAGGAGGCCTTCGACGCCCTCGCACGCGAGCGGGGCTGGAGCGACGGGCTGCCGCTGGTGCCGCCCACGCCCGAGCGGGTGGCGCGCTACCTCGCCGAGTGGGGGACCGCGCCGGACGAGGTGATCGGCGCGCTGCCGCCGTCGCTGGCCCCCGTCACCGCGGAGAAGCTCGCCGTCAACGCGGTGATGGCCGGCGCGCCGGCCGCCGCCCTGCCGCTGCTGCGCGCCGCGGTCGAGGCGGTCGCCGACCCCGGTTACGAGCTGCACGCCCTGAACGCCACGACCGGCTCGGTGACGACCGCCCTGATCGTCAACGGCGCGCAGCGGCATGCGCTGGGCATCCCGTTCGGCGCCGGTTGCCTCGGCGGAGCGGACGGGCGGGCGGCGTCGATCGGGCGTGCGTTGCAGTTGGTCATGCGCAACGTCGCCGGTCAGCGGGTCGGCGTCACCTCGCAGAGCACGTTCGGTCAGCCCGGCCGGGTCAACGGCATCGTCTTCGGGGAGTGGGAGGAACGCTCGCCGTGGGCGCCGCTCGCCGAGCGCCGCGGCGTGCCCGGCGACGCGGTGACGGCGTTCGGCACGATGGGGACGGCCAACATCTGCGAGGTGGTAGCCACCGACGCCGACGTGCTGCTGAAGTTCGTCGGGCGCGCGCTGGCCCATCCCGGGGCCAACGGCTACCTCGTCCAGCTCTCGTTCGCCGAGGTCGTCATCGCGCTCAACCCGGTCTGGGCCGCGCTCGTCGGCAGGGCCTACCCGGACGTCGACGACGTGCGCCGCATCCTGTGGGAGAACGCCTCCATCCCGCTGTCGGAGTTCCCCCGCCAGCATCAGCGCCAGTATGAGGACATCGGGTGGGTGGACGCGCGCGGCCGGGTCCCACTCACCCGCCGGCCCGAGGACGTCCTCGTGATGGTCGCGGGCGGTCTCGGCGGCCTGCACGGAGCCGCGCTGCACAGTTGGGGCACGACGATCACCCAGACCCGGCCCGTCCGCCCGTGACACCCGGCCCCGCCCGAGCTGGCCGCCGGACGCGGCGCGGCCGTCGGGCGGGGCCGTGACAGCAGGCCCATCGGGCGAGGCCGTGGCCGGTCGGGCTTCGGGTGGAGCCCTGGACAATGTCGTGCGTGCGTGAATCTGCCGAGGGCACCCAGCCGCCGACCGTCGGGCGACGCCGGCGGGCGCGCGGCTCGCTGAGCAGCGGCGAGATCGTCGCGGCCGCGCGGGACCTCGCCGCGCAGGACGGCCTCGCCCGGCTGAGCATGCCGGCGCTGGCCCGGCGGCTCGGTTGCGGCGTGATGAGCGTCTACCGGTACTTCGACACCAAGGACGACCTGCTCGCGGCCCTGGCCGACCAGGTGATGTCCGACCTGCACCGCCAGCTGCCCCCCGCCGGGGACGGTCCCTGGCGCGACGAGCTCATCACCTACTTCACCGCCTACCGGGACCTGATGGAGAGCTTCCCGGCGTACCGCGAGGTCGTGCTCTACGCCCCCACGTTCGTGATCCGCGCGGCCCTCACCCCCGCCCAGCTCCGCCGGCTCGACACCGGCATCGGGCTACTGCTGCGCGCCGGCCTGCCGCTGGCCGACGCCGCCGCGGTCTACAACGTCTGCTTCAACTACACCCGCTCCTTCGTCGCCTTCGAACACGCGGCGCGGGCCGCCGCCACCACCGCCACCGCCGCCACTGCCACCACCACCACTGCCACCACCACCACTGCCACCACCACCACTGCCACTACCGTGGCCGGCGGGGCCATCGAGGCCGGCGGGGTCGGTGCGGTGGCCGCGGCGCCGGCCTCCGGCAGGCGGCTTCCGGCCGACGAGTACCCCCAGCTCAGCCGGCTGGCCGACATCGACGGCGTGCTGGGAGTCGACGAGCGGGGTTTCCGGCTGGGCCTGGAGCTGCTCGCCACCGGGATCGCCGGCCGCTATGGCGTGGCCGAGAGGTGATCCAGACTCGCGGGCCCGTCACGGCTCGCGGTGGCGGGGCCGATGGCGGTGCGTTGTGCGCGATCTGGACCCGCGGACCGTGCACATCGCACCGCAGTCCTTCTCGCGTACCGCGTACCGCGTACCGCGTCCTGCGCGCTCGCCGAGGCGTCGGCGGAGTGCGCCACGGTGGCTAGGATGCTAGCCTTCCTCCTGTGGGGGACGAGGACGTCAAGCAGTTCAACGTGTACCTGCCGATCGGGCTGATCAAGCGGGTGAAGCATCGCGCCATCGAGTCGGAGCTGTCCCTGTCGGCCCTGGTCGCCGACGCGCTGCGGACCTACCTCGACGTCCGCGACGGCCTCGATGCCCGCGACGACCACGACCACCTCCGCGACGAGCGCGGGCAGGCGTCCGGGAAGGGGATCTGAGATGGCGACCGAGGGTGTCGAGGGCATGGTCGTGGAGACCCACAACTGGGGCCGGGCGGCCAGGTTCTTCCAGGCCCTCGGGTTCACCCTGGAGTTCGAGACCGACCACGGCTCGGGGCTGCTGCGCGCCGGCGACGGTCCCTACGTCTTCCTGCGCGAGGTTCCCGCCGGCGAGGTGCCCCGGATCCAGCCCGTGCTGACGGTGGCCGACGCGGATGCCCTCCGCCTCGACCCCGCCGTCGAGGTGGTCACGCCGTTCGAGGAGACCCACTACGGCACCCGGGAGATGACCGTCCGCGATCCCGACGGACGCACCTGGAGCCTCCAGGCCCCGACCGAGCCCACGCTGATGAGACTCGTCGACGAAGGCGACGGCGTGGTCGCCGCAGCCGCAGCCGACCTTCCGGTCCTGACCGCCGACCAGGTCCGGGAGACGCAGGAGTGAACCCGGCGGTGAACGTGGTCGACCTCATCGTGGTGGTGGCCGCCCGACCCCGACGAGCCTGGATCAGCGGGTCGCGGTGACCTACGAGGTCGTCGGGGTCAGCGTGGAGCAGCTCGAGGGCTGACGCCGGTCCGCCGGCGGGTTCGCGCCGCGTCGGGTCCTGCTCGGGAGCGATGCTCCTTGCTCCCGGACGAGGCGCCGAACTACGGTGCTGGTGGGAGCAAGTTGCCGGACAACGCCGTTGTCGATCACGATCGGGGTGGGCGGTCTTCGGCGCGCGGACGGGGCGGTTGCTGCCGTGGTCTCCTGGTCCCAGGCCGAGCCGCCCCCGGCGCCCGAGCAAGGGCTGTCCCAGCCCGAGAGGACGAGGCCGGCATGACGCAGCAGGCGGACTTAGCGAGGCCCGCGCCCCCCGAGATGGTGATCGACGCGTTGAGCGCGCCGTTCTGGGCCGCGGCGCGGGAGCGCAGGCTGGAGCTCCAGCGCTGCCAGGACTGCGGCCTGTTCATCCACCTCCCACGACCGGTCTGCCGGCGCTGCGGCTCCTTCCGCTTCGCGTACGAGCCGGTGTCCGGGCGGGGTTCGGTCTACAGCTTCACCGAGACGCGCCGGGTGTTCCATCCGTTCTTCGCCGACCGGGTGCCGTACCTGCTCGCGTCGATCGAGCTCGCCGAGCAGGCGGGTCTGCGGATGCTGTCCAACCTGGTGGGGATCGCCGAGCCCGACGTCCGGTTCGGGATGCCGGTCGAGGTCACCTTCGAGGACCTCTCCCCGGACCTGACGATCCCGGTGTTCGCGCCCGCGGGGAGCCTCGCGTGATGGCCGGGCGCCGGGTCGCGATCGTCGGCGTCGGCTACTCCGACGCCGGGCGTCGCACGGGGTTGAGCGAACGCCACCACGCCGCCCAGGCGGCCCGTGCGGCCCTCGCGGACGCCGGGCTCGAGTCGGCCGACATCGACGGCCTGACCACCTGGGGCGGCAACCCGATCGACTTCGCGCACATGCTCGGCTTCTCGCCGCTGCGCTGGCACCTCGACGTCGGCATCTCGCCGGCCTTCATCAGCCCGGCCATCCACGCCGCGCACGCGGTCGCCAGCGGCCAGGCCGACACGGTCGTGGCGATGCGGGTGATCCTGCAGCAGCCGAGCCGGGCCAATCTGTGGGCCGGCGGGACCGGGATGGCCTTCGACGCGCAGTTCCAGCACCCGTTCGGCGACCTGATGCCGGCGCAGTGGGCCGGGCTGCTGACCAACCGTTACCTGCACGAGTCCGACGCGACCGAGGAGGACTTCGCGAACTTCGCCGTCACCCAGCGCGCCTACGCCGCGAAGAATCCCGAGGCGCTGATCCGGGAGCCGTTGACGGTCGAGGACTACCTCGCCGCGCCCTACATCAGCAAGCCGCTGCGGCTGCTCGACTGCGACTACCCCTGCGACTCGGGCGCGGCCGTCATCTTCACCACCGAGGAGCGCGCCCGCGACCTGCGGCAGAAGCCGGTGTTCGTCGAGGCGACCGCGCTCTCGGCCACCCACGACATGACCTTCGAGCTGCTGCCCGACATGGTCCGGACGTCCCCGGTGCACTGCCTGCGGGAGCTGTGGTCCCACACCGACCTGACCGCCGCCGACCTCGACTGCGCCCAGCTCTACGACGGCTTCAGCGTCATCACCCTGCAGTGGTTGGAGGCGCTCGGGGTCTGCGAGCCGGGGCAGGCCGGTCCGTTCGTCAGTAGCGGCGGGACCAGCCTCACCGGCGCGCTGCCCACGAACACCGACGGCGGCGCGTGCAACGTGGGCCGCCGCCACGGCGCGAACTTCTGCATCGAGGCGACCCGGCAACTGCGCGGCGGCCAGTCGGGTGAACGCCAGGTCGCCGACGCCGAGGTCGCGCTCTGGGCCAACGCGGTCGGCCCCTTCACCGGCGCGATGCTGCTCACCGGCGCGTAACCGGCTTCCCGGGGCGTAACCGGCTCCGGGGCGTAACCGGCTCCGGGGCGTAACCGGCTCCGTGGCATGAGCGGCTCCGTGGCGAACCGGCTCACCGGCGGGCAGGCGCGGCAGGGTCCGCCGGCCCGTGCGCACCCGGCCCGCGGGCACCCGTCACGGGCACCCGGCCCGCGGGCACCCGTCGCGGGCGCTAGCGACTGTCCTGGCGCTCGCGACGGATGGCGACCCGGCGACCCTTGATGGTGCTTCCGCGCAACGACGCGATCACCTCGTCGGCCGCGCCGTCGGGCACCTCGACGAGCGAGAACCGCTGCGCGATCTCGATGGCGCCGATGTCGCGGCCCGACAACCGGGTCTCCCCGGTGATCGCGCCGACGAGGTCCTGCGGCCGGACGCCGGCGCCGCGGCCCGCACCGACGAACAACCGGGCCATGCCCCCGCTCGCCGGTCGGGGTCGCCGCTCCCGGCGGCCGGCGCCGTCGCGTCCCGTCCGTTCGCCGCGCGCGTCGGTCGCCGGCGGCAGGTCGGGGATGTCGTCGGCGTCGTTCGGCACGAAGCTGGCGTCGTGGGCGAGCTTCACGGCCGCGAGCGCGATCTCCATGGGGTCGAACTCGTCGGTGAGCGTCTCAACGACGACGCGGAACCGCTCCAGATCGTCCTCGAGCAGGCTCTCCTGCAACGCGGCACGGGTCAGTTCCAGCCGCCGGGCGTGCAGATCGGCGACGGTGGGCACCTTCTCGACGGCGATCCGCTGCCGGGTGACCCGCTCGATCGTCTTGAGCATCCGGTGCTCGCGCGGCTCCGCCAGGGTGATGGCCACCCCCTCGCGGCCGGCCCGCCCGACCCGGCCGATCCGGTGGACGTAGGAGTCCGGCGCCGACGGGACGCTGTAGTTCACCACGTGGGTGAGCTGCTCGAAGTCCAGGCCGCGGGCGGCGACGTCGGTCGCGACGAGCAGGTCGGCCGTCGCTGTGCGCAGCCGCTCCATCACCCGTTCCCGCTGCTCCTGGCTCATCCCGCCGTGCAGGGACTCCGCCCGGTAGCCACGCCCGTTGAGCGAGTCGGCGAGCTGGTCGACCTCCTCTCGGGTGCGACAGAACACGATCGCCGACCGGGGCGACTCGACGTCGAGGATGCGGCCGAGCGCCGCCGTCTTGTAGGCCCGCGGGACCACGTAGGAGACCTGCCGGACCAGCGGCGCCGCGCCCGGCTCCGGCGCCGCGCGGCCGATCTGGATGCGGACCGGATCGCGCAGGTGGCGCCGGGCGATCTGGTCCATCCGCGGCGGTAACGTCGCCGAGAACAGCACGGTCTGGCGCTTCTGCGGTGCCTGCTCGAGGATCGCGTCGATGTCCTCGGCGAAGCCCATGTCGAGCATCTCGTCGGCCTCGTCGAGGACGACGGTGTGCAGGCCGTCGAGCCGCAGCGTCCCGCGACCCATGTGATCGAGCGCGCGGCCGGGCGTGGCGACCACGACGTCGACGCCCTGCACCAGCGCGCGCACCTGCCGGCCGATCGGAGCCCCGCCGTACACCGGCAGGACCCGGGCGCCGAGGTCGCGACCGTACCGGTGGATCGCCTCGGACACCTGGACGGCGAGTTCCCGGGTCGGGACGAGCACCAGGGCCTGCGGGCCATGGTCGCCGGTGCGGTCATCGGTCAGGCGGTGCAGCAGGGGGAGGGCGAACGCCGCGGTCTTTCCGGTGCCGGTCGCCGCCTGTCCGAGCAGGTCGCGGCCCGCGACCAGGGGCGGAACGGCCTCCCGCTGGATCGGCGTCGGCTCCTCGTACCCGAGGGCGGCGAGGCTGCGCAGCAGTTCGGGCCGCAGCGCCAGCTCGGCGAAGCCGGCCACGTCCTCGGCCGGGTCGATGTCTCCGGCCGGGGCCATGTCTCCGGCCGGCTCGACGTCTCCGGCCGGCTCGACGTCTCCTGCCGGGTTGCCCCGTGCCGGGCCGACCTCCCTGGCCTGGGCCTCGTCCCCCGCCGGGTCCGGTTCCGGATCGGTGGTCGAGCTCATACGCATCCCCCAGTCGCGACTTCTGTGATCCGGGCATCCGCGCTGGTGCCGGCAGGTCTGCTCCGAAGGTAGTCGCTTGCCCCGCGCGGATGCGGCGGGCCGTGCGGGGGGACTCCCGGCAGCGACCTCGCCGCCCGGCGTCCGCCGCCTCCGGCCCGCCGCCGGAGCGGGCCACACTACGGCAAGAATCCGGACGGAAACGGTCTGCTGTGGACCTGACGGTCAGGTCGGAGTGGGTGAACGGTGGACGATCGTGGCCTGGGAACTGCTCGACCCGGGGTCGTGCTCGCCCATCACCGGCACCCCGACCCGGCGCAGCCCGCTCCCGACGACACGCACGTCCACACCTACGGCGGACTCGCCCGCAAGCGTCAGCCCGGGGCCGGGACGCGCGGCGGGGTTCCGCGGTGCTCTTCTGCGGCAGACACCGCGCTGGTGTATGACTCAGTTAGCTATCACCGTCGCGGATGAAGATTGTCTTTGGTTCCCCGTGGCGTCGGCGCGGGCCCGCGGCGGGCGGCACCCGGAACGGCTGGGAGGTCGGACGTGGAACGAACCCTCTACGAGGATGATCACGAGCTGTTCCGGGAGTCGGTGCGGACGTTCGTCGAGCGGTTCGTCAGTCCCGGCTACAGTCAGTTCATCGCGGATCGGGTCATCGCCCGGGAGGTGTGGCACGAGGCGGGCCGTGCGGGCTTCCTCGGCCTCGGTGTCGACGAGGAGCACGGCGGCAGCGGCATCCACGACTACCGCTTCAACGCCGTCTGGGTCGAGGAGCTGTCGAAGGTCAGCGCCGGGGTCGCGTCGTCCTTCAGCGTCCACACCGACATCGTCGCGCCGTATGTGGCGGGCCTGACCACGCAGGATCAGCAGAAGCGCTGGCTGCCCGCCTTCTGCTCCGGCGAGATGGTCGCCGCGATCGGGATGACGGAGCCGGCGGCCGGTTCCGATCTGGCCGCGTTGCGGACGACCGCGGTCCCGGACGGCTCGGACTGGATCATCAACGGGTCCAAGACCTTCATCACCAACGGCTACTCGGCCGATTTCGTGGTGCTGGCGGCGCGGACCGATCCCGGGGCGAAGGCCGCCCGCGGCATCACCCTGTTCGGGGTCACGGCGGACACCCCGGGATTCTCCCGGGGTCGTAAGCTGCACAAGGTCGGCCAGCCGGAATCCGACACGGCGGAGCTCTTCTTCACCGATATGCGGGTGCCGGCGGACGCGGTGATCGGTGAGGTCGACCGGGGATTCCCGCGCATGATGGAGCGGCTGCCGCAGGAACGCATCAGCGTCGCCGTCTCCAGCATCGCCCACGCCACTCAGATCCTCGGCGAAACACTTGCCTACGTCGCCGAGCGCAAGGCGTTCGGCGCCGCCATCGGCAGCTTTCAGCACAACAAGTTCCTGCTGGCGGAGCTCGTCACGAAGATCGATGTCACCCAGGCGTTCGTAGATTCGTGCGTAGCGGCCCACAGTCGCGGAAATCTTTCCGCCGTCGACGCGGCGAAGGCGAAATGGTGGTCCTCCGAAGTCCAGAATGCCGTCCTGGATGCCTGCGTGCAGCTCCACGGCGGCTACGGTTACATGACCGAGTACCGAGCCGCGCAGGCCTGGATGGACGGTCGGGTCACGAAGATCTGGGCGGGCACCAACGAGATCATGAAAGAGATCATCGGACGCAGCCTCGGCTTCTGAGCCCCGCGGCGACCCCTCCCGCTCGTCTCCCCCGAGCTGGGAGGAGCGTCGCAGGCACGTACGCGGCCAACCGTGCCCGGATCGTCAGGCGTTCCGGTACACCAGGTAGACGTACTTGCCGCCGGCGCCCTTGTTCAGGTCGACGTCGATGCGTCGCCAGGGCGCCTGCGGCTGGATCCCGCTGTTGTCGCCGAGAATGACGTCCAGATCGTCGATCGGGCTACCCAGGTGGGCTTCGCGCGTGAAGGCGGCGTAGATGTAGGCGCCGCCCGCGCCCTTGTTCAGGTCGACATCGATCCGGTGGTAGCTCGGCGGCGCCGACTCGTCCTTGCTCAGCAAAAAGATGATGTTTGTGATGGGCGCGCCGGAACCTTTTTCGTAGGCGAAATACAGATAGGCGCCCCCCGCGCCGGCGTTGAGATCCTTACCGATCTTGATCCAGCCGTCCGGTGTCGGCTCGTCGTCGACGAGTACGGTCAGGTTCGTGACTCCACTCATGTGAACATCCCCCATGCTGGTCGGCACACCCGATATCGGCATCCTGGCACGGAGAATCCGGCCTCGTCCACGGAAAAGGGAGATTATCGGGGCTTGTTGGCAGCAGTCCGGCCTCGGTATTTCGCGGCCGGGCAACAAAGCCGTCACACGGGGCCGTGGAGGTGGCCCGGCTTGGGCCCGCTCGGCTAGAAGAGGGTCGCGGGCTCGGTCGGTCTCGGCCGCGGCAGGGCCGCCAGCGCGGGCACGCGTGCCCGTACCTCGTCGTGGAAGCGGCGGGCGAGTTCCGGGGCGTCGGCGTTGTCGGGGGTGTGGAGGAAGACGGTGGGGGAGCGGCCCTCGCGCAGCCAGTCGACGACGACGTCGATCCAGCCTTGCCACCCCTCGATCGTCCGCGCGGAATCGTCGCGGCCGAGGTAGCGGACGATCGGCCGGTCGGTCAGCGCGACCGACCGCAGCGGCACGCGTGGCTTCTTCGCCCAGGCGTCCCGTTCGGCGTCGCTGGTCGGCGCGCTGCGGAAGAGGGCCGTGGTGTCGAAGGGAATCCATTCGGCGGCCGCGACGGCCAGGGCCGCCTCCAGCGTGCGCGCCGCCCGGTGGTCGTCGAAGAACGCCCGGTGGCGCACCTCGACGGCGTACCGGTGGGACCGGGGAAGCCGGCCGAGGAAGCGGGCGAGCGCGGGGACGTCGGTGGGCGCGAACGAACCCGGCAGCTGGATCCAGACCGCGTGGGCCCGCGGGCCGAGCGGCTCGATCGCCGCCAGGAAGGCGCCCAGGGCCTCGTCGACGTCGGTGAGCCGGCGTTCGTGGGTGATGACCTTCGGCAGCTTGAGCACGAAGCGGAAGTCCGCATCGGTCTGCTGCGCCCACGAGGCCACGGTGTCCCGGGTCGGCGTCGCGTAGAAGGTGGTGTTCCCCTCGACCGCGTTGCACCAGCCGGCATAGTGCCGCAGGCGTTCGTGCGGCGGCAGCGGATGCGCGAGGAAACGCCCCTGCCAGGACTTGTGCGTCCACATCGCGCATCCCACGTGCAACCGCACGACTCCGCTCCCTCTGTGCATCGACCTGTCAATCAACCTGTGCGTCAACACCCGACGTCGACGTTAGCCGGGCGGGTGGTCGAACCCGAAACTCGTCGCCGACCGGTCGACACGCGGATGTTCGACGAGCGCCACCGACCCGTAACAGCGGTGGCGGACAGTCGGAGGGCCCCACGGACGGAAGGAGAGTGCCGGATGGTGCAGGACCGCCAGGTCGACGTGCGCCGCGACGTCCACCGGCACGCCTGGACCCGTGGGCGGGTCGCGCACGACGCCTGACGACGACGACGTCCACACCCGGGCCTCCGGCGCCCCGCCCCACCCCGGCCGGCGCCGGCACGTGCGACGCCCGACTCCCGACGCCCGACGTCAGCCCACCGATTCCTCGCCCGCGCGCCCGCAGACGCGCGGTCCCATCCTGCCGAGGCTTCCCATGGTCGACACCCGTGCCGCGCGCGCGACGGTTCCGCCCGACTGCTCCTTCGACCCGGACGACTGGGCGATCCTGGCCCGCCACTGGTATCCGGTCGCGCTGTCGCGTGAGGTCCGCGACCAACCGGTCGCTGCCCGGCTGCTCGACGAGCGGCTCGTCGTCTACCGCGCCGGCGGCGAGGTGGTCGTCGCCCGCGACCTCTGCCCCCACCGCGGGGTCCCGCTGACCATGGGCACGGGGGACGGCGAGACCGTCGCCTGCGCCTACCACGGACTGCGGTTCGGCGCGGCGGGAGCCTGCGTGGCGATACCCGCGCATCCGACGGTGAAGATCCCCGCCCGGATGGCCCTGACCGCCTATCCTGTCACGGAACGCTACGGGCTGGTCTGGACCTGTCTACGCCCCGACCTCGACGCCGGCTTCGCCGCCGGTTCCAGCTCCGGCTCCGGCTCCCCTGGCCCCAGCTCCGGCTCCGACCGGCCGCCCGTGCCGCCGATCCCACGGATGCCGCACTGGGACGACCCCGGCTTCCAACGAGTGACCTGCCCCGGGTTCGACGTCGCCGCGTTCGCCGGCCGCCAGGTGGAGGGCTTCCTCGACGTCGCGCACTTCGCCTTCGTCCACACCGCCACCTTCGCCGACCCGGACAACGCCGAGGTCCCCGACTACACGCCCGCCCCGACCCCCCACGGCTTCTCGGCCGACTACTGGAGCACCGTCGGCAACTACCCCCACGGCGCCCGACGCGGCGAGCCCGACTTCCGCTGGCTGCGGCGCTTCGACGCCCACCTGCCGTTCACCGCCACCCTCGTCGTGCACTTCCCCGACGGCGGCCGTCTGGCGATCATGAATGCGGCGTCGCCGGTCTCGGCCCGCCAGACCCGGATGTTCGCGCCCATCGCGAAGAACTTCGACACCGCCCAGCCGGACCAGGAAATCTACGAGTTCAACCTGCGGATCTTCGAGGAGGACCGGGTCATCGTCGAGGCCCAGCGCCCCGAGAACCTCCCGCTCGACCCCCGCCTCGAGGTCAACATCCCCGCCGATCGCAGCTCGGTCGCCTACCGGCGCGGCCTGCGGGCGATGGGCCTGAGCCACTTCTTCACCGCCTGACTCCGATGCACCGCCTGACTCCGAGAAGGGCCCACCCGCCATGGACCTCAGCCCCACCGACCCGTCGCCGGCCGTCGCCGTCCGCCCCGTCGCCGCCCTCGGCGTCAGCCTGCCCGCCTGGGTGGACGACGAGGTCCACACCGCCGGCACCGTGCTCCCCGACGTCGAGCAGCGGATGGACCTCGTGCATCGGCTCGCGGCACGCAACCATCGGGAGGGCTGCGGCGGCCCGTTCGCCGCCGTCGTCGCCAACCCCGACACCGGTCAGATCCACGCCGCCGGCGTCAACCTCGTCCTGGCCACCGGGCTGAGCGCGATGCACGCCGAGGTCGTCGCCCTCTCCTTCGCCCAGGCCCGGCTCGGCCGCTGGGACCTCAGCGCCGTCGGCTCCCCGGTCGAGCTCGTCGTCAACTGGCGTCCCTGCGTCATGTGCTATGGCGCCGTCATGTGGTCCGGCGTCCAGTTTCTGACCATCGCCGGCGAGGGCGACGAGGTCGAACAGCTCACCGGCTTCGACGAGGGACCGATGCGCGACGACTGGCAGGAGCAGTTCGCCCGGCGCGGCATCACGGTGCGCACCGACGTCCTGCGCGAACAGGCCCTGACGGTGTTCGCCGACTACGGCAGCCGGGACGACGTCGTCGTCTACAACGCCCGCCGCGGCGCCCCCACGACGACCTGACTCCTCAGGCCCCCGACCACACCGTCTCCCACCGGCGGGCCTGCTCCCCGGCTCAGCCCGACGCGTCGACCTGGTCGAGCCACGCGTGGAACACCAGGCGGGCACGCGAGGCCAGCCGCGCACCGTGGCGGGCGGCGTCGGCCCGGATCGCACCCGGGTCACCCGGGTCGCCCGGGTCACCCAGGTCTCCCGCGTCTCCGGGGTCACCGACGTCGAGGTACCGCACGCGGTAGCCGCGTTCGGACAGCAGGGGTCCGAGGAGGCCGAGATCCTCGAACGGGACGTGCCGAACGGCGACCGCGGTGCGAGGCATGACCACAGCTACCGCATACCACCCTGGCCGGCACCAGACCAGCGCAGCCTCGGCCGGCGGCCCCAGCACCGAGCAGCCCACCGGCCAGGGCGTCGGGCACCGGAGGGGGAGAAACCGCTGCGGCTGTTCGGACCGCCGGGTCGGTCATGACGCCGGGCTTGCAGGTAGATCTGCGCTCTCTAGGCGCGGTCGTCGTCGGCGTCGGGGAAGTACAGGTAGAGGTCCATGGCCCGCATCATCGTGCGCAGGACGCTGCGAAGCTGGCGCTGCTGCTCGGGGTCGAGGAAGGCCAGGGTGCGGTCCTCGGCCCTGCCGACCGCGGCCTGGGCACGAGCGAGCAGGTCGGTGCCCTCCGGCGTGATCCGGACCTGGAGGATCCGCCCGTGGGTGGGGTGCGGCTCGCGGTCGACGAGGCCTCGCACGAGCAGCCCGGCGATCGCCGTCGACATCGACTGCGCGGTGACCCCGTTGCGCTGACCCAGGGTGGCTCCGGACAGTGCCCCGGGGTCCACGAGGCCGAGCTGAGCGAGTGCGCCGAGCTGGGTGTGGGTCAGCGAGAACTCCCGCAGCGCACGGTCGACCTGCTGGGCGAGCGCTGTGCTGACGCGCCGCATCAGGTACGGCAACCGCTCCTCGAAGTTCTCCGCCACCGTGCTCCTGCTCCGCTGCCTCCGCCGTGCCCACGCCCGCCCGCGTGCGTTCCCCGGCCACGCTAGCGGCGTGAACTAATATCAGTAACATGATAAGTTGACTGATATTGGCACGATCCGGCTCGAGAGGAGTGGTCATGAGCGCAGCACGCACCGTCGTGGTCACCGGCGCCTCCGGCGGCATCGGTTCCGAGATAGTCAACCGTTTTCTGGCCCACGGCGACACTGTCGTCGCCGCCGACGTCTCGCAGGAGGCACTCGACACCTGGCGCGCCCGGTGGGACTCCGGCGCGCCCGGCGGGCGGCACCCGTCGCTGCACGCCGTCGCCACGGACATCGCCAGCGAGGAGAGCGTCGCCGCGCTGGTCCAGGTCGTGCAGCAGAGCCTCGGCACGGTCGACGTTCTGATCAACAATGCCGGCCGGTTTCCGCAGACCGCCTTCGAGGAGATGAGCACAGACGAGTGGCGTCAGGTCATCGACGTCAACCTCACCGGCACCTTTCTCATGATCCGGGCCTTCGTCCCGCTCCTGAAAGCGAGCGGCCGCGGTCGCGTCGTGAACATCGGGTCCGGCTCGGTCTTCAGCGGCACCCCCATGCAGTCCCACTACGTGGCCTCCAAGGGTGGCGTCCTGGGTCTGACCCGTGTCCTGGCCCGCGAACTCGGCGGATACGGCATCACGGTCAATGTGATCACCCCGGGGCTTACCGTCACCCCAGCGGCTGCCGCGGTGCTTCCCGAGGCCCTGCTGGCGGAGCAACGCGATGCGCGTGCGCTCCACCGCGACGAAACTCCCGAGGACCTGGTCGGACCGATCTTCTTCCTTGCCTCGGACGACGCCGCCTTCGTCACCGGCCAGACGCTCAACGTCGACGGCGGCCGCCACCTGCTGTGACCGCCGCCGGAATCAGTCCCCCACGTTGAGGCTCGACATGTGCGCGGACGGATACCGATCGCCGCGCCCCGCCCGCAGGCAAGGAGCACCGGGCTCGTCAGCTTGTCGCCGACCTGCGCGCGGTCGTGGGCCGACGGTCCGGCCCACGGTCGCGGGACTCGTCGAGCGGACCAGGGGCAGCGGCTGCTGGTGCTCACCCCGGCGAACACCGAGGCCCGCGAGCGGTTGGAGCTGCTGCGAGTGCTCGGCCTCGAGGCTTTTCCAAGGACCTACCGACACGCCCCAGACGTGAAGCGGTCCGACGTGGCTCACCGGGGCCGTGCGACCGTCGGCTGCGGGCCGTGTTCGACGGTGGCAGGGCGTTCGACGGTGGCAGGGCGTTCGACGGTGGCAGGGCGTTCGAGGGTGGCGAGGAAGCAATCGGCCGCGTCCTGAACCCGGTTCCGATCACCGGTGGCGAGCAGGTCGAGTAGCAGCCCGCGGATGGTGGCGATCACGAGGGTGGCCGTGCGCGTGGCGGTCGCCGGGTCGGTGTCCGGGCCCTGCGCTGCGACCAGGGCGCGCATCCAGTAGGCGACGACGTGCTCGAGGAACGCCGCGAACTGCTGCGGAGCCTGCAGCGCGCGCCCGTAGACCGCGAAGAACAGCCGGAACTCCGCCTCGTGCTGCGGGTCGAAGGCCCGCGTCCAGGACGCCCGGGCCTCCGCGGCCAGGTCGGGCTGCTCGCCGGCCAGGTCGCGGGTGGCCGCGAAGATGCGCTCCCGCAGGCGTCCGAGGATCGCCTCGAGCATCTGCTCCTTGGTGCCGAAGTGATGCACCAACGTCGTGGGCGACACCCCGAGGGCGGCGGCGACGGGCCGCCACGTCAGCTCGGAGAACCCGTACTCGGCGGCGTACTCGACCGCCGCGTCGAGCAGCTCGGCCCGCCGCTGGTGGTTGACCGGTCGTCCCGCCATGACCGCCGCCTCCTCGGTCAACGTCGTTTGACGTTTCTAGCACGGCCGTCTACCGTCTTTTCTAGTACGATCGTACCAATAATGACGTCTGGCGCCACGGGCCGCCCGCAGCGGATCCGTCCGGCGCACGCCCCTGTCGTGGAGGTCTCCCATGCGTGTGTTCGTCACCGGAGCGTCGGGCTGGGTCGGTCGTGGGCTCGTCCCCGACCTGATCACCGCCGGTCACACGGTCACCGGCCTCGCCCGCTCCGATGCCGCGACGGTCGCCCTGCGGGCGGCGGGCGCCGAGGTCCGCGAGGGATCACTCGACGATCTCGACATCCTGCGGGAGGCCGCCGTGGCCGCCGACGGCGTCATCCACCTCGCCTTCAAGCACGACATCGCCTTCGCCGGCGACTTCGCCGGTGCCACCGACGCCGACCGCGCGGCGATCGAGGCCTTCGGCGAGGCCCTCGCCGGCACCGACAAGCCGTTCGTGATCGCCTCCGGGATCCTCGGTGTGCTCGGCCTCCCGCCGGGTGTCGTCGCCACCGAGCACGACGGGCGGGCCGCGCAGGACGCCGATCGCGAGGTTCCGATCAGCGGGGCGAACGGGCGGATCGACAACGCCAACTACACGCTCGCGCTCGCCGCCCGCGGGGTCCGCTCCTCGGTCGTGCGGCTGCCACCGGCCACCCACGGCAACGGCGACAACGGGTTCATCCCGGCCGCGATCGGCTTCGCGCGCGAGAAGGGCGCCGCGGCCTACGTCGGCGACGGAACCAACCGCTGGCCGGCCGTCCATCGCGACGACGCCGCGCGCCTGTTCCGCCTCGCCCTCGAAGCGGCGCCGCCCGGTTCGGCGCTGCACGCGGTCGGCGACGAGGGCGTCCCCATCCGCGAGGTCGCCGAGGTCCTCGCCGCCCACCTCGATGTCCCCGCGGTCTCCGTCACCCCCGACCAGATCGGGGACTACGTCGGCTTCCTCGGCGGCTTCTGGGGATTCGACGGCCCCGCCTCCGCGCAGATCACCCGCGACCTGCTCGGCTGGCAGCCGACCCGCCCGGGACTGACAGCCGACCTCAAGGAAGGCCACTACTTCGCCTGAGCGAGCGGTGAGCCGGGGTCGTCGAGGTGGGCGGACCCGGCTCAGGAACGGTGGGCCAGTTCCCGTTCGTCTTCCGGCCGGTCGTCGTCGAAGGAACCGATGCCCGTGCCGGTGGCGTGGGTGACGGCCTCGTCGGCCGGTTCGACCGAGACGTGGGGGGTGATGCGGTCCAGCCACCTCGGGAGATACCAGTTGGACCTGCCGACGATGTGCATCACCGACGGTACGAGCATCGTTCTGAGGACGAACGCGTCGAGGAACACGGCGGCGGCGAGACCGGTGCCGAAGATCTTGATCGGCCGGCCTGGGCTGACCACGAAGCCGAGGAAGACGGCAATCATGATGATGGCGGCGGCGGTGATGATGCCGCCGGTCTCGCCCTGCCCGATGGTCACCGACCGCGTGTTGTCGCGGGTGTGCACCCATTCCTCATGCATGCGGCTGACCAGGAACACCTGGTAGTCCATCGACAGGCCGAACAGGATGGCGAACAGCATGACCGGGATCCAGGCGTCGATCGGTCCGCCGGGACCGGCGCCCATGGCGTCGGAGAGCCAGCCGTACTGGAAGATTGCCACGACCAGACCGAACGAACCGCCCGCTGCCAGCAGGTTCATGACCGCGGCGGTCAACGGGATGACCAGGCTCCGGAACGCGATGAGCAGCAGGATGAACGACAGGCCGACCACGACCGCGATGAACAGCGGCATCTTCCGGGCGAGCACCGAGGCGAAGTCGACGTTGATCGCCGTGTCACCGAAGGTGTAGATGTGGTTGGGCGTGCCGTCGTACAGCGGTGGCAGGGTGGTCGAGCGCAGGTGCCGGACCAGCGTGTAGGTCTTCTCCGACTGCGGTGACGTGGTCGTCTTGAACGTCACGAAGGCGATGTCTTTGGCCAGCGGCGCCGTGCCCAGGCTGGCCGGGTCGACGCCCGGGACGGCGGCCAGCGACTTCGTCACGCGCTGCAGGTAGGCCTGGTCCGAGGCGCCCGGGCCGCTCACGACGGCTTCCAGGGTGGAGTTGTAGCCGACGCCGAAGTCGGCGGCGATCAGGTCGTAGCCGGCGCGGGTCGTGAAGCTCTTCGCGTCGCTGCCCTGGTCGCTGGCGCCCAGTTCCAGCGAGAAGAACGGCAGGGCGATCACGACCATCACCGCGCCCGAGGCGATCGCGACGACGACGCGGCGCCGGGCGACGAACTGCGACCAGCGGGCCCAGTACCCCACCGGGCGGTCGTCGATGAACTCGCCTGCTCGCACCGCGGCCCGCTGCCGGCGGGGCAGCACCTTCAGACCGAACAGGCTGAGCAGCGCGGGCAGCAGGGTAAGCGAGGCGATCATGGTGAAGCCGACCGCGAGCGCGGTCGCCACCGCCATGCCGTTGAAGAAGCTCACCCCGAGCGCGATGAGGCCGAGGATGGCGATGCACACGGTCGTACCGGCGAACAACACCGCCCGGCCCGAGGTGTTGATCGCGTTGACGATCGACTCCGCGACGGGCATGCCGCGCCGCAGATTGCGGCGATGCCGCGTGACGATGAACAGCGCGTAGTCGACGCCGACCCCGATCACCATCAGCTCGGCCAGGTACGGGGTGATGTTGGAAACGTTGATGGCGTGGCTGAGGATGTAGATCACGCCGAGGCCGCTGACGAGCGCGACCACCGCGCTGGCCAACGGCAGCACCGTGGCGGCCACGGTGCGGAACACCAGGGCCAGGATGATGAGCGCGGCCGCGAATCCGATGAACACCGACGAGCCCGAACCGCTGCTCTGCCCGATGCCGGCGAAGGCGTTACCGGTGAACTCGACCTGCAGCGCGTCGCTGCGCAGGGTCTTCAGCTGGTCGTAGACGTTCTTGAACAACTCGGCGTCGTAGTGGTCGTTCTCCCAGGTGAGGGTGACCAACGCCGTGGTGGAGCCATGCGCCCTGTTGAGCAGCCCCGGGTTCCCCGGCGCGGCAGCATCGCTCTTCGAGCAGTCGATCGATTCCCACGGCGACACGATCAGCGCCACATGGTTACCCGAGGTGCACACCTTGCTGAGGGCCGGCTTCAACTGCGCAGGTGGCGTGGTGAACGCCCCCGCCCTGTTCTTGAGCACGACCGTGCCCAGGGCGCCGTTCTGATTGTTCAGGCCGGCGTCCTCGAGCAGGTTCGCCACGGAGGCCGTCTCGGTGTGCGGGAGGCTGAACGTGTCCTTGTACGAGGCCCCGCCCATCGCCCCGGCGATCCCCTGCGCCGCGATGACGAAGACGACCCAGCCGACGACGACAAGCCATCGGCGACGGACAGCGAGTTCAGCGATCCGCTTCATCAGTTCTCCTGCTCGACGTCTGGCAACTGGCGAACGCCCCGGCATCGGCCACCGCATCCGCGTCGACCTCGGTCTCGGCATGCTTCCGAGCCGACAGGGGCGAGCCCGGTGACGACAGGGCGGCAACATCCTCTACCGGATCGAACGAGTGTTCCACCGGCGCGGCGTCACCTGAGACAACCGTCACACTCGTGACCGCCGCCGGGACGGCTCCGCCGCGCAGGTTGCGGCGGTCGGGACCTGGCGGATTCGGAACCTGTAGGGGTGAGCGGGCGTCTCACGCTGGTCAGGCGAGTGACACCGTCCAGGCGCCGTACTCGCGGGCCACGTCGGTGACCGTCAGGGTGCCCGACCGTGTCGGAACGCCAGCCAGCCGGCGCCGTCCTCGCTGCTCACGACGTCGAGGCCGAGGATCTCCCGGTGCCCGTCACGACGGTGTACTGCTGCTCCCTGGGCCGAAAAGAACCGCTGCGAACGGCGTTCCGCTGGGGTTCCCCCACACCGTCGCCGGCGCCGTTTCCGCGGCGGTGTGCTGGATTCCCCTCATGGCCCCCGGCGACGATAACCGACAGCTTGACGCCCTTCGCGCGAGAGGGACGGCACATTGATTTTCTCGCGGATCTACGACTGCGGACCGATGCCTCCGAAGCACTCCGACACCGGAGCCGAAGGGAGGACACGACGTCGACGCATCACCCGATTATGACCGATCGACGGCAGCCGCGATGGCAGACTTCGCCGATGTAACAAGTGCCCTGGCGGACTACGGGCGATTGGCGAGAAGGTGGCTGGTGCCCTGCGGGTCGACCTTCAGTACTCGGGGAGAATCACCGATGTAGACGTTGCCGGCGCCGTCCACCGCCACCTGCTCGGGATTCCAGAGAACGACGGACGTAGCCGGCCCGTTGGTCTCATCGCTTTTCGGTGATCCCCAGACGAACGCCGCGCCGGACCCGGCGAACGCCGTGATGATGCCGTCCGGTGTGACGCGGCGGATCCGGTGGTTCGCACTGTCCGCGATGTAGAGGTTTCCGGCCCGGTCCACCGCCACGCCGGTCGGGTTGTTCAGCATCGCGCGGGTGGCCGGGCCACCGTCACCGGAGAATCCCTTGGCCCCGGTACCAGCGACCGTCGTGACGATGCCCCGGGAGTCGATGCGGCGGATCCGGTTGGCTTCCGAGTCGGCGATGTAGAGATCGCCGGAACGGTCCGCGACGGCTGCGGTGGTGGCCTGCAGCCGGCCGGCGCTCGCCGGACCGCCGTCGCCGGGCGGGCTCGGGGAGAGCCCGGTGCCACGTTTGATCAGCGTGGTGATGATCCCGGCCCGATCGACCCGGCGGAGTCCGTCCAGCACACAGATGTACAGGTTGCCGGCGACGTCGACGCTGATCTTCTCGGTGGTCGCGAAGTCCAGCGCGGCCTGGATGGCCGGACCACCGTCGCCGGTGTCGGCGTCATCGCCGGTGCCGACGATCGTGGTGACGGTCCCGTGGGTGTCCACCCGGCGGACGCGGTTGCTCTCGTCCGAGATGTAGATGTTTCCGGCGGCATCGACCGCCACGCTGCCGAGCCGTTGGAAGGCGGCCTGCAGCGCCGGACCGCCGTCGCCGGAGGTACCGGTCTCGCCGCTGCCCGCGACAGTGCTCACGTAACCCCGCCGGTCGATCCGGCGGATCCGCGGATCGGCCTGATCGGCCAGGTACACGTTGCCGGCCGCGTCCACCGTCAGGTCCTTGAACTCGTTGATGGCCGCCACGCCGTCCGGGCCCGGGGGTGTGACACCGGCGTCGCCGACCGCCGCGGTTGTCGTCGCCCCCGAGCGCGGTGACGACGCGGAGCCACCCGGGATGACGAGACATGCAATCAGGCCCAGGACCATGGTGGCGGCCGTGGCCGCAACGGTGACCGCCAGCCGGCGCCGCCGCTGCCGCCTGACGGGCCGCACTGCGGGCGGCGGCGTTACCGGGGCGGCGGCATCGGCCCCACCGGGCCGGAACCCACCCGGCCGGAAGGCCCCGGGCCTGACCACGCCGAGCGGCACGGAGCCGGGCGACGGCCCGGCCAGGGTGGACCGATCCGAGGCCGACGTCGGAACCGCGGCCGGGATCGAGGCCGTGGTCGAGTCCGACCGCGGGGTCGAAGCCGGGGTCGGCAGCGGGAGCGGGGTCGGAAGAGATGTCGGGCCGGCCAGGTCCCGGCCGGCCCGATCCCGGCCGGCCGGGGGCGACGGCTGCTCCACGAGATCGTCGACGACCCGCACGGTGACGCCGCAGCCGTGCAGCCACCGCGGGCCGAATGCGGCGCCGGCCGCCACAGCCAGCTCGCGGGCGAGGTCCAGGCCGGTCGGGTGGCGCGCGGCGGGATCCTTGGCCAGCGCCCGCGCCACCACCTCACCGAGGGCCGGCGGGACGGCGGGCAGCGGTGGCGGCTCGACCTCCAGATGCCAGCGGAACAGCTCGGACACCGGCAGGCCGCGGGGGAACATCGACTCGCCGCGCAGTAGCTCGTGGAGCACCACGCCGAGCCCGTAGACGTCGGTGGCGGGGCTGAGCCTGCCGCGGCGGATCTGTTCGGGGGCCATGTAGCGGGGGGTGCCGGCGAGCCGGCTGGCCTCGCCGGCCGTCCCCTCGAGGATCTTCGCGATGCCGAAGTCGGTGAGCTTCGGCAGGCCGGAGCCGGTGAACAGGATGTTGGCCGGTTTCACGTCACGGTGCGCAATGCCGAACCGGTGGGCCTGTGACAGCGCGTGGGCCACCGCGAGCCCCACCGCGCACGCCGCCGGCGGGCTGAGCCGGCGGCGGTCCACCGGTCCACCGGGCAGCAGCTCCATCACCAGCAGGCACAGGTCGTCTCGGACGACGAAGTCGTGGATGCGGACGATGTGTGGATGGTCCAGCCGGCCCAACATCTGGGCTTCGGCGCGGGAGGCGTCCACCGCCGCCGGGTCGGTGGCGGCCGTGGACAGCACCTTGATCGCGACCGGCCGGTCGAGGTCCCGGTGGTGCCCGGCCAGCACCAGCCCGGAACTGCCGGTGCCGAGCTGGCCGCTGATGGTGTAACCGGGCAGCGCGGCCCGCACCCGGTCGCGGTCGACGGCTACCACCGGCGCCCCTTCCCCGCCGCCCGGCGCCCGGCGCTCATCGGCGGTGGGCCCCCTGGGATGCCGGCCCCAGCGCGATGGCCAGGATCCGCGAGCCGTTCACCTCGGACACCAACAGATATCCCCGGTAGAACAGGAGGCTCGACGGATAACTGATTGCGGCGTCGAGGGCCCGCTGGCCGTTCCCCGCGTTGCCAGCCACCCCGGTACCGGCGATGGTCGTGATGATGCCGTGGGTGTCGATCCGCCGGATCCGGTTGACCTGGGGGTCCGCCAGGTAGATGTTGCCGGCGTCGTCGACCGTCACCCCCGCGCCGACCGTGTGGATCGCCGCCCTGGTGGCCGGTCCGCCGTCGCCGGAGAACCCCATGGTGCCGGTGCCGGCAGCGGTGGTGATGATCCCGTGGGTGTCGATCCGACGCACCCGGTTGTTACCCTGGTCGGTCACGTACATGGTGCCCGCGACATCCACCGCGAGGCTCTCGGGCCACTGCAGCCGGGCGGCGGTCGCAGGCCCGCCGTCGCCGCCGAACCCGTCTCCGCCGGAACCGACGACCGTCGAGATGACCCCGGCGGTGTCGACCTTCCGGATCCGGTCGTTCGAGCCGTCGCAGATGTACACGTTGCCGGCCCGGTCGACCCACAACGCGCTCGGCTCGTCGAGCATGGCCTGCCGGGCGAGCACACCGTCGCCGGAGAATCCGCCGATCTTCGGGCCGTTCTCCCCGGAGAACCCGAACACCCCGGTGCCGGCGAAGGTGGTGATCACTCCGGCCGGGTTCACCCGCCGGACCCGCTGGTTGCCCTGGTCGGAGATGTAGATGTCGCCGGCGGCGTCGACGGCGATGCCCGCGGGATCGGCGAGCTCCGCCCGGATGGCCGGACCGCCGTCGCCGGTGAACCCCCTGATGCCGTTGCCGGCCACGGTCGTGACGACGCCGTCGCGGTCGACCCGGCGGACCCGCTGGTTGCTCTTGTCGACGATGTAGAGGTTGCCGGCGGTGTCGACGGCCATCGCGTCCGGCTTGTTCAACCCGGCGCCGGCGGCCCGGCCGCCGTCGCCGGAGAACCCGTCGTTTCCCGTGCCGACGGCCCCCCCGATCTGCCCGACCGCCAGCGTCCTCGGTACCCAGGCCGGCAGCGGTTCGGGTCCGGAGCCGCGGGTGGCCGCGAACGTGATCCCGCCGGCGGCAGCCAGCACGACGACGATGGCGGCCGGGAGCCAGACCCGCCGGCGCGGCCGGCGACGGTGTTCCCCCGTCCCGTCCGAACCCCACCCGTCGACCCCGGTCCCGTCGGCGGCGGCGGGGATCCGGGACCGGCGTGGGCGATGCCGGGTCGGCTCGCGCAGCTCGTCGGGCAGGTGCAGGACGATCCCGGTGCCGGCGGTCCAGTCCCGGCCATACGCCTGGCGCGCGGCCAGCGCGAGCGCGTGGCCGAAGACCCGGGCGTTCGGCTGGCGCTGTTGCGGCTGTTTGGCCAGCGCCCGCATCACCACCCGGGCAACCGGTTCGGGCACTCCCGGCGGCGGTGCCGGCATGACCTCCTGGTGGTGGCGGAACAGGTCGGTGATGGACAGCCCCGGGCCGTACATCGGCCCCCCGGTGAGCTGCTCGTAGAGCAGCACCCCGAGCGAGTACAGGTCGGTCGCGGGGCTCAGCCGCCCGCCGAGGATCTGCTCGGGGGCCATGTACCGGCCGGTGCCCACCACCCGGCTGGCGGTGGACGCGGTGCCGTCGAAGATCTTCGCGATGCCGAAGTCGGTGAGCTTCGGCTGACCGGCCACGGTGAACAGGACGTTGTCCGGTTTCACGTCCCGGTGCAGCACCCCGGCCTCGTGGGCGGCGGCGAGCCCGTCGGCGACGGCCAGGGCGACGGCGCAGGCGGACTGCTGGCCGAGCTGCTGCCGGGTGAGGGTACCGCCGGAGAGCACCTCCATCACCAGCAGGCAGAGGTCGCCGTGATCGACGTAGTCGTAGATCTGCACGATGTGCGGATGTTCGAGCCGGCCCAGCAGCCGGGCCTCGGTGCGAAACCCGGCGGCCACGTCGGGCCGGCCGGCGGCGGCGGTCGACAGCACCTTGATGGCGACGTCGCGGCCGAGGTCCAGATGCCGGCCGGCGAGGACCAGCCCGTAGCCGCCGGAACCCAGCTCCTCTCCCACCGTGTAGCCGGGCAGGGCGGCGACCACCCGGTCACGGTCGATCACTGGCACGGGCTGCTCACCCTCTCGTGGACGCGGGCGTCGAGGGGAGGGGATGCGACGGCACCACCACCCGGATCCGCCCGCTGGCCCGGTCGGAGAAGAACACGTTGCCCTCGTGGTCGACGCCGACAGCGCCGTCCGGCCGGCCCAGCTCGGCGTTGCCCGCCAGGCCGCCGTCCCCGGCGGAGCCGGGGCGGCCGGAGCCGGCGAGGGTGGTGATGATGCCGTGGGTGTCGACTTTGCGGATGCGGCTGTTCCCCCGGTCGGTGATGTAGAGGTTGCCGACGGCGTCCACCGCGATGCCGCGGGGATCCTGCAGGGACGCCTTCACCGCCGGGCCGCCGTCGCCGGCGAAACCGCGCAACCTGTTGCCGGCGACGGTGGTGATGACGCCGTGGGTGTCGACCTTGCGGATGCGGGAGTTGTCGGTGTCGGCGATGTAGACATCGCCCGCGGCGTCCGCGGCGACGCCGAACGGGACGTCGAGGAGGGCATCCGTCGCCGGGCCGCCGTCGCCGAACGAACCCCGGCCGCTGGATCCGGCGAAGGTGCTGATGATGCCGCGGGCGTCGACCTTGCGGATCCGGTTCTCGCCCTGGTCGGCGATGAACAGGTCACCGGCGTCGTCCGTGGCGACCGCGGTCGGGAAGGACAACGGGGCCGCGAGCGCCGGGCCGCCGTCGCCGGCGCCGGCGCCGGAGTAGCCGACGGGGTCGCCGACGATGAAGTGGTCATTGATCCCGGCGACGGTGGTGATGATCCCCCTCGGGTCGACCCGGCGGATGCGGTGGTTGAGCCTGTCGGCGATGTAGAGGTCGCCGCGGTTGTCCAGCGCGATCCCCGCCGGCTGGTCGAGTTGGGCGGCCACGGCCGGGCCGCCGTCGCCGGAGAACCCCGCGACGCCGGTGCCCGCGATGGTCGTGATAACCCCGGCGGCGTTGATCCGCATCACCCGGTTGCTGCCGAAGTCGGCGAAGTACAGGTTGCCGAACGCGTCGGCGGTGAGGCCGAACGGATCAGCGAGACTGGTCCGCAGCGCGAGCGCGCCATCGACGGGGCTGCCCCTGGCTCCGGTGCCGGCAACCGGCAGGATCCGGGCCCCCGGATCGCTGGTGACCTGCGGTGATCTCGGCGTCGGGAGTGTTCCGGAGACGGCCGGCCGCGACACCGGTGACGAGGAGCCGCCCCAGGTCAGATAGAGGCTCGTCGCCGCGACCAGGGCCAGCACGCCGGTGGCGGCCGCCGCCGGTCGGCGCCATCGGCGGCGCACACGCGTCGGCGGGTCGGCGCGGGACACCTCGCCCGCCGACCCGTCGGACGCCGGACCACCGGATTCCGACCCGTCGACTCCCGACCCGTCGGACGCCGGGCCACCGGATTCTGGACCGTCGACGCCCGAACCGTCGACGCCCGAACCGTCGACGCCCGAACCGTCGGCCCCCGAACCGCCCGAGCCCGGGTCCGCACCGCCCGGCTGGGGTGGAGATGCCAGGACGCCTGCCGGGCCGAGGCCGCCGCCGTCCCCCGACTCGGCCCCGTACCAGGGCACCGCCGCCGATCCATCCGGGCCGTACGCCGGCATCGGCATCGGCGGCGGTGTCCCCACCCGGCGGGTCAGGTCGGCATCCGCCGTGACCCCGGCCGCGACGGTGGTCGCGGGCCCCGCGGCGGTCGCGGTCGCCGTCGGGGGATCCCCGGCGTCCTCGATGATCCGAACGACGACGCCGGCGCGGTGCAGCCAGTTGGGCCCGTACACGACCCGGGCGGCGGCGGCGAGGTCGGCGGCGAAGGCGCGGGCGGACGGGGGCCGGGCCGCCGGATCCTTCGCCAGGGCGCGCAGCACCACCCGGCCGATCGGCTCGGGCACGGTGACGGGAACCGGCGCCGGCACCTCGCAGTGGTGGCGCAGCAGCTCCGGGACCGACAGCTCCGGCGGGAACAGCGGGCCGCCGGTCATCAGCTCGTACAGGGTCACACCGAGGGCGTACAGGTCGGTCGCCGGGCCGAGCGCGGCCTCGCGGATCTGCTCGGGGGCCATGTACCGGGGAGTGCCGATGACACCGCGGGCGACGGTCGCCGGGTCGTCGAACATCCTGGCGATGCCGAAGTCGGTCAGCTTGGGCTGGCCGGCGGTGGTGAACAGGATGTTGTCCGGCTTGATGTCCCGGTGCAGCACGCCGAGCCCGTGCGCCTGCACGAGCGCGTCCGCGACAGCGAGGCCGACCGCGCAGGCGTCGGGCCCGGACAGGTGCTGGCGGGTCAGGCTGCCGCCGGAGAGCAGCTCCATCACCAGCAGGCGGACGTCGCCGCGCGAGACGAAGTCATAGACCTGGGCGATGTGCGGATGGTCAAGCCGGCTCAGCAGGCGGCCCTCGGTGCGGAAGTCCTCCGTCGCGCTCTCCCCGTGGACCGCCCGCAGCGAGAGGATCTTGATGGCGACGTCGCGGTTGAGCGGATGGTGATGCCCGGCGAGCACCCGGCCGTACCCGCCCATCCCAAGTTCCCGACCGACGGTGTAGTCGGGCAGCGCGGCGATGACGCTGTCACGGTCGACTGCCGGCATGTCCTCTCCTCGGCCGCGTCCCCAGCACCACGTCGTCCATGTCCGGCGCACGCTGGCCCGCGCGAAGTTGCGCCTACTTTCCGTCCGCTACCCCAAGAGGGGACCACACCATGACACAACGGATCTCCGCGCGCACGGGACGCTTGTCGCCTGTTTGCCACTCCCACGCGTGCCTGCGGCCGGCTGCCGGGGGGACGGGCGGCGATGGCGCCGGGATGCCGCCAGACCGGCACGGCGGTCAGACGGCGGTCAGGATGACGCCTGGGCCGCCACGCCTTGGCCCAAGATCGAGCATCGCCAACCGGGTGAGCGAGCGTTTCGCGCTGGTCAGGCGAGTGACACCGTCCAGGCGCCGTACTCGCGGGCCACGTCGGTCACCGTCAGGGTGGTCAAGGTGCCCGACCGTGTTGGGCTGTGCGTGCTCAGAGCCTGATCGAGCGGGGTGATCAGCATGTCCTCGAGGGCGGAGCCGATGCTGTGGTCGTCGAGGTGTAGGTCGGCGAGGCGGATGAACAGCTCCAGGAGTTCCGGGGTCGGGGGTTCGGGCTGCGTGTCGGCGTAGCCGTCGAACCAGGCGCCGGGGTGGTGCAGCTTCGCGGGGGTGGCGTCGGCGCTGGGCGTCGTCGTGGCGGGGGTCGTCATGGCGGGGGTCGTCATGGCGGCGGCCATGAGCCGTGCCGCCGCGGCCGGGCCGTTGGTCCGCGCGGCCGTCCGGACCGCTCCGCGAAGGCGCTGAGGGCGGTGCGGCCGGATCGTCCGGCAATGGCTGCGCCGAGCGTGTCGGCCCATTCGCCGAGCGCGAGCATCGCCACGCGCTCCTGCAGGTCGGCAAGCCCCCGGATGTGGGTGTAAAGGCTGGCGTCGCGGACGCCAAAGCGCTCGGGGGGATCGTCGTCCCCGCCCGCGCGGGGATCTTTCCACCCCCCGAGGGGCGTCGCCGCAGCCGGTCCAACCCCGACGGCGACGCCGGCCTCGCCATCTGCCCGCTCGCCGTCCCGACCAGCAGCTCCCCGCCGGTCAGCCCCGGCGCCGGCTGTTTGACCGGGCCGACCCGCTCGTCGAGCGTCTCGACGACACCGAGCCGGTCGACCAGCTCGGCCACCGCGGCCAGTCCCGTCACCCGACCCGCAGCCGGCGAACTCGGGCTTGCCGCGGCGGGAGACCCGCCGCCGGGGGGTCATGTCCACGGCGGCAGGTCGGCTGCGGTGCCCGGCTGTCTGGCAGATGCCTACCGGTTGCGGTGTGGGCTCCGATGGCCAGCGGCTTGACGGCCAGGCTCCGGGGTCAGCGGTCCTGAGGGTCAGCGGTCCTGAGGGTCAGTGGTCCTGAGGGTCAGTGGCGAGGCGTCGGAGCCGCGCTGGCCCCGAGACCGAGGCCGTTCGGTCCGGCACTGGCGCCGACACCGGCTCCTGGCACGGTGGCGCCGAGACCCACGCCGCTTTGCCCCGTCTGCGCGCCCACCCCGGTGCCCGGCGCGCTGGCACCGAGACCGAGGCCGCCCGGTCCGGCACTGGCGCCGACACCCGCGCCCGGCGCGGTGGCGCCAACACCCGTGCCGCTTTGCCCCGCCTGGGCGCCCACCCCGGTGCCCGCTCCGACGCGAGCGCCGGCCCCGGCGCTACCCGGCCCCGCGGTCGCGCCCACCGCCGCGTTCGGCCCCACTGCGGCGCCGGCCCCGACACCGCCCGGGTCGAGACGGGTATCGGCCTGCGCGCCCGGTGCGACCGTGGCGTCGACCTGAGCCTGTAGTGCCCGCACGCAGAAGGGGCCTACCTTGTCGCGACCGCCGGCTGCGGTGACCAGGGCAGTCATACCCGGGGAGTCAAGAGCCGTGCTGGCGCCGCTCGCCGCGGTCGCCGTGTAGGTGTGGCACAGCGCGAGCAGCGACGCCGAGACGGCGGCGCCGGGGCTCGCCACGGCGACCACCGGGGTGGTCACCGTGGCGGACGGCGTACCCGTGGCCGACACGGTGCGGCCGCCTCCACCGGTGAGCGGGAGTACTCCGGTGCTGGCGGCCACGGCAGCGCCGCTGAGGACGGTGGCTCCGACCGCTGCGGCGGCGATCTTCGCGGTCAGGGCGTTCGCGAGCATCAACTTCAACATCGATTTTCTCCGCGGCTGGGGGACGTGAACGAGACGCGCCTCCCGGAAGGCGGCCACCGCCGCCTCCTCACCGTCGAGCTCCCCGTCGCGGGCCGGAGCGGACGCGGCGGCAAGCAGATCGGCAAGGGGATCCGTACCGATCCCGGCGTTGACCGGGTCGCCGCGAAGCAGCCGCTCCGCATCGACCCGACCGTCCGGACGAGGTCGGTATGTGCTCATCTCACGTCCTTCAGCGTCGAAGTCCTCGCCGGTGTTACACCCGACCGAAACCCGTGGTCATCGCTGCACGCCGATATCCCGATCATGTTCGTCTGCTCCTGGCCGACCGGTCCTGCTGATCCCCTCGCGCACCGAGGTGTTCGACCGCACCGAGCTGTTCGGCGAGCCTGCGCAACCCCCGATGCGCCGCGGTACGCACCGCACCGGCCCGCTTGCCCAGGACCCGTCCCGCGGTCTTCGCGTCCAACCCCATCACCACCCGCAGCAGCACCGCCTCGGCCTGGTCCAACGGCAGGCCCGCGATCAGACGCAGGGCCGCCTCAGTGGACATCGCCTCCAACGCTTCGCCTGCGGTGTCGTCAGGGCCGGCCAGCTGCGCCGTCACCAGCTCGACCGGGACGTCCTCCCGCTGGCGGCGACCCCGTCTGCGCAGGTGGTCGAGCGCCCGGTGACGCGCGATCGTGGCCGCCCAGCCGCGGAAACCATCGGCGTCCCCGCGGAACGTCGGCAGGTCACGAGCAATCTGCAGCCACGCCTCGGAGGCGACATCCTCCGCGTCGTCGCCCACCAGTACCCGCAGGTATCGCAGCAGACCCGGCTGGACCGTCCGGTAGATCAGCCGGAAGGACGCCTCGTCTCCCCGCTGCGCTCCGCTGACCGCCGAGGAGAGATCCGGCTCCGTGGTGGGAGGAGGATCGGTGTCGGGGCCGTCTCGGAACGGGGTACTGGCGCCGCCGAAGGTACGCCTGATCGGTGTCGGCGGAGCCGGTATCACCGGTACGCCGGCGGCGGTGGGCACCGACTCCGCGGTGGCCGGCAACTGTCGCGGAATCCCACGGGTTGCGGCCTCACCACCTGCGCTCATCTCCGCGCTCTCGCTCACCGCGCAGATGATGGAGCCCCATCTGAACGGCCATCGCAGGAGGGCACTGTTGACAGCGCAGTGGCACCCAGCCGACACGTTCGGCTTCCATCATGGCGAGGACCCGCCCGAGACGTTCTGGAAGGGCTGCAGGACGGCGGAGCGGGTGAGGTCGCTGGCCTTCACCTCGTCGATTGCCAGCTCGCGCAGCGTGTCGCTGTGGCCCACCGGAACGGTGACCAGCCCCGACCGGCCGGTGGCCCGGGAGGCCGCCGTCCCGCCCCGGTCGTCCCATGCCATGGTCCCGAGATGCTCGGCGGCAAGTGCCATCGCAACGTTGTTGATGCCCACTCCGCGTCGGACAGATCGGCGGGATACGGGTCAGAACGAGGCATGACCCGACCGTCGCGACCCCAGCCCCACCGATCACCCCAACACGCCAGCCCCCCAGCCCGACGACCACAATCAACACAGAAGAATCAAGATCCAATACAGTCACTCAGTGAGCGAAAGCCTCGGTACCGAGCACTCGGAGCAGGTCGAGGCGGCTGGCGTCCTGACTGCCCGGCTCGGCGGAGTAGACGATGATTCGGAGAGCGCTTCCGGGGGTTTGTAGAACATCGCTGTCAAGCGTGAGGTGACCGACGTGAGGCTGCTCGATGCGTTTGCGGGCGGTTTGATGCCGGACGGGGCGACCGGCGATCCACCTACTCACGAAGTCGGTGCTGCGGGTGCGAAGTTCGTTTACCAGTTGCCGCACACCAGGGTCGTGAGGATATTCGATGGAGGCTACTCGAAGATCGGCTACCAGGGCATCGCGAAAGGCGTCACGTTCGGGCGGGGCCAACGCGACCCGAGACGGAGTGTCGGTGAACTCGTGCCAGATCAGGTTGCGGCTTCGGCCGAGCAAAGCGCCCGGGTCGCCGAGAAGCGCGGCCCACAGGCGGTTCCAGCGCAGCAGCCACCAGTCGACGGAGTAGACGGCGACTGGCCAGTCGTCGAGGCGCTGGAGTAGACGCTCGATTCCGGACGGAATTTCGGTGCTGACCGCGCCTTTCGGTATAGCGAGACCGGCGGCTTGGTGCAGCAAGGCGGCGTCGTCCTCGGCCAGGCGCAGCGCTCGGCACAGCGCCGCGACCACTTGCGGTGAGGGCCGAGCCGCCCTGCCCTGCTCCAGCTGCACCAGATAGTCCACCGAGAGACCGGCTAGCGCGGCGAGTTCCTCGCGGCGCAGTCCCGGCGAGCGCCGGTTCGTTTCGATCGCGCCGACGAACGCTGGACTGGTGCGGTCCCGCCATCCGCGCAGCAGCAACCCGAACTCACTCGACACGGAACCAGTATGGCGCTACGGCGGACCGGCTGACTGGTGCTGTCAGTCCCACCCACGAGCCGTACCTTCCTCGGGTGCGGTCGATCCCGACAGACTCACCGGCATGGACACGATCACCTTGATCACGGGGGCCAACAAGGGCCTCGGCTACGAGAGTGCCCGCCGACTGCGCGAGGCGGGACACACGGTGCTGCTCGCCGCACGCGATCCTGAACGCGGCCAGGCTGCCGCAGGAGAGCTGGCCGTCCCGTTCGTACATCTCGACGTCACCGACGAGGACAGCGTGGCGCTGGCCGCCTCCTGGGTCCGCGATCAATACGGACGACTCGACGTACTGGTGAACAACGCGGGCATCAACGGGCCGTCGATTCCGATCGACCAGGCCACCGCGGCCGACGTCGCGGGTGTCTTCAACACGAACCTGCTGGGCGTCGTGCGGGTGACAACCGCCTTTTTGCCGCTGCTGCGCGCCAGCGACAACCCGCGCATCGTCAACGTCTCCAGCGGAACGGGCTCTTTCGCGCTGACCGAGAAGAACAGCTGGTGGGATCCGGAGTATGTGCCCCCGATCTATGCGGCGACCAAGACCGCATTGACCAAACTGACGGTCTTCTACGCGCACGCGTTGCCCGATATGAGGGTCAATGCCGCCGATCCTGGCTGGACGGCGACCGACCTCAACAACTTCCGGGGCATCCAGACCGTGCAAGAGGGCACTGACGCCATCGTCGAACTGGCGACGCTTCCCGCGGACGGCCCGACCGGAGCCTACGTCAACCGAGACGGCGTCGTCCCCTGGTGACCACCAGCCCGTGCACCCGGCATGCGTCCACAGTGGACCAGGAGTTTCGTGACGCCGAATTCGAATCGTTCCTCGAAGGATTCCTCGGCGAGATGGGCAAACACCCGCCGCAGCGCGGGATGTTGTCCGACGGTGAGATCGTGCATTGAGCGGCTCGGGTAGGCTCTGCGTCGGGGGACGCACCGTGGTTCCCGAGGTCGGCGGGAGCGATGATGTGCGCCATGTTGGTGATGCGGAAGGCAACCGCCGCTGACCGGCGAGGTACCTTGTACCTGAACACGACGGTGACCGATCCGGCGTACCGGGACCGGAAGTTCGGCGCGTTGATCGCATTGTGGGCGGTGGACCAGGCTGCGCGGCGTGGCGCCGGCTGGGTCCGCCGAGACTGTCTGTGGCCCGGTCTGGCCGCCTACTACCAGCAGCAGGGCTTCACGCTGGTGCGCGAGGTGGAGCACGGGAAGTACCGGCACCACATGCTGGCCCGTCGTGCCGAGCGGATCGACCTGTCAACGTGGTTCAGCACAGGTACGCCTTCGCTACCAGGTGGAGGTCGATGACTTAAGTCTTCGGCGCTGTCCGTCAGGTCGGCGGGTGGTCGATCCTCCTCGGAGGAGGTCGAAGGCTGTGGACGCTGCTTCCGGCAGCTTATCGGGCGGCCAGCGTGCGATTACGACATTCGGGTCACCGTCCGGCCCGACTCGTTCGACGGGACTCTGGACGCTGGGGCGCCCGACGCCCTAGCTTGAACGCGCACGCCACTCCTGTCATCACGTGGCGGTTTCTTTGAATGCAGGGGATTCCCGACGACCCGGGCTGCGTGTGTCTGTTTACGGGGGGTTTGTGGCGCAGCCAGGAAGATGTGCCAGAAGAACAATTTCCACCTACTCCGAAAAATCGGAGGCCTAGAAACAGGAGTAGTCGTGAGACGCTTGCTGTCTCCCCGGCGCGCGCTCGCCGGTGCCTTCACCGTCGCCGCTGTCGCGGCCGACCTGTGGTTCGCGCCCGTCGCTGCCTCGGCCGCCCTCGCTCGTGTCACCTGCACGGGGCAGGAAGCGGTCAGCTACAGCCCCGGGCTGACCCTCACCCCGCATGACACCACGGTCACGATCAACAGCCTCCTCGGCTCGGCCGGGAACCCGGGCCTGTGCGTGGCGCCCGGCAAGGGCATCACGTCCGCGACTTATACGGAGGTCTTCGACCGGCCGGGTGCCTCGT
Source organism: Frankia alni ACN14a (assembly GCF_000058485.1). Classification (NCBI taxonomy): domain Bacteria; kingdom Bacillati; phylum Actinomycetota; class Actinomycetes; order Frankiales; family Frankiaceae; genus Frankia; species Frankia alni. The sequence continues at coordinate 506,467 of NC_008278.1, forward strand.
GTGTGCAGGCCCTGTTCAACGGCCCGGGCAGCCGAGTGATCGTCTGGAGCGACGGACGGAGTAGCACCTTCACCTTCACCGCGCAGATCCAGACGCTCCCGGGCGCGTCCCTGGTCACCCTGACGGGGACGATCACCTCCGGCGAGTTCGCGGGCAGGAGGGCCGTCGAGACGATCCAGATCCCGCAGCTCGACCTGGTCCAGTGCTTGACGACAGGCATCGACAACAGCATCGCACTGGCGACACTGGTCATCCTGTAGCCACTGAGCCTCGTCCATTCCCTCAGGCCGTCGCCGCCGGCCTTCGTCGCCCCACCCCGTGCGACGGCTGGGACCTCGCCGCCCTGCTCGCACACGTGATCGGCCAGGGCGGCCGCTACGCCGGCCCGGGCGGCTTCCTGCAGGGGCGCGGTGCGCCGAAGCTCGTCGGCCGGTCGAGAGCCGCCCGGGACGGCGCGCTCGCCCGTCGCCTGTGGACGGTCTCCGAGGAGCTGACCGGCGTCACATTCCCGCTGGCCGCGACGAAGGCCACGAAGAACGAACGTCAATCGCTGCCGGTGAGTCCGGCACCGGCGCCCCAGGATTGGTGATCCTCGGGCGGCGGACCGCTGGAGTCGGCTCGACAACGGGCCTACGCTACTGCGCCGTGAGGTGAGATCATCGTCAGGTGACGGCCGGGCTGCCGCGCGGCGGTCACCGCCGACTCAAGCCCCTGAGGAGTCCCTTCGCATGGGTACACCTGTCCGAGAGGTCCGCACCTACTGCCGCATCTGCATCGCCCAGTGCGGCACCCTGGTCACGGTCGATGGCGATCCGGCCTCGCCTGTCGTACGCCAGGTCCGCGGTGATGCCGAGCATCCTGTGTCCAAGGGTTACACCTGTGCCAAGGGTCGCGCCTTACCGGCGCTGCACCACCACCCGCTGCGCCTGGAGCAGCCGCTGCTGCGCGACGCGGATGGCACGCAGCGGCCGGTGGACTGGGACACCCTGCTCACAGACCTCGGTGGGCGTCTCGCCGGGATCGTGGCGGAGCACGGGCCCGACGCCGTGGCCGTCTTCTACGCCACCGGCGCCGCGTTCGACGCCGCGGGCAGGCGGACCGCTGAACGGTTCTTCGACCGGCTGGGCACGCGGCAGAAGTACTCCTCGCTCACGATCGACAGCCCGGCCAAACCGCTGACAGCCGAGATGGTGGGAGGCTGGCCGTGGCTCAACCTGGTCGACGACGACCAGGAGTGCCGTCTGTCGCTGCTGGTCGGTATCAATCCGATCGTCTCCCATGGTCACACCACGTCGATGTCCAACCCCCGGGCGCGGCTACGGGCGCAACGCGAGCGCGGCGAGCTGTGGGTCCTCGACCCACGACGTACCGAGACGGCCCGGATGGCTACCCGCCACTTGCAGACCCGCCCCGGTAGCGATCCGTTCGTCCTCGGCTTTCTGGTCCGTGAGCTGCTCGCCGACGGCGCCGACGAGGCGTACCTGCGCGCGCACGCCTCGGGCGTCGACGACCTCGCCCGGGCGGTGTCGCCGCTGGACGCGCAGCGTGCCGCCGCCGTGTCCGGGGTGTCGGTGGACCAGCTACACGAGTTGCTCGCCGCGATACGCCGCGCGGGACGGATCTCCGTTGTCACCGGCACCGGCGCGACGATGGCCGCTTCCGCCAACGTCACCGAGTGGTTGCGGCTGGCGCTGCTCACCGTCACCGGGTCCCTCGACCGGCCGGGCGGCATGTGGTTCCATCCCGGATTCCTGCGCCCTGTCGACGGGTTGGATCTGCCCGTGTCACCGCCTGAGGGCAGGGTCGAGCCCGGACCTCGTTCCAGGCCGGAGCTGACTCGTCGGTTCGGTGAGTATCCGTGCGCCGCGCTCGTCCCGGAGATCGAGGCGGGCAACGTCCGGGCGCTGGTCGTCGTCGGCGGAAACGTCGCCTCCTCCTTCCCCGCCAGCGGCGGGATCCGTGCCGCGCTGCGCTCGCTGGAGGTGTGCGCGGTAGCCGATGTCGTCGAGACGGAGACGACCCGGTTGGCCACGCATGTGCTGCCGAGTGTGGGACAGCTGGAGCGGGCCGACGTACCCGTCCTGCTCGACGCCTTCACCGACCGGGTGATGTCACAGCGCACCGCCGCGGTGGTGCCACCGGTGGCCGAGCGCAGGCCGGTCTGGTGGTCGTTCGCTCGGCTCGCCGAACAGCTGGGCCTCGACGTGCTGCCCCGCGGGCTCACCTGGGAGACCGCCGACGACGACGCGATCATCGACCCGATCGTCGCCCGGTCCCGCGATCCGGAGGCCCTCGCGCAGGCACCCGCCGTCGTGCTCTCGTCGGTGGAGCGGTTCGGCTGGGTGACCGGGCATGTGCTGCCAGGCGGGCGTTGGCGGCTGGCACCGCCGCCGCTGCTCGCTCAGCTTGCCGAGCTGCTCACGTCGGAACCGGGCGTGGACGTGGCGCCGGACGGCCTGCTCCTGGTCCCGCGCCGGCTGCCGCGGGCGATGAACAGCCAGCTGCACGACGTCCGCCAGGCTGGCGCAACACCGCAGGCCGAACTCCTGGTCCACCCGGCCGACGCGGCGACCGCCGGGATCACCGACGGGGTGATGGTACGGGTCCTCGGCGCCCATGGCGCGACCCGCGCACAGGCCAGGGTCACCGATGAGATCCGGGCGGGCACGGTGTCGCTTCCGCACGGCTGGACCGAGCCGGACGTCAACCGACTCACCTCGATCGTTGACGAGACGGACGCGCTGACCGGGATGGTCCGCATGTCCGGGATCCCAGTGCGGCTCGAGCCCGAGGTCTGAGGGCGCTCGCCCACGTTCGGGTAGTCCCCAGGAGTGAGGTCGATGCCGATGGGATTGTCCGCCACGGACTCGGGCAGCTCGCCAGGCAAACTGGCGGCGTAGGCGATCTCGGTAGCCGCAAATCCGCAGGTCAGATGGGGTGTGTCTGGAGCCGGCATGGGGACTTGAACCGCTAACCGCCTCTCTCTCCATGACCACGACACCCACCCGCCGGGGCCCGAACTGCTGGTGATGTCCAAGCCGGCGACCCCGGCAGAGTGGTCACATCATCACTCGACCGAGGCCAGCCGAAATGCTCCCAACCCCCTCCTTGTGTCGTAGCTAAGCCTTACCTAAGCTCAACCGCATTCGGCTGACTTGACGGGGAGGCAACGTGAGCGAGACACGGACGCTGATACTGGGGTTCATCGCGGGAGCAACGATCCTGATCGGGCTCCCCGTCGGGCGGCTACGTCGCCCGATGCCAGGAGTGCGGCAGTTCCTGAACGCGACCGCCATCGGCATCCTGATCTTCCTCGTGTGGGATGTGCTCGCGCATGCCTGGGAACCTCTCGACGCTGCGTTGAGCAAGGTCCACGACCACAGCGGCGGCCTCGGCCCCGTCTTCGGCTACGGCACGCTTTTCCTCGGCGGACTGTCCATCGGACTGCTCAGCCTCCTCGGCTACGAACGCGTCCTCATTCGCCGGCCCACCCCGCCGCAGCCGGAGCCGGGCGCCGGGGCGCGCTTCGGGCCCGGGGCAATGGCCGCCGACGAACTTGCCACACTTCAGCCACCCGCTACCACGGGCCTGTCAGCCGCCCGGCGGCTCGCGCTGACCATCGCGGTCGGGATCGGCCTGCACAACTTCGGCGAAGGACTGGCCATCGGAGGCAGTGCCGGCCGCGGCGAGATCACGTTGGCGACCCTCCTCGTGATCGGCTTTGCGTTGCACAACGCCACCGAAGGATTCGGGATCGTCGCCCCGCTCGCCGCCGACGCCGACCGGCCCAGTTGGGGATTCCTCCTGCTCACCGGACTCATCGGCGGCGGACCCACCCTCATCGGCACCGCGATCGGCCGGCAGTTCACCAGCGACCCGCTCAGCGTGATCTTCCTGTCCCTCGCCGCCGGTTCCATCCTCTACGTCGTCATCCAACTCATCGGCATCGCGTCGCGCGCTGGCCGCCGTGAGCTGCTCTACCTCGGAGTCCTGGCCGGCCTCGCCGCCGGATTCATCACCGACGCCATCGTCACCGCCGGCGGCGCCTAACCCACTGGCCCCTGTCCATCGCGTCGATCACCATGGCCGCGGCCGTGGCGTTCTTGCCCGCAACGTCAGGGAGCGGTGAGGCCGGTGGCTGTTGTGAAATGCCCGGCGTACTACAGTACGCGCGGCGGTAAGCAGCACCGACATCTCGCTCAGGCGTCGGCGCGGACCAGCCGCACCGCCGCCAGCGCCACGGCCACCGGCGGCCGAACTCCTCGGCGGGGCCGAGCGTCGGTGGCACGGGACGTTCGCGCAGGACGGGCGCCGGCTCGTCGTGACGGTCGAACCCGGCGGCGAGGCGCTGCGGGTCCCGGGCCGGGCCACCGATCAGATCGTCGGCGTCCTGCTCGGCAATGCCCGCGAACACGGTGATCCAAGGCCCACCGATGCCACTCCGCGTCGAGCGCGAACGGCATTCCCCCTCCGCGAGGGCGTTTAACTTGTCCTGATTGTGTAACGTCGGTGCGATCAGCGCTCAGCGGGCCGTCCGACAGGTCCCTGGGGTACGGCTTGCGTGGGTGCTTGGCAGACGCTCTTACCTGACCCACGTCGTCGGCGAAACCCTGGTCCCATCCTCACGCTGAGCCCTGCGCTGACCCGCCCGGCCGAACCTCGCCGCGACACGAACCGCACTGCGGTTCCCCTCACCTGCCACACTCGGCCGGGCGCCAGAAAGCGTCACGATGTCCAAAGCGTGAGATCTTTGAGGAATTGACAGTGATCGGCCGCTCCGGACAGCAGTGCCACAGCCAGACCGATGATCATCGCTATGCCAAGAAATCTCCACCACGACTTGTCGATCTTGTCGACTCTCCATTGCACGGTTCCACGGTAGGGACACCTGATGTGATGAGGATGTATTAGTTCAGCAGTGCACGCGGCCCCCGGCCGCGCGTCACCGGCGACCGATCGGAGGCTGAAAAGGGTCCCGAGTGCGGTGCGGGCGCAGGGAACGGGGCCGGTTGGTAGGAGGCCCGGACACCGCGCTTGTCCCGGCTGATCAGGCCGGCGTCGACGAGGACCTGCAGGTGGCGACTCACGGTCCGGCGCGGAGGCCGAGGGGTTCGGTGAGTTCGCAGGCGTAGGCCGCGCCGCCGCGGAAGTAGATCATCGACAGGAGTCGGAGTCGGGTCGGTACGGCGACGGCCGCGGCGCAGATGTCGAAACTCCCCTCGACCCGGCCCAGACCGTCGTCCTGGCTCCCGATGATGCAACCAGCACGCCATTTCATACGTCGGTCCGCGAGCGTGACGCCGAGCGGGACGCGGTCGGACCGGCGTGGAACAACGGCGCCCTGCTCGCCGGCATACGTCACGAGCCACATGCAGGTGATTGCCCGACGGGTGGGGCTGTGCTGCCAACTCGTGCGCTCGGCCGAGCGGGGCGCAAAGACGCCGACGGTCGGCAAGCGGTACCGGGCGCCAGAAGGCATATGGACGGTTTACCGGGATCGGGTGCCGTGCGGACAGGTGGAGGTGATCGGCTGCACCCGGCGTCGCGGCTCCAGCGCGGTGCTGCACCTCGCCGAGGCGCTGCCTTTCGACTTGGAGGCCGGCGTCGAGCTCGGCGAGGATCTGCTGTCCCTCAAGCGGCTGCACGACCTCCGGCACAGCTCGGCGAGCATCCATCTCTCCGAGGGCGGAGATCTCACGCTGCTGAGTAAGAGGCTTGGTCACAGCTCCCCGGCGATCACCGCTCGGCTGTACGCGCACCTGTTGCGGTCGACGGGTCAGGCGGCGGCGGAGACGGTCGCGAACGCGGTTCCGCGGCGGGTGAGACGGCCATCTCACCCACAATCCACCCACAGCGATCAGCGCACGCGAAACGAGTAAGTAGGAAATGCAAACCATGCAGCTAACACGCCTGCCGCGGGGTGGGCCGTCAGGGACTCGAACCCTGAACTCGCCGGTTAAAAGCCGGCCCGACCATGTGCCAACCGATGTCCGATGATGTCGAATGGGGTTTCTAGCCAGCATGTTTCACGCTGTGTGATGTCGGAGCGTGTCGGGGAAGTACGCGCCTGACCGCGCTGTTCGCGCCCACATCTCGGCCACAACGATCATGTTTTGATACGGCCCGGTTCCCGTCTGGGGGGGCCGGGCCGCAGCCCGTTTCGGGCGGTCGCCGGGGACGCCGAGGCGCCTGCAGCTCAGGATCTCCCGCAGCACGACGATCCCCGGCCGGACGCCCACCGGCCACGTGCGCCGCGACTTCAACGCCACCCAACCCTCGTCGGCTGGCTGGGCCCCGACGATGGACAGGCCGGGCTGGCCCAGCGGTATTGCGCCCAGGCCGTGCGGTCCACCGATGTGGCTGATGGTCCCCTACATGGGCCATCGTGCGGCATTCCGTGGCCGACCAAGCCCGTCGAGATCGGCCGCGCCGCGTCCGCGCGGGAGTCGCGTTGGTGGATGGCCGCGACCAAACGCCCTGTCCGACGCATACCTTGTGCTCGCGTGCCGCAACCGGCAGGCGAGAGGCCGTGACCGATGGTTGATCATTACTGGCTGCCTACCAAGATGCCTGCGCGTCCCGCCTGCACTGATAAATTTGGGTGGCAGACCGGTGAGAAAGTGCAGGTCAGCAAGTGTCGTCCCCGCCCGCGCGGGGATCTTCCCGGGGGGCGATCATCTGCGGCACCTGCGAGGTGGTCGTCCCCGCCCGCGCGGGGATCTTCCGCAGGTCGTCCTGTCGGCGCCGGCGTCGACTTCGTCGTCCCCGCCCGCGCGGGGATCTTCCCCGTCGAAGCGGGCGATGTCGGCTACTGGGCCCGTCGTCCCCGCCCGCGCGGGGATCTTCCCTCCCCGACGGGACGCTGACGACGATTCCGTCCGTCGTCCCCGCCCGCGCGGGGATCTTCCCCCGGCTGACCCGATCTCACCCCGCGGGTCGACGTCGTCCCCGCCCGCGCGGGGATCTTCCCTCGTTCGGGTCAGCCACGGCGCCGCCACCTCTGTCGTCCCCGCCCGCGCGGGGATCTTCCCGGGACGCCGCCGCCGAACGGGCAAGGCAGTGGGTCGTCCCCGCCCGCGCGGGGATCTTCCGACCGTCAGTGTTGTAGCCGAGCGCTTCTGCTTGTCGTCCCCGCCCGCGCGGGGATCTTCCCTCGGCGGCGAGTTTCGACGCGGCGGACACACCGTCGTCCCCGCCCGCGCGGGGATCTTCCCCCGGACACGTCACGCCACATGTCCGAGAAGAAGTCGTCCCCGCCCGCGCGGGGATCTTCCCTCTCCACCGGCGGAGACCACGCCGGCGTACCGGTCGTCCCCGCCCGCGCGGGGATCTTCCGCACGGAGCCGCGCGGCACGGCCAGACCTCGTGGGTCGTCCCCGCCCGCGCGGGGATCTTCCGGCGCCGAGCAGCGCGGCCAGCAGCGCCGCCTGGTCGTCCCCGCCCGCGCGGGGATCTTCCGCTTCCCTGCGTCGCCTCGGAGGCCGCCGAGCGGTCGTCCCCGCCCGCGCGGGGATCTTCCCGCGCCGATCAGGGCGCCGGCGCCGGGGGTGGGGTCGTCCCCGCCCGCGCGGGGATCTTCCGGGGCGCAGGTCGAGCGCGACGTGGTGCGGGGGGTCGTCCCCGCCCGCGCGGGGATCTTCCTCCAGCGTCGAGGTACCGTGCCACGCTCCTTTCGTCGTCCCCGCCCGCGCGGGGATCTTCCGGCGCGGCCCGGTCTCCGCGCTTGGTTCGCCCTGTCGTCCCCGCCCGCGCGGGGATCTTCCCCAGCCCCACGGCGAGTTGTCACCGGCCTGCACGTCGTCCCCGCCCGCGCGGGGATCTTCCCGGCACCCTCGTCTGCGTGAACGGGTCAACCAGGTCGTCCCCGCCCGCGCGGGGATCTTCCCCCGTCCCGGCCGAGCGGGTACACCTTGCCGATGTCGTCCCCGCCCGCGCGGGGATCTTCCCCGGCCGACACTGTCATTCCAGCCGCGCGCCACGTCGTCCCCGCCCGCGCGGGGATCTTCCGTAGTCGCGGAGCACCAGGCCGTGGGTGGCGACGTCGTCCCCGCCCGCGCGGGGATCTTCCGTAGGCACTGTCCCGGTAGATCATAAACGGCGCGTCGTCCCCGCCCGCGCGGGGATCTTCCGGAGATGCACGCTCGCGCCGAGGTCACCATCCGGTCGTCCCCGCCCGCGCGGGGATCTTCCGGGCGAGTACGTGGGAGTGACCCTCGGCGACGAGTCGTCCCCGCCCGCGCGGGGATCTTCCTGATCGCTGCGCCCATTGTGGTGACTCTGGACCGTCGTCCCCGCCCGCGCGGGGATCTTCCCCGCACCATCAGCGACGCGATCGGCGCCGTCCTGTCGTCCCCGCCCGCGCGGGGATCTTCCCCGGCGTTGGGTGCGGCCCCGGACGCGGTGCCAGTCGTCCCCGCCCGCGCGGGGATCTTCCCCTCATGCCCATCGCCGCCGACCCGGCGATCCGGTCGTCCCCGCCCGCGCGGGGATCTTCCTCAAGCTGCCCGAAAAAAAACCCGGCGGCGGCAGTCGTCCCCGCCCGCGCGGGGATCTTCCTCGCGCGGCGGCGGCCCAGCCAACGATTTCCGGGTCGTCCCCGCCCGCGCGGGGATCTTCCTGCCTGAGTTGCGCACCGGCGGCGGCGTACGGGGTCGTCCCCGCCCGCGCGGGGATCTTCCGGCGCGGCCCGGTCTCCGCGGCTGGTTCGCCCTGTCGTCCCCGCCCGCGCGGGGATCTTCCCCGACCTTGGGCCGTCCTGACGGCCTCGAGCTGGTCGTCCCCGCCCGCGCGGGGATCTTCCCTGATTCGGTCTATCATTGATCATGGTGGTCCTGTCGTCCCCGCCCGCGCGGGGATCTTCCGCTGGCCGGCCCCGGTCGCGCCGGCGAGCACGGGTCGTCCCCGCCCGCGCGGGGATCTTCCCGCGGTCGGCGCGGTCGCCTCGATCGAGCCCGGGTCGTCCCCGCCCGCGCGGGGATCTTCCCACGGCCTCCGGATCAAGACCGGTTCGAGTTTCGTCGTCCCCGCCCGCGCGGGGATCTTCCTGACGAAGATGCGCCGATGTGCCGATCATGCAAGTCGTCCCCGCCCGCGCGGGGATCTTCCCCTGCTCGGATGCGTCTTGGAATGGTCGGTGGCGTCGTCCCCGCCCGCGCGGGGATCTTCCCTTGGTGTGGGCGGCCGGGCAGGTCGTCGGCTCGTCGTCCCCGCCCGCGCGGGGATCTTCCGGCGGCGGTCGAGGCGCTCACCCACGTCGCGGCGTCGTCCCCGCCCGCGCGGGGATCTTCCCTGGACAGCCTCCTCACCGACGGCGACGACGGTGTCGTCCCCGCCCGCGCGGGGATCTTCCCCAGGAGACCAGCCGATGAGCGCCATCGAAGTCGTCGTCCCCGCCCGCGCGGGGATCTTCCCGCTGGCTCGTTGGCCGCTACGGCCCGAACTGGGTCGTCCCCGCCCGCGCGGGGATCTTCCCCTCCAGCTCGGAAGGACCCCCTGTGCCCGGCTGTCGTCCCCGCCCGCGCGGGGATCTTCCCGCTGGCTCGTTGGCCGCTACGGCCCGAACTGGGTCGTCCCCGCCCGCGCGGGGATCTTCCCCTCCAGCTCGGAAGGACCCCCTGTGCCCGGCTGTCGTCCCCGCCCGCGCGGGGATCTTCCCGCTGGCTCGTTGGCCGCTACGGCCCGAACTGGGTCGTCCCCGCCCGCGCGGGGATCTTCCCCTCCAGCTCGGAAGGACCCCCTGTGCCCGGCTGTCGTCCCCGCCCGCGCGGGGATCTTCCGCCGCCTACCGGCTTCTACACCTGTCCGGGCTGGTCGTCCCCGCCCGCGCGGGGATCTTCCGATTTGAAACAGCGTGAATATTCGGGGCCGCGGGTCGTCCCCGCCCGCGCGGGGATCTTCCTTCGGGCCTGTGGCATGGGATCTGTTCGGGCACGTCGTCCCCGCCCGCGCGGGGATCTTCCTCCGCATCCCCGCCTCCGACATCCGCGACGGCGGTCGTCCCCGCCCGCGCGGGGATCTTCCCCCTCTGACGATCGGCGCCGGCAGCTACTTCTCGTCGTCCCCGCCCGCGCGGGGATCTTCCTTCGATCGCCTGGGAGATGAACGGCACCTACTTGTCGTCCCCGCCCGCGCGGGGATCTTCCGGCAGACGACATGAGCTGGGGAGATGAGCGCCGGTCGTCCCCGCCCGCGCGGGGATCTTCCCCGCGGCCTGTAGGCACAGGAACGCGCCGGTCAGTCGTCCCCGCCCGCGCGGGGATCTTCCGCCGCTTACACGGCGTACCTGCGGGAGATCCCGGTCGTCCCCGCCCGCGCGGGGATCTTCCCCTACAGGCCGCTGTCGGTGGCCTCGTCGACGTGTCGTCCCCGCCCGCGCGGGGATCTTCCCTCCAACTCCAGTAGAGAGGGGGTCGCGCTGTGGTCGTCCCCGCCCGCGCGGGGATCTTCCGTCACCGAGGTCGACCGTCTGCGCGCACTGGTGGTCGTCCCCGCCCGCGCGGGGATCTTCCTTCGCAGGTCCCGGTGTCCCAGCGGGATCGCGGGTCGTCCCCGCCCGCGCGGGGATCTTCCGCGGACATCAGCCAGCTCGAGCACCTCCGCCGGGTCGTCCCCGCCCGCGCGGGGATCTTCCGGGTCGACGTCGTAGCGCGCGTCCCCTCGCCAGGTCGTCCCCGCCCGCGCGGGGATCTTCCGCCGCTGTCCGCCGCCCGAATCGGCGAGCTGGCGTCGTCCCCGCCCGCGCGGGGATCTTCCCCGGGACCGCTGCGGCTCCGGGATGCTCCCGACGTCGTCCCCGCCCGCGCGGGGATCTTCCCCGCTGTGCGTGACCCAGGAGACCGACAGGGACGTCGTCCCCGCCCGCGCGGGGATCTTCTGGTCGGACGGACGGGCGGACACGTCCCGCAACGGTCGTCCCCGCCCGCGCGGGGATCTTCCGAAGAAGGCCGCGACCCCCGCCACACCGACGGCGTCGTCCCCGCCCGCGCGGGGATCTTCCTCTGCCGGCAAAGGGCGGCGGTCGGGCGCTGCGGTCGTCCCCGCCCGCGCGGGGATCTTCCCCCGCGGCATTTGATCGGCCAGGGCGGTGAACGGGTCGTCCCCGCCCGCGCGGGGATCTTCCCCCCGGGTAGCCCTCGGTGTCCGAGACGTCCATGTCGTCCCCGCCCGCGCGGGGATCTTCCTGGGTCCACGGCGTCGCCGCCGACCCGTTCCAGGTCGTCCCCGCCCGCGCGGGGATCTTCCCCCCGAGTTGTAGACGCGGACGCCGGCGGACTCGTCGTCCCCGCCCGCGCGGGGATCTTCCGCGCCGTCCCGGACTCGGCGTAGCGGGTGACGAGTCGCCCCCGCCCGCGCGGGGATCTTCCTGAGTTAGCGATCATGTCGTTTTCGCGCATAGCGTCGTCCCCGCCCGCGCGGGGATCTTCCGCCGAGCGTGAGGTGATGAAAGCCGACCTGCTCGTCGTCCCCGCCCGCGCGGGGATCTTCCCGCGAGGAGGGGGGCGTTGAGCCGGACCCATCGGTCGTCCCCGCCCGCGCGGGGATCTTCCGCACTCGGATCGGCACTCCCATCTGGCGCGGCGGTCGTCCCCGCCCGCGCGGGGATCTTCCCTCACCCGGTCAACCTCCACCCTCCGGCCGAGGTCGTCCCCGCCCGCGCGGGGATCTTCCTAGGAATTGACCTCACCGGGCCCGAGCGGGACGGTCGTCCCCGCCCGCGCGGGGATCTTCCTCCCCGCGGCGCCGACGCGTTCGCTCGCGCATGGTCGTCCCCGCCCGCGCGGGGATCTTCCTCGGTCGAGTCTCCTTAGCGGCGCTTCCTCTTGGTCGTCCCCGCCCGCGCGGGGATCTTCCGCTGTTCATCAAGAACGGCTGGGCCCCGACGGGGTCGTCCCCGTCCGCGCGGGGATCTTCCTCCGCCGGTACCCGACGCGCCGATGGCCATTGCGTCGTCCCCGCCCGCGCGGGGATCTTCCCCCCACCACCGGCACCTGGACCCCGACCGACAGGTCGTCCCCGCCCGCGCGGGGATCTTCCCGCGGGATCACCCGAGTTGGCGCTCGGGCCCCGGTCGTCCCCGCCCGCGCGGGGATCTTCCTCTCTATTTCGCCGAGAACCACACGCCGACGAAGTCGTCCCCGCCCGCGCGGGGATCTTCCGATGGTGGCGGTGGGCGGCGCGTCGTAGGTGACGTCGTCCCCGTCCGCGCAGGGATCTTCCGCCCCGCCAGGATGATCATGGGGTGCGGACGGTCGTCTCCGCCCGCGCGGGAATCTTCCTCTCCCGTTCGGCGGCCAGCACAGCTTGGGCGGGTCGTCCCCGCTCGCGCAGGGATCTTCCGGCGGGCTCGGTCGGCCGTGGTGGGTGAGCGGGGGATGGCCCGACCGTCGGTGCGGGCCTTGGTGCAGGCGAGCCGCGTCAGGGATGACCGCGGTTCTGGTGTGGGGTCGGTCGGCACCCAGAAGTGCGGGTTGGCCTCGGGTAGGCATGGCACCTGGTTGGTCGCGGGGTGCTGATGGTGGGCTGCGAAGCGCATGGTTGGATGGTGTGTTCGATGGTCCTGCTCGGGGGATGTGGTCCATGGATGACGCGTTGGCAGTGGTGTGGGGGAAGTCGAAGGCGCCGGAGTCGATGCACCTATTGCTCGGGCATCTGCTTGATACCGCGGCTGTTGCGGAGCTTGTCTGGGATAACTTTCTTTCGCCCGCCGTACAGCGTTTTCTTGATGACTGTAGCCGGGGTCGAGGGCGGTCGCTGTTCGCTCTTCTGTGTGGACTGCATGATGTGGGTAAGGCGACTCCGGCATTTCAGATGAAGGACGCGGCGCTGGCCGACCGGGTCCGGGCAGCCGGTTTGGACTGGGGGGATCTCACCGTCGATCAGGGTCGGCGATGGCATCACGCGCGAGCAGGTGCGGTCATCGTCAAACGTCGGCTGCGTGAAGCGGGATGGAGGCCGTCGGCATGTGCCTGGGCCTGGCCTTTGATCGCTGGTCATCACGGGCTGGTACCGGGTGCTGATCGGCTGAAGCCAAGTACTCCCAATGCGCAGGGACGAGGCGTGTGGGCGCAGGCTCAGACCGTGTTCGTCGACCGGGTTGCCGCCGAGCTCGGTATTGATGTCGTTTCGCTTGCCGAGGTGAGGACTCCTCGCCGTGGCAGCCAGCTTACCTTGTCGGGCCTGATCATTATGGCGGACTGGATCGCCAGCGATGAGAAGCATTTCCAGGGTCAGGCGGAACTCTCCGAGGTGTCGCTGGAGTGTTCGCGTGAGCGGGCCGGTAAGGCTTGGGATCGGCTCGGATTGCGAGGAGGGTGGCGCGTCGAGCGGCTGGCGTCCGGCGTCGACGGTGAGCCGGATCTGATCAGGCGCCGGTTTGGTCAGTCGGCGCGGGCGGTGCAGGGCAGTGCCGTGCGGCTGGCTGAGGAGATGCCGACCCCTGGCCTTATGATCATCGAGGCGCCGATGGGTGAGGGCAAGACCGAGGCGGCGTTCGGCGCAGCCGAAGTCCTGGCGCGCCGGTTCGGAGCCGATGGGGTGTTCGTGGGGATGCCGACCCAGGCGACCAGCGACCCGATGTTCGGCAGGGTGCGGACCTGGTCGCTTTCCATCGATCCGGAGGTTCCCCTCGGTCTGTTGCACGGGCGAGCGCGGTTCAACAAGGAATGGGCGGCGCTTCGATCGCAGGTCACCTTCACCGGGATCGATGACGAGCTCGACGAATATGGTCTGCCTGATGAGTTCGGCGTCGGCGCGGCGACCACGACGGGTCCACGCCATACGATCGATGGGGTGGCGGCGGCTGAATGGTTTCTCGGCCCGAAGCGGGGCCTGTTGGCGCCGGTGACGGTGGGCACCATAGACCAGCTTCTGCATGCGGCCACGCGGACCAAGCACGTGATGCTACGCCATGCCGGCCTGGCCGGGCGGGTGGTGATCCTCGACGAGGTGCATGCCTATGACGTGTACATGGCTCAGTTTCTCTTCGAGGCGCTGCGGTGGCTGGCGGACACCGGAGTTCCGGTGATTCTTCTGTCTGCCACGCTCCCACCTGCTCAGCGTGCTGAGCTTGTCCGGGCCTACCTCCAGGGGGCGCTACAGAAACGAGATATCGATGTCTCGGCGTTGCCAGCTCCCCGGGGATACCCCCGGGTGACCACCGCATGGGCGTACGAGGGCGCACCTGATTTCGGCAGGGCAACCGACCCGGCCTGGATGACTCTGCCGCCGATCGAGGTGGAGGTTCTCGCGGAGAACGCGGACTTCTCCGTCGACGCCGTCGCCGACCGGGTGATCCGCGAGGTGGGTGGTGGCGGGTGCGCGCTGGTCGTGTGTAACACGGTCGCCCGCGCCCAGGACGTCTATGCTGCGATACGCCCGGAGTTCGGCCAGGACGTCGTGCTGCTCCACGCTCGCCTCGTCGCAGGGGAACGCGCGGCCCGCACCGAAACTGTGGTGGACCTGCTTGGACCACCGGGCCGGGGCACGGCTCGCCCTGGCCGGCTCGTCGTGGTGGCGACCCAGGTAGCCGAACAATCGTTCGATGTCGACGTGGATCTCCTGGTCAGTGATCTGGCGCCGATCGACCTGCTGCTCCAGCGTGCCGGCCGACTCTTCCGGCACCGTCGCCCGGATCGAGGACGCGAGCCCAAGGTGATCGTCTGTGGGCTTCGTGTCGACGCTGAGGGCCTGCCGCGATGGCCGGGTGGAAGCCGCGCCGTCTATGGCGATCATCTGCTGTTGCGGTCGGCGGCTCTCGTCCTGGAGGCTGCGGCGGGAGCGGGCTGGTCCGTCCCGGCGCAGGTTCCCGAGCTGGTCACCGCGGGCTACGGTGACGAGCCACTCGGGCCGGACGCCTGGTCGCAGAGCGCCACCCGGTATAGGCAGGAATGGGCCGACCGCGAGGCGGACCGTACGGTCCGCGCCGCGGACTTCCTCCTGTCCGGTCCGGACAAGCTGGGCGTGAAGACCTTGGAGGGCCTGCACGAGCGGGCGACAGCCGTGCTTACCACGGAGGAGCGGGTCGCGGCCGTGGTCCGGGACGGCGACGAGTCCGTCGAAGTCGTCCTGGTCCGAGGCGATCCGGCCGGCGGCTACCGCTCGCTCGCCGGCCGCAGCCTCGGCAGGCACGGCGAGGCTGCCATCTCCGACGACACGCTATTGGAACAGGTGTTTGCAGACACGGTCCGTCTGCCTGCGAACAAGGCACTGACCGCCGTCGCGATCAAAGAGCTGGCCCCGCTACCCGGCTGGCAGGGCGACCCCTGGCTACGACGAGCCCGCGCCCTCGTTCTCGACGACGATCTGTCGACAACGCTGGGCGGCCACCGCCTGAGCTACAGCCACGAGACCGGCCTGTCACACGAGCGGCTCGGGCATCCATGGACCCATGGGCACAGGTAACTCTAGGTGCACATGCCTCGGGGTCACCCGAACTCGGGATCTCTTCGGGTGGGTGGAACCCCGCGATGGCGGGGACAACGGCAGCGCTACAGGTGCCCGCGGACGACCCCAGCGTGGCTGGGCTACCCCAAGCTACCAACTTCCGTGGCTCCTGCATCGGGTCCGGCTGCCAGCTGGCCGGTTCGGCGCGCCACGGGTGCCCGGTTGGGCAGCGCTGACAGGGGCCCGATTCAACAGTCATCTGGAGTGTGGGCTATCGTCCTGAACCGTGTGGATCAGCAGTCTCCTCCCGCGCGCCCGATCCGGTACTCAGCCTTACCGCGGAACTGGGCTCCGGAGGAGTTGGGTGCGCCCTGCTGGCCCGGGGATGATCGTGTGGGGACCGCCGGCCCTCGCAGCAGTCCCGACCGCACCTGCGTGGGCGGTCGTCCTGACCATGATGATCTGGGGGATCCTCGGTGCACTCCGAGCTGTGTTCCCACAGGACTCAAAGCATCGGCGCGATCTGCTGCGCGATTGGCTACGTCATCGTGAAAGATCGTCGCGTCGTCGCAATCGTCGGCGAGGTGGGCGCTCCGCGGGCCGTCGCGACAACTGATCCCGGTGAGGCGACGCGCCGGGTTCCAGAACTGTCGGTGGGGCTTGATAGACCTGTGTGCGCAGGTAGATCGATTTCTGATGGGGGAGGGCGGATGGGCCGGTTCGATCTGGTGGAGCAGCCGTGGATACCGGTGATGGCTGAGGGAGAGCGCGTCGAGGTCGGGATTCGCCGGGCGCTCGTCGAGGCGCACCTGTTCGATGGTTTCGCGGTGGACGATCCCCTTGAGGTTGTGGCCGTACTGCGTCAGGTGCTCCTGCCAGTGCTGATCGATGCCTGTGGAGCGCCGAGGGACCGGGAGGAGTGGTCGTCGTGGTGGGAAGACGGCGAGTTCTGCGATGAGCGGCTTAAGCAGCTTGGTAAGTACTTCAAGCACCACGCTGTAGATTGTTTCGACTTGTTCCATCCCGAGCGGCCGTTTGCGCAGGTGGCGGGGCTGCGGACCGCGAAGGGTGAGACGAAGCCGGTATCGCTGCTGATTCCTCGGCTCGCGGCTGGGAACAACGTGCCACTGTTCAGCGCCCGGGCGGAGAGCGATCCGCCTGCTCTGACCCCGGCGCGGGCGGCGCGGGCCCTGCTGTCGGTGCACTGCTGGGACACTGCGGCCATCAAGTCGGGTGCGGTCGACGACCCGGCGGTGAAAGCGGGTAAGACCACCGGGAACCCCACCGGGCCGGTCGGCCAGCTGGGCGTGATCGTTCCGTTCGGCGCTACCCTCTTTCACACGCTGTTGCTGAACCTGCCGATCCTGCCGCAGGGCGTGAACCCAGGTGATCGGCCGCAGTGGCGGGCGGAGGCGGCTGCTGGGCCTGGCTGGAGTTCCCGTGGCGCGCGCGGCCTGCTCGATCTGCTGACCTGGCAGGCGCGGCGGGTGCGGCTGGTTGCCGAGCTGGAGGATGCGGCTCCCGGTGGGGTGGTGGTGCGGCAGGTGGTGCTGGCCGCGGGTGATCGGCTGAGGGGGTCGGCGCATGAGGTGGAGCCGCACACGGCTTGGCGGCAGGTCGACAAGCCGAAGTCGGACGAACCTCCGCAGCGGCCGGTGCGCCACCAGCCGGGCCGGTCCGCCTGGCGGGGTCTGGAGGCGCTGCTGGCCACGTCGTCGCCGACGAGCGACCGCGTCTCCTCGTCGGCGCTGCTGACGCAACTCGCTGCGCTGCGGCTGGACGAGTACGTAGCCGAGGATCTGCCGCTGCGCGTGCTCACTGTCGGGGTTCGTTACGGCAACCAGTCCGCGGTCATCGAGGACGTGATGAGCGACGAGATCCCGCTGCCGGTCACGGCGTTGACGGAGAATACCGAGGTCCGTGACGTCGTGTTGACGGTGGCCCGGCAGGCGGAGGATCTGCGGATCGCGGCGAACCGGCTGGGCGACGATCTACGGGCCGCGGTGGGCGCGGACAAGCTGCCCTGGGACCGGGGCCAGCGGCTCGGGGATGTACTTGTCCACCTGCTCACCCCGACGGTCCGCCGGCTGCTGGCCGGGTTGGCGCTGCATCCCGGAGACGCCGACGGTGCCGAGCAGGCATGGCGGATCGTTGCCCGCAGGCTGGCCTGGGAGGTCGCCGATCCAGTCCTGTCCGCGGCCGAGCCCGCCACCTTCCTCGGCCGGGAACCCGAGCAGCGCTTCGGCCCTCGCCTGGCGAATGCCGAGGCATCGTTCCGCCGCTCCCTGAACAACATCCTCGGCCGGCCGGTGACCACTCAGGGCCGGCCGAACGGCGAAGCGGCGGCCTGACAGCCCTTTCACGGACGGGGAACATCTCCATGACCACGGAAACGGACACCACAACTACAGCGGCGCGATCCGCCGACACGAATCGGGAAAAGCGGCCCTTCTTTTGGGAGCGTGAACATCGGGCGGACCTGCCCGATGGCGCGGATCTGGCCGCGTTGCGGCGCGGTGTCGGCCGCGAGCCGGGCAGCGTTCCGCAGATGTGGCGGTACTACACCACCCTGCAGGCCGACGGCCATCTCACCACGCGGCTGCGTGCGGAGCATGCCGCCCTCACGTTGTTCGCCATCCATCAGCAGTCGCTGCCACGTTCCGCCCATGAGCTGGGAAGCGGTCTGGGGACGGCGGTGAAGGAGCTTCGTGCGAGCGGGAAGTTCAGCCCGGATGCTGTCGACCGCCGGTTCGGGACCGCCGCGACCGCAACCTCGTTGAGTGAGGCGAGCTATCACCTGCGCGGGCTTGTCCGTCAGCTTCGGCAGATCCAGCGGCCACTCGACTACACCGCCCTGTTCTGGGACCTCGTCACCTGGCAGAACCCGGCCCGCCTCGGCCAGGTCCGCCGGCGTTGGGCGGCTCAGTACTTCCTGAACCGCGACAGTGAGGGCGCGGCCTCCGCGTCCGCATCTCGACGGTGACCACCCGCGTTTCGGCCAGGTGGGTCCTGCCAGTCATCTCCCTGCCCCAGTAGAAAGAGACCTGTTGCAATGCGCTGCTATATTGACGTTCATATCCTCCAGACCGTCCCCCCGTCGAATATCAATCGGGATGACGCGGGCACGCCGAAACAGGCCGTCTACGGTGGGGTGAAGCGGGCCCGGGTGTCGTCGCAGGCGTGGAAGCGGGCCACCCGCACCGCCTTCGCCGACCAGATCGACCAGGCGCAACTGGGATCCCGCACGAAGAAGATTTCGGCGTTGCTGGCCGAGCGGCTCACCGCCCGCGGGAAGCTCGACCCCGAGGCCAGCACTCGGGTCGCGACGAGCCTGCTCGCGGACCTGGGAATCAAGCCGGGGAAGAAGGCGGCGGAAACCGCCTACCTGCTGTTCTTTGGTCGACCGCAGCTCGAGCGGCTCATCGACCGGATCGAGCCGGACCTGCCGCGTCTGATCGGCCTGGACGACACGGAACTCACCGCGGCCCTCAAGAACGTGTCCGTGAAGGAGGTGTTGGGCGCGGGTCATCCGATCGACGTCGCGCTGTTCGGGCGGATGGTGGCCGACTTGCCGGCGCTGAACGTCGACGCGGCCACTCAGGTCGCGCACGCTCTGTCGACCCATGCGGCGGAGGTCGAGTTCGACTACTACACCGCGGTGGATGACGAGAACCCGAAGGAGGACACCGGCGCGGGAATGATCGGAACGGTCGAGTTCCAGTCGGCGACCCTGTACCGGTTCGCGACCGTCGGTCTGCACCAGCTTGTCGAGAACCTCGGCGGGGACACGGAGGCTGCGGTCGAGGCGCTGCGAGTCTTCCTCACCGCGTTCACCACCTCGATGCCGACCGGGCACGAGAACTCCTTCGCGCACCGGACCACCCCGAACCTGCTGACCGTCGCCGTGCGCGGTGATCAGCCGGTGAATCTGGTCTCGGCGTTCGAGCAGCCCGTCCGCGCCCAGCAGAAGGGCGTGCTTGATGGATCGATCGACCAGTTCGCCAAGGAGCTGACCACCGCGGCAGATCTGTGGGGCCTGCGCCCCGAGCTGATCGCTTCCACGTACCGCACGCCGGGCGATGCCGAACGGGGCAAGGTCCTCACCTCGGCGCTGGGCCCGTCGGCGCCCCTGACCAAGGTCATTGAGACGGTTGCGGACGCGGCCCGGGCCCGGCTGGCGAGCGCGGCCCGATGACCGGCGCCGACTCTCGCTGCCTGGTGCTCCGGCTGGCGGGGCCGGTGCAGTCATGGGGCGGCGGCAGCATGTTCAACCGCCGGGAGACGCTGACCGAGCCGACCAAGAGCGGCCTGATCGGCCTGCTCGCTGCAGCCGAGGGCCGCCGCCGTGCCGATCCGATCGAGGACCTGCTCGCCCTCACCTTCGGGGTGCGCACTGACCAGCCCGGCACCCTGCTACGCGACTACCACACCGTGAGTGACTATCGGGGCCGTCCACTACCGTCTGCGGCGGTCACCGCCAAGGGGCTGCAGAAGCTCACATCCCCGGCGAAGTACACCCACGTCACGGAACGCTTCTACCTCCAGGACGCCGTGTTCGTGGTCGCGGTCGCCGCACCCGAGCCGGTGCTGACCACGCTTGTCGACGCGATCCGCGCCCCGGCGTTCCCCCTCGCGCTCGGCCGCCGTTCCTGCCCGCCCACCCAACCACTGCTGCTCACCCCAGACGACGAATCCGGCCGGCCGCTGTGGCCGGGAGACGTGGTGGACGTTCTGACCGCGGTGCCTTGGGCCGCGGGCGCCGCCCAGATCGACCGCCTCGC
Organism: Frankia alni ACN14a; assembly: GCF_000058485.1. Lineage (NCBI taxonomy): Bacteria > Bacillati > Actinomycetota > Actinomycetes > Frankiales > Frankiaceae > Frankia > Frankia alni. The sequence continues at coordinate 526,629 of NC_008278.1, forward strand.
CGCGCTGCGCCGCCAGCCGCGCACCGTCGACCTGCCGGTCACCGTCGACGACCCGCACGGGGAGGACGTCCGGATGGATCTGCCCACCACCTTCGATCCCCGCACCCGCGCGTTCAGCAGCCGCCGCGTCCATCAGACCTGGGTGCACCTGCCGCCCCCGTACGATCTTGTTGACCTCGACGACGACGCCGGCGGCACCGGATCTTCCCATGATCCGTTCGCTTTGCTGGGATGGTGAGCCGCCGATGACCTACCTGTCCCGCGTCTGGCTCAACCCGCTGCGCACCGGCGCACAGTCCCTGCTGCGCAACCCCGAGCGGATGCACGCCGCTGTCCTCGGTGGCCTGACCCGCCAACCTGTCACGGAACGGGTGCTGTGGCGGCTGGAAACAGGCCGGCCGCATCGTGCGGAGGTCCTGATCCTCACCGAGTCGCGTCCGTCCTGGGAGCATCTGATCGAACAGGCCGGCTGGCCGAACGCCGAGGATCCCCAGGCCCTCGTCCGCGACTACCAGCCGTTGCTGGACCGCATCCAGGCTGGCCGCGAGTTCGCCTTCCGGCTTCGCGCCAACCCCGTCGCCGCGACCCGCCAGCCCACCAGCCCCTCCGTCGCCCAGAAGGAACGGCTCGCCGGGCCCCGCCCCCGCGGCGTCCGCGTCGCGCACCGCACCGCCGGCCAGCAACTCGCCTGGTTCACCGACCGCGTCGACCGCTGGGGCTTCACCCCTCTCACCACCGAAACGGGCCCCGCCGTCCAGCTCAACGCCCGCGAACGGCTCACCTTCCGCAAAAGACCCCCCGACGGCGGGAACGGCGGGAAGAACAAAGGCCACCAGGTCGTCCTCAGCACCGCGACCTTCGACGGTGCGCTGCGCGTCGTCGACCCCGACCTGGCCCGTCGCGCCCTCCTGAGCGGTGTCGGCGCGGCCAAGGCCTACGGCTGCGGCCTGCTCACCCTCGCCCCGCTCGCGCCTGTCACCACGCCGCCCTCGGAGGGTGGCTGACATGTGGTGGTCATCGGATCCCCTCGACCTCCACCGCATCGAGGACCGGGTCTCCAGCCTGTACGTCGAGAAATGCCACATCGACCGGGACGACAACGCCGTCGTTCTGATCAACCGTGAACGCACCGTACGCGTCCCCGCAGCCTTCGTCGCCACCCTGCTCATCGGCCCTGGTACCCGGGTCACCCACGCCGCCGTCCGCCTGCTCGCCGACTCCGGCACGGCCGTGTGCTGGGTCGGCGACCGCGGCGTGCGGATGTACGCGGGAGGCCTCGGCCCCAGCCGCGGCTCCGGACTGCTCATGCGGCAGGCCTACCTCGTCACCCGCACCCAGCACCGACTAGCCGTCGCTCGCCGCATGTACGGCATGCGCTTCCCCGACGACGACGTCAGCACCGCCACCATGCAGCAGCTCCGCGGCCGGGAGGGCGCCCGAATCAAGAAGGTCTACCGGGCTCACGCAGAACGGACCGGCGTCTCCTGGAACCGCCGGGTCTACACCCACGGCGACCCCTTCGCCGACGGCGACGACATCAACCGCCTGCTCTCCGCGGGGCACAGCTGCCTCTACGGCATCTGCCACGCAGCCATCATCGGCATCGGCGCCAGCCCGGCACTCGGTTTCGTTCACACCGGGTCCGCGATCTCCTTTGTTCTGGACATCGCGGACCTCTACAAGGCGGAATACACCATTCCGCTCGCCTTCGATCTGGCCGCGGCCGGAACCGTCGAGGAACGCGACATCCGCACCGCCTTCCGCGACAAGGTCGCCGACGGTCATCTCATGGGACGGATCGTCCGCGACCTCAAGGACCTGCTTCTCGACGGCGAACAGGCCGAGACCGGTGATCAGGACGCCCTGCACCTGTGGGACGAACTCGACGGCCAGGTCCCCGGAGGCGTCAACTGGGCCGCCGACTACGCCAACGGATGGGACGACGCCATCAGCCTCGGCATCGTCGGACCCGACGTCGACGGCCAGACCGACCCCTGATGACCGTCGTCGTGCTTATTGCGGCCTCCGAAGGGCTCCGCGGCCATCTCACCCGCTGGATGATCGAGATCGCCGCCGGGGTGTTCGTCGGCAACCCCAGCGCCCGCGTCCGAGACCGCGTGTGGACCCTCCTGGCCCAACGCATCGGCGAGGGCCAAGCCGTCATGATCGAACCGGCCGACAACGAACAGGGTTGGGCCGTCCGCACCGCCGGCCGCGACCGCGGCTACCCCATCGACTACGACGGACTAATCCTTTTCGCCCGCCCTCACCGATAAACCCCCAGATCAGCAAGGGTCGTCCCCGCCCGCGCGGGGATCGTCCCGTGCCTCCGTGAGGTAGACGTGGATGGTGAGCGTCGTCCCCGCCCGCGCGGGGATCGTCCACCATCCCACGCACCCTTGATCCAGCCGGTGGCGTCGTCCCCGCCCGCGCGGGGATCGTCCGCGCATCCCGGCGGCGCGCAGCCGGTCCAGGTAGTCGTCCCCGCCCGCGCGGGGATCGTCCCCACAGGTCGTCGACCCCGCGGTCCTGGAGCTCGTCGTCCCCGCCCGCGCGGGGATCGTCCGCTAACGACGTGCACGATCTCCGCCGCGGTGAGGTCGTCCCCGCCCGCGCGGGGATCGTCCGCCCATCGCCAGCTTGATTTCCGTGTCGGGGTGGTCGTCCCCGCCCGCGCGGGGATCGTCCCCTGGCCGCGGCGCTGGCCGAGCTGGGGGAGCGGTCGTCCCCGCCCGCGCGGGGATCGTCCCGTCTCGTAGGCGATCTTCACGTCGCCGTTGTGGTCGTCCCCGCCCGCGCGGGGATCGTCCCCCGCCGACCAGGCGCGACGCGTGAGGCGACCAGTCGTCCCCGCCCGCGCGGGGATCGTCCGCCCTCCAAACCGGCGCCATGCTCGTCTCGGCGGTCGTCCCCGCCCGCGCGGGGATCGTCCGACGGTCACTTCACCCGGCACCGGCGGCGGCCAGTCGTCCCCGCCCGCGCGGGGATCGTCCCTCGACCAACATGCCCATGGCGCGGCCCATCCGGTCGTCCCCGCCCGCGCGGGGATCGTCCGATTTTGAACGCCGAGACGAAGCTGACGGAGGCGTCGTCCCCGCCCGCGCGGGGATCGTCCTGAACGCGCGAGTCCGCGGTGGGGTGTTCGTTGGTCGTCCCCGCCCGCGCGGGGATCGTCCTCACGGCCGGAAGCGGGAGATCGCGGTAGAACCGTCGTCCCCGCCCGCGCGGGGATCGTCCTGCGACTGAGATATCGGAGGATGTTCAGTGACTGTCGTCCCCGCCCGCGCGGGGATCGTCCGTGCTGCTCAATACGACGGGGGCCGCCGAAATAGTCGTCCCCGCCCGCGCGGGGATCGTCCCTCCTTAGCCGATGTGATCGAAAATTTTGCCCGGTCGTCCCCGCCCGCGCGGGGATCGTCCCGACGTCCGACGACGAGCCCGCCCTGAGGGACTGTCGTCCCCGCCCGCGCGGGGATCGTCCGGCCCACGCGGGCAGGAGTCCGCTGGGGCGCCCGTCGTCCCCGCCCGCGCGGGGATCGTCCTCCGCCGGCTCACCCGGATTGTTCACACCACGCGTCGTCCCCGCCCGCGCGGGGATCGTCCGCCGCAGGTCAGGCCGAGGACGGATTTTCCGGCGTCGTCCCCGCCCGCGCGGGGATCGTCCCGCCAACTCGCCGGAGTGCGGGTGCACGCCGGGGTCGTCCCCGCCCGCGCGGGGATCGTCCCGTGTGTTCGATACGGTGGTGGGGTGCTGGTGGGTCGTCCCCGCCCGCGCGGGGATCGTCCCCTGCCGACCGGTCACGAACCCGTCGTCCCCGAGTCGTCCCCGCCCGCGCGGGGATCGTCCGGACTCTGGGGTGCGATCCAGGAGCTGTCGGCGACTCCTGAAAACTGGATCTGGATCTGTCCCTGATCTTGTGATCGAAGTGGACCCGGGCGCTGTCAGGTCGCGAGGAGCACTCGTTTGCGGAGCAGGTCGAAGTTCGCCCTGCCGTACATCTGCCGTTCGATCATTTTGATGCGGTTCACGGCTCCCTCGACCTGTCCGGAGCTGTGCGGCAGGGTCAGCCCGTTGAGGACCGCGTCGTGGTCACGCAGGAGGCCGCGGGTGAAGCGGTGCAGTTCGGGCAGGTCGTCGGCGTCGACGGCGGCGATCCAGTCGTTGAGCCGGTCGCCGTGACGACCGGTGAGCATCTGCGCGAACGCGGTGACATGACCGGCGGTTTTCTGGAGGTCCTGGCAGCGGGTGAGGATCGTCTTCAGCGCCAGGGTCTCCTGCTCATTGAGGTGCTCGGGGTGGGTGAGGATCCACCGGGTGACGGTGCGGACCTTCGGTGCCGGTCGTGCCGCGGGCGCGGCGTTGGCGCCGCTGGCACGCAGCGGGCGCAGGTAGGCCAGGACCACGGCCTTGCTCCCCGAATAGCCCTGGCCGCGGATCTCCCTGAACAGCTGGCTGCCGTTGGTGATCCCGGCGTTGACCCGCTCGGTGAGGTAGAGCTCCCAAGGCCGCAGGATCGAACCACGGCCGTCGCGGGTCTTGGCCAGGACGTCCTCGACGCTGGTCGCGCGGTAGTACTTGCGGACCGTTCCGCGGGCCAGGCCGAGTCGGGCGGCGATCGGTTTGATGCCCACGCCCGCGGCTTTCAGTTCCTGGATGGCCGTGTACCGCTCGCGGGCGTGCCGCACGAACGCCCGCTGCTCGAACTGCGCGTCCCGTGCCGCGGCCACCGCGCTGTCCAGGTCCGCCTGCGGTTCGTCCGCGATCTCACCTTCGGTGGCCGGTGGTTGTGCCAGGCAGGAACGGTGCCGGGCGACCGTCGTCTCGACGTATCCGGCGAGGTTGCTCCACAGGTGGAAGCGGTCCGCTACCTGCACCGCGTCCGGGGCGCCGGTGCGAGCGCCGTCGGCGTAGGCACCGGCGCGGTCCCGGCAGATCACCTGTGTGCCGGGATGCTCGCCCAGCCAGCCGGCGAACGTTCCGGCTTCCCGGTCGGGGAGCAGGTCCACCGGCCGGTGGCGGTCGAGATCGATCAGGACCGTTCCGTAGACCCGACCCCGGCGCAGCGCGAAGTCATCCACCCCGAGGACCGTCACCACCCCGATCTGCGGGTCGGACAGGGCCCGGACTCGGCGTAGCAGCGTGTTGCGACCAGCGGGAAGCCCCATCCTGTCGGCGAGGCGCGCTCCGGCTCTGCCCGCCAACGCCAACCCGATCGCCTCGATCATCCGGTCGGCGAGCGGGGTGAACCGGGCACGCGGACTCGTCAGACCCACGACCTGCTCCGTGAACGTCACCCGCCCACAGTCCGCTGTCAGGCAGCGGAACCGTCGAACCAGCAGATCGATCTCCACCTGAGCACCCGCGATCGCTGCATCGACCAGCCGGCGGCGATACCGCCCGTGGACCCGCTCCGAGACCACCCCACACCCAGGGCACCCACCAGCAGCTCCTCGAACACGAGCCCGCAACCGCAGCCGATCACCAGACCGGTCCACCCGATCGACAACGAGACCCGCCAGATGCGGAAGGAGAACCCCAAGGTCAGAGAGGCACCCGACACATGATCACAGAAGGTCGATCGTGGCCAGCGCGCTGCCCCGGGGTCAGTCCGATCACAAGATCAGGGACAGATCCCAGTCATGACTGAACTGGACAGGCAGAGTTGCCCGGACTGCAGACGAATCGTCTACGAACGGGGGCCGGCGCGCATGATCGAAGCGGCACAGGTACCCGATCAGGTCCCACCTGTCGAGGAGTTTTTCCGCGCGCTCGAGAAGAAGCCCGCCGGCCGTCTCCAACTCGCCGACATCGCGGTGCGCCTCGAGGAGTACGCAAGACGCGGCAGCCTCCCGGTCCCCCGAGAACTCAACGATCTTGCTGACGGTCTGCGCGAAATCAAGGTGGGCAAGTTCGCGACTCGTGAAGACTTTTTATGAGCGGGTGGAGGAACTACCGGACGGGCCCCGCGACTTGGCCGATGCTCGCATAAGACATGAGATACTGCGTTGCCTTCATGCTGCTTTGCGAGCCTCCGGAATTAACCAGGCGGACCTCGCTCGACGTCTCGGGGTCCGCCGGTCCGCCGTCAACCAGGTCTTCAAAGGCGACGGCAACGTGCGGATATCGACCGTAGCCCAGTATCTTCACGCTCTGGGCTTCGAGCTCGGCGTCCAGTTGTACGAAGACGGAGAGCATCGACGCGCCACAGTCGAGAACAGGGAATCTCGGCCAGCTGGCACCGGCGATACGGGCCCCGCGGATAACACCCACCGCCGCGGCCAGTCCCAGCCTCGCATCGACAATGTGGCCGCAGCCCTCACACCGGTCCCGCTGGCCGGCACGGGAAACTGGTCGATCCGGGAAGACATCAGACCCATAAGGGCGGCGTTCACGTCGGTATTAGGCCTCGAAAGCAGCCAGAGCGCCTTGGATCCCGGTCAACAGCGCGGGTGAACGCCGACACCATCGTGGACACCACCCCCCACCGAGCGCAAATTCTTCAGTCGGCAGAGCTCTACGACATCAGTACCCAGAGCTGCCACGCCACCCGGCACACCGAGGCACCACCAGCCTTGATCGACATTGAACTCAACACCAACGCCTCCTTGGAAGCCGCCGGCCTCGACGTCACCGTCACCTGCCAATGCGCCATCCGCGGTGACGACCAGTCCTCGGTAGCCGACATCGGGCTCACGATACTCGTACGATACGCATTCCCGGCCGACTTCAATCGGGCTGCTTTCAGCATCGACCAGGAAGGGGAGCTGCACGTCCTCCGCGCATCCTTCCCTTACCTGCGAGAAGGAATCCAATCCCTTGCCGCGCGCCTCGGAATCCCTGGTATAGCACTCGGACCCATAGCCGTGGATATTCCAAGCCAAAGCGGAGATATAGATTTGGATGTCGATGTCCCGGAAGAATAGTGAACTCCGCGGACGGCCTGCAGCGAGGTGACCGCCCGTTGACTTGGCCCGCCCGTCACCGCCAAGACAACTACGCCAGCGGCAGCGGCGAGCAACGCGGGGGCGAGAGGCTACGCCGGTCCTCCTCCACCGGTTCATCAAGGACGCGCTACCCGGCGCGGACCGATGTCTGGCGCCCGCTGGTCGGTTACAAACCGGCGTCAGCTGGCCGGGCCGGTCGGCCGCGCGGCGGCGGCGTGACGTTTTATGACCGTGGTGGCAGGCTGTTCATCTATGGGCACGGGGGACCCGGTAGCGGGCGACACGGCCGGTTCGCCGGCAGCGGTCGACTTTTTCGTCTCGTACACGGGGGTGGATCAGGGGTGGGCGGAGTGGGTGGCCTGGCAGTTGGAGGCCGCCGGCTACACGGTCCGGATCCAGGCGTGGGACTTCGGCGCCGGGGCGCATTTCGTCACCGAGATGCACCAGGCCGCCCAGACCGCGGCGCGGACGGTGGCGGTGCTCTCGGCGGCGTATGTGTCCTCGGCGTTCGCGGAAGCGGAGTGGCAGGCCGCCTGGGCCACGGACCCCTCCGGTCGGGATCGGAAGCTGCTGGTGTTCCGGGTGGAGGACTGTGACCGGCCGGGGCTGCTCGCTCAGACGGTCAGCGTCGACCTGTTCGGCGTCGACCGCACGGCCGCAGCCAGCCGGCTGGTCGCCGCGGTCCGCGGCGAGCGCGGGAAGCCGACAGCCGAGCCGCTGTTCCCTGGCGGACCTGTCCGGCCGGCCAGGTCGGCGTCGGGGGTGGAGCCGGTGTTCCCGGGGCGGCTACCCGCGGCGTGGAATGTGCCGGGTCGCAATCGGCTTTTTACCGGCCGGGCTGCGCAGCTCGAGCAGGTCCGTACCGGGCTGGGTGGCGGTCCGGTGGCGGTGAGCGCCCTGTACGGGATGGGTGGGGTCGGTAAGACCCAGCTGGCCGTCGAGTACGCCTGGCGGCATGCCGCGGACTACAGCCTGGTGTGGTGGGTCGACGCCGAACAGACCACCCTGCTCGCCGAGAAAATCGCCGCCCTCGCCCGGCCACTGGGCCTGCCGACAGGCGGGCCGGTCCCGGAGGTCGCCGCGGCGGTGCTGGCCGCGCTGGGACGGCGGGCGGGCTGGCTGCTGGTGTTCGACAACGCCGACAATCCCGCCGCCCTGCGCCGTTGGCTGCCCGCTGGACCCGGCCACATTCTGATCACGTCGCGTCATCCCGGCTGGGACCCGCTCGCCGCCACCGTCGACGTCGACCTGTTCCCCCGCGGCGAGTCGGTCGCCCTGCTGACCCGCCGCCTGCCCGACCTCAACCCGACCATCGCCGACCAGCTGGCAGAGGAGCTGGGGGATCTACCGCTGGCCCTGGCCCAGGCCGCCGCCTACCTCACCCACACCCGCCTCGACCCGGCCGTCTACCTGCACCGTTTCCGCGCCCGCCGCCAGACGTTCCTCGGTAAGGGCGATGACCTGCTGTATGCCGGGCGGGTCGACACCTGCTGGTCGATCTCCCTGGACCGGCTGCGCGACGAAACACCGGCCGCGGTGGCACTACTCGAACTGTGCGCCCTGCTCGCCCCCGAACCGATCCCCCTGACCCTGCTCACCGACCACGCCCACCTACTCGACCCACCCCTGGCCGCCGTCACCGCCGGCGCCGATCCCACCGTCGACCTCGACGACACCCTCGCCGCCGCCGGGGACTACTCCCTGGCCCGCCGCCTCGGTGACACCCTCGTCGTGCACCGCCTCGTCCAGACGGTCATCGCCGGACAGCTGACCGCCGACCGCCACCAGACCCTCACCGACACCACCGGCCGCCTCCTGGACGCCACCCTCGACCCCTTGAGCGCGGAGGATCCGGGGTCCTGGCCGGTGTGGGCGGCCCTCGGCCCGCACCTCCTCCACGCCCACGCCCGCCTCACCGGCCCCACCGACCCCCACCAGCTCCGCCACCACGCCGACGGATTCTGCTTCCACCTGTACGCCCACGGTGACTACCCCGCCGCCCACACCCTGGCCACCCGCCTGCACCAGGACACCCGCGACCAGTGCGGCCCCGACCACCCCGCCACCCTCACCACCGCCTACACCCTCGCCATCACCCTCGGCGCCCTCGGTGACCATGAGGGGGCGCGGGTGTTGGACGAGGACACTCTGGCCCGCCGGCGTCGGATTCTCGGCGACGACCACCCCAACACCCTGATCTCCGCGGGCAACCTCGCCATCCGGCTGGCCGATCTTGGCGATGTGCGGGGGGCGCGGGTGTTGGACGAGGACCCCCTGACCCGCCGGCGTCGGGTTCTCGGTGACGACCACCCCGACACCCTGACCTCCGCGGGCAACCTCGCCGCCACGCTGGCCGCGCTCGGGGACGTGCGGGGGGCGCGGGTGTTGGACGAGGACCCCCTGACCCGCCGCCGGCGGGTCCTCGGCGACGACCACCCCCACACCCTGACCTCCGCGCACAGCCTGGCGGTGCGGTTGGCGGATACGGGGGAGCTGCCCGCCGCCTGTGATCTTGGCCGTGTGGTGGTGGAGGGCCGGCGCCGGATGCTGGGGGTGGATCATCCGGACACGTTGGATTCGGCGCACAACCTGGCGGTGTATCTGGCCGACGCGGGTCGGGTGGGGCAGGCGCGGGTGCTGCTGGTGGACACGGCGGCCCGGCTCGGCCGGGTGCTGGGTGAGGGGCATCCCTCCACGCAGCTGACGGCCCGGGTACTGGCCGAGCTGCCCGCTGATCCTCCGGTTGAGGGCTGAGTCGCTGGTGGCCCTCGCGGGCTGTTCGCCTGTCGGCTGGCGTCCGAGTTCGGGGATGTGGGTGGACAGCGTGCTCGGGCCGGCTTCCCCGCCGCCGTGCGAGCGAGGACACCGAGTTCTGCGGTTCCCGCGGCAACGCCCGCGCCGGCCGCACCCTCTCGTCTCAGCACGCGACCGGCCCGCTGGCCTACGTCGTGCCCGAGCCCCGGGCCGCCGCCTACGAGCAGCGGTCAGCGGCGGGGGTCAGGCAGGTGGGGTGGGCTGGTAGATGGGGAGATGGTCGGCGGCCGCCTCGGTGAGCTGGTAGCTGCCGTCGTCGAGCAGGCTGATCCATGTCGGGGTGAGGGTGGTGAGGGTCTGCTCGTCCAGGTCGGGGAGCTGGCCGGTGCCGGTGGTGGGGTGGGCGTGGAGGATCAGGGTGAGGGCGGCGAGCCGGCTGGTGGCGTCGGCTTTTTCAAGGGTTTCGCGGCGAGGGTGCGGGTGATCCACCCGGAGACGCGGCTGCGCATCAGGGTGCCCATCGGCGGGTCGACCAGCCCGGCGAACCCGGCGGCTTGGAGGCGAAAGGCCTCGGCCGGGTCGGCGTCGACGATCCGCCCCAGGTCGTCGCCGACGATCCAGCCGCCGGTGGCCAACTCGCCGAGTACACCGTGGGGGTCGGGGTAGCGGCGTAGGTCCATGCTGGTCAGGTTTGCCTGCCCGTCGCGGACGGCCCGGACGGCGAGGGTCAACGCGAGCAGGCGGGCGTCGGGGCTGACGGGCAGGGCGGTGGCGAAGTCGACGAGCTGGCGGGCGGCGGCGGCCTGGGGGGCGGTGAGCCGTGGCCGGCCCGGGGCCTTCGCGGCCGGTTCGGGTGCGGTGGTGGTGGTCACGGGCACGCTCCCTGCGTTTCGACATCCCGTCCGTGGAGGTCCGGGACGGCCGGAGTCCAGCTAACCAGCCTGGCAGCGGCTGTCTCACGTCCGTTACTGCAGGGGGGATTGCCGGTGGATGGTCGGCCGCGGTGGGGTCGGGGGGATGTCCGGGCTGTGCTGGTCCATGCCCCCCGGGGTGGAAGATGATGCGCAGCGTGCCTGTGCTGGTGCGCATGGCGCCGGGCTCGGAGGGGCGTGGATGACGGGGATTGAGATCGCGGTCGGGGTGCTGGCCGCGTGGGCGCTGCGTAAGGCCCGCCGGGTCGGCGACCGGGTCGACGGTGGGATCGACACTGAAACCGACCGGCTGGTCGATGCCGGCATGGACCGGGTTCATGATCTGGTCAGTGGGGTGTTGGGGGAGAACGATCCGGTCCTGGCCCGTGTCGAGGAGGAAACCCAGGACACGGGAGAGGTGTCGGTGCGGACCCGGCAGCGTCTGGCGCTGGCGTTGGAAGACGCCACCGACCATGATCCTGCTTTCGCCGCGGCGCTCGCCCAGGCCGTCGAGCAGGTACGCGCCGCCACCACCAGTGGTGGTGGGCACAGCCTGGTCGGGAATCTGTTCACCGGGCCGACTGCGATCCAGCAGGGTGATCACAACCGGCAGACCAACACCTTCACCGGCTGACCCCCGTGACCGGCCTGCCAGCCCCCGACCCCGATCCCGATCCCGATCCCGACCAGTTCGGGCAGTCCGGATCGCTGCCTGACTGGCCGGAGAAGAACAATGTTGTTGTCGGGCCTGCCGCGATCCAGCAGGGCGACCGCAACGTTCAGCACAACTACTTTCCGGGCCGGCGGGTGGTGGCGTGGCCGGCGCTGGTGGGGCAGCCTCCGACGTTGGCGTCGGCGTTCCAGCCCCGCCAGGGCCTACAGGATCAGATTGTGGCGGCGCATCGCCGGGGTGAGGACGTGGTCCTGGCCCAGGGCGGCCGCGGCAGGGGTGCGGGTACGCGGGTCCTGGCGGGTGGCGGCGGGGTGGGGAAGTCCCAGCTGGCGGCGTGGTTCGCCCATCAGGCAGTCGAGCGGGGTACGGAGCTGGTGGTGTGGGTGGCTGCCGGTAGCGCGGAGCAGGTGATCACCACCTATGCCCGGGCCGCGGTGCGCGTCGGTGTCCCCGGCGCTGTTGGCGCTGACCCGACCGCGGACGCGCAGGCGCTGTTGGAGTGGTTGCACACCACCGACCGCAGCTGGCTGGTGGTCCTCGATGACATCACCGATCCGGCTGGTCTCACCGGCTGGTGGCCGCCGCACCGGCCGTCGGGATGGACGGTGGCGACCACCCGGCTGCGTGATGTCACTCTGGCGAGTGCGGGGCGGCGGACCGTCGAGGTCGACGTGTACACCCCGGCCGAGTCGGCGGCGTATCTGACCGGCCGGCTCACCGGCGAAGGCAAGGCCCATCTGCTCGATGCGGGTGTGGCCGGGCTGGGTGTGGCGGTGGGGCATTTGCCGTTGGCGTTGTCCCACGCCGCCGCCTACATGATCGCGCAGGAGGAGGGGTGCGCGGCCTACCTGGCCCGGTACACCGCCGGCGAGGAGCGGCTGGACGAGGTGATGCCCGCCAGCGCCGACCCGGACGGCTACGGCCGGCCGGTGGCCGTCACCCTCCTGCTTGCCCTCGACGCCGCCGATGCTGCCGATCCACCCGGGCTGGCCCGGCCCGCGTTGGCGGTGGCCTCGGTCTGTGACCCGGATGGTCATCCCGACACGTTGTGGGCCACCCCCGCCGTCCTCGGCTACCTGACCGCGCACCGCACCGCCACCGCCGGCCGGTCGGTCACCGCCGACCGGCCGGTCACCGCCGACCAGGCACGCAAGACCCTGCGGCTGCTGCACCGCTACGGCCTGCTTACCCACACCTCCACCGACGATGTGCGCGCCGTGCGGGTCCACGCGCTGACCGCCCGCGCCGCCCGGGAGACCACCATCGCCCCGGCGGCGCCGGTCCGCGCCGCGGCTGACGGGCTGCTGGCGCTGTGGCCGGACGGCGACCACACCACCCCCGACCTTGCCGCCGCGCTGCGTGCCAACACCACCACCCTGGCCGCCGTCGCCGGGGACCTGCTCTGGCAGCCCGACGGGCATCGGCTGCTGTTCCGGGCCGGCGACAGTCTGGTGAACGCCGGCCTGTACGCCCCTGCCGTCGCCTACCGGCAGCAGATCGCCGACCAGGCCGCCCGGCTGCTCGGCGACGAGCACCCGACCACGCTGACCGCCCGCGTCAACCTCGCCTTCTCCTACGGGCAGGGGGGGCGGACCGTCGAGGCGATCAGCCTCGGGGAGCGGGTGGTCGCCGACTGTGTGCGGCTGCTCGGCGGGGAGCATCCGGACACGCTGGCCGCCCGCGGCAACCTCGCCTTCTTCTGCGGGCAGGGGGGACGGATCGTCGAGGCGATCAGCCTCGGGGAGCGGGTGGTCGCCGACTATGTGCGGCTGCTCGGCGATGAGCATCCGGCCACGCTGGCCGCCCGTGGCAACCTCGCCTTGTCCTACCGGCAGGCGGGGCGGATCGTCGAGGCGATCAGCATCGAGGAGCGGCTGGTCGCCGATCGGGAGCGGCTGCTCAGCGGGGAGCATCCGGACACGCTGCGCGCCCGTGGCAACCTCGCCTTCTCCTACGGGCAGGTGGGGCGGATCGTCGAGGCGATCAGCCTCGGGGAGCGGGTGGTCGCCGACGCCGAGCGGCTGCTCGGCGACGAGCACCCGAACACGCTGACCGCCCGCGCCAACCTCGCCGTCTCCTACCTGCAGGCGGGGCGGACCGCCGAGGCGATCAGCATCTTCGAGCGGGTGGTCGCCGACTGTGTGCGGCTGCTCGGCGACGAGCACCCGGACACGCTGACCGCCCGCGTCAACCTCGCCTTCTCCTACGGGCAGGGGGGGCGGACCGACGAGGCGATCAGCATCGAGGAGCGGGTGGTCGCCGACTGTGTGCGGCTGCTCGGCGACGAGCACCCGTCCACGCTGACCGCCCGCGTCACCCTCGCCGGCTCCTACCGGCAGGGGGGGTGGACCGCCGAGGGGATCAACATCTTCGAGCGGCTGGTCGCCGACTGTGTGCGGCTGCTCGGCGGGGAGCATCCGACCACGCTGACCGCCCGCGCCACCCTCGCCTTCTCCTACGGGCAGGTGGGGTGGATCGTCGAGGCGATCAGCCTCGGGGAGCGGGTGGTCGCCGACGCCGAGCGGCTGCTCGGCGACGAGCACCCGAACACGCTGACCGCCCGCGCCAACCTCGCCGCCTCCTACCGGCAGGCGGGGCGGACCGACGAGGCGATCAACATCAAGGAGCGGGTGGTCGCCGACTCCGAGCGGCTGCTCGGCGACGAGCACCCGGACACGCTGACCGCCCGCGTCACCCTTGCCGTCTCCTACGGGCAGGCGGGGCGGACCGCCGAGGCGATCAACATCTTCGAGCGGCTGGTCGCCGACTGTGCGCGGCTGCTCGGCGCGGAGCATCCGGACACGCTGAGAGCCCGCGCCACCCTTGCCGTCTCCTACGGGCAGGTGGGGCGGACCGTCGAGGCGATCAGCATCGAGGAGCGGGTAATCGCCGACTCCGCGCGGCTGTTCGGCGACGAGCACCCGGCCACGCTGACCGCCCGCGCCACCCTCGCCGCCTCCTACCGGCAGGCGGGGCGGACCGTCGAGGCGATCAGCCTCGGGGAGCGGGTGGTCGCCGACTGTGCGCGGCTGTTCGGCGCGGAGCATCCGACCACGCTGCGCGCCCGCGCCGACCTTGCCGCCTCCTACCGGCTGGCGGGGCGGACCGTCGAGGCGATCAGCATCGAGGAGCGGGTAATCGCCGATCGGGAGCGGCTGCTCGGCGACGAGCACCCGGCCACGCTGACCGCCCGCGCCAACCTCGCCGCCTCCTACGGGCAGGCGGGGCGGACCGCCGAGGCGATCAGCCTCGGGGAGCGGGTGGCCGCCGACGCCGCGCGGCTGCTCGGCGCGGAGCATCCGACCACGCTGACCGCCCGCAACAACCTCGCCGCCTCCTACCGGCTGGCGGGGCGGATCGCCGAGGCGATCAGCATCTTCGAGCGGGTGGTCGCCGACTGTGCGCGGCTGCTCGGCGACGAGCACCCGGACACGCTGACCGCCCGCGCCAACCTCGCCGCCTCCTACGGGCAGGCGGGGCGGACCGCCGAGGCGATCAGCATCCTGGAGCGGGTGGTCGCCGATCGGGAGCAGCTGCTCGGCGACGAGCACCCGGACACCGTGGCGGCGGCAGACGCGTTGCGGGCGTGGCAGGCCGACGCCTGATCCGATGGTGCGACTGTCACCGGATCATGTCGGTTTGGGGTACGACGCTTCGGACAAAAGACGAAGCGGCAGCGAAGAGGATCACCGAGGCTTTCGCGCCGGAGGCGATCGACACGTTGTTGAAGGACGCGAAAGCGACCGGAACACCGATCGACGGTGTCGATGGCCTGTTGAACCAGATGACGAAAGCTGTCCTCGAGCGGGCCTTGCAGGTCGAGATGACGGACCATCTCGGCTACGAGGTGGGTGATCCGGCCGGTCAGGGCACGGGAAACTCCCGGAACGGGAGGTCCACGAAGACGGTGTCGACGCGGAACGGTCCGGTCGAGATCGAGGTACCCCGTGACCGGAACGGGTCGTTCGAACCGACGATCGTGCCGAAACGGGCGCGGCGGATCGGGAATCTCGACGACACGATCCTGTCGTTGTACTCGCGGGGCATGACGACCCGCGATATCGAGGCGCACCTGCGGGAGGTCTACGGGGTCTTGTGGGGTGCCAGAACTCGGCCACCGGTGGTGGCCTGGGGTTTTAGGCGGCTCGTTCGTATTCGTTGATCAGGCCGCCGAGGACGGGCCGACGTTTGATCCGTTCCTGGGTCAGGTCGGCGATGGGGTGGTCGGGCCGGGGTGGTTGAAGGTCGCGGCCGCGGTGGGGTCGCCGTCCGTTGTAGTGGGCCGCGTACTCGGCCAGGACGGTACGCAGATGCCGTTCACCGAAGATCAGTATCCGGTCGGTGGCCTCGTTCCGGACCGTGCGGACGAACCGTTCCGCGTAGGCGTTCGCCCGGGGAGTCCGGGGCGGGATCTTCACAGCGGTGATGCCGGCGTCGGTGAGGACCGCGTCGAACGATGCGGTGAACTGCCCTGCGCGGTCGCGGACCAGGAACTGGAAGTCTGCCGCGCGGTCACCGAGGTCCATGAGAAGGTTCCGGATCTGTTGGGTGGTCCACGGTCCGTCGGGGTGGACGGTGACCCCAACGATGTGGACGGTGCGGGTGCCGACCTCCAGGACGATGAAGCAGTACAGACGCCGCAACGTCACCGCGCAATCCACGTGGAAGAAGTCGACGGCCAGCATGGTCGAGGCCTGGGTACGTAGGAACTGCCGCCACGTTGTGTCGGTCTGCCGCCTGGGCGCGGGTGGAAGACCCAGGGACTTCAGGACCCGGCGGATCGTGGAGGCGCTCACCCGGTGGCCGAGCTTGAGGAGCTCGTCCTGGATCCGCTGGTAGCCTCACGTCGCGTTCTCGGTCGCGAACTGCTCGATCAGTGCGGCGATCTCCGCGCTGACCGGAGGTCGTCCCATCCGCTGCGGATGGGTCCATTTCCGTGTGATCAGACGGCGGTGCCACCGCAGAATGGTCCCAGGGGTGATCAGCCGGTGGGCTCGCAGCGTTGTGGGGAGAAGCCGAACGAGTGCGGCGAGGACCGCCCGGTCTGCCCAGTCCCACCGCGGCTTGGGCTGGGTACGGCGCAGCACCGCGACCTCGTGCCGCAACACGAGCAGCTCGATGTCCTTCGACGCCGACGAACGACCGAGGAGAACCAGCCAGCCGCACACCCGAACGAAGATCAGATAGAGCAGGCGGATGGACATAGCTGACCATCATGCCGCCGGCCCCGCACGGCCGCATCCCCGCAGGTCACAGGCCCAGGCCGACTTCTGGCACCCCACAGGGTCGGGAGCGGCATAGGACGCTCCCGACCCGTCCTTTGTCGACTATTCGTACAGACTTGCGGTGGCTGGCCCGGTCATCGCGACAGGTGATTGGCCCACGTGGTGTGCGTGATCGTGTAGATCGCGTCGTCGCGGAACTGTGTGCCTGCGTCGTGGAATCCAAGTTTGGTCGCGACTCGGATCGATGCCGCGTTCTGCGGATTGATCAGGGAGATGATCTGATCGGCCTTAACGTGCGTGAATGCAAAAATCAGAACGGCCCGTCCGGCTTCTGTGGCGAGGCCCTGGCCCCATCGGTCGTGGCGAATTGTCCAAGCGGCTTCGATGCCGGGCCAGCCGGGCTCCTCGTACAGTCCGGCACGGCCGATGAACTCTCCGGTGGTCCGGTCTTCGAGGGCCCACATGCCGAAACCGCGCAGGTGCCAGTGTCCGGTCAGCGCGGCTTCCATGTCCCACACGGCCGCTTCGCTGCGAGGACTGCCGGTGTACCGGCCCATTTCGGGATCGGCAGCGACCGCCGCGTACGGTTCGACGTCGCGGGCCTGCCAGCAGCGTAAGAGCAGCCGTTCGGTGATCACGGTGGGTACGACGATGGCGGTGGGCTCGCCGAAGTGGAGCTGGCTCATCGGGCGGCGGGCAGGGCCAGGAGCGGACGGACGTGGTGCAGGCGTTCCCGGACGTCGGCGACGACGGGCAGGGTGGCGTAGGGATCAAGCTGGGCGGCGACTTCGTGGGCTCGGTGCAACACCGTCCGGGTCGGGTAGCTCGCCAGGAGGTCCAGAGTGCGGCCCATGATCCGCGCCGCCTCCTCGGGGTCTGGCTTCGGTCGGTTCAGCAGCGCGGTGGCCAGGGCCGCGAGGCTTCCGCCGTAGTCCTCGGGGCGGCGAATGCCCTGCTCCTCGAGGATCGTGATCGATCGGCGGGCATGGGGCTCCGCCTCCGTGCCTTCCCCGAGGCGGCTGAGCGCGACCGCCGTGAAGCCCGCGACGGCCTCGTCGTCAAAGGGGGGCTCCCCGAACTGCGGCACGGTGAACAGATCATCGGCCATCGCGTCGAGGGCGTGACGCGTGCGGGTCTCGTCCCCGAGGGCCGCCCAGGCGCGGGCCTCGAACGCGGCGAGCCGGGCGCGGGCGTAGGGATCGGCGGTGGGCCGTGCCGCAGCAGCGATCTCGGCGGCGGTCTGGAACGTGCCGGCGAAGTACGCCAGCGACGATCGTAGGCCGGCGACGGTGCCGGTGAGCAGCGCGTCATCGGCGTCGTCGCCGTGCTGGAACGCGAGCATCCCGAACCGACGCGCGGTCTCGTCATCACCGGTATTCAACGCAAGCCGGGCCAGGTAGAACCCATACCTCCCGGCAAAAGAGGTCACCTGGCGCCGAACCTTCAGACCTCCCCGGCCCTCCAGGAACTCCTCCGCCTGCCTCCAGCCCGCGAGGATGCGGGGGAACATCACGCTGTGCGGGGTGGCCATGTAGGTCGCGGCGATACCGTCGAGGTCCGCTTCCATCTCTTCCACGGTGAGCTGATCAGGGTGCGCCACCGCCAGCCTGCGGTAAAGGACTGCGGCGCTGGTCCCGGCCGCTGCCATGGCTTCCATGAACTGCCGTCTGTCCGTCAGATCCTCCCCTCCGTCGTCTTCTACTGTTACCCCCAGAGCGGCAAGTCGTCGACTTCCCGGAAGCTGCACTGCGGCGGCGGTCGCCTCGACCATGCGGCCGCACCCAAAGCTACCGGCTCGCGAAAACCGGGAAATTCCCCGTGAAGATTTTCCAGATCGGTAGCCGATACAAAGTTCCCACCTCCCTCATCCGTCGGCACCTCTCCATCGACGAGATCTCTGGTGAAGGCGCTTGACACGGGGTGTCCATGGAGCCTGAATTGTTTTGATGGTCGTTTCCTCGTTACGTCGACCATTGCATGTGTGCGGGGCGGCCGCGCATTCCGCTCTCACCTAGTCCTTTTTCATGCTCTCGACCGAGAGATTTCATGGACTTTCCGGATATTTGGGTGAAGTTTTATTTGCGGTGTGATGCCAGGGGTTCCGGGTCCTTTCCGTAGAGGCGAGATCGATCGTCAGACTCAAGAATTGAAAACGAAGGGCTTTTCTGAGAAAATGAAAATTAAAACGGAGAGGCGGTGCGGCTGCCGTGATGCGGACGGCAAGCAGCTTGGGAAACGCTGCCCGAAGCTCAAGAGAAAAGATCATGGTAGGTGGACGTATCGAATCCAGGTTCCCGAAGATCTGCGGCCGCTGGTCGGCAGAGGGGAGATTCGGGGCTCCGGATACCCGGCCGAAGAGGACGCACGGGCGGACGCCGAGAAGGAAGTTGTCAAGATCCGTTCTGGGCGGCAACACGTCGGCCAGTTGACCGTCGGTCAGTACTTGAACACGTGGCTCGCGGGAAAGCGGCGACTACGCCCCACGAGTCGCGGTGGCTATGAGAGCAACATCCGCCTCTATCTATGCCCCATGCTCGGGGAACTGCCCCTCAAGGGGCTCCGGAAAAGTCATATTCATCAGATGATCGCACGGCTTGAGGTCGAGGGATCCGCTCCCGTGAAAGGGGGCAACGGTGCGATAAGGAAGTCTCGGCCGCTCGCTCCGAAAACGATTCTCGAGATCTTCGCAACGCTGCGAGCCGCGCTCAACGACGCGGTGGTAGAACGGTTGATTGACGGAATCCGGCTTTGGGTGTGGAGATGCCTGAACAAGACGAGGAGGAGGTTGAACCGTGGGAGCCCGAGGAGGTCGGCCGATTCCTGGACGAGGCCGCTGACGACCGCCTGGCCGCCCTGTACGAGCTGATCGCCATTCACGGGGTACGTCGAGGGGAAGCCTGCGGGCTGGCCGACACGGACGTTGACGCGGAGGCGTCGAGGCTGACGATCTGCCGCCAGATCGTCGAGTCGCAGGGCCGCCTAGGCGTGTGGCCACCCAAGACGAAGTCGGGAAAGCGGCCACTCGATATAGATCCGATGATGCTCGAATCAATCACGGCACGCCAGCTCGAGCGGGACGCCGAGCGCGACGCGGTCGGACCGGCATGGAACAACGGCACCCTGCCTAACCAGCGCGGGGAATTGGTACAGCTCACCGGGCTGATCTTCACCCGCCTCGACGGGAGGCACCTCTCGCCGGCATACGTCACGAGCCACATGCAGGTGATTGCCCGACGGGTGGGGCTGTGCTGCCAACTCGTGCGCTCGGCCGAGCGGGGCGCAAAGACGCCGACGGTCGGCAAGCGGTACCGGGCGCCAGAAGGCATATGGACGGTTTACCGGGATCGGGTGCCGTGCGGACAGGTGGAGGTGATCGGCTGCACCCGGCGTCGCGGCTCCAGCGCGGTGCTGCACCTCGCCGAGGCGCTGCCTTTCGACTTGGAGGCCGGCGTCGAGCTCGGCGAGGATCTGCTGTCCCTCAAGCGGCTGCACGACCTCCGGCACAGCTCGGCGAGCATCCATCTCTCCGAGGGCGGAGATCTCACGCTGCTGAGTAAGAGGCTTGGTCACAGCTCCCCGGCGATCACCGCTCGGCTGTACGCGCACCTGTTGCGGTCGACGGGTCAGGCGGCGGCGGAGACGGTCGCGAACGCGGTTCCGCGGCGGGTGAGACGGCCATCTCACCCACAATCCACCCACAGCGATCAGCGCACGCGAAACGAGTAAGTAGGAAATGCAAACCATGCAGCTAACACGCCTGCCGCGGGGTGGGCCGTCAGGGACTCGAACCCTGAACTCGCCGGTTAAA
This sequence comes from Frankia alni ACN14a, assembly GCF_000058485.1. Lineage (NCBI taxonomy): Bacteria > Bacillati > Actinomycetota > Actinomycetes > Frankiales > Frankiaceae > Frankia > Frankia alni. The sequence goes on from NC_008278.1 coordinate 546,945, forward strand.
AGCCGGCTGCTCTGCCAATTGAGCTAACGGCCCCGCGGGGCGATCCTACCCGGATGGGGCGTGGTCGTCGGAGCCTCCGGGCGTGGGGGGCGCGAGTCGACGGACGGTCGTCCTGTGGCACGGGTCACAGTGCGCCGGACTGTCGCTTCCGTCGATGATGGCGATCTCCGACCTCTCCTCCCGGTTTCCGGACGCGTCACGCTACCGGGGCGGGCCGGGGGCCGAGCATCCGCGAGTGTCGAGGAGCCCACGTGAGCGAGATCAGCCCGGCCGCCGAGTCGGAACCGAGCGCCGTGAGTGCGGGGCACACGATCGTCTTCATCCACGGTCTGTGGCTGTCGTCGGCGAGCTGGCAGCCGTGGATCGACCGGTTCGCCGCCCTGGGGCACACCGGTCTCGCGCCGGAGTGGCCGGGGATGGACCGTGACCTCGAGGCGTTGCGGGGCGAGCCGACCGCCGACAACCACATCGGCGTGACCGAGGTGACGGACAGCTACGCGAAGATCGTCGCGGCGCTGCCGGAGGCGCCGATCCTCGTCGGGCACTCGTTCGGTGGGCTGATCGTCCAGCTCCTGCTCGACCGCGGCCTCGGGGCGGCCGGGGTGGCGATCTCGCCGGCGCCGGTGAAGGGCGTGCTGCGGCTGCCGCTGGCCACGCTGCGCTCGTCGGCCCCGGTGCTGACGAAGCCGGCGACCCGCGGCCGGCTGGTCGGGCTGACCGCGGACCAGTGGTTCTACGCGTTCGCGAACACGGTCAGCCGGGCCGAGTCGGATGAGCTGTACGCGCGGCTGCAGGTGCCCACTCCGGGCCGGCCGCTGTGGCAGGCCGCGTTCGCGAACGTCAACCCGAAGGCGGTGAGCAAGGTCGACTTCACCAAGGCCGACCGGGCGCCGCTGCTGGTCCTCGGCAACGGCGCCGACCACACCGTCCCGGCGTCGGTCAGCCGGGAGACGTACACCCGCCAGCGCAGGTCGGGAGCGATCACGGCGTACCACGAGTTCCCGGGTCGTCCGCACCTGACGGCCAGCGTGCCCGGCTGGGAAGAGGTGGCCGACCTCGCCCTCGCCTGGGCGCTGGCCCCCCGCTCCGGCGAGGTCTGAGCTCGGCAGCTCACCGTCTCGGCAGGCGGCCGTCTCGGCAGGCCAGCGGCCGGGCGGCTCGGCTGCTCAGGACGGCGAGAAGTGCACCGGCAGGGCGGACAGGCCGCGCATCCACGGTGACGGACGCCAGACCAGCGCGTCGGGGGAGACGGCGAGCACGGCGTCGGGCAGCCGGTCGAGCAGCACCTCGACGGCGCCCCGCACGATCGTCTCGGCGATCTCCTGCGCGGGATACGGGCAGCGGTGCTCGCCGTGGCCGAACGACATGTGGGCGTGGTTGCCGCCGGGGCCCTCGAAGGAGTCCGGCCGCACCTGCGGGTCGCCGTTCGCCGCCGCGCAGCTCAGCACGAGCATGTCACCGGCCTGGATGTGCTGGCCGGCGAGCTGGGTGCTGCGGACCGCCCAGCGGCCGGACATGTTCTGCAGCGGCGTGTCCTCCCACAGCACCTCGTTGAGCGCCTGCCCGACGCTGCGCCGGCCCCCGGAAAGGGTCACGGCGAACCGGCTGTCGGTGAGCATCAGCCGCAGCGTGTTGCCGATCCAGTCGGTGATCGGCTGCTGGCCGATCCCGACGATCAGCAACAGGTCCCACGACGCCTCCTCGTCGGTCAGCTTCCCGGGGTGGCCGAGCATCGCGGACGGGAGGTCCGGCCGCGGGCGGGCCCGCCGGTCGGCCAGCAGCGCGTTGATGATGGCGACGAACCGGGAGTGGCCGGCGACCGCCTCCGGGCCGGAGCCGTCGGTGGCCGCGTTCATCGACGCGAGCAGCTCCGGCAGGCCGGCCTCGGGAATGCCGATCATGCGTCCGATCAGCAGCATCGGCATCGACTGGGCGTACTCGGTGATGAGGTCCGCCTCGCCGCGTCCGGCGAAACCGTCGATCAGCTCGTCGCAGGTCCGCTCGCACAGCGCCCGCAGCTCGAACAGGTCCACGTCACCGAGCACGTCGTTCATGATCGCGGAGCGGCGCTCGAACTCGGCGCCCTCCAGGTGCATCGTGTACGGCTGGTAGCCGACGACGGGCAGCAGCGGCCAGTCCGGCGGGACGCGGTCCCAGGCGTTCCAGCGGCGCGGGTCGCGACCGTACAGCTCCGGGTTGCTCGTCACGTAGTGCAACTCCCGATAGCCGAGGACCAGCCAGGCGGGGATGTCGCCGTCGAGCAGGATCGGCGCGACGGGGCCGTGGACGCGGCGCATCTCCCGGTACATCTGCGCCGGGTTGTGCTGGAAGCGCGGGCCGTACAACCGGACCGCGCCCGGGTGGTCGGGGAAGCCCGGCGCCGGAGCCGCGAGCTCGGGGGCGGCCGGCGCCGGCGCCCAGGTGTCGACGCGGTCGTGGGACGGAGGTGTCACGGCGAGATCTCCTGGGCGGTGGACAGGGCGTACAGGTGGTTGACCAGTGCGATCAGGACCGACTTGCTCGACGCGCGGTGCCGGGCGTCGCAGTCGACGAGCGGGACGTCGTCGGACAGCGACAGCGCCTCGCGCAGCTGCGGCAGCGTGTGCGCCGGCTCGCCGAAGTTGTTCCGCGCGACGATGAACGGCATCCCGTGGTGCTCCAGCCGGTCGATCGCGTACCAGGAGTCCGCCACCCGACGGGTGTCGACCAGGACGACTGCGCCGAGCGTCCCTGCGAACAGCCGGTCCCACAGGAACCAGAACCGCTCCTGCCCAGGGGCGCCGAACAGGTAGAGCACCATCCGCTCGTTGAGGCTGATCCGGCCGAAGTCGAAGGCCACGGTGGTCGTGGTCTTCTCCCGCACGCCGCCCGTGTCGTCGATGCCGATGCCGGCACCGGTCATCGTCTCCTCGGTGCTCAGCGGGCGGATCTCGCTGACCGCGCGGACCATCGTGGTCTTGCCGACACCGAACCCGCCGACGATCACGATCTTCAGCGCGTCGTCGACCGTGCTCGCCAGCGGGGCGCGGGAACGGGGTAACGCCCGGACGGCGGGCTCAGAGCTTCTTGAGTCCAACGAGCACCTGCTTCAGGATCTCGGGATGGGGCAACGGCGTCCTGACGACGGAGGCCGAGGGATGGCGCGCCGCGATCCGGCCGGTGTCCAGCAGGTCGCAGAGCAGGATCTTCACCACGCTCACCGGCAGCTTCAGCTCGGCGGCGAGCTCCACGACGGCGACCGGCGACCGGCACATCCGCAGGATCGCGGCGTGCTCGGACTGCATGCCCGGCGCCGGGTCGCTCTCGCTGACGATCAGCGTGACGAGGTCGAAGGCGTTCTCGTCGGCGCGGCTGCGCCCGCCGGTGACGGTGTAGAGCCGGTCGGGGTTCTCCCCGTCGATGGCCTCGCGGATCACGAGGCCGCGAACCCGGGGGCGGCCTCGCGCGGCGGGGCACTGAGGTAGTCGCCGATCTGCTCGACCAGCTCGTTCATGTTGTGCCCGATGACGCCGGCGTCGGCGTCATCGGTCGCCACGACGGCGAGATGGGCGCCCTGGCCGGCCTCGATGATGAACAGCAGGCCGCCGTGGAACTCGGTCATCGACTGCCGCACGCCCCCGCTGCCGTCCCCGAACTCGATCGACGCGCCATGCGAGAGGCTCTGGATACCGGAGGCGATGGCGGCGAGCTGGTCCGCGGAATCCACGCTGAGACCGGAACTGCGGCAGAGCTTGAGCCCGTCCTTGGAGAGCACCAGGGCGTGTCGGGTTCCCGGAGTCCGCTCCAACAGGTTTTCCAGCAGCCAGTCGAGGTCACGGGTTCTCGTGTTCATGCTTGTCTCCGGCCGTGCGTAGGAGCGATCAGGAGTTGCCGTTGCGCCAGGTGGGGAGGCCGCCGGGGGTGGGTCCGTCGAACCTGGTCCCGTCCGGGGTGAGCCCGTCGAACGTGGACCCGCCTGGAGTGGGCCCGTCGGCGTCGGTCCCGCCCCGCGTCTGGAACCAGGTGCTCTCGTCCGGGCCGCCGGCGCTGCCCCCGGAGGCGGGGTGCGGTTCCACCGGTCTCGGTGGCACGGTCGGTCCCGGTGGCACGGTCGGTCTCGGTGGCACGGTCGGTCTCGGTGGCACGGTCGGTCCCGGTGGCACGGTCGGTCCCGGCAACGCGGTCGGTCCGGTACGTGACGGAGGCAGCGGAGGCGGCGGCGATGGCGGGCGACCCACGCCGGGCCGGTCGGGCGCGCTGGAGGTGTTCGAGGCGACCGCGTCGGTCCGCTCGCCGCGGGTCGCGCGGCGGAAGGCGCCGAAGCGGGCGCCGGCGTCGGCGGGCGGGGAGGCGCGCGTCGGCGCCGGCGGAACCGGCACCCGGCCCACCGCGTTCGCCATGGTCTCCCCGCGACGCCGTTTCGGCAGCACCTCGCGGGGCGCCGGTGGCACGGGCGCGGCCGGCTCGCCGGGAACATCGGCGCGCGCGACCGGCCCCGTCGGGCTGCCCAGAACGGGTGTGCCGGGTGCGGCGGGTCGCCCCGCCGCGGCGCCGTCCGCCAGGCCGCTTCCCGCCAGGCCGCTTCCCGCCAACCCGGTTCCCGCCAACCCGGTTCCCGTCGACCCGGTTCCCGTCGACCTGGTGCCGTTGAAGCTCGTGCCGTCGAAGCTGGCGCCGTCGAAGCTGGCGCCGTCGAGGCTGGGTTCGACCGAGGTGGGGCGCTCCAGCCTGCTGCTCGTGCCCCGAGGCGCCGCGCCGGCCGCGTCCGCGCGCGCCGCCGCGCCCGGGGCGGCCGCGGCCGCGCCGACGATCTCGCCCACCGGCAGCCCGGCCGCGGTGGGGTTCGGCCGCGGCTGGGTGATGAGCCGGCGGGGGATCATCACCACGACGCCGGTACCGCCGCGCGAGGACGGCCGGAACGACACCATCAGACCGTGCTTGCGGGCAAGCACGCCGACGACGGCCAGGCCCAGGCGGGTGCCGGACAGCGTGGTCAGATCCAGCGGCTCCGCCGAGACGGCGGCCTCGGCACGGCGCAGCGCGGCGGGTCCCATGACGAGGCCACCGTCCTCGATCGTCACGACGATGCCGGCCTGGACCTCCTCCACGTAGACGTGCACCTCCTCGGACGGAGGCGAGAAGCTGGTCGCGTTGTCCATCAGCTCGGCGAGAGCGTGCATGACGCCCTCCGCGGCGTAGCCGGCGACCGCGACCGTGCTCGTCGAGTGCAGACGGACCCGCTGGTAGGCACTGATCCGGCCGACCGCGCCGCGCAGGATGCTCTCCATCACGATCGGCTTGGTCCATCGCCGCCCGGTACGGGCGCCGGTCAGTACCGCGATGCTGTCCGCCAGCCGGCCCGCCTGCGCGGTCGCGTGGTCCAGGCGGAGCAGGTCGCCGAAGACCTCCTCGTCGTGGCGCTCCTCCATCTCGCGCAGGTCCGCGAGCATGCTCGTCGCCAGGGCCTGCACCCGGCCGGCGGCGTTGGCGCAGGCGGACATCGCCGCGGCGCGCATCCGCTCGCCGCGGCCGATCTCCGTCGCCAGCGTCCGCAGGATGCGTCGGTGGGTCTCGCGTGCCTCGCGGTCCCCGTCGCCGATCTCCGGGCTTGCGGCGGCGTCCCCGCGGCCGATGACGCCCGCCTCCTGGCCGATGACCGTCCCGACGGCAGGGTCGGTTCCGCGGGCGAGGCCCGGGTAGGCGGTGCCGGCGGCGCCGATCTCGCCGATCTCCACGATCTCGGCCAGCGCGGCCTCGGGCGAGGCACCGTCACGCAGCCGTTTCACGACCGCGGGCAGGATCTGGTCGGCGAGCTGGGCGGCGCGGACGTTCTGCGTCTGGACCTGGGACTGCGCGCCGGCGAGCCGGTTCTCCAGGTCGGTGACCTGGCTGCGTAACCGACGGACCGCCCGACCGCGGCCGAGCGCGAGCGCGACGGTGAGCAGCACGACCGCGGTGGCCACCACCGCCGACACGATCACCGGCGGTCGGTCCGGGCCGGCGGTGGCGGCGTTCGCCCACGCGGCCGCGCCGACGACGGCCAGCACGGCGATCAGCAGGACGACGGGCGTCTGGTCGGTCGGGGTGCGGGGGCCACGGCGGGTGGGCGAGGCATGTGTCGGCATGAGGCGGTCCTCGTCAGCGGCTGGTGGCGAGCACGCGGGGACGGTCCGGGTGGCCGCCGAGGGCGCGCCGTCGGCCGTGGGCGCGTTCGGCCTGGTGGGACGTGCGTAAGCCCAGATTCGTGACTGCCACGGTTTCGACCCCCCGGTCTCGCCTGTGTCGCCGGTCCCGCCGGTCCCGCGATCCGGCCGGTAGGACGTTGCCGATCCGGCCGGTCAACCATGTGCCCAGGCCACCGGCGGCGGCCGGCCCGGGTCGGCGGCGATGTCGGACAGCCTAGGCACGCATTCACGGCTCGCAGACGGCCAGCAACCAGCATTGAGCGGGACGATCGACCCCTAGTGGCAGAGATGGGGCACTGTTGTCCCCGAATGGTCCCCGAGGCTGCCCGGAACCATCCGGGGACAAGGGAACGGTTCCGCAAGAGGCGGCGGTCCCGCCTATGCGCGAACGGCCTAGATTCCCGAGCGCCGTCCTGAATGCCCCGTTTGCCCGTCCGCCTTAGTGGTGGTTTGCACACATCTGGACGATGTGGCTGTGCCGGGGAACCGTCTCGCGGATTCCCCGCATGACGGCGGCATGGTGATGCGGAAGCCGGCATGGACGAGGCGACGAGCGAACTGTTGGCACTTTTGGGCCATCGGAAGAACCCGGGGCTCGCTGTCGGCGGCGGGCTCGGCGCGGTGCGCTCAGCGGCCCCGGGCCGCGGCGGGTCCGGGGTAGGGCAGCAGCGCCATCTCCCGGGCGTTCTTGATCGCCCGGGTCACCTCCCGATGCTGACGAGGTGTCAGCCCGGTGATCCGCCGGGCCCGGATCTTGCCCCGGTCGGAGATGAACTGGCGCAGCAGGGCGACATCCTTGTAGTCGACGTAGGTGATCCCGCGTTCGCGGAGAATGTTCGGCTTTTTGCGCTGTCCCGGCTTCGGGGTGCGACGCGTGGGCATGGGATGACCTCCTGTCGACCGTCGGTGTCCACTCGGTTATCTCACGGAGCGCGCAGTGATGGTCGGGTGACGACAATCCGTGCTCGGTCGCCATGCTGGCGGCGCCCACCCCGGTTTGGCGGTAAACCGCCGGTCCTGCACATCGTTGAATTCAGGTAACGCTAAGCATCTACTGCGCCCGGGTGGCAGTCACGTGGGGTGACGGGGATCGCGGCCCTCCGCCTCACATCGGCCCTTCCGAAGGAGACTTTCGTGACCAGAAGGCATTCCCCGGCACGCGCGGCAACACTGACCACCGCGCTGGCCGCCGGAATCGTCGCCGCCCTCCCCGGCCTGGCCGGGGCGGCGAGCGCTTCTTCCGCGGTCCCGGGCGCCGTGGCCGTCTCGAAGCGCCCGGCGCTGTTCGAGCGCCCGGCGCGGTTCGACGACCTGCGGGCGGTCGGCCTCGGCCTGACGACGACGGGCGTCCTGGTCCGCTTCGACGTCGACTCGCCCTCCCGGCTGGTGCGGATCGGCCAGGTCAGCGGCCTCGTCGGCGGTGACACGAGCCTCATCGGGATCGACTATCGGGTGCAGAACGGTCGCCTCTACGGCGTCGGCAACCTCGGCGGCATCTATGTGATCAACACGTCCACCGCGGTCGCGACCCGGGTGTCGCACCTCACGGTGGCGCTCAGCGGCACCGCCTTCGACGTCGACTTCGACCCGGCGGCCAACCGGCTGCGCATCATCAGCAACACCGGCCAGAGCCTGCGGCACAACATCGACGACCGGGCCGGCGTCCCGCCGATCGGCACCACGGTCGTCGACACACCGCTGAACTACCCGCCGACGGCCATCGTGGCGACCGGCCTGACCGGCGCTGCCTACACCAACAACGACCTGGACCCGGCGACGTCGACCACCCTGTTCGGCGTCGACACCACCCTCGGCCAGGTGGTCGTCGGCTCGCCGTCCCACTCCGGTCAGCTCGTCGCGACGGGGCAGTTCGGCCTGCCCCTGGGTGGCGACGCCGGCTTCGACATCTTCACCCGGCGGTCGGGCGGTCGGGCGGTGGGCAACCGGGCCTTCGCGACCCTGCTGGTCGGGTCCACCTACCGGCTGGCCGAGATCGACCCGCTGACCGGGCGAATCCGCGTCCACGGCTCGTTCCCGAGCAACGCCCAGGTCGCCGACATCGCGATCCCGCCGAACCAGTAACGAGCTGATTCAGGAGCGGAACGAACCTGGAGTAGGCCGAATCTGGAGTAGGCCGAATCTGGAGTTAGGCCAAGTCTGGAGCAGGCCGAGTCTGGAGCAGGCCGAGTCTGGAGCAGGCCGAACCAGGCGGGACTGTCACCGGGCCCGCAGCGGGTCGGGGCGGTGATCACACCGTCCCGACCCGCCGCGGGCCCTGCCTGCCGACTACCGCGCCCGCGACGTGCCCCAGGCGGGGTCAGCTCCGCTTGCGGTCGGAGCCGTCGAGGGTGATCCGGTCGCCGGTGACGATCCCGGCCCGCCGCAGCGCGTCGGCGATGGCGCCGTCCGGCGCACCGCCGCGTCCGCCCCGCCCGCCACCGCCGCCCCGGTTGGCACCCGCGCCGCCGCCGCCCCGGTTGGCACCCGCGCCGCCGCCGGACCCCACGCCGCCGGGACCCCCTGCCCCGCCGCGACCACCGCCGCGCGTACCGGGAGCCCGACCGGCCGATCCGTCGCGGCCGCCGCCCCGGCCCCGGCCACCGGCGCCGTCGCGACGCTCACCGCCGGCCTCGCCGCGCCGCGCGCCCTCCCGACCCGTGCCGGCGCCGCCGCCGGGAGCCCGTCGCTCGCCGCCGCCGCTGCTGCTGCTGCCGGCGTTGCCACCGCTGCTGCCGGTACCGCCGCCGTCGCCGCCGCGGCGCCCCGAACCGCGCCCCGCGCCGCCCGCCGGCGCCCCGACCTCGTCGTCCAGGCGCAGCGTCAGCGAGATCCGCTTGCGCGGGATGTCGACGTCGAGAACCTTCACCGTGACGATGTCGCCGGGCTTGGCGACCTCCCGCGGGTCGCTGACGAAGTTCTTCGACATCGCCGAGACGTGCACCAGGCCGTCCTGGTGCACCCCGACGTCGACGAAGGCGCCGAAGGCGGCCACGTTGGTGACGGTGCCCTCCAGCGTCATCCCGGGCACCAGGTCCGCGAGGGTCTCGATCCCCTCGGTGAACGCCGCCGTGCGGAACGCCGGCCGCGGGTCGCGCCCCGGCTTCTCCAGCTCGGCGAGGATGTCGGTGACCGTCGGCAGCCCGACGGTGTCGTCGACGAACTCGGTCGGCTTCAGCGACCGCAGCACCGCGCCGTTACCGATGAGCGTGCTCAGCTCGCCGCCGGTGGCCGCGAGGATCCGCCGGACCACCGGATAGGACTCGGGGTGGACGCTGGAGCCGTCCAACGGGTCGTCCCCGCCGCGGATGCGCAGGAAGCCGGCGCACTGCTCGAACGCCTTCGGGCCGAGCCGGGGCACGTCCCGCAGCGCCTCGCGGGTGCGGAACGGCCCGTTGGCGTCGCGGTGGCGGACCAGGTTCTCGGCGAGGCCCGCCCCGATTCCGGACACCCGGGTCAGCAGCGGCGCCGACGCGGTGTTGACGTCCACGCCGACGGCGTTCACGCAGTCCTCCACGACGGCGTCGAGGGACGACGACAGCCGCGCCTCGGCCAGGTCGTGCTGGTACTGGCCCACCCCGATCGACTTCGGATCGATCTTGACGAGCTCGGCGAGCGGGTCCTGCAGACGGCGGGCGATCGAGACCGCGCCCCGCAACGAGACGTCCATCCCGGGCAGCTCGGCCGCGGCGTAGGCGGACGCCGAGTACACCGACGCGCCCGCCTCGGAGACGGTCACCTTCGTCAGGGACAGCTCCGGATGCCGGCGGATGAGGTCGTCGGCCAGCTTGTCGGTCTCCCGCGAGGCCGTCCCGTTGCCGATCGAGATCAGGTCGACGTGGTGCTCGGCGGCGAGGCGGGCCAGGGTGGCGATCGACTCGTCCCAGCGCCGGGCCGGAACGTGCGGATGGATGGTGTCCGTGGCGACCACCTTGCCGGTCGCGTCGACCACGGCGACCTTCACGCCCGTGCGGTACCCCGGGTCCAGGCCCATCGTCGCCCGGCTGCCGGCCGGCGCCGCGAGCAGCAGGTCGCGCAGGTTGGCCGCGAACACCCGCACGGCGGTGTCCTCCGCCGCCGTCCACAGCCGCATCCGCAGGTCCACGCCGAGGTGCACGAGGATGCGGGTGCGCCAGGCCCAGCGGACGGTGTCGAGGAGCCAGCGGTCGGCCGCCCGGCCGGCGTCGGAGATCCCGAAGGTCTCGGCGATCCGCACCTCGTAGCTCGTCGGCCCGGGCGCGGGCGGGGTGCCCGGCTCGGTCGGGGTGTCCGGCTCCAGGGTCAGATCGAGGATCTCCTCCTTCTCGCCCCGGAACGCGGCCAGGATGCGGTGGGAGGGCAGCGAGGTGAACGGCTCGGAGAAGTCGAAGTAGTCGGCGAACTTCGCGCCGGCCTCCTCCTTGCCCTCCCGCACCCGGGAGACGAGCACGCCGCGGGACCACATCTGCTCCCGCAGCGCGCCGATGAGGTCGGCGTCCTCGCCGAACCGCTCGACGAGGATCGCCCGCGCGCCCTCCAGCGCCGCACCGGCGTCCGCCACCCCCTTGTCCGGATCGACGTAGCCGCTCGCCGTGCCGTGCGGGTCGCGGGTGGGATCGCCCAGCAGGGCGTCCGCCAGCGGCTCCAGGCCCGCCTCCCGGGCGATCTGCGCCTTCGTCCGCCGTTTCGGCTTGTAGGGCAGGTAGATGTCCTCCAGGCGGGCCTTGGAGTCGGCTGCCAGGATCTGCGCCTCGAGGGCGTCGTCGAGCTTGCCCTGGGCGCGGATGGACTCCAGCACCGCGGTGCGCCGCTCCTCCAGCTCCCGCAGGTAGCGCAGGCGCTCCTCCAGGGTGCGTAGCTGGGTGTCGTCGAGGGTGCCCGTCGCCTCCTTGCGGTAGCGGGCGATGAAGGGCACGGTGGCGCCCCCGTCGAGCAGGTCGACCGCCGCCGTCACCTGCCCCTGGCGCACGCCGAGCTCCTCGGCGATCCGCTGATGGATGGACCGCTGTGGGACAGATGTCGTCGTCACAATGCCTGATCCGCCTTCTCGTCCTCGTCGCTGCTGTGCGCGTCAGCGCGGTGCCGGGCCGTCCGGCCGATCCGCGCTGACTGCGAGACTACGGGCGATCACCCGCCGCTTTCCGCCCGGGCGGCCATCCGGGCTGAGGCGCCGGCCGCCGCCCGTGGGCCGCGGTGCGGCGATCGGCCGGGCCGCCGTCCGCCGAGGGCAGCCTTGGAGGCGGTGGCCGGTCCGGTGTGATCCGGTGTGATCCGCCCCGTTCGATTCCGTTGCAGGGCATATCCCATTGGTGCGACATGACCTATGATGTGCGCGTGCGCATGGGGGGTGGGGACGCGGGTGCGGGACGCTGTTATTTCTCGCATTCGAGACGTGGTCCGGCTGGATACGGCTCGTCCATGCCGGGGTCGTCCGCTGCCGGATTGCAACGCAGGGCGGCGGAGTGACTCGGGAGAGTACTCTCGGTCCAGTCCGCGGTCCGGCCCTGAGCCCGACCAACGTCGGCGGCATTCGCCACGAGGCTTTCCTGTTCCGGGGTGACGTCGGTTTCCTCAGCGCGACCAGGGATTTCATCCTCGCCGGCCTCGCGGCCGACGAGGACGTTCTCGTCGCGGTGACGCCCGCGCGGATGGCGCTTCTTCGGGCCGCGCTCGACCGGGCCGCCAGGCGAGTCACATTTCTCGATCTGACGGAGGTCGGCCGGAATCCGGCGCGCATCATCCCCGCCTGGCAGGAATTCCTCGACCTCGGGATCGAACGGGGCCGGACGGTTCGCGGGATCGGCGAGCCGCTGTGGTCCGGGCGCCCCGTTCCCGAGCAGCGGGAGTGCATGCTTCACGAGGCCCTGCTCAACGAGGCGTTCACGGCCCCGCCGGCCTGGCGGCTGCGCTGCCCCTACGAGGTGACCGCGCTCGACGCGGTGACCGCCGACGAGGTGTGGCAGACCCATCCGGTGGTGGTGGACGGCGGGCTCGGCCGCGTCAGCGCGCGCTACCGCCCGCCGGCCCCCGCCGTCTCCGCGGTCCCCGCCGTCTCCGCGGTCCCCGCTGCCTCCGCGGTCCCCGCTGCCTCCGCGGTCCCCGCTGTCTCCGCGGTCCCCGCTGTCTCCGCCGCGGCGGTGGCCGACGCCGCCGCGGCCACCCGGCCGGATCCACTCGCCGAGCCGCTGCCGGACCTCGGCCGGCCGCGGGCCGAGGTGGCGTTCGGACCGGACGACCTCGGTCTGGTTCGCGCGGCGGCCACCCGCGCCGCCCTCGCCGACGGGCTCGGCGAGGACCGGGCCGGCGACCTCGAACTCGCCGTGCACGAGGTCGCGACGAACAGCGTCCGCCACGGCGGTGGGCGGGGCATCGTGCGTTTCTGGACCGCCGACGGCTGCCTGGTCTGCGAGGTCACCGACTCCGGTCGGCTCGCCGACCGGCTTGCCGGGCGACGGCGTCCGGACCTCGACCTCAGCGGCGGGCGGGGGCTGTGGCTCGTCAACCAGCTCTGCGATCTCGTGCAGCTCCGGTCGGGGAGCGTCGGCACGACCGTGCGGATGTTCATGTACGTCTGACCGGTCGCGGCGCCGATGCGCACGTCCGGCGGGGGAGGAGACTGCGGTGACGTCGACGGAGCGGACCCGGGTCGGGCGCGGCGCCTGGCCCACGGACGGTCGGGGCGGCACCGTTGCCCCGGCGGGTGGCACAACCGCCGCCGGGCCGGGCCGGTGCTACGGCGTCGGCGCGGGCGAGGCCCCGCCCGCCGGCAGCACCGACGCGGACATCCTCGCCGTCCGGGCCGGCATCACCGCGATCAGCCGGGCGCTGAACTGGCACGGCGGCCCGGGCACCCCGGTGCCGACCGACGGTCGCTTCACCGCCGCCACCAAGGCGGCCGTCATCGCGTTCCAGGACAAGCTGCAGCCCGTGATCAACCGCGACATGTACCTGCCGGCGGTCGAGCACAGCCCGGCGGGATTCGTCAACAAGGAGACGTCCTACGCGTTGTTCATGCCGATTGCGGACCGTTACGCGTTGAAGTACACGGTCCCCCGCGGACTCCTGCGCGGTATCGCCACCATCGAGAGCAACTGGGATCCCGGCGCGGTCGGCTACTGGACGAACTCGGATTTCGGGCTCTGCCAGTGGAACACCACGCTGCCCGACATCACCACGGCGCGGGCGCTGGATCCCTTCTGGGCGCTCGACTCCACGGCCAAGGCGATGCGGGAACGCTTTGATTCCGACCGCTGGGGCCACAACTGGCTGTACGTCATTGCCGCGCACAATGTCCCGACCTGGGCCGCGCAGTGGGCCCAGGGCGAACTGTCCGCCACCGATCCGGCCGACAAACCGAAACTCGACCGGATGAACGGCTACGTCAGCAACGTCCTGGCCCGCGTCTGGTGACGGCGGTGGCCGCCCCGGTGCCGAGGGACGCGGGGGGACGCGGCGGGGTCAGTCCGCAGGCGCCGTGACCTTCTCCAGGACCGCGGTGTTCAGCCGGCGGATGCCGATCGGGGCGAAGGTGCGCTCGAAGAAGCCGCCGACCCCGCCGGCGCCGTCCCACGTGGTGGTCGCCGTGACCGTGCTCTGCTGTTCGCCGGCGCCGGGGGCCACCTGCCACCGGGTCTGCAGGGAGGAGTTCTGGTCCGCCTCGACGAGCGTGGTCGCATCCGGCGCGGACACCGTCGCGTCGACCTGGCGGACCCGCTTGCGGGTGGCCTGCAGCCGGTAGGCGATCCGGCTGCCCGCCCCGGTGCCGCCGGCCAGCACCCGGTACTCCGAGACGTTCTCCGGCCAGGACCGCGCGCGGGCGCCCTGGTAGTCGGCGAGCTTCGCGACGACCTGCTCGGGCGTGCCGGGTACGGCCCGCTGGACCACCACCTTGATCTGTCCCACCGCTGTTCCTCCCTCGCTGCCGGGCGTCCGCACGGGTCAGATTCGCACGCCGGCCGCGGACGCCGCACCGGGGCCGCCCGAGCACCGGTCGAGGATGGCCGGATCGATTACTCAGAGTTACATTGCGGGGACGCTGGCGGCGGCCCTGGAACCGGCCGCCGCCACCGGGGCGCCGGACGAGGGGGTAGGCCGATTTCTCGCGCATGGGCAGGTTATCCGCGTGCCTTCGGGGACCTCCTCGTCTTCTGCGCGGGCGCGGACAGCCGCGCGGTGGCTCCGCAGGACCGCCCCCGTTTCGTCACCGCCGGTGCACTGATGTTGCTGACCGCCGGGCTCGCCACCTACGCGGGAGCCACGGTCGCCGCGATGGGTCTGCACCGCTCGACTCTCGGCGCGGTCCCGTTCGGCCTGTTCTATGCGACGGTGATCTTCTTCATCGACCGGTCGGTGCTGCTGTCCACCCGCCCGTACCGCTACGGGCCCGGCGGGACCGTTCGAGTGGGCCGCGCCGGTCCTTCCACCGCCATGCGGATCTTCATCGCCGTCTGCGCCGCGCTGCTCGTCGGGGAGACGCTGCTACTGAGGATCTTCGCGCCGTCGATCGCGCCGCGGGTCACCCAGATCCGCCAGGAGGACCTCGGCCGGGTGCTGCGCGGCTGGGATGCCAACCAGCTCGGCGAGCAGCGGGTCCTGCGCGACGACCTCGCCGCCCGCCAGCGTGCGCTGGACAGCGCCCACGCCCTCGTCACCGGCAAGACCGCCGAGGTGAACTGCCAGCTCACCGGGGGCGACGGCTGCCTGAGCGGCGAGGGAGCGGTGTACCGGATCAAACTGGGCGAGCTCGGCGCCGCGACCGCGGCGGTGACCACCGCGACCGGCCAGCGCGACGCCGCCCAGGCCCGCCTGGACGTCTTCGACCAGTCCCGCGACGCCCGCCGCGCGCACTTCCGCGACCAGCAGACCGCCACCGTCGACGCCGCCGACGACCTGCTGATCCGGGAGAAGGCGTTCTGGCGGCTGACGGCCGCCGACCACTCCGTGCTGCTCTGGCGGACGGTGCTGACCCTGCTGCTGCTCGGCATCGACCTCGGCCCGCTGATGTTCAAACGGACGCTGGAGCAGACGGAGCTGCGGCGCCGGGAGCGGCTCGTCCAGTGGCAGGGGGAGACCACCGACGAGGTCGACGCCCAGCAGATCGGCCAGACTGCGCGTCGCCGCGGTGAGCTCGCCGAGGCCCTCGCCGAGGGCGCCGCCGCCCGTTACGGCCAGTATGTGCGGCGCCGGGACGAGATCGGCACCTCCCTGCGCGTCGCGGCCGACCTCGCCGACGCCGACGTCGGCCGCGAGCAGATCCGCATCGATCGGGACAGCCGGATCCGCGACCTGCGCGTCCGGTACCGCGTGCCGGACCCGGCGCCGGCGCCGGACCCCGCCGACCGCGCCCACCGCGCCACGCCGTCCTGAACCGTCCGCCGTCCTGAAGCGTCCATGGGGCCGAAGCGTCCATGGGGCTGAACCGTGCGCCGGGCTGGAAGACCTGGACGTCGCAACGCCCGGGCACGTGGGGTCAGTCCCACACGTGCCCGGGCGTCCGGTGGCCGGATCTCCCGGCGAGGGTCGTCAGTCGAGCGTGTCCGTGTCCTGGCGCCGGTGGCGCAGCACGACCAGCAGCAGCGCGAGCAGCGCCGCGGCGGCCGCGGCGGCGGTACCGGTGGCCCGGGGGTTCGCGGCGGCCTTCTGCCGGCCGGCGCTGACCGCCCCGCCCGCGGTGTCGCGCACCTGGCTCACCTTCGCCGCGACCTGTGGGTGGGAGTCGAGCTGGCGGTGGACCGTCTGGCTGGCGGAGCCGGCGGCGCTGCCGGCGGTGTCCCTGGCGCGCTGCGCGGTCGCCGCGACCTGCGGGTGCGCGTCGAGCTGACGGCGCACCGTGGCCTTGGCCTGGTCCGCGGTGTGGCGGGCCTTCTCGGTGGCGGTACCCGTCGTCGCGGCCACCTTCGGCCGCACCGACTCGGTCGCCGAGCTCACCCGGCGCCGGAGGTCCTGCGCCGTGCGCCCGGCCACCTTCTGCGGGCTGACGCGGTCGGAAAGCTCGTCGAGATCGTCGCCGAGCCGGGCCCGGGTCGCCTCGATGTCGGACCGGATCTCGTCCGGACTCGTGCTGGTCACTGCCCACCTGGCCTTTCAGTCGGTATCTGCGGTGTTGCGGTCCGAGCCGTGTACGGGGAGCGGCGCGAGACGCGGCGGCCTACCTGCGTCGGCTCTGCGCCCACTGGACGTCCTCGCGCAGCGTCTCCACGGTCTGCGTCGGGGCGGGGTGGACCTTGCGCACGGTGGAGCGGCCCTTCAGCGCCAGGACGGCGGCGACGGCGCCGAGCACGACGGTGATGATGAGAGCCGCCCAGCCCAGTGCCATCACCTCCCCAAGCCCGAACATGACGGCCAGCAGGGCGAACAGCAGCGCGAAGTACCCGGCGCCGCCGGCGCCGGCGAACATGCCGGCCCCCTTGCCGGCCTTCTTCGCCTCCTCGCGGACCTCCGCCTTCGCGAGGGCGACCTCCTGGCGGAACAGGGTGGAGATGTCCGTGACGACCTCGGAGACGAGCTGCCCGGTCGATCCGCGGCCCGCCGAATGCCCCTCTCCGTCGTGACGGGCGCTCGAAGGCGGGGCGGTCGAGGTCGCGGCGGTCGGTGCGCGCAGCACCTGGGTCGACTCGTCCGGCGCGTCCACGTCGACACCGCCCCGGTACGCGGTAACATCGTTCGGGTACGGATCGGCGGCGACGTCCGGCTGCTGACGGTATGTGCTCGTCATGGGGTCTCCTCGCGGGTTCTGCTGGCGGGGCGTCCGCGTGGCGGCACCCGTGGAACATCGTGTGGTCTGCGGAATTCCCCACCTTGGGCCGCTTAACCACGCCTCTCACGGCGTCGGAAACGAATTCCCGTCCTGATCCGTTCGGCCGCGCCCGCTGGGCGGTCGGTGGCGGTCTCCCCGTCCCGATCGGTCTCGGCTTCGGTCTCGGCTTCGTCGTCGGCCTCCGGCCGGTCCCAGGGGCGGCGGACGCCGACGGGGGAGGCTTCCGGATAGGTCTCGGGCGCGGTGGCGCCGGTCGCCTCGCGGGCCGCCTCGGCGTTGAGCAGCGCGCCGATGAGCACGACCGTGACGGCGTAGTACAGCCACAGCATGAGGATCACGACGCCGCCGAGCGCGCCGTAGGTCTTGTTGTAGTGGCCGAAGGCGCGCACGTAGAACGAGAACGCCACCGAGGCGACGATCAGCGCCACGGTCGCGACCACGGCCCCGACCGACGCCCACCGCCAGTTCGCCGGGGTGTGGGCCGGCCCGAAGCGGTAGAGCGTGGCGACCGCGGCCATCACGATCATCGCCAGCACGAGCCACTGCACCACCGTGAGCACCACCCGGACCGTCCCGTCGGCCACGTGGTGGGACAGCAGGGAGCCGCCGGCGGTGATGCCGCCGACGATCAGCACCGCGACGACCACGCCCCCGAGGCTCATCGCGACCGCGAGGCCCCGCAGCCGGACCGGCCCGCGCGTCTCCTCCTGCTCGAAGGCCACGGTCACGGCCTTGATCAGGTTCTGCGTGCCGGAGGAGACCGCCCAGAGCACCCCCGCGAGGCTCAGCAGCAGGCCGAGGCCGAGCCCGGAGTGGTTCGTCGAGACGATGCCGTTCAGCCAGTCCCGCAGCACCGCGCTCGTCGACGGGGACAGGGAGTCGGACAGGTCGGCGATCTGGTTGCTCACCGTCTGCGGGCTGGCGACCAGCCCGTAGACGGTGAGGACCGCGATGGCGGCTGGGAAGATCGACAGGATCGCCCAGAACGCCACGCCGCTGGCGATCAGCGGGATCGACAGGATGGCGAGCTGTGACTTCACCCGCTTCGCCACGGCGAGCCAGCCTCGCGCCGGGACGGATGTCGGGCCGTGTTCGGGCGGGTCGACCTCCCGCACCGGCCGGCTGGTGCGGTGCCCGCGGTCGTCGTGGCGGTGCCCGAGAAGGACGGACGGATTCATGGCGATCTCCACTGCCGTCGTGACATGGCGGCAGATGTACCCGTCCGGCCCTGCTCAACCCCCCTTCCGGGCCCTGTCCGCGGCGCCCGCCGCGGCGGGGGGCCTCCGTCGGTGCGTCAGTCGGTGCGTTCCTGAGGGGAGGAGTGCTCCCAGTCGGCCAGGATGGTGCGGATGCCCGTGACCAGCAGCAGCGGCCGGTCGAGCATCACGTGATGACCGGCGAGCGGAATCTCGATCACCGGCGCCACCCGGCCGAGCAGGTTGTACATCTGCACCCCGATGTCCGGCGTCAGCAGGCCGTACTCGGCCCGGAACAGCGCGACCCGACAGTGCACCTTGCGCAGCACCTCCGGGGAGGGCGTGCGGTTGCCGAACACCTTCGGGTCGAACTTCCACGTCCAGCCGCCCTGCACCGAGCCGATCGACCCGCGGGCAATGTGGTCGATGATGAACGGCAGCGAGCTCGGCTGGTCCGGAACCGTGCGGAACCGGGCGAGGGCGTCGGTCGCGGTCGGGTAGACCCGCAGCGGCCCGAAGGCGGTCCGGTCGCGGGCGGCCCGCTCCTCCGGGGTGAACTCCTGGACGGGGGAGTCGACGACGACGATGCCGGCGACCCGGTCCGGGTACTCGGCGGCCGTCGTGATCGTGACCCAGCCGCCCATGCTGTGACCGATGATGATCGGCGGCGAGGTGATCCCGGCATGGTCGATGACGGCGATGACCTCCGCCGCCCATGTGCTCAGCGTGTAGTCCTCGCGCCGGTCGCTGTCGCCGTGCCCGGACAGGTCCAGGGCGACGACCCGGTACTCGCTGGGGATGAGGGGGGCGATGTGGTCCCACCACCCCGCGTGGGCGGCGCCGCCGTGAACCAGGACGATCGCCGGCCGCCCGGCCGTACCCCAGCAGCGGTAGCTGATGGTGGCGCCGGCGACCTCGGTCTCGTGCCGCTGCGGTCGGCTGTCAAGGGCGGCCTCGAACCAGGCCGGTGCTTCGTCTTCCATCCCAGGTCTCTGCCGTTCGGGTCGTGGGGCGGGTGGTTCCGGTCGCCGGCCGGGCGGCCTGCGACGTGTCCCACCCTGATACAACACCGCTTGCCCGGAGTTCCGGGCCTTCCGGGGCAGGTTGTCGGATTGACGATGTGTCACCTGGCCCGCTGCGACGGGGCCGTGACGCGCGTGTGACCTCCCGGGGCGCGGTGTGGACCGGTGGTGATCGGCCGGCGGCTGGTCAGGCGTGGCCGAGCGCCGGTCAGGCGTGGCCGAGCGCCGGTCAGGCGTGGCCGAGGCCGGTGATGTGGCCGGCCAGCACGGGGGTGCGCACACCGTCGGGCCAGCGCAGCGTCACGCCCGCGCCGGGTAGCAGGATGCCGCACCGGGCCGAGGCTGCGGGTCCGGTCGGGGGCACCGGCCGGTCCGCACGGTCGGCTGTGATCATTCCGTAGCCGGGGAAGCAGGTCAGCCAGTCACCCATGGTCACCCCCGCTGGGCGTGGCACCGCCGCCACGTCCACCTCGGCGGCGCAGCCGCTGGCCTCGGCGAGCATCCCGAGGGTGCCGGCGATGCCGGCCATGCTGACATCCTTGGCCGCGCTGGGCCGGTGGCGGCCGGGCATCCGCACCATCGCCTGGAGTTCGGCGGTGCGCCGGCTGGCGGCCGAATCCCACTGCCGACCGGTGTATCCAGGGCGCCAGCCGCCGCCGAGGTCGACCGTGAGGGAGACGGCGTGGCCTGGCAGCCCGCCGCCGGCCGGCACCGGGTGCGCCGCGCGCCCGAGTGCCGTGACGGCCAGCGCCGCCCGGACGCCGAACTGGCTGTGCCCGCCGAGGATCTGCACGCCGTAGGCGTCCGCCGCCGCGCGCAGTCCCCCCAGCACCCGGGCGACGTGGGACGCGGTCGTCCCCGCCACCGCGTCGAGCAGGCCGATCGGGGTGGCACCCATGGCGGCGAGATCGTTGATGCTCACCAGCGCGCCGCACCAGCCGGCCCAGTGCGGGTCCCGCTCCACCATCGTCGGCATGATCGCGTCGCAGGCCGCGACGATGTCGCTGCCCGGCAGCGGGGCGCCGTCGTCGCCGACGAAGCCGGGCCCGCCCGGACGCAGCCCGGCGAGCACCGCTCCCAGCGGGGCCTTGCAGGACGCGACCAGCGCCGCGATCCGGTCGATGGGCCATCGCATCAGCACCCCCGGCCCGCGGGCGAGCGCCGCTGGGCCCGCCGTGGACCAGCCCAGCCGGCCGAAGAAGCGCTCCAGCTCCGGGCGCACCACCGCCTCGAGTCGGAGCACCCCGCAGTCCTCCGCCCGGGCGGCCGCGGCGCGCACGAGCGCGGCGGCGACGCCGGGGAACTCGTGGCGTGCCCGGGCGGACACGGCGAGCCGGTCGCAGTACCAGGCGCCCAGGTCCGGCCCCGGCCACAGCGGTCCGAGCCGGATCCCACCGAGGACGGCGCCGTCGCCCCCCGCACCGACGGCCCGCGCGATCAGGACGACCGTCCGTGGATCGCCTTCCCGTGATTCGTCTGTCCACGGATCATCAGCTGGCGGTTCGTCGGCCCGCGAATCGTCGGTCCACGGACCGTCGGCCCGCGAATCGTCGGTTCGGGCATCGTCGCCGCCGGAGCCCTCGTAGCCGGTGTGGATGGCCGGGCTCGCGAGCTCGCGGTGGGCCGCAAGCGTCGCGGCGTCGCCGGCCTGCTCGATGCGGTACGGGGGCAGCCGCTCCAGGGTCCGTCGGTCGCCCCAGATCGCGAGGGTGTCGACCGGCTCGGCCGTCACGGGCGGCGCGGCACCCGCGGACAACAGTGCGTCGAGGACCGGCCGGGCCACCCGTGCGCGCCGGGGTGGGGCGGCCGGCGCGCCGTCGACGGTCACGTCGGGTTGTTCGTCGGCATCGAGTGCTTCCAGTCGGTCGGGGCGTGGCCTGGCCGGTGGGGGCGTGGCCTGGTCGGTCCGCGCGTGGCCCGGTTGGTCAGGGCGTGGCCTGGTTGGTCAGCGCGTGGCCCGATTGGTCGGGGCGTGGCCGGTTGGTCAGAACATGAAGGTGGAATTGATGATCGCGCCACGCCGGGTGTACTCGATGACGCAGTCCTGGATGTCCAGCGGATGCGCGGGTATCACCCCGTCGATGACGTCCTCCTCGCGCAGGCCGTGCAGCGACAGTCCGAACCGGCAGACGTAGACCTTCCCGCCCTCCTTGATGAACGTCTCGATCTGGTGATTGATGTTGTGCTCGCCCGGAAACGCGGAATCGCCGGTGTGCGGAAATCCTCGGGTCGCCATCGTGTTCATCGCGCCGGGCCCGTAGAAATAGAGGACGGACTCGAAGCCCTTGCGTAGGGCGCGGGTGGCCTGCAATATCGCGACGAAGCTGACCGACGACTCGTGTGCGATGCCGTGGACGAGGGTCAGGTAGCACTCGCCGTCACGGGCCTGGTAGTCCGGGAAGATCTTGGTCGATCCGTACAGGTTGCTACCCGGGGGGAGTGCCGGATGGGGAACCTCGTTGAGGCTCTGCCGGTCGTTCTCCGTCAGCTCCATGAACGCTCCTCGATCGGGCCCGGGACGTGACTGCACGGATCGCCTGTCGCCGGTCTCACCGGGGCGCCGCCGGTCGTCGTCGACGACAAAGCGCGGACGGTACCGGCGGTCGGCACGTGCCGCGGAGATCCCCTTGTTGCACGCGTTGCAGTCAAGCACCTCGCCGATTCCCGTGTGCGACGAACACGACGATCCGCGACGAAGCCCGGGCTTTCTGGTCCCGGTATGGCCGCGGCGGACCAGACGGCATTGTCCGCAGCCCGATCGAGGTCTTTCTTTGCAACGATTGACCGGCCTGGGGTGATTTGCGCACTGTCGCCGGCACCCCCAGAACCAGCGGAGGCTTTGCCGAATCACGGATGGTTTGTGCCTTCGGGTCGACCAGGGCCGCCGGCCGGCGCCGTGCGCACCGGACCGGGAATCGCCCGGCGGCGCAACGGTGGACCGGGGATGCTGGGGGGGTGCGATATGCCGTGCTTGCCGACCTCCACGGCCGACCGGGGGCGCTGCGGCGGATCCTCGCCGCCGCGGCGGCGGCGGGCGCCGACGAGATCGTCTGCCTCGGCGACTACCTGGAGGCGAAGGTCCCACGTCGCCTGCACGATCCCTCGCGGTTCTGGCCGCTGGAGCGCGTCGTCGACCCCGACCCGGCGCTGTGGGCGCGTCTCGCCGGCATCCGCCGGGTGCTGGGGAACCAGGAGCTGCGCATCCGCGAGCTGCTGCGGCCCGAGCAGGTACCCGCCGACCTCGCCGTCCTGCTGGACGCGCCCGAGCGGGATCGCCTGCACGGTCTCGTGGGCCTGCACGGCCACCAGATCCGTTGGTCGACCGGTCGCGCCGAGCCCGTCGGCGGCCCGGGTGAGCCGGGTGAGCCGGGTGAGCCGGTCGGGACGGCGGCCGACGGCTCCGCGGACGGGCGGGCTCTGCTCGTGCCGGTCGCCGCCGACGTCCCCCGGGTGCCGGTAGTGGTGGTGGGGCACACCCACCAGGAGGCCATGTTCGAGATCGTCTGGTCCGACACCGCCCTTGGCGGCGATGCGGCGGACGGCCCGGCGGTGGGG
This sequence comes from Frankia alni ACN14a, assembly GCF_000058485.1. Lineage (NCBI taxonomy): Bacteria > Bacillati > Actinomycetota > Actinomycetes > Frankiales > Frankiaceae > Frankia > Frankia alni. The sequence continues at coordinate 569,614 of NC_008278.1, forward strand.
CTGGTGCGGCCTGCGGGGATGCCGGGGCCTGCGGGGATGCCGGACCCTGCGGGGGTCGTGCGGACGCTGCCTCCCGTCGAGCCCGGCCGGCCGGTCGCGGTGCGCCTCGACGCGGGTCCGTCCGGTGGGGGTCCGTCCGGTGGGGGTCCGTTCGACACGGGTCGCACCGACACCGGTCGGTTCGGTGCTGCCACGCTGGTGGTCAACGTCGGGCCCGCCCGGGGCAAGCCGTCGCACTGGTTGTTGTACGACACGGACCGTGGCGAGATCAGCTTCCAGCGAGCGGTCCGATAGCTAACCGTCCATTGTCAAGCACGTAAGGGCGTCATGTGGCAAGGGTCGGATGTAAGGGACTTTGGTCCTGTCGCGTCCGACAGATGGGGGTCGTACACTTTTACCAGTCCCGGTGAAGTTCTGCACCTGCGTTCCCCCCGTACGCCAGGTGAGGTGGCTTCACCGGGACTTCTTGCGTCCAAGCGTGTGTGCGGAGCGTTCCAGGGTCTTCCCGCGTCGCGCCGTGCCGCCGCTCACCCCCGCGGGGTGAATCCGGGCCGCTGCGCCTGTGCGCCCGCGCCCGCGCCCACATCCGCGACCACCGCCGGCGCGATCTCCCGGTGGTTGGCCAGCATGCTGCTCACCCCGCCGATCAGCCTCTGCCGGCGGGTGTCCCCGACCGGTCGATCCCCGCCTCGGGGTGTGGCACCTCGCCGCGCGGGTCTGGCCGGAGGGCTGTCGGCGGGCCGGCCTCGCCGACGTGCGGCTGGTGACGAGAGGGTGACTGAGTGCCACAGCGGGTATCGGAGGCGCGACGATGCCCCGTGCGCCCGGCGGCGCCCGGACCGCCGATGGGGAGGGAGAGGGGGCACCCACGATCGATCGCCGTCCGTCCCGGATCACGTGTCCACGGTGATGCGGATGAAAGATCCGACGGTCAGCGTCGCTTTGCCGACAGGTTCGGCTACGTTCGGATAGATGTGAGATGTTTCGTAGATAACCAGTGTGGGCCGTAGCTGCGCCGTCGACCGGGGTCGATAGCCTGTTTTGGGCATGTACTGACAAAGCTGGGCGTTACATCCGGACGAGTTGGAGGGGGCGCGGTCACGTCGGCGGGAGGCCGGCGTAATCCGGGGCCGTGGGGTCGTGAGGGTCACGGCCGCCAGGGAAGTTCCGCATCGCGGCGATGCCGTCCTGCGGATGCCCGCGGACCCGACATTGCGGCTGGGCCGCGGTGCCGGGCGACCGGGGTCCGCGCATCGGCGCGCCACCGCGATACGGGGCATCCGGAGCAGTGCCCGCTCACACGGATAACTCGGAAGGCAGGGGTGAACAGGTGCATGTCCCCGCGGCGCGCATCGTCTTCTCACCGGAGGATCGCGCGGAGATCGCGTCGGCCACGATCGAGATCCTTTCCACCGGCGCGATGACCTTGGGCGCTCATACCAACGAATTCGAGTCGGCATTCGCCGCCGCTCACCGGGCCCCGTTCGCGGTGGCCGTGAGCAGCGGCACGGCCGCACTGGAGATCATTCTCCGAAGTCTGGACGTTCAGGGTGCGGACGTCGTCGTTCCCACCAACACCTTCGCCGCGACCGCGTTCGCGGTAATCCGGGCCGGGGCCACCCCGGTCTTTGCGGATGTGAGTCCGGACACCTTCGCGCTGACCGCCCGTGACGTCGCGGCGGCCGTGACCCCCAACACCCGGGCCGTGGTCCTGGTGCACATCGGCGGCCTGATTGCGTCGGACGTCGCCGAGCTGGCTGCGTTCTGCGCCGACCGGGGCCTCGCGCTCGTCGAGGACGCGGCGCACGCCCACGGCTGCCGCCACGGCGAGGGCTATGCCGGCTCCTTCGGGGTGGCGGGCGCGTTCTCGTTCTACCCGACCAAGCTGATCACCAGCGGCGAGGGCGGGATGATCGTCACCGCCGACCCCGCCATCCACGAGGCCGCCCTGGTCTACCGCGACCAGGGCAAGGCGGGCTTCCTCGGCAACACCCACATCAAGCAGGGCTACGCCTGGCGCCTCAGCGAGATGCACGCCGTCACCGGCAAGGTGCACCTGCGCCACCTCGACGAGTTCCTGACGACCCGGGCCGCCGTGGCCGCCCGCTACGACGCCGCGCTCGACGCCCTCGACGGCGCCACCCGCCTGCGGGTGCCCGCGGGCGACGTCTGCAACTACTACAAGTACATCGTGCTTCCTCGTCCCGGGGTCGACCGGGCGCGGCTGAAGAAGGAGCTCAAGGAGCGCTACGGGGTCTCGCTCAGCGGTGAGGTCTACGAGGCCCCGCTGCACCAGCAGCCCGTGTTCAGCGACTACGCGGGCCGCTCGCTGCCGGTCGCGGAGGACCTGTGCGCCCGGCACGTGTGCCTGCCGATCCATTCCGACATGACCGACGCGGAGGCCGACCATGTGGTCACCTCCTTCGCCGCCGCCCTGGCGAGCCTGGACCTGGACGGGTGAGCGTGAGCATGAAGATTGCCGTTACCGGAGGCTCGGGCTTCATCGGCAGCCACGTCGTGGACCGTCTCCTCGACGCCGGGCACGACGTCCTCTCCCTCGACGTCGACTCCCGCCCGAGCGACCCGCGGGCCACCAGCCGGCAGGTCGACGTGCTCGACCTGCCGGGGCTGACCGCGGCGCTGGCCGGGGTCGAGGCGGTGTTCCACGTCGCGGGGATGTCCAACGTGGACTTCGCCTACGCCGATCCGGCGCGCACGGTGCGGCTCAACGTCGAGGGCACCGGCAACGTCTGCGAGGCGGCCCGCCAGGCCGGCGTCGCTCGTGTGCTGTTCGCCAGCACCGTCTGGGTCTACGGCGCCGTCGGGGAACGGGCGGATCCGGCGCCCCTCACCGAGGACGCCGAGATCACTCTCGGTCGCGCCGGTCACGTCTACACCTCGACGAAGCTCGCCGCCGAGCTGCTGCTGCACAGCTACCAGCAGACCTACGGGCTGCCCTTCACGATCCTGCGCTACGGCATCCCCTATGGTCCCGGCATGCGCGACGAGCTGGTGCTGGCCCGGTTCGTCCGCAAGGCGCTCGACGGCGAGTCGCTGACCGTCGCCGGCGACGGGCAGCAGTTCCGCAACTACGTGTTCGTCCGCGACCTCGCCGACGCCCACGTGCTGGCGCTGCGGCCCGAGGCGGAGAACGCCACCATCGCCCTGGAGGGCGCCGAGGCGGTCAGCGTGCTGGAGATGGCGCAGGCGGTGTGCAGCCACTTCCCCGGCACGGCGATCGAGCACGTCCCGGCCCGGCCGGGCGACTTCCGGGGCCGGGAGGTGTCGGCCCAGCGGGCGCTGGATCTGCTGGGCTGGCAGCCGACCACCCCGTTCACGGACGGGGTACGGCAGTACATCGAGTGGTACCTGGCAAACCGACGGCCTCCGGCGCAGGCCGTCCAGCCCGTCGACGACCTAGACGTCTCCGCGGCGTCCTCGGAGTAACCATGGCGCAGATCGGCGGTATCACGGTGAGCGGACCATCCGAAAACGGCGATGCGGCGGCGATGGCCGCCCCTGCGACCCGACCCTCCGCGGAGGGTCGGCCGGCGGGGGTGGTGTCGGCGGTCGAGCGGCTCGGCGACGGCGGGGCGCCCGACCGCGGCGGACCGGTGATCGACGGCGTCGCGGTGGAGGAGGCCGCGACCGCGGCCCTGCTCGCCGGGGCCGCGTCGCGGCAGCCGGCGACCCGTCGTGGATCGGCGCTGCTGCTGTCCGGCTCGCTGGGCATGGGGCACGACGTCATGGCCGAGGCGTGCGGGGCGTCGCTGACCCGGCGAGGGTTCACCGCCCGGACCGCCGACAGCCTGCGCATGCTCGGCGGGCGCAACGGCTCCCGCGGGGAGAAGGTCTTCCGCGGGATGATCGCCGTGCCGGGCCTGTACGACGCCGTGCACTTCTCCCAGATGCGCACCGGCGGCCGGCTGGCCCTGGCGATCGAGCGGGCGTCGAGCCGCTACGTCGTCCCCGCGCTGCGTCAGGAGCTCACCGAGCAACCGACCGATCTGGTCATCTCCATCTTCGCCACCGGCGCCGCAGCGACCAGCCGGGTCAAGCCGGAGTTTCCCGGCCTGGTCACCGCGGTGTTCTCCACCGACTGCTGCGTGCACCGGCTGTGGGTGCACGACAACACCGACCTGTACCTGGTCACCTCGCAGACCGCCGCCCGCTACGTGCGGCGGTTCGCGCCGAACGCGCTCGTCTCGGTCGTGCCCACCCCGGTGCGCGAGCCGTTCTACGACCCGCCCACCCAGGAGGAGGCGCGCGCGGCACTCGGCATCCCGGCCGACGCTCCGTGCGTGCTGCTGATGTCCGGCTCCTGGGGACTCGGGCCGCTGGTCGAGGGCGCCGCGGCGATGGCGGCGGCGGGGATCTACGTGCTCGCGGTGGCCGGGCGGAACAAGCCGCTGGCGGCGCGGCTGACCGCCCTGGCCGAGCGGCAGCACAAGGTCATCCCGTTCGGCTTCACCGACCGCATCCCGGCGCTGATGGCCGCCAGCGACCTGGTCGTCACCTCCTCCGGGGACACCTGCAGCGAGGCGCGGGTGATCGGCCGGGACCTGCTGCTCATCGACGTCGTGCCGGGGCACGGCCGCGACAACCTGCAGAAGGAGCTCGAACGCGGGCACGCCGAGGTCACCAACACCGACCCGGTGTCGCTGACCCGCTCCGCGCTGGCCTGCCTCGACCGGGTCAAGCCCCCCTCGGACCGGGTGGCGATCGGGCCGCAGGCGTGGGAGCAGGCGTTCGGTTCGGCCCTGGCGCAGATCGGCTTCGGTGCCCACTGGTGATGCGCTGCCCACGCGTCGGCGCTGGAACGGATCGGCGGCGGGCGGGTACTCGTCCAGCCCGGGACGTTCCACGCGGCCCGCGGTGTTGACCCCGTCAGACGTTGTCGTCCCGGGTGTGGGCACGGGGCGGCGGGGGACGAGTGAGGCGGCCAGCGCATGGGCAGGGCAGGGGGATCCCGCCATGATCGGCGGAATCCGGGCGCGACCGACGGCACGCCCGTGACCAGGATGGCGCGCGTATGAGCAAGGCGTTGGCGCTCGGCCTGCCCACCGCGATGGTGTCGGCCGCGCTGTACGGGGTCGCGCCGCTGGTGCAGGCGCGGGCCGCCCGGCGCGAGGAGGAGAGTTCCGGCCTGGGGCTGGGCCTGCTGGCGCGGCTGGTGCTGCGCCCGCTCTGGCTGCTCGGGCTCGCCGTCGAGGCGACGTCGTTCCTGCTGGAGGTCTACGCCCTGTCGGTCGCGCCGGTGGCGATGGTCGCCCCGGTGATGGCGCTCGACATGATCATATTCACGTTGCTGGCCCAGCGGGTGCTCGGTGAACGGATCAGTCTGACCGGCTGGCTGGGCGTCGGCTCGATGGTCGCCGGGGTCGGCCTGCTCGCCTACGCCTTCGCCAGCCGCGCCGAGGTCGGCAGCGCGGCCAGCACGGACGTCCTGCTGGCCTTCCTCGTCCTCGGCCTGGTCTTCGCGCTGGTGTGCGCGTTCCTCGCGAATGTCGCCGCCGCCCGGAGCATGATTGCCGGGGCGGCGTTCGGATTCGGCGCGGCCGCCGGCGTCTGCTATGCGATCGCCACCCTCGCCACCCGGCAGATCGGCCTGGCGGTCAACGATCGCCGCGAGGGCCAGTCCGCGCTGGCCGACCTGCTCACCACCCCGACGCCGTACGTCCTCGTGCTGTTCTCCGTGCTGGCGCTCGGTCTACAGCAGCGTGGGCTGCAGGGCCGGGCGGCGGTGATCGCATTCCCCGTGACCAGCGGGGTGTCCGCCTTCCTGCCGGTCACCCTGGGGCTGACCCTGTTCGGTGAGCCGGCCCCGGACGGCGCCCAGCGGGTGGCGTTCGTCGTCGCGATGGTGATGGTGGCCGCCGGCATCGCCGCACTGGGGCGCGACCGGATGGCGGCCAACCGTTCCGTGGACGAGCTGGAGGGCGCCGCGGCACGCCCCGCCGACGGGCCGGGTTCGGGTCGGCCGGATCCAGATCGGCCGGGTTCGGGTCGGCCGGACGTGGATCGGCCGGACGCGGGTCGGCCGGATGTGGGTCGGCCGGATTCACGGCGGGCCGATTCTGACGGGCTGGATCCGGCCGAGCGGCTGGACCCGGAGCGGCTGGACTCCGAGCCGCTGGACTCGGGACGCATGGATCTGGAACGGGTGGATCTCGGGCGCTCCGAGCGGGTGGACTCCGACCTCGGGCGGCGTACCCGCCACGGCGACGACCCGTGGAACCCGCCGGGGCGGGGAGACGGTGGGCCCGGCGCCGCGCTGCGGGAGTTCGGCTGAGCCGCTGGGGTGTGCGGCCCGGGCGACTAACCGTCATCAAGGGCGCGGACCGGCACGGTCGTTAACCCTGACGGCAAGAGCCCGAACTTATAGTGACGCGGCATGTGCTTTCGGTGAGATAGTCGAGGTGGCCGGCCGCCCGGGTTCACCCCCCGATCGCCCGGGCGCCCGGCCGTCTCCCGCCCGCGGCCACCACTGCCCGCTCAGGGTAGCCGCGGGACGGGCCGAAGCATCGCGGGATGCAGCACCGTGGCGTCGCCCCGGCGGTACAGCTCCGCGGGCCGGCCTCCGTCTCGGCTCGTGAAGCGCCCGGTCGGGACGAGAAAGCCCGCGGTCCCGGTCACCTTGCGGTGGAAGTTGCGGGGGTCCAGCCGTGAGTTCCAGACCAGCTCGTAGATCCGGCGCAGCTCCGCCACCGTGAACTCGTCCTCGCAGAAGGCCGCCGCCGCCGCACTGTACTCGATCTTCGCCCGGGCGCGTTCCAGCCCGTCCGCGAGGATCGCCGCATGGTCGAAGGCCAGCCGGGACCCGCAGCCCTGGGTCGAGACCGGCTCCCAGCGGCTCGCGGCGGCGTCCGTGCCGGCGATCGGCGTACGCGACTGCGGCGCGAGCGCCAGGAACGCCACCGTGACAACCCGGCCGCGGGGATCGCGATCCGGCGCGCCGTAGGTCGCGAGCTGTTCGAGATGTGCCGGGGGGTGGCGCAGCCCGGTCTCCTCGGCGAGTTCCCGCACGGCCGCCGCGGCGAGGTCCTCGCCCGGCCGGACGAAGCCGCCGGGCAGGGCCCATCGGTCCCGGTAGGGCTCGATCCCGCGGCGCACCAGCAGCACCTGGAGCTGCTCCTCGCGGACGGTCAGCAGGACCAGATCGACGCTGAGCGCCACCGGCACGACCTCCGCCGGCAGCCCGCCCGCCCCGCCGCCGGCGTGGGTGTCTGCGTCGGCGTGGGTGTCGGCGTGGGCGTCGGTGTCGGGGCCGGGGTCGGGGTGGTCGTGGGCGGTCGTGGCGGCGGACGACTCCGGTGGGGACGGCATGCGGGGAACCCTACTCGTCATGTTGACGAGAACCGCGATCCCGGATTATCGTCAAATCGACGATAAAGAGAGGACCTTCCCATGGCGGACATCAGCCGGGCGCCGTTCCTGTGCCACCTGCGGGGCACCCCCACCGCGTACATCCGCCACCAGCGCGGCACAGCCGTCGCCCACGAGGGCGTCGGCCTGGTCTTCTGGTATCGGCCGCGCACGGCGGTGATCAGCGAGGTGCCGGTCGACGACCGGGAGCTCGCGGTGCTCTTCCACGCGCGGACCGCCGACTTCCAGGACGTCGCGGTGCAGGCCACCGTCACCTACCGGATCGCCGACCCGGTGCTGGCCGCCACCCGCCTCGACTTCGGCATCGACCCCGAGCTCGGGACCTGGCGGGAGAAGCCCCTCGACCAGCTCGCCGGGATGATCAATGAGTCGGCCCAGGAGTACGCCTCGGACCTGCTCGCCCGCACGTCGCTCACCACCGCGCTCGCCGAGGGGGTGCCGGTCATCCGCGAACGGGTGACCACCGGTCTGCGCGGCGACGCCCGCCTGGTCCAGACGGGGGTGAGCGTGGTCGGCGTCCGCGTGGTCGCCGTCCGCCCGGCGCCGGAGGTGGAGAAGGCGCTGCGCACGCCCACCCGTGAGCAGATCCAGACCGAGGCCGACCGGGCCACCTATGGCCGCCGCGCGCTCGCCGTCGAGCAGGAGCGGCGCATCGCCGAGAACGAACTGCAGAGCAAGATCGAGCTGGCCGTGCGCGCGGAGCGGCTCGTGACCCAGGAGGGAGCCAACGAGCAGCGCCGGATGACCGAGCAGGCAGCCGCGGCGCGCATCGCCGCCGCGGCGGAGGCGGAGCGGGCGCAGACGGCCGCCCGCTCGCAGGCCGAGCGGGTTCGGGTGGAGGCGGCAGCGCAGGCCGAGGCCCTCCGCCTGGTCGGACAGGCCGAGGCCGACGCCGAGGCGGCCCGGGTCGCCGCGGTCACCGGTCTGGACAGCTCGGCGGTGGTCGCGCTGGCGGTGCGCGACCTGGCCGACCATCTGCCCGCGATCGGGGCGCTCACCATCACCCCCGATGTGGTCACCGAGGCGGTCGCCCGGTTCGTCCGCGCCGGCACCCCGCGGTGAGCCTCGCCCCGCGCGCGGTGCTTGTGCACCGGCGTACCGAGTACGCCGAGCTGATGGACCGGCACGGCACCCGCGGCCAGGCCGCGTTCTTCCTGGCCACCCGCGGACGAGAGCTGGCCGAGGTGCAGGCCGCCCACGACGGCGCCGAGGCGGCCAGGCGGGTGGTCGCCGCGGCGATCCCGCCGCACTGGCGTCGCGGCGAGGTGGAGCGGACCGACCTCGACCGGTTCCTGTTCGCTCCGGATGACGTGGTCGTCTGCGTCGGGCAGGACGGGCTCGTCGCGAACGTCGCGAAGTACCTCGACGGGCAGCTCGTCCTGGGGATCAACGCCGAACCCGCCCGCACGCCGGGTGTCCTGGTCCGGCACACCCCGGGTGAGGCCGCCGCCCTGCTGCGCACCGTCGAGGGATCTCCCACGGACCCCGCTCGGGGGCTTGGCCGCCTGCTGCGCGAACTGACCATGGTCGAGGCCCGCTCCGACGACGGCCAGCGCCTCGTCGCGCTGAACGAGATCTACGTCGGCCACCCCGGTCACCAGACCGCCCGGTACCGGCTGCGGGTCCCCGGCGAGGGCGTCCCGGTGACCGAGCGGCAGGCGTCGTCCGGACTGCTGGTCGGCACCGGCACCGGGGCGACGGGCTGGTGCCGCTCGGTCTGGGCGCAGCGGCGCAGCGAGCTTCCGCTACCGGCGCCGACCGCCGGCGCCCTGGCCTGGTTCGTCCGCGAGGCGTGGCCGTCACCGGCCACGGGCACCGCCTGCACCGAGGGCCGCCTCACCGGGCCGGCGCGACTGGAGGTCCTGGTGGAGGCTGATCGGATGGTCGTGTTCGGCGACGGCATCGAGGCGGACACGATCGAGCTGTCCTGGGGGCAGCAGCTCACCGTCGGCGTGGCCGACCGCCGCCTGCGCCTCGCCTAGCAAGCACCCTGCCTGCCGCGCCTCTCGGGCTACGCGCCCTGCCGGCTACGCGCCCTGCCGGCTACGCGCCTTACCGGCTACGCGCCTTGCCTGCCGCGCTTTATTCGGGCTGCGTCCCTCGCCGGCTGCGTCCCTCGGTGGTCAGCCGCGGCGGCGAGCCCGCCGGCCTGGCCGGGAGGTCCAGGGCCGGCCAGGCCGGCGCACCGCGCCGGTCGCGGAGGGGCCGGGCGGCGGACGGCGCCGCCCGCCCGGCCTGGGCCTGCCCATCACACTCCGAAGCGTTCGAGAGCCTTGCTTACCCGAAGATTTGCCTGCGCAAAGGTGATCTTCCCGTCCACGTACGCCGACAGCGCCGCGCGCCGAACACGTTCGACGCGCTGATCTTTCATCGGGGTGTTGAGCAGGTTGGTCGTGGCGGTGGCCACGGCAATCACCTCCCAGTGGCAGGGGAACAGGATGGTGCTACGCGGGTGGATCTCGGAGTCGTGCCCGTGGCCGGGGATCCGTCGGGGACGTCGATGCCCGGCGGATCCAGAGGCGGACCGACCGTGATCGAAGGTGCGGGGGTGCCCGGCGCGCGGGCGGGAGCGCCGTTCTCAGCTAGGACGGCGACGGGATGGCGGCACCGCCGGCCACCGAGCCTGCCCGAGGCCCGCCTGCCGGCGGGCGACAACACGCGGTTATGCGGACCGAGGCCGTAGGCGCGGCCTGGTGGCCGCCGGGGTCGAGCGCCGCCGGCAGCACGGTCACCCGGACCGTGGCGTTGCGGCGCCGTACGCGGGTAGCCGCACCGTCAAAAATGATCACAACGACTGCCCTCCTCCGCGTTGGGCGGGCATTCGCAGCCCGCGTGGCCCGTCCAGTGGGCGAAGGTGGCCGAGCGCCGTCCCATGCCGCCACGGCGCCGGGAGCGTCCGGTCCGCCTGCCCACCCTGCGAGATGGACGCTGCGGACGTCGTGCCCCGGAAATGCCACGACCACAACGGGACGAACACTTGAACAACGAGGACCGACTGAACATCTACAAGAGTGCGCGACCGGGGGGCGTTGCGCAAGAGCCAACCGGCATGTCGAGCGGTCGCCACCGCACCGTCATGACAGGCACCTCGACCCGGTCGGGGCGGGAACGTCGACGTTGATCGGATCGTTCTGCCCCCTCGACCCGGTGGCCGTTCCCGGCCCGGCGGTCCCCGACCGGCCCGGGCGACTCCGGTGGAGGCGTCCGGGCCGGAGCCGGCGCTGTCGGGCGCAGGGAAGCACAGGCACGGGCCAGGCCGGTCTCGCCGGCCGCTTCGCCGTCAGGGCTCTGGCCGGTCCGGGTCCGCGTGAGTCCCGAGTCGGACCGGGCTGGGTCGGCCGGGTGAGCCGGGCCGGGTGGTTCAGGCCTGGCCCACCCGGGTGCGGTCGAACTCGCCGTCCCGCGCGCCGGCCAGGAAGGCGTCCCACTCGGCCGCGGAGAAGGCGAGCACGGGACCGCTGGGGTTCTTCGAGTCACGCACCACGATGCCCTCGCCCAGGGGAGCGACCTCCACGCACATGCCACCCGCTCCGTTGCTGTAGCTGCTCTTGCGCCAGGCCAGCTCGGCGGGACCGCCCAGATCGGGCTTCGCAAATCTGGTCATCTTAGTTCCTTTACGACGGAAAGTATCATCTGTGTGGATTCTTCCGGCCGCAGGGCGGCGGCCAGAAGGTGATTCATCTTCAACTTATAGCGCCGGACTTCGGCGGCACGCTCGATGTAAAGGCTGCCTGCCGCCTCTTCTATATAGACCACTTCGTGGTCTTCCGAATCGGGGAATCCGAGTATGGAGAATGCGCTGCCCAGGCCGGCGTGTGCGCCCACGGCGAACGGCAGGACCTGGATCGTCACATTCGGGAGTTCGGACCGTTTGGCGAGGAAATCGAGCTGATCGCGCATGACCGCCCGACCGCCGATCTCCCGACGCAGGACCGCCTCGTCCAGAACCACCCAGAGCCGGGGATGGTCGGGGGCGGTGAGCCGGCGCTGCCGGTCCATCCGCAGGGCGATCTTGCGTTCGACCTCCTCGTCGTCGGCCTCCGGGTCATCGGCCCGGATGACCTGCCGGGCGTAGTCTCCGGTCTGGAGCAGCCCGTGGACGAGCTGGGGCTCGTACACCTGGATCGATGCCGCGTCACCCTCCAGGCCGATGTAGATCTCGAACCAGGCCGGGACGACGTCGTGGTAGGAGTGCCACCAGCCGTGACGGCGGGACTCCCGAGCCAGCGCCATCAGCGCGTCGCGCCGCTCACCCTCCGTGACGCCATACAGGTTGAGCAGGTCCGACACGTCGCGAGTGCGTACCGGCACCCGCCCGTTCTCCATGCGGCTGACCTTGGAGACCGAGCAGCGCAGCAGTTGGCACACCTCGTCGACCGAGACGTCCGCCGCCTCTCGCAGTCGCCGTAACTCGGCACCCAGCCGCCGCCGCCGCACAGTCGGACCGCCGCTCGTGGCCATCGCTAGTCCTTCGGTCTGCTGGGAGTGATGAGTGCATCCTGCCACTGGATCGCCACTCCTCATACACAGTGCACAGCTCTGGGTAGCAAAACTGTTACAGAAGCTCTTGCAGGCGGTCGAGGCGGGGGCCATGCTTCGAGTCTTGGTTTACTTTGAGTGGCGAACTCAACCCTCTGGGTGAGAACTTGGTATGGTGAGGAATCACGGGGAGTAGTCAATGGCGATCGTGTGGGGTCCGAGGCGTCGGTCCGGCAACCGTGCCGGAACGACTGGCTGGGCGGCATCGGTCCTGCCGCACGCCCCCGACACTCTCGCCACCTCCGCACCTCTGTCCGCCCCTGCCGTCCTGTCCTTCCCGTCCGTTCCGGACGTTCGGATCGCCACCACAACGACCACGGCGTGGGCGGCCATCGTGAGGGCTGCGGCCACCTGGTCGGCGACGAGTCGGTCCACGACGGCGCGGCACGTCGGCGTGCTGGCCTGGGGCGACGGGGGCGGCCGTCGACCGCCGGCTCCGGGCGGGTGGACATCGAGCCCCGTCCGGAGCCGGCCAACCCACCGTCGCGGGCCGGACCGACGCCTCTGCGGGCGTGACCGCGCACCGGGGACAGCTCCACGGCTCTCATTATTCGGCAATTGGCTGAAAGGCGTGACAATGGCGACTCGCCGATTCCAGGTCTACGACGGAGATGGCGAACTGGTGGCCACCTTCCTGGAGTGGGAGGCGGCGCACTCCTGGGCACATCGCCGCGCCGGCGAGGCAGGAACCCGAAACCCGGTTCAGGTCGAGGACCGGGTCGAGCGGCGGACCTGGACGATCGATGCCGATCAATGCCGGCTCACAGTGTGGCGGCGCCGCGTGGAATACGGATACTGCGGTCGGCCGGAGGCGCGTCCCGTCGGCGCCGGCCGTAAGCACGTCTACGTCTCCTGAACGGGCCGGGCGGTCGCGATGCCGGGGTGTCCGGTGCTGGCGCCGGTGTCCTGGCCGTCGGCGGCATAGGCCGGCTGCCGGACGCCCGCGCGCAGGGCCTCGAAGATGGCCACACCCTGCCCGACAAGTCCACTGGCGATCTCACCGATGCCCTCGGCGCCGTTGAGCACCGTGACGTTCGCGCCCGCCAGCCCTGAGGCCGCCTGCCGGACGATCTCCGGGAGCTGGTCGATGAGCATCCGGTCGAGAGCAACCCGGTTGTGCGACGCGGCGGCCTCGGCCTGGATCCTCATCTTCTCGGCCTCGGCGAGGGCGAGGACGCGAACCCGCTCGGCCTCCGCCTCCGCGGGCTTGACGACCTCGGTGACGAGTTGCTGCTGGCGCAGCTGAGCCTCCCGTTCGGCCAGCTCGGTCCGGGCCGCGGTCACCGCGACCTCCGCCTGGGCCTGCGCAAGCGGTCCGGCCTGCGCGGCCTCGGCCTGGGCTCGGTCGATCTCCGCCCGGTACTGGGCCTGGACGATGGAGGTCTGCCGGGCGTACTCCGCCTGCGCCCGCTGCGAGCGCTGCTCGGCCTCGGCGGCGGCCTGGTTGGCCTCGGCCTGGGCGATCTGCGCCTGGCGCTGGATGGCGGCGTTGTGCGGCGCCGCGATCGCCGCGATGTAGCCGAGTCTGCCGTCGTCGATGGACTGGATCTGCAACGCGTCGACGGTCAGCCCGATCCGGGCCATCTCCGCCTTCGACCCGTCGAGTACCTCGGTGGCGAGTTTCTGCCGGTCACGGATGATCTCCTCGACCGTCATCGAGCCGATGATCGAACGCAGGTGGCCGGAGAAGATCCGCCCGGTCAGCACGGCCATCTGGCCCTGGTCGGACAGGAAGCGCTGGCCGGCGTTGACGATGCTCTCGCTGTCGTTGCCCACCTTGAAGGCGATCACGGCGCGGACGTTCAGGGAGATTCCCTGGTGAGTGACGCACGTCTCCGTGACCTCGGCCTCGCACATCGCCAGGGTCAGGAAGCGGACCTTGCGGAAGAACGGCAGAATGAATCCGCCGTGACCGGTGATCACCTTGAAAGGCATCCCACCGCGGTTCTTCCCGCCCGAGATCAGCATCGCCTGGTCGGGTGCGGGGACTCGGTAACCAAACACGCCGTGAACCTTTCGTCAGAGATCGCCGCCGAAGACGGCGGCGGGATCCAGCCACGGCACCACCTCGACGGTCCGAGGCCCGCGCGTTCCGATGACCAGCACGGAGGCGCCCTTGGGCAGCGGAGTGTCGGACAGGGCGAGGAAAGTCTCGATTCCGCCGCGTACCCGCACCACCACCTCGCCCGGCCCGGCGTCGCCCCGAGTGCCCACGATGAGCGCGCCGACGCGGCCGATGACGGACGGATCGCCCACCATCCTCGAACCTCCTCCTCGCACGCGGGGCGCGGAAGGCCATGGCTGAACGGTCGTTGCAGGCGAGAAGAGACTACAAGTCGCCATCCTTGGGATCAGGAGCTTGTCGCTGTCGCCTTCTGTATTGACCAGACGCTGGTCGTCTGGAGCAGTCCGGTCCACGCTGACCGCATCTCCGTCAGCCGCTGACGGCCGGACCGGCCGGTTCTGGCGCTCGTCGGCCCGGCTCGAACCGGCGCCGGTAGGCGGTCGGCGTGAGGCCGGTGCGTCGACGCAGAGCGACCCGTAGACCCGCGGCGGTCCCGAGACCACTGGCCCGGGCCACGAGATCGAGGCGTTGTTCCCCCCGTTCGAGCAGCCGGCAGGCCAAGGTGACCCGTTCGGCGGTCAGCCACGTGGAAGCGACAACAGGGCACGCCCCCATCTGAATCGGTCTCACGAGTGGTCCGATCCCGGCGCGAGCGGACCGGCGCCGGGGACTGCTACGCCGGACTCGTACGCGGCGACCACGAGCTGCGCCCGATCGCGCGCCCCAAGCTTGGTCAGTAGCCGGCTGACGTGCGTCTTGACGGTGGTGACGCCGACGAACAGCCGCCTGGCGATCTCGGAGTTCGACAGCCCCGCTGCGACCTGGACGAGCACCTCGCGCTCCCGCTCCGTCAACCGGGTCAGCTCCTCGCCCCGGACGGGCCGCTGTGGCCGCTGGGCGAACTCGGCGATGAGACGCCGGGTGACGCTCGGGGTCAGCAGCGCGTCGCCGGCGGCCACGATCCTGATCGCGGCCAGGAGGTCCTCCGGACGAGTGTCCTTCAGGACGAATCCGCTGGCGCCGCCACGCAGGGCCGCGAAGACGTGTTCATCCTGATCGAAGGTCGTCACCACGAGGACGCGTGTCGCGGCGGTGCCAGGGTCCGCAGCGATGATCCGCATCGCCTCCAAGCCGTCCATGATCGGCATACGGATGTCCATGAGAACGACATCCGGGCGCAGGTGCCTGGCCAACCGCACCGCCTGCGCGCCGGTCCCGGCCTCCGCGATCACGGCGAGATCGGGAGCGGAGTCGACCAGCACTCGGAAACCGGCGCGCACCAGAGCCTCGTCGTCGGCGATGAGGACCCGGACGCGACCGTCCGCCGCCGGCACGGGGCGGGACGGACGGTCGGAATCAGCGCGGCTACTGAGCCCTTCCTGGGTCTCCGCCGATGCAGAGCCATCGGCTGTCACCACCATCAGACTGCATCCTGTCCGGCAGGACACGGCTGGACCGATGTCGGCGGGCGCTCACAGGACCGATCTGCCATGACGATTGCGGGTGGGAGGGGGAACCGGGCCACGACCGCGAATCCCCCACCTTCATGGGGGCCGGCGCTGAGCGTGCCGGCGAAGAGCTCCGCTCGCTCGCGCATCCCGACGAGGCCCAGCCCGGGGCCTGATGCTGTGTCCGGCTCGGGTCGCCCCGAGGCTGAGCCGGTCGGTGCATCGGCCAGGCCGCAGCGCGCCTGGTCGATCCGGCGATCTGCCGGTGTCGCCTCGCTGTGATGATGCTCTGGGCTGCCTGGTGAGGTACGCCCGTCATCGACGATGCGCACGACCAGTTCCCGCGGCCCGTCGTGCACGCTGACCTGGGCCTCGGTGGCGTCGGCATGCCGAACCACGTTCGTCAGTGCTTCTTGGACGATGCGGTACACCGAGGTTTCCAGGACCGGGAGATAGCAGCGCTCGGTGCCGGTGCGCCGGTATGACGTGCGGAACCCATGTCGCTGCAGCCCGGCGACCAGATGGTCGAGGTCTGCGAGCTTCGGCTCGGTGATCCTGGCCGGTGCGTCAGCACTGAACCGTTCGTCAGCTTGCACTGATTCGGCGCGCTCGGGCTGCCCGCTCGACGGGACCGTCTGATCCGCCCGGCTCGAGACTCCGGTCGGCTCTCTTTCTGGTCGCGCTGTCAGCGTCGCATCCGATCGGCCGGATGGCTCCTCGATCTCCTGGCGGGTACTGCGCAGGACGCGGCGTACCTCGTCGAGAGCTGAGCGGCTCGTCGTCTCGATGACGCTCAGTGCCTCGCGTGCCTCGCGCGGGTCCTCGAGCAGACGCGCAACTCCGGACCGGACCGCGATCAGGCTCAGCGTGTGCGACACGACGTCGTGGACGTCCCGAGCGACTCGAAGCCGTTCTTCGGCGCGGATCCGGCGCTCCCGCTCCGCGGCCTCTCGGCGCGCCTCCAGCGCAAGCCGACACCGATAGCGGCGGCGGGTGCGGAAGGCATCGCCGACCAGCCAGGCCGCTGCGGCGATGAGTGCCTGGACCAGATCCTGTTCCTGATCGGGATACAGGCGCATGGCGACGGCGGTGGAGACCGCGATCGATGCGACTGCCGCCGTGCTCGCGGCCAGTGACGTTCGCCTGGGGTGGTGATCGGCGACGGTGAGGACGGCAACGCCGAGCGCTGGTCCGGCGTTGCTGACCAGCGGCGTGAAGCGGACCCCTGCGAACGCGGCCGCGCAGAGGACCGCGGTGACGCTGGCGAGCACGGGAAGCGGCCAGCGTCGGGCTGCTATCAGCGGGGCGGCGCAGAGCACCCCGAACAGCAGGATGTGCGAAGTTGAGCCGTAGGCGTCAGCCCCAGGCGAGACCGTCGGAGTCAGGGCGGCGGGCAGGCTGAACAGGGCGAAGGAAGCAAGGGCAACCGCGACGTCGACGGCGCCGGGTCCTGCACTGCGGCCGACCTTGGCGGACCCGGCGAATTCCTGCATGCGTGCGGGCCGATGGGTCGGGCCGGACGGGGCCGGCGTGATGAGCGCCATGGAATGTGACGGTAGACGCCGAGGTCGGCTTCCGGCGTCCCTCCACAGGATGACTCGGGCCATCCGCCTCCGGTCGGACGAGCCGCGCCGAGTCCACCCCTCGAAGGACCCGAGGATGGTTCCGGCGATGGACGACAGGCCGGCCCAAGAACGCGATGTTGATGGACATGAAGCCGCGTCCATCCGCTCCCTCCCGTCCAGCTGGCGCCTCGCCGCGCAGAGCCGTCACCGTCCGACCACGGCTCCGGGACTGGCCGTACAGGCATCCCCGAACCGTTCCCTCGCGTCGGGTAACCGCAGGGCTGTCGCCCGTTCTGGCCGGCTTCGCCGTGAGCGCTTTCAGTGCAGGCGTCGTCTCGGGCTACCTCACGTACCAGCACCGGTCCTCGGTGCGCGCGGAGCACAGCGCGGGCACTGCCGCCTGGGGGCCACACCTCGCCGTGCTGATTCTGGCCGGAGTTCTCGCCACCGGTTCATGGCTGCGTCGCCGGCGGCCTTCGACCGAGTGGCGTGCCCGGGGCGCGCTGCCTGCGCCGCTCGGCCGGCCCGCGGCACGGCGGATCACGTTGACGGCGCTCGCTGTCCGCCGCCGCCCGGCGGAGCTGTGGCGGCTCGCTGTTCTCGCCGCCTCGGCCGTGGTGCTGCTCTACCTGTGTTGGCGGGCCGGGTTGCAGGTGCTGGGGGGACTGGACCCGAACTTCACGGCGAATGCGTGGGGCGGCCCCAGCTATGCGGGGGCGATGGCCTGCCACTATCTCGATCTTGCGGTTATCGGTGCGGTCGTCGC
Organism: Frankia alni ACN14a; assembly: GCF_000058485.1. NCBI lineage: Bacteria > Bacillati > Actinomycetota > Actinomycetes > Frankiales > Frankiaceae > Frankia > Frankia alni. Next base: position 587,383 of record NC_008278.1, read on the forward strand.
GGGACTGCTCGATCGGGCCCTGCTACCGGTCCCAGCGGGCCGTGGCTAGCTCCTGGCAGGGCGGACTGGCTCTGGTAGTGTGAGCGCAGCCGTAAATGATCTTTTTGAGGAGGTGGGACCCATTTCCGCGGTATCAAGGTGGGTGTACTCCTCCCATGATCACATGTGGTTCGACCAGGCCTGGTGATCGGGAGGACGCCCTTCGGTGTCCCGAAAGGCTTCCCGTGTCGTCATTGCCTTCGTCCCTTCCGCCGTCTCTCTCGTTGCCCCACATCGTTCATCGGCTGCGTGCCGCAGGCTGCGTCTTCGCCGAGGACGAGGCCCGGCTGCTTGTGGGCGCTGCCCGGACAGCCGCCGAGCTGGCCGCGATGGTTGACCGCCGGGTCGCCGGCCAGCCCTTGGAACACCTTCTCGGCTGGGTCGAGTTCTGCGGCCTGAGGATCGCGGTAGAGGCCGGTGTGTTCGTGCCCCGGCGCCGTACCGAGTTCCTCGTCCGACAGGCCCTCGGCCAGGCCGTTGGCCGGCCCGGCGAGGTCGTGGTCGACCTGTGCTGTGGATCCGGTGCAGTGGCTGCCGCACTGCTCGCGGCTCTGCCCGCTGCTGAGGTGCACGCCGCCGACATCGAGCCTGCCGCGGTGCGCTGCGCTCGGCGCAACGTCGCCGGCGGGGGCCTGGTGCACGAGGGTGACCTGTTCGCCGCGCTCCCCAGGACGCTGCGGGGACGTGTGGATCTCCTGGTGGTCAACGCGCCGTATGTCCCGACCGACGCGATCGGCCTGATGCCGCCCGAGGCGCGGGAGCACGAGCCCCGACTGGCTCTCGATGGTGGAACGGACGGCCTCGACGTGCTGCGACGGGTCGTCGTCGACGCGCCGTCCTGGCTGGCCCCGGGCGGCAGCCTCCTGTTCGAGACCAGCGCGCAGCAGTCGCCCGCGCTCGCTGACGCGGTCACCCAAACCGGGCTGATCGTCCGGATCGTCCAGTCCGAGGAATCGGCAGCCACCGTGGTTGTCGCGGTCTCTCGGGCCGCAGACGCGGCAACGTCGGACCGACGGTGAGGGAACAGACCCTCGAAGATGAAGCACCCCTGGCGGAGGGCCGGCGGGGTAGTCGTCGTCCGACGTATGTTCGGGCCTTTTCCGCTCGCGCCGCGAAAAATGATCACGGTGTGGGAAGGGGTGTGGTCAGCCCGGTGAGGTGGCGCCGGCGGGGCGGGCGGGAGTGCGGCGAGGCGGTCTGGGGCCGCGACCGGCGGTGGTCAGGCGGCTGCCGAGCCAGCCCGCGGCGGCGGCGGCCGGCCACAGGCGGGTGGCTGCGTTGCGGGCGTGGATGCCGGTCCAGGTGGTGGGGATGAGCAGGTGGGCGGCCTGGTCGACGCCGCGCTGGCGTGGTTCGACAAGGTGGCGGTGACGCGCCTCGTAGCGGCGCAGGGCCGAGCGGTGATCATCGGGGGTTGCGGCCAGTTCCTCGGCGAGTGCGAACGCCCCGGCCATCGCCAGGGAGGAGCCGTCGCCGAACAGGGACACGCAGGAGGCCGCGTCGCCGACGAGCGTGATCCGACCAGTCGACCAGGCGGGTACGTCCACCCGGCTCACCGCGTCGAAGTAGAGGTCCTCGCTGGCCTGTGCCCGCGCCAGCAGTTCCGGCGTCCGCCACGATCCGGCTGCGTAGGCGCCGGCGAGCAGAGTGCGGTGCTGGTCGATGTCGCGATGGTTGAAGTCCGCCAGATCCGGGCGGCGGAAGGCGAAGAACGCGATCGGCCCCGAGGCGGAGGGGTGCAGGGCGACGGCCCGGCCCGGGGTGTTGTGCATGACCACCTCACGCCGGTGCTCGATCGGTCCGTTGAACGGCACTGTGGCGATGTAGAGACCCAGGTGGCGTACGAAGTTGGCATCTGGCCCGAAGGCGAGCCGGCGCACTGCCGAATGGAGACCGTCGGCGCCGATGACCAGGTCGAATCGGCGGGAACGACCGTGGTCGAAGGTCACGTCGACGCCGTGGTCGTCCTGCGCCAGACCGGCGATGGAGTCGCCGAACACGAACTCCGCGTGCTCCGCGCTCGCCGCCTGCAGGATCGTGGCGAGCGCGCCGCGAGGAAGCTCGACGTCGCCACCGCCGGTCGCGCGCGCGAGCGCGCGCAGGTTGACACGGCCGACGCTGCGGCCGGCCGCGTCCACGAAGCGCATTCCCGTCACGTTGGTGGCGGCGGCCCGCAGCCGGGCGAGCACCCCCATCCGCTCTGCCACCCGCAGGGCCGGGCCGCGCACGTCCACCGGGCTGCCGCTGGTCCGCTGCCACAGCCCGCGCTCGACCACCGTCGGCCGAAAGCCGTGCCACGACAGCCAGTACGCGAGCGTCGTCCCGGCGATGCCGGCGCCGGAGACGAGCACCGTCCGGTTGCCCATGCGTCCTCCGCAGGTGGGGTCGAGGCCGATCGGACCGTCAGCGTATGACCAGGTTTCAAATCTGGTCAAAAATTGAATGCGCGGTGTGATGAACGTTGACCAGCTCTCGAATGCGGTCATACGGTCGTTCCGTGAGCCCGACAGCCGGCCGGTCCCGGGACTCGTCGCGCGGGCGGGAGCGCGCCACGCGCATCCTCGATGCCGCCGAGGATCTGCTGGTGCGTCACGGCGCGCGGCGGGTGACCGTCGAGGATGTCGCGCTCGGCGCCAACATCGGCAAAGGCACGGTCTACCTGCACTGGGAGACGCGGGAGAAGCTGTTCGCCGCCGTCTTCGACCGTGCGGTGGCCCGAGCGATCTCCGAGCTGCTCGTCGCGATGCGCACCCAGCCGAGTACCTGCCTGCCGCACCAGTTCGCCCACGACTACTTCCTCGCCGTGATGCACCGTCCGCTGCTGCGCGGGCTGCTGCTGTCCGACCCGGAGCTGCTCGGCCGGCTGGCCCGCCAACACGACCCCGCCTGGGACGAACGCCACCACCTGGTGTCCGAACGGTACTTTCGGTTGCTCGCCGAATACGGTGTGCTCCGGGCCGAGCTCGGTGCCGACGAGGTCGCCTACGCCTTCCAGGCGACGTTCGAGGGTTTCGTGCGGGCCGAGGACGAACTGGCCGGCGGCGAGAACGCCGCGCCGCGGGCTGCCGCCCAGCCCGCCGTCGCCACCCTGGAACGGCGGGCGGACCTGCTCGCCCGGACCGTCGAGCTCGCGTTCGAGAACAGCCGCCCGGTCACGGCCGACGAGCTGCGTTCGCTCGCCGCCGACGTCGTGGACCTGTTCACCGACCTCGTCGACCGCCGCGGGTTCACCGACCTCGTCGACCTCGTCGACCATGCCGAGCTCGGTGCCCCCGCCGTGTCCTGATCGTCCAGGGCGGCCGCCCGGCCCCCCTCGCGCCGTCCGGTCCCCTCCGGACACCCGACGGCGCGAGGGTCAGGGCAGGACGTCGTAGGTGTAGATGGCCGAGACGTCGAGGACGCCGCCCGGGGTGTCCGGCTTGCTGGCCGGGGTGAACGGGGAGACGAGCGGGTCGTCGATCCGGTGGCCGAGCAGGGTCGGCGGGGCCGTCATGTCCGGCTGGTACCGGCGGCCGTTGCGGCTCATCCAGCCCTCCCAGAGCCGGTCGACGTTGCAGTGGTGGACGAAGAACACCGGGTCGTTGGGGGACGACGCCGGGGCCATGTCGCCGCCGACCCACAGGTGGACCTGGTTGTGCAGGCCGGGGCCGGTGAAGCCCTCCAGCCGGTTGCGGAAGCCGCGGGAGGAGACGTCGAACGGCGGCCGGTCGTAGTCGGCGAGGCTCGGGTCGGCACGCGTGTCGTAGGCCGCGCGGACGTCGCCGGTGCGAGGCAGCCGCGGCGAGCCGAACGGGGCGTTCTGGCCGAAACTGCGGGCGAGGCCGCGCTCGGTGACCTGGCGCAGCGCGCCGCTGGAACCGGTCGCGATCCGGACCCGGAAACTCGTCGGGTCGGCCCGGTCGAAGGCGAACGCCCCACCGCGCACGGGGCTGCCCTGACCGCCGAACCCGTCCGGGGTGTCCCGCCACAGCACCGAGGCGGCCGGGTTCGCCACGCCGCCCGGCGCGGGCGGGGTGCCGTCGAGCGCCCAGTCCCAGTAGGGCAGGCCGAAGTCCGGGTCACCGAGAACCCGTTGCAGGTGTGCCTCCAACCACCGGAGCATCACCCGGTGCCAGGGCAGGAACACCGGCCCGCGGTGCGCGGCGTTGCGGGTCCCGGCGTCACCGCCCGGAGGCACCGCGGTGTTCATGGCGAGGACATGCCAGATGACGAACAGGTCGTAGGTGTACACGGGGCGGGCACGATCGGGGATGCCGAACCGGTCCGTGGTCAGCGTGGTGGGCTCGTGCTTGAGCAGCTTGACGCCGCGGATGTAGTCCGCACGCGCCTTGTCGTCGCGGAGGATGTCCCGGCGGATCGCGGCCATCTCACCGACCTCCCGGGGTCTCGTCGCCGTGCATGTGGCCGCTGCCGCCGTGATCGTGGCCTTCGTGATCGTGGCCTTCGTGGCCCTCGGCGGGCGACGGCTGCGGGGAGAACTCTTCGGGGAAGGTGCGGATGAGCACCCGCACCAGGTCCACGAGGGAGGGGAGCTGGTAGGCGGGCAGGCCGTGGCAGTGCGCCGAGCCGTCGTTCGACAGCCCGATGTGCACGTCCAACGGCCGCCCGTCGACGGTGATCTCGTAGGTGGTCGTGACGACGACGTGATGGCCGTCGAAGTCGTCCTCGCGCACGCTGCGCGCCGGACCGGTGTGATCGTGCTCGGGCTGTGGGAGTCCGGCCAGGTAGGTCGCGAGGAAGGCCGGCTGGATGGGGTCGGCGGTGTCCGATGGCATGGAGGTCCCCCGAGGTCTGGTGGCTGCCACGATGCGATGATGTGGCCGCAGCATCTACCGTGGGTGAGGAATTCACAGCGAACTGTCGCCTAGACGTCGTCCTCCGCGATACCCGAGCTCGGGATGGCAGAGGCGGCTACGCGGGATGCCACCTCGTGAGGGCTGTGCGGGAGCAGGGTTGACGGCTCCCGCGATGCGGCGGAGCCTTTGTTCGCGCCGAGTTTCGCCCTTGCCGGTCGGGCCGCCCTCGTCGGCTGCTCGCCGCCGAGGTGTCCGCATCCGCGGGTCCGCCTGCGGGCCCAGCCGGTCTGGAGGAAGTCCGATGTCGCGAACGGTCCTGCTGCCGAACGCCGATCATCCGATCACCGTCGAGCCGACCGGTGGGCGGGTGGTCGTCCGGATCGACGGGCGTGTCGTCGCCGACTCGCATGACTCGCGGACGCTGCGCGAGGCCAGCTATCCGCCGGTGCAGTACATACCGATCGCCGACGTCGACCAGAGCGTGCTGCGCCGCAGCGACACCACCAGCTACTGCCCGTACAAGGGCGACGCGAGCTACTACAGCGTCGAGACCTCGGACGGCACGACGCTGCGCGACGTCATCTGGACCTACGAGACCCCCTACCCGGCCGTCGCGGACATCGCCGGCCGGATCGCCTTCTACGCCGACCGCGTGGAGATCACCCTCCCCGACGCCGCCGCGTGAACCCGGCGGCGCGGCATCCTTCGCGGCTTCGCTTCGGCCGGGGTCGCGAGCGCAGGTCCCGTCGGCAGTAGGGCTCGCGGTATGCGGCGGATCGTCATCCTCGGCCGTGGCGGGGCCGGGAAGTCCACCCTCGCCCGCCGGCTCGGGGAGATCACCGGCATTCCCGTGATCGAGCTGGACCAGCTCTTCTGGCGCCCCGGGCCGCGGCCCAGCCTGCCGCAGGAGTGGACGAGGACCGAGCGGGAGGCCGTCCGGGCGGATGCCTGGATCATGGATGGCGATCTCGGGCCCTACGAGGTGTCCCTGGACCGGTTCGCCGCCGCGGACACCATCGTCGTGCTCGACTTCTCCCTGCCCCGCTGCGCCTGGCGGGCGTTGCGGCGCTCAAGGGAGAACCTCGAGTTCTGGCGGTGGACGATCGGCTATCGGCGCCGCAGCCTCCCGCAGGTCATGGCCCGGATCTCGGCGCGCCGCGCCGCCGCGAAGCTCCACGTGGTGCGCAACCCGCGGGAACTGGAACGGTTCGTCGCCCTGGTGGCGGCCACGGCCGGTCGCGGGACGACCAGCGCCTCCTGAGCGCCCGCGCCTGGCCCGCCGGCACGGGTCAGGCGCGCTGGTCGGGTCAGGTGAGCCGGTCGGGTCAGGCGAGCCGGTCGAGCGCGTCGCGCAGGTACCGGCCCAGGGTTTCGCTCCCGGTGTGGCCGGAATCGGTGATCGGGACGAGGTCGGCGTCCGGCCAGGCACGGGCCAGCTCCCAGGCGACGCGGAACGGGCCGCCCAGATCATGGCGGCCGTGGATCAGCACCCCCGGGATGCCGGCGAGCCGGCCGGCGTCGCGTAGCAGCACGCCTTCGTCCAGCCAGGCCCCGTGCGCGAAGTAGTGCGAGCAGATCCGCGCCAGCGCGAGCCTCGCCCGCTGTGGGCGGCTGCCGTACGCGCCCGGCTGCCCGTTCGACTCCAGTGAGATGACCGCGTCCTCCCAGGCGCACCAGTCGTCGGCGGCCCGCTGACGCACCGCCGGGTCCGGATCCGCAAGCAGGCGCGCGTAGCCGGCGACGAGGTCGCCGTCGCGGTCCGCGGGCGGCAGTGCGTCGCGGAACCGCTCCCACTCCGCGGGGAAGTACCGGGCCACGCCGCGGTAGAGCCAGTCGACGTCGCGGCGGCGGGTCATCGTCACGGCCACAAGGACGATTTCCGACACCCGGGACGGGTGGCGCTCGGCGTAGGCCAGGGTGAGCGTCGAACCCCACGAGGCGCCGTACAGCAACCACCGGTCGATCCCGAGGTGCTCGCGGAGCAGCTCCATGTCCGCCAGCAGATGGCCGGTGGTGTTGTGCCGCAGGTCGGTGTCGTGGTCGCCGGCATGCGGGGTGCTGCGGCCGCAGCCGCGCTGGTCGAACAGGACAATCCGGTAGCGGTCCGGGTCGAACCACCGGCGCGCCTGCGGCGAGCAGCCCGAACCCGGCCCGCCATGGACGACCAGCGCCGGCCTGCCGGCCGGGTTGCCGCAGACCTCCCAGTAGACGAGGTTGCCGTCGCCGACGTCGAGCATCCCGGTGTCGTACGGCTCGATCGGCGGATACTGCGATCCCATCGGCCAATCCTGGCCTACTGGTCACGGTGGGTACCGGCAGTGGTCGGGATTCCGATCGTGTGGACCCACTCCTCGTAGCGACCGACCGGGAGGAAGCCGAGGGCGGCGTAGAGGCCACGGGCCATCGGCGTCGACTGCAGGGTCGCGGTCCGCGCCCCGTCCTGTTCGGCGACGGCGAGCACGTGGCGCAGCAGCGCCGTCGCCAGGCCGCGCCGTCGCCAGGCCGGGGCCGTCCCGACCGTGTAGATCCCGCAGTCGGCGCCGTGCCGGAAGCTCCAGGCGCCCGCCACCGCGGCTCCGTCGCGCAGCAGGGCCCAGGCGGCCAGGCCCGGCACCGCCTCCGGTAAACCGAGTTCGGCCGCGTCGAGCGGCCCGTCGGCGGCCCGGATGGCCGCGTCGATCGAGGTGCGGACGACGCCGTCGGTCCGGGTCGGCCCAGGTTGCAGCACGGCCCGCATGACGAGCGTCGTGGTGTCACGAGTGAGCCCGTCGACCGTGCACGGCCCGTCGACCGTGCACGGCCCGTCGACCGTGCGCGGCTCGTCGGGGGTGTCGAGGTCCGTCGCCCGGCTCGGGATCCACAGCGCCCACGTGTCGACGCCGGCCGCGGCGTACAGCCTGCCCAGCCGGCCCGCGACCGTCGACGCGGTGGCCACGTCGTCGAGCAGGATCGCGTTGTTCAGCGGCGCCCAGTCCGGGAAGACCGCCGCGACCGCACCGGGCGGGTGGACCAGCCCGGCGCCCGGTGATGTTCGGGCCAGGGCCGCCCAGCTGGCGAGCAGCGTCTCCTGCCCCGGCAGCGTCGTAGCTGTGCTCGTGCCCGCCGGTTGCCCGGTCCCATGCCCGGTCCCAGTCATGCGTCCGCCTCCCGCCTGTCTGGTACGGGACATCGATGCCGGCCCCGGTAGCTCCGTCGACTATGGCCCCTGGCCAGGCACCGCCCGGGTCGGATCGACGGCACGCTTCTCCAGACCGTCAGAAGATCCCGGCAATCGTATGCGATTCGCATGTAATATCTATGCGATGCGCACAGATATTGATGGCGCCGATGATGTGGCGCCGGGCGGACCCGCGCTGTTCCGGCTGGTCAGGTTCTGGTCACGGCGATGGACGGCCACCGCCGCGGCCGGCGAGGACGTCGACCGGACCGGTCACGTCCTTGTCCTGACGGCGATCGATGCCGCAAGCCGTGACGGCCGCGCCCAGATCGTCGACGTCGCCGCGGAGCTCGGGCTCGACCGGTCGAACGCCAGCCGGATGCTTGCCGCCGCCGTGTCCGCCGGACTGGTGACCAAGAGCGTTTCGCCCGCGGACGCGCGCCGCGCCGAACTCGCCGTCACCCCGGCCGGCGCGGAGCTGCTCGCCGCCGCCCGCGCCTGGCAGGAGCGCATGTTTGCCGGGCTCGTGGCGGACTGGCCGGCCGACGACGCCCGCCGCTTCGCCGCCTACCTCGCCCGCCTGGCCGCCGAGACCACGCCGGCCACCACGACCACACCGACTGCCACGACCACACCGACTGCCACAACCACACCGACCGCCGCCATGCCGGCCACTCGGACCGCATTGGAGGTACGCCCATGACTGTCGTGCTCAACCACACCATCGTCCCGGTGGCCGACAAGGAACGCTCGGCCCGGCTGCTCGCCGCCCTGCTTGGTGTCGAGGCGGGCGAACCGGCCGGTCCTTTTGTTCCGGTCCGCGTCAACGACGAGCTCACCCTCGACTTCGATGACCGGCTCGGCGCCCGTCCCGGCCACTACGCCTTCCTGGTCGACGACGTCACTTTCGACGTCGCCCTCGACCAGGCGAGGCGGTCCGGCCTGGCCTGGGGCTCGGCGCCGCGGACCGTCGACCGTCAGATCAACCACCTCGGTGGCGGCCGGGGCGTCTACATCCGTGACCCCGACGGCATCGCCTACGAGTTCTTCACCACCGTTCCGTGACGATGGTCACGGCGGAAGGGTGACAGTAGGTTGTCGCCGGCCGGGGCAACGATCGAATCATGACTGAGTTCGCGATCGCGCCGCCGTCCGCTGTCCGTAACGATTCCCTCGTCACGACCGGGCTCGACTGTCTCGCCGAGACCGAGGCGTTCAACGCCGCGTTCGAGGCCAAGGCGGGCTCCGTGCCGGACCGCAGCCGAGGGGTGGACGCCGCGACGCTGGCGACGTTGCGGCGTAACCGGGTGGGTGGCGAGGCGCCGCCGGTGCGCCTGGCCGAGGCGCACGACCGGCAGGTCGAGGTCGACGGGGTGCGGGTCGGGTTGCGGGTCTTCGTCCCGCCCGTCGTCGAGGGCGCCTACCTGCACATCCACGGCGGCGCGTGGATGTTCGGCTCGGCCGACGGGCAGGACGAGCAGCTGTGGGACCTCGCCCGCACCGCCCGGCTCGCCGTGCTCAGCGTCGACTACCGCCTCGCGCCCGAACACCCGTACCCGGCGGCGCTGGACGACTGCGAACGGGCCGCGCTGTGGCTGGTCCGCAACGCCGCGGTCGAGTTCGGCACCGACCGGCTGCTCATCGGCGGCGAGTCCGCCGGCGCGCACCTGTCGCTGACCAGCCTGCTGCGGCTGCGGGACCGACACGCGATCACGGGGGCGTTTCGGGCGGCCCACCTGACGTTCGGGCCGTACGACCTGTCGATGACGCCGAGCCAGCGCCTGTTCGGCTCCCGCCGGCTGGTGAGCAACACCGACTCGCTACGGGGGACCTACGACGCGTTCGTCCCCGGTCGGACGCCCGAGCAGCGGCGCGACCCGGACGTGTCCCCGCTGTACGCGGACCTCGCGGGCATGCCCGCGGCGCGCTTCGTGGTCGGCACCGACGATCCGCTGCGCGACGACTCACTGTTCATGGCCGCGCGCTGGCGGGCCGCCGGACTGCCGGTGGAACTGGAGGTGGTGGCCGGGGCGATGCACGGGTTCACCCTGTTCCCCCTCACCATCACCGAACGGGAGCTGCGCCGGCAGACCGAGTTCCTGTCGGGGGCGGGACGTAGCCTCCGGCCGTGACCCGAACGGACCGGCTCTATGCGCTGATGGAGGAGCTGCGGGCGGTGGCGCCGCGTCCCGTCACGGTGCCGGTGCTCGCGCGACGTCTGGAGGTCAGCGAGCGCACCGTGCAGCGGGATCTGAAGGCGCTGGCGGAGACAGGCGCCCCCGTCTACAGCGCCACCGGGCGCGGCGGCGGCTGGTCCGTGGACCCGGCGATGACCCTGCCGCCGATCGGGTTCACGCCAGGGGAGGCCCTGGCGGTGGCCGCGGCGCTGGCCGCCGCGGAGGGCTCCGCGCCGTTCGCCGACGGCATCCGCGGCGCGATGCGGAAGATTGCCGCGTCCCTGTCCGGCCAGGCCCTCGTCGAGGCGCACGAGTTGGCCGCCCAGATCGTCGCCCTGCCGTCCCGGCTCGACCCAACGGTCCGCGGCGCGGTGGAGTGGGCCCTGACCCGGCGGGAGGTGCTGTCGCTGAGCTACCTGGACGCCGGCGGGCGCACCTCGGAGCGGGAGGTGGAGCCGGCCGGCCTGCTCGCCGCCGAGGGCCGTTGGTACCTGGTGGCCTGGTGCCGCCTGCGGCGCGCCCCGCGCGGTTTCCGGCTCGACCGGATTCGCGCCGCCGCCCCGACCGGGCAGGCCGCCCCCCGCCGCGAGCTCGCCGACCTGCTCGGCTCGGCCGCCACGGGCGCGGTCACTCCGGCCGTGCTGGACAGCCTGGCCCCCTGACGCAGCCAGCCCGATCCGCGCCGACGCGGCCCGGGTAGGACCGGTCCGGCGGCGGGCGGGAGAGGCCGGCGGGGAGCTGGGTGGGGCGGCGCCGGGTGAGGTGGGACAGCGGTGGATCAGAGGTTCTGGCCGCCGGACAGCTCGATACGGGTGCCGTTGGCCCAGCCGAAGCCATCGGCGAGGATCAGCGGCACGGCCGCGCCGATGTCCTCGGCCTCGCCCACGCGGCCCAGCGGGATGGCGCTCGCGACCGCCTCGTTGAGCTGGGCGTTGTCCCGGAGCCGGCCGCCGCCGAAGTCGGTGGCGATCGCCCCCGGCACGAGTACGTTGACCCGGATACCTCGCTCGCCGAGCTCCTTGGCCTGATACCTGGTCAGGACCTCGATCGCCCCCTTCGCGGCGGCGTAGGCGGAGGTGCCAGGATGGGTGAAGCGGGCCAGGCCGGAGGAGACGTTGAGGATGCGTCCGCCGTCGGCCAGCAGTGGCAGCAGCGTCTGCGTCAGGAAGAACGGCGCCTTGACGTGAATCCGGAACAACTCGTCGAACTGGTCCTCGGTCGTCTCCGTGAACGGCGCGTAGAGGCCGACGCCGGCGTTGTTGACGAGGTAGTCGAGGCGCTCGGCGCCGAGGCCGGCGAGCGTCGTGCGGACGTCGGCCGCGAATCGGGCGAAGTCGCCGCTGTTGCCCACGTCGAGCTGCAACGCCGCCGCGGGCACCCCCTGCCCTTCGAGCTCCGCCACGAGCCGGTCGGCCTCGTCCTTGCGGCTGTTGTAGGTGCCGATGACGCCCACCCCGGCGCGGGCGAGGTGGGTGGCCATGCTGCGCCCGAGGCCGCGGCTCGCGCCGGTGATCAGGGCGATTCTGCTGTCGGACATGAGTTCCTCATTTCTCCCGTGACACGCCTGTGGTGCTCGTCAACCACCCTGGCACCTCCGCCGGCCGTCAGCGGAGTCTCGGTCATCCCCGGATCGCGAGTCCGGGGATAGTCCGGCCGGCCGCGGTCATGATGGGGAGGTCGGACGGGCCGTGGGCGCACGGCCGCGTGGAAGCCGTCGAGTGGAACACGCGGAGGTACCGCCGTGCAGCGCCAGGAGCTGGGTGCATTCCTTCGTCACCGGCGGGAGCTGCTGCGGCCGTCGGACGTCGGGCTGGTCGCCGGTGGTCGGCGGCGGGCGCCCGGTCTGCGCCGCGACGAGGTCGCCGTGCTCGCCGACATGTCGACGGACTACTACGAGCGGATTGAGCAGGGCCGTGGGCCGAGGCCGTCGCCGTCGATGCTCGGCGCGATCGCGCGGGCGCTGCGCCTCACGCTGGACGAGCGCGACCACGTCTACCTGCTGGCCGGCCACGAGGCCCCGCCGCGGCACTGCTCGCTCGGCTACGCCGACGCCGGCCTGATGTGCGTGCTGGACGCACTTGCGCCCACCGTGCCAGCGCTCATCTCCGACGACCTCGCCAACGTCGTGGCGCAGAACCCGCTGAACATCGCGCTGCTCGGCCCGATCGCCCGCGCGCCGGGTCGGGCGCACAACTTCCTGTGGCGCTGGTTCACCGACGGTGAGCTGCGCGCGCGATACCTCGCCGACCAGCACGACACGCTCGGCCGCGAGCACGTCGCGGACCTGCGCGTCACGCTTGGCCGGCGGCATGAGGACGAGGCGGTCCGATCCCTCGTCGCCGAGCTCTCGGCGGCCAGCGCCGAGTTCCGCGAGGTGTGGGCCCGCCAGGAGGTGGCGGTGCGGCGGACCACCCGCAAGGTGCTCCTCCATCCCGAGGTCGGCCGGCTCGACCTGGAGTGCGACGCGGTGGTCAGCCCGCCGTCCGGCCAGCGACTGGTCCTGTTCCGCCCGCAGCCCGGTTCGGGGGCGGGTGAACGCCTGGAGATGCTCGCCGTCCTCGGCACCCAGACCTTCCTGGCACCTGGCCGTTCGCGCTGACGCCGGCCGCCGGGTCAGGCCGGGACGAGGCCGTGCAGCGCTGCCCACCGGCCGACCTCCTCCCGGCGCAGCGCCGTGGCCAGCAGCTCGGGGAATCTGTCCGGGGTGCAGGCGAAGGCCGGCGCGCCGAGCTGCGCGCAGGTCGCCGCGAGTTGGTGATCGTAGGCGGGGGCGCCGTCGTCGGACAGCGCCAGCAGCACGATGACGGTGACCCCGGCGTCGACCAGCGCACGCAGCCGGGCGATCAACGACGACTGGTCGGCGCCCTCGATGAGATCGCTGATGAGGATGAGGACGGTGTCGGCGGGCCGGCGCACGAGACTCGCGCCGTAGCCGACCGCGCGGTCGATGTCGGTGCCGCCGCCGAGCTGGACCCCGAAGAGCACGTCGACGGGGTCGTCGAGGGAGTCGGTCAGGTCCACCACAGACGTGTCGAAGACGACCAGCCTGGTGCTCAGGGACCTGATACTCGCCAACGACGCGCCAAGCACCCCGGCGTAGACGACCGACGACGCCATCGAGCCGCTCTGGTCGATGAGCAGAATGACGTCGCGCAACGCGGCCACCCGCCGGGCCCGCTGGTATCCGACCAGTCGGTCGACGATGACGGTGCGCTGCTCGGGCTGGTAGTTGCGCAGGTTGGCGAGGATCGTCCGGTTCCAGTCGACGTCGGGCAGCCGTGGGGTGCGGGCACGCTCGCCGCGGTTCAGCGCGCCGAACACCGCCGAGCGCAGCGACTGCGCCAACCGCCGCTCGATGTCCTCGACGACCATGCGGACCACCCTCCGCGCGGTCTCCCGGGTGCGTTCGGGCAGCGCCGAACGCAACGACAGCAGCGTGCCCACCAGGTGGACGTCGGGCTCGGCCGCCGCCAGCAGCTCGGGCTCCATGAGCAGCTGCGCGAGCCCCAGCCGCTGGACGGCGTCGTGCTGGAGGACCTGCACCACCGACGACGGAAAGTAGTCGCGGATGTCGCCGAGCCAGCGGGTCACCGCCGGCGCCGATCCGCCGAGCCCCGCCGAGCGCTCCCGGCCGCGACCGCCACCGGATTCGCCGTCGGCGTCGTAGAGCGCGCCCAGCGCGGCGTCGATGTCGGCGTCCCGCTTCGACAGCGCCCGCGCCGGGCCGAACGCGGGCGCCGCCGGCGCCCCGAGGACCAGCCGCCACCGCCGCAGCCGCTCCTCCTCCGTCACCTCCGTCTTGTCCGTCTCGCCGTGGGCGGACCGTGCCGGTGGCGGACCGTCGACGTCGGTGATCGTGGGGTCAGGCATCGGTGTGTTCCTTCTCCGCGCGGGCAGGCGCTGCGCTGTCGGGGCCGAGCAGGGCGGCGAGGGTGGGCAACACGATCGCGACCCGAGCGGGGTCCCAGGCCGGGCCGTCGCCGGGCGGGATCGCCCCGGTCGGCGGTCTGGCCGTGGCCGGACTCCCTCCCGGGCTCGTGGTGTCTGCCGGGTCTGTCACGGCGCCGCCCGGGGGCTCGGCGGTCGGCCGGGGCAGGCCGGAGCGGACCCGTTCGCCGATCAGGCGGCGTTCCGGGCCGGCGAAGGCGGCGAACGTGCGGCGCAGGGGCGCGAGGACGACCGTGAAGGCGTCCCCGTCGAGGCCGGCCAGCCAGGTGTCGACGAGCGAGAGCATCGCGGGGTCACGGGCGAGCACCGCGCCGGACCGGCCGAGGAAGCCCGCGAGCCAGTGCGCGGCGTCCGCGGGGGCGCCGCCGGCCGCGGACAACGCCCGCGCCAGCCTGGTCGCCACCGCCGCGGGCGTGAGCCGGCCGGCATCGGACAGGATGCGGGTGCACCGCCCGGCAACCAGCGGGTTACCACCGGCCGTGGTGGCGGCGACGCCGACCGCCGCGTGCCACCGGGCGACGTGTTCGGGGTCGGCGACGAGCCCGAAGGCGGTGTCCGCGGTGTCGACGGCGGCGACCATGGCGTCCGCGGCGTCGTCGTCGAGGCTTGCGCAGGCCGCCGGCAGCCCCGCGCAGATGCGGGTCATCAGGCTCGTCGTCAGCCCGACGACCAGGCCGGTGTCGGTGCCGCGCACGTCGCCGTAGCGGTGGACCCGGGCCAGCGGGGCCAGTGCCAGCATGAGGTGGGCGACGTCGCCGGTCGTGGCCGCGCGCTGTTCGAGCCCCGCGCGCACCGCCTCCAGCGCGGCGGGCAGGTCCGCGAGGACCACCTGCTCGAACAGCCCGGTGATGGCGGCGAGGTCGGGCGCTGCCCGGGTGCGCTCGGCGACGACGTCGCCCGCGGCGTCCTCGACGGTCGCACCGTGCCGGGCGGCCACGACGAGTGCCAGCGCGAACGTCGGCTGCCAGGCGAGCGTCCAGCCCTCGGCGAACGTGCCGGTGCTGCTGGTCGCGGTGGGGATGCCCCAGTCGACGTCGAGCAGGCGCAGCCGGTGCAGCAGGGCGCTGCGTTCCCGGTCGAGCTCGCGGCGTAGGTCCAGGCGCAGTGGCTTCTCCACCGGGGTGGGTGCGAGCCGCAGCCTCTTCTGCGTGCGGGCGACGTCGGCGGCCAGCGGCACGGTGGGCACGTCGGGGCCGACGGCGCCGACGACGTCACCGATGACGAGCTGTTCGCGGACGACGGCCAGCGGCACCGGGTCACCGGCGCAGAGCCCGGCCAGCACCGCGTCGGTCAGCTCGGTGAGCCCTGGGACGGCTCGCTCGCGCACCGCGGCGAGGGCCTCGGCCAGCCGCACGGTCTCCACCACCGAGGCCGTCGAGGCGGGCAGGTCGGCGGCGCGCAGGAGCGCCGCGACGCGGGCCACCCACCGGGCGCCGACCTGGTCGGGGGCGGTCCACAGGTGGTGGTACCAGCCCGGTGACGTGACGCCGGCGCCGTAGCCGGAGTCGGCGCTCAGCAGCGCGTGCGTCCACGGCACCCACGTCGTGGTGGTGCGCACCGGCCGGATGCCGCGCAGCAGCTCACGGTCCGCCGCGACGGTGGTCCGGCCCGTCCGGCCGGTCAGCGCCGGGACGTGCCACGCACCGCAGAGCACGGCAACCCGCGCAGCGGCGTCGGCGCCGGTGCTGGCCGCACGGATCGCCAGGCGCATGTGCGCCTCCCGCAGGTCCTCCCGCCGAGCGTGCGCTCCCCGCGACGCAGCCGGACCGGGCTGGTGGTCGGGATCGCGCAGCGCCGCCATGGCCTCGGCCACGGCGGCGAACAGCTCCAGACCCGGGGAACGGCCGCCCGCGCCGGCCGTCGGGGTGCTCGCGGGCCGGCGGTGTTCGACGAGGTCCTCCCAGAATCGTTCCGGGTCGTCGTGGCCGGCGGCGAACGCCAGCCAGCCAAGCGGGTCGGCCACCAGCTCCGGGACCGTGTCCTCGTCGGCTTCCCCCGTGTCCTCGTCGGCTTCCGCCGTGTCCTCGTCGGCTTCCCCCGTGTCCTCGTCGGAGTCGGTCTCGGCGTCGCGCCGGCGCAACGCCAGGTCGTGCCCGAAGGGCAGGTCGATGAACCGGGTGGGCACGCCCGCCGCGCGGCCGTGCAGCAGGGCCTGCCACTCGGGGGAGAACTCGGCGAGGGGCCAGAAGGCGGCGTCGCGCGGCTCGTCGACGGCGTAGGCGGTCAGCGCGACGGGCGGGGTGAGCGCGCCGACGTGGACGAGCGCGCTGTCCCCCTCGGGCGGCCCCTCGACGAGGACGAGGTCCGGATCGAGCTCGGCGAGCGCCGCCCGCACCGCACGCGCCGAACCGGGGCCGTGGTGGCGCACCCCCAGAACGGTGACGGTCATCAGGCGTCGCCGGGGACGCGCGCGTCGTCGTCCAGGTCACGGCAGGCCCGGTACAGGTCCGACCAGCCCTTCCGGTCCCGGACCACGCCTTCGAGGTACTCGCGCCAGGCCACGGGATCCGTCGCGGGATCCTTGATCACCGCATCGACGAGCCCGGCGGCGACGTCCTCGGCTCGCAGTCGGCCGTCGCCGAAGTGGGTGGCCAGTGTGATGCCCCCGGTGATCACGCTGATCGCCTCGGCCGTGGACAGGGTGGCGGTCGGGGACTTCAGCGTGGTGCGCCCGTCGCGGGTGACGCCGGCGCGCAGCTCCCGGAAGATCTGCACGACGCGGCGCACCTCGCTCGCGGCCGGTGGCTCGTCCGGCAGCGCCAGCGTCCGGCCGAGGTCGGCGACCCGCCTGGTGACGATCTCCACCTCGGCGTCCTCGCTGGCGGGCAGCGGCAGCACGACGGTGTTGAACCGGCGGCGCAGCGCCGAGGACATCTCGTTGACGCCGCGGTCCCGGTCGTTGGCGGTGGCGATCACGGCGAATCCGGCGACGGCCTGCACCTCGCTGGCCAGCTCGGGCACGGGCAGGGTCTTCTCCGACAGCACGGTGATGAGCGCGTCCTGCACCTCGGCGCCCATCCGGGTGAGCTCCTCGACCCGGGCGATCGACCCGCGGGTCATCGCGCGCATCACCGGCGAGGGCACCAGCGCATCGGGGGAGGGCCCCTCGGCGATCAGGCGGGCGTAGTTCCAGCCGTAGCGGACGGCGTCCTCGGAGGTGCCGGCGGTGCCCTGCACGACGAGGGTCGAGTCGCCGCTGACCGCGGCGGCGAGGTGCTCGGACAGCCAGCTCTTCGCGGTGCCGGGGCTGCCGAGCAGCAGCAGCGCCCGGTCGGTGGCGAGGGTGGCGACCGCGACCTCGACGAGGCGCCGGGAACCGATGTACTTCGGGGAGATGACCGTCCCGTCGTCGAGCACGCCGCCGAGCAGGTAGGTGACGACCGCCCACGGCGACAGCCGCCACGACGGCGGGCGTGCCCTGGTGTCGGCGGCGGTGAGCGCGGCGAGTTCGCCGGCGTACGCCTGCTCGGCGTGCGGACGCAGCAGCGGCGCGCTGTCCGCGGTGGGACCGGCGTCGGGCGTGGCGGTGCTGGTGGACGGGGGCGCCAGGGTCATGAGGGGCCTTCCTGAGGCAGGTGCACCGGGCGGGTCGGCGCGGTGTCGGCGGGGGGTGGGTCGGTCAGTGCGGCGCGCAGCCGCCGTCGGGCGCCGAGGATCGTGGTCAGCCGGGTGCGCCCGTCGAGATCCAGGTACCTCGGCCGATCCGGATTGGGATCGCCGAGATCGGTGTCGGGATGCAACGCCCAGGCCATGGGTCCGATGAGCTCACGCAGGAGGTAGTCGTCGGAGTAGTGACGTGCGGACAGGGCGGTGAGCGCGGTCCACACCGCCCGGGAGAACGGTTCGGACCACGGGCCGGGCACCGCGGTCAACAGCGTCGTGATCCGCTCGACCGGCGTGTCCGGCCACCGCCCGTCCTGGTCTCGGGCGGCTGACCCGTCTGGGTGGTAGGAGTCGAGCCTCAGCCCGCGCAGCGTGTCCGTGAGAGCCTGCGTGCGGGCGGGCTCGGCCAGGCAGGCGAGCAGCCGCCCCTGGTACGTCCGCCCGACGTGGGGCAGCAGCGCCGCAACCCAGCCGGGATCGCCATGGCGCAGGACGGCGGGCAGCAGCCCGATGCTCAGCAGTTGGCTCACCGGATGGCGTGCCCCGGGCAGGTCGGCCCCGGCATCGAGGAACTCCTTCGGGGTCAGCCCGGTGCGGCGCGTCCACACGGTCGGATCGACGCGGGCGAGTTCGGCCACGAACATGACCTCGCCCGCCGTCGCCCTGCCGAGGATCAAGCTGGCCGGATCCGTGTCGCTGATGCCGTCGCGGCGCATCTCGTCACTGCACTCGGCCGGCAGGGTGATCTCGAGATGGTGGCGCCCGCCCAGCCTGCCGCGCCGTGACGTGATCATTCCTTCGGTGCGCGCCTCGGCGCGTGCCTGCAGCCCGGAGCCGGGCAGGAGCAGAGCGATCTCGACCGCGGCCCGGCGGATGTCCTCGCGCCGGTCGTCAAGGGCATGGTCGAGCAGGTCGACGTCCCAGGGACCGAGACCGACCCGCAGCGCCTCGCAGAAGGCGAGGCGTTCCGCGGCGCCGGCCGCGTCGAACGCGGCGAAGGGGGGATCGTCCGCCGGGCCGCGCAGGAGCGTCACCGCGGCGGCCGGGTCGCGCTGCCGCAGTTCCTGCACCAGCGTGCGCCGCTCGAGGGCGCTCGCGGTCGGCCAGTCGGCGAGGCGGGTGCGCGAGACCCACCGGCCGTCCGGGTGCAGGCCGGCGAGCCACCGCCCGCGCTCACCCAGAACCCTGGCGATCGGGGCGCGCATCGCCACATCCCGCAGGCCCCGCGACAGCAGCCCCGCCAGCAGGAGATCCGGAACGCGCCACCCTCCCTCGGCCATCAGCTCCAGGTACTGGCGGGTCCCCGCGGGCTCGGATCCGTCCAGCGCGCCCTCGACGATGCGCGCCGCGTGCGGCGCCAGCGTCGGAGCCCGCTCGGGCGGGGCGGGGGCGGGGGCCGGCAGCGCACGGGCGTCGGCGGCGAACAGGCCGGCGCGGCGCGCGCAGGACGCGAGGGCCGCCGTCCGCAGCAGAGCGGTGGCGCGCGAGGGCCCGTCCCCCGCCGCGCCGCCTCCGCCGCCGCTTCCACCGCCGCCTCCGCCGGAGCCGGCAGCGTCCCCGAGGTCGGGGAGGACGGGCACGGCGGCACGCGCCGAGCCGACGACAGCCGCGTCGACCAGGCTCGACCATCCCGGCGTCGGTCGCGGACAGGCGGGCTGCCCGGGGGGTACTGGGGGCTCGGCCCCAGGATCCGCGGCGCCCGTCCGCGCGGGCAGGCCGGTGCCGGGCTGCGGCCGGGACGCCATCGCCGCCAACGGCACCAGCTCGAACCCGTCCCACTCCACTCCGAGGTCGAGGGGGTGGCCGCCGCCGAGGGCCAGCAGGTGCCAACCCCACCGGGCGCCCGCGTCGGCTGTCAGCGCAAGGGCCTGACCGGCCCGGTCTCGCAGCAGCCAGCGAGCACCGACGCCCGACGGGCCCCCGCCCTGTCGGCCCTTCCGTGCCACCGCGCCCGTCGGCGCCTTGTCGTGGGCGTCGACGATGGGTGGCAGCACGGTGAGCTGCCGGACGATGAACGCGACGGGGTCGGCCCACGGGTCCGCCGCCAACGCCGGGGTGAGCGCCGCCAGTGCCTCCTGCCAGGTCCCGGCGGTGTCACCGGCGTCGGTGGCGGCCAGTTCGGCGAGTGGCTGCGGTGCCGTGGTGGTCTCGGCGAGGGCCACCCTGGTCGGACGACGCCCCGGATACGCGGCTACCTCACCCTGGAAGCGGGTGAGGACAGGCAGAGTCGGCGGCGGGACCTCCTTGGCGGAGCCGTAGGAGACCAGCAGGGCGAGCCGTTCGATCCCGGCCACCCGCAGCCACTGCCGCCGCCCCTGCAGCTTTCCGGTGGTGAACCGGCGCTCGCCGAGGACGTCGATCGGCCCGGCGAGCCGCTCGCCGGCGAGCACGTCCGAGGCGCTGCGGGAGAAGCCGATCCGGTCGCGCACGACGTCGACCAGCGCGGGCTCCACCTCCCCCCGCCTCGACCAGCCCTCGCAGAGCAGGTACAGGCGGCCGAGCCGGTCGGTGAGCCGCGCCGGCCAGTCGGGACCGCCCGCCGCGGCGATCCGCGCCATGTCGCGGACGACTTCGGCCAGGCCCGGAGCCTGCGCGTCGACCATCCGCGCCGCGGTCGCCTCCCACCAGGAGGCCGGCTGGACCTGGGCGGCGCCGAGCCCGCCGTGGGCGAGATCGACCAGCCAGCGGCTCAGCTCCGCGACCCCGGCGTCGACCCGGGCGTCGCGGCGGGCCTGCGTGCGCGCCGCCGACGTGGCGCGGGACGCCCCGGCCTTCCCACCGGTTCCGGCCTTGCCCGTTCCCGCGGCCTCACCCGGTGCCGCCTCCGGTGAGGCTGCCCGCGCGGCGCGGGCGGCCCGCCGGGCGAGCCAGTCCGCGGCCCAGTCCGGCGGATCGTCGCCGGTGGCCAGCGCGGCCGGGGTGGCACAGGCGAGGAACAGCAGGCCGAGGGCATGCTTGCAGGGGAACTTCCGGCTCGGGCAGGTGCAGGAGGACGCGAACTCGGCGCCGGCCAGCACCACCACCCGGTACGGCGTGGCTCCGCTTCCCCGGCACGCCCCCCACAGCGCCTGGTTGGACATGCCGAGGCCCGACCAGCTTCCGGTGCTACCGAGCCGTTCGCCCGCCCGGGCGGAAGCCGAATCGGGCGCCAACGTGAGGACGGCCTCGCGGCTCATGGCCGAGACAGGTGTCAGCGACATGCCAGGGAGTCTGGCCCCGACCTCCGACACTTTTGCCCGGCGCAAGCACCCGGACGAAGGCCCTCGATCCGACCGGCGGCGCTGGTGGCCGAGGTGCCATGCAGTGAATAGGCACTACGTAAAATGGTTCAACCATCCGCAGGTCTGAATTCTCACACCGCACCCGAGCCGCTCAACCCGGCCGAGGAAGGTGGGCCTCACCTACCTGGCGGGACCCGGCTCCCCGGCGAGACCACGCTTTGCCTGCGCTGCCGACCGGCACGGCAGATGGTTGGCGCCACCGGGCTGCGGGAGGGCCACGGTGGTTATCGCGCGCGCCGGCCGCCGACCACGCTCAGCCCGAGCGTCCCGACGATGACGGCCAGGAGCAACAGGATGGCCCAGAGGGGTCCGTCCTCGCCGATGAGGGCCTCCTCGCCGATGACGGCCGGGACCCAGACGAACGCGGCGGCCAGTTGGATCCGGTGTCCGACGACGCGGCGGCGGGTGATCCTCTCCTGATCGGCCGCATCCGTGATCACCTGCCGGTGCCGGTGCAGCCATCGGACCGGGTCCTCGAACCGGGTGGCTCCGGCGGCGAGCAGGAGTCGCTCCAGCCCCGATGGGTTCTCGGCACGCAGCTTCACGCCGTCGACGTAGGCCCCGCGCTCCGCCCGCGTCGAGAAGTAACCGAACGGAAGGTCGGAGTTCGGCGCCATCGCGGGCCCGAGCCGAAGCGGTGGCACCCGTTGCGGCTCGGTGAACATCAGCAGCAGGTTCGGCAGGGTCAAAGGCCCCGTGGTGAACAGGTAGGGAATCGTCACCTGACGGGCCAGAACCGGCTCGGGTTCTGGGATGTCCTCCGGTAGCGGCGCGCTGCTCAGGTCGCGCACGGCAACCCGATCTACCGGGATGGACCATGGACGGTCACCGAAGTACCCGGGGAGAACCAGCGACACCACCCCGGCCTCGTGGACCACCCGGGGCTTGCGGACCGCGTACCAGTACGCCTTCAACCGTGTCGCTTCGGCCGGCGTCACCTCGTCCGATTTTCTCGGCATACCGCGAAAGATTTTACCTGAGGGCGCCGGTTCCGTTCGGGCTTTCGTCCGGTTGCGCGAGGTGACGACGGCGGTTGGAACACCGGGAGATCAAGAAGATCGCGAAGTCGCGGCCGTCCGACCACCCCCGAGCCGGCACGTTCCCGACGGCGACCTGCGAAACGCCCCGGATCCGGGCGCAGCCAGCCGGCGAAGCGGACACGCACGGTGGTCGACACACGGCGGGCGGAGACCGGGGTGGGTTCTCCGGTTGACCCACAGGTGCTTTTCAGGTTCAACAGCGACCGAGGTCAGCCACTTTTCAGCCTTTTCGCCCAACGTTGCCACATGACGTGGATGCCTCCTCCGGCGCCCGAGCCGCACGCTCGCCTCGGGCTGAAACCCAGGCGGCCGCGCGTCACGGCGTGGTCGCGCGATCTGCTGTCCGAGGATCGGCTTCCCGATCTGGCGGTGCGCCTCGGGCTCACCGCGGTCGGCGTCGCCGTCATCGCCCTGTGGTGGGTGGACACGCCTTCGTCCCGGGTGCAGACGGCGGCGGCCACGATGACCGCGCTCGGCCGGGTGGCCGGCCTGCTGGCCGCCTATCTCGTGCTGGTGGAACTGATGTTGATGGCCAGGGTGCCGGCGCTCGAGCGGGCGATCGGCTTCGACCGGCTGGCGTCCTGGCATCGAGGGCTGGGCACGAACATCGTGCTCCTCATCGGTGGGCACGTCCTGCTGACGGTGTGGGGCTACGGGCTGAGCGCGCACGAGCAGCCGCTGTCCGAACTCGTCACGGTGATCACGCGGTACCCGGACGAGTGGGAGGCGACCATCGGCGCACTGCTGTTCGTCGCCGTGGGGATCAGCAGCGCCTGGTCGTTGCGCGCCCGGATCTCGTATGAGGCGTGGTACGCGGTCCATCTGACGGTCTACGCGGCAGTCGCGCTCACCTTCTTCCATCAGATCGCGAGCGGCGAGGACTTCGTCGACCATCCCCGGAACAGGCTGCTGTGGACGGCCCTGTACCTGGCCGTGGCCGCCTGCCTCGTGGTCTGGCGGATCGTCCTGCCGGCGCGGGCCGACCTGCGACACCGGATGACCGTCGACCGGGTGGTGGTGGAGGCAGCCGGGGTCGTGTCCGTCTGGATTCGGGGGCGGCGGCTGGACCAGCTCGGCGCACTTCCCGGGCAGTTCCTGCTGTGGCGGTTCCTCGCCCGCGGGCAGTGGGCGTCCGCGCACGCCTACTCGTTGTCGATGCCCCCGCATCCGGACCTGCTGCGGATCACCGTGAAGGATCTCGGCGACCAGTCCAGGGACCTCGCCCGGCTCCGGCCCGGAACCCGCGTGCTCGCGGAAGGGCCGTTCGGGCACTTCACCCACGCCCACGCCCACGCCCCCGCACGCAAGGCGCTGCTGATCGGCGGTGGCAGCGGCATCGGGCCCGTCCGGGCGGTGGCCGAGGACCTCGTCAACCGGGGCTGGGACGTCATCGTCCTGCAGCGGGCGAGCCGGCCGGACGATCTGCCGCTCGGCGGCGAGCTGTCGCTTCTCGCCGCTCACGGGCGCCTCGTGTTCCACCAGGTCGTCGGCAGCCGGCGGGAACTCGGCTACGACCCGCTCGCATCCGACATCATCGCCGTCTCCGTACCGGACGTCGCGCAGCGTGACGTCTTTGTCTGTGGACCCCCCGGGATGACGGCGGTTGTCGCACGCGGGTTGCGTGATCTCGGCGTCCCGACGGGTCAGATCCACACGGAGGAGTACAGCCTGCGATGAACGACATCGGCAGTCGCCGCTACCGGGGTCCACTCGGCTTCGCCGCCCTGGCGAGCGCGGTCGTCCTCGTCGTCGGCGTCAAGACGATTTCCGGCGACGGGTCCGCACCGAGCTCCGCGCTGGCGTCCGCGCCGCCTGACCGGGCCACGGCAGCCGACGCCGCCCCCTCGGCCTCACCCGATTCCGACCCGTCCGAGGCATCCGCCGCGCCCGACCCATCCGTCTCGTCCGGCTCCGGTAGTGCGGCCGGCTCCGGCGGCTCCAGCGCCCGACAGACCGTGCGAGGGGACGCGATCGACACCAGGTTCGGGCCGGTACAGGTCGACGTCGTCCTGGCCGGCAGCACGATCGTCGACGTGGTGCCGGTGGTAGTGCCGGATCAGGATCCACGCGACCGCCAGATCAACGAGTACGCCGTGCCGCTCCTGCGGCAGGAGGTCCTCGACGCGCAGAGCGCGAAGATCGATTCGGTCTCCGGCGCATCATTCACCAGCTACGGGTATGCATGGTCCGTCCAGTCGGTACTGGACAAGCTCGGTGCCTAGCCCGACGAACGCGCCGAGGCCAGCGGGCCGGACCGGCCGGGTTCACCCCGAGCCGGTGATGGGCACGGTCGTCAGCATCGACGTGCGCACCCCGTTGCCGCCGCCGGCCCTCGACGCGGCGATCGAGACGGCCGTCGCCGTCCTGCATCAGGCGGACGAGGACTTCAGTACGTTCCGGCCCGAGTCCTGGGTGTCTCGGCTGCGGCGGGGCGAGGTCGACCTCGCCGACTGCCCGGAGCACGTGCGCGAGGTGTATCGGCTGGCCGGGCGTTGCCGGGACGCCACCGGCGGCTGGTTCGACCCGGCCTGGCGGCGGGACGGCACCCTCGACCCCACCGGGCTGGTGAAAGGCTGGGCCGCCGATGCGGCCTCCGCCGCCCTGATCGAGGCCGGCGCCCCGGACCACTGCGTCAACGCGGCCGGCGACCTGCGGATCCGCGGCGCGGCCGGACCGTCAGCCGAGGGATCGTCAGCCGAGGGATCGGGGTCCGGCAAGCCCTGGCGGATCGGCATCGTCGACCCGTTCGACCGGGGCGGGCTGGTCGCGGTCGTCGAAGGCACCGATCTCGCCGTGGCCACGTCCGGTATCGCGGAGCGTGGCAGCCACGTCGTCGACCCGTCGACCGGCGTGCCCGCGAGCGGTCTGGCCTCCGTGACCGTCGTCGGGTCCGACCTGACCGTGGCGGACGCCTACGCGACCGCGGCGCTCGCCGCCGGGTCGGATACGGGCGACCTGCTCGCGGAGTTCACTCGGGCGGGTTGGGCGTGGCTTACCGTCACGACAACCGGCCGGATCCGCGCCGGCAAGGCCTTCCCCGGTCAACTGGCCGCCGGGAGACAGCAGCTGGGAATGCCGGCACTGTAGCGGGTGGATTCCCGTCGGACGGGCGTGTCCCGCTCGGTCCCGAGGCGTCCGAATGTGCGGCCTGGCCGCAGCGGACCCGGGCGGTGCAGCCGAGAGGAGTGCTCCGTCCTGGTCCACTCGGGCGGCATGGCCGTGGTCATCCGCCGAGGGCGGGTCGGGCCGGCGCCGGACTGGGCAGGGGATCGGTTTCGGATCGGCCGCCGTCAGCAGCGCCGTCCCGGCGGCGGAAAGACGATCGAGCTGGTCACAGAGGATCGCGGCAACCAGGTTCTCCTTGCTGGCGAAGTGGCGGAAGACCCCGATCAGTCGGCGATACCAGCTCGCGGACGGTGCCCAGGCCTGTGTCGATCTCCTGCGCGAGCGCACCCGTGGAAAACTGGTCGTCCGCTGCGGCGACGGGATCTAAGCCTCGGCGCCGGGCGACGCGGGTACCAGGCCGGACGCGCTCACGGCCTCGATGAGCAGCTTGTCGTAGCTGAGCACGATGTCCAGAGAGTCTCTGAGGTCGAGCGCTGTCGCCAGGTGGATCGCGTCGAGGGTCCGCAACCGGGCCGGAGGCACGCGGGAAGCGTCGGCGAGCAGCGGTGGAGTGATCTGCACGAGATCCACATCGCTGGAAAGGAAGGACTCCGCCAGGCCGAGTATGGCTGGGTTGATCAGTCCGAGCAGCCGGGTCAGTTCGACTGCGAGCAGGGCCGACGAGACGAGACGCAGCGGCTGCACCTGCTCGACGAGCCACTGACGAAGGTCATCTGACTCCTTCTCGGCGATGAACATCTTTGCCAGGGCGGACGTGTCGAGATAGATCCGCGTCGGCATCAGCCCTCGCCGCGCAGGTCGGCGAGCCACTCGTCGGTGGAACGGCCGGTCGGATTGGCCGCCGGCTCCGGTAGATGCGCAGGGTTGAACGGACCGGTGGCCTGGCGGATCAGGCCGGCGGCGACAAGCTGTTCGTAGCGGTCGTCCTCCGCCGGAACGATTCTCGCAACGATTCTGCCTCGGTCGGTCACCTCGACCGTCGCACCCGCGCGGACCAGCGCGAGAACCTTGGCGGTCCGCTGGGAGAGCTCGCGCATCCCCACCCGAGGCTGGCCGCCGTCTGGCAACGCTGTCATGCGCTCCACGTTATTACATGTACAGCGCTGTGCCTCCGCGGCCTCATGCCTGCCCGCCAGCCGTGTCAGCGTGTCGAGTGATGATCGTCTATGCGTTGCAGGAGGCGGATCAGCTCCGCGCGTTCGGTCGGGGTCAGCGGGGCGAGCAGCTCGTCCTGGGTCTGGTCGACGAGCCGGTCCAGGGTGCGCAGCCGGGAGCGCCCGGCCGGGGTCAGTGTGACGATGTTGCGGCGCTGGTCGGCGGGGTCGGGGGTGCGTTCCACGTACGCGGCCTCGGTCAGGCCGCCCAGCACGGCCACCATGTCGCTGCGGTGGATGCCGGTGCGCTCGCTGAGCGCGGCCTGACTCGCCGGGCCGGCGTCGCGGAGCGTCACAAGCGTCGCGTACTGCCACCGCGTCGCCCCCACCGCCGCGAGGCGGGCGTGCGAGATCCGGTCCGCGTGCACCGCGCCCCGGCCGAGGAGCCGGGTGGCCAGCGACCGTAGGCGCGCGGGGACGGCGGTGGGGTCGATCGACCCGTGACGGCCGCGCTCCGGCATGAACCACATCGTAGCGCCTTGCGTTCGTCCCACCAACGATTTACGTTGGTGCGACAAACGTTAGGAGGACTAACGGTGAGGATCCAATCCTTCCGTGTCGACGTGCCGCAGGCCGACCTCGACGACCTGCAGGCACGCCTCGACCGCACCCGCTGGCCCGACGAGCTGCCGGGCGTCGGCGACGAGTTCGGCGTGCCGCTGGCCAGAGTCAGGGACCTGGCCGACCACTGGCGCCGCCGTTACGACTGGCGTGCGGCGGAGGCCGAGCTGAACAGCCATCCGCAGTTCGTCACCGAGATCGACGGCCAGCGGATCCACTTCCTGCACGTGCGCTGCCCGCGGCCGGAGGCGCTCCCGCTGGTGTTGACCCACGGCTGGCCGGGCTCGATCGTGGAGTTCCTCGACGTGATCGGGCCGCTCTCGGCCGAGTTTCACCTGGTCGTCCCGTCGATTCCGGGCTGGGGCTTCTCCGGCCCGACGCGCGAGCGCGGCTGGGATGTCGACCGCGTGGCACGTGCCTGGGCGGAGCTGATGTGTGGTTTGGGCTATCGGCGGTACGGCGCCCACGGGGGAGACTGGGGGGCCTCGGTGTCCCGGGCGCTGTCCCAGCACGACGCCGACCACGTCGTCGGCATCCACCTCAACTACCTCCCGACCCCACCGCTGCCCGGCGACCCGGACCGCGCCCGGCTGACCCCGGGAGACCAGGAGCGGCTCGTCCAGACCGAGGCCTACCTGCGTAACCAGCCGGCGGTTCGGACGATCAACGGCACCCGGCCGCAGACCCCGGCGTACGCCCTCAACGACTCACCGGTCGGTCTGCTCGCCTGGCTGCTCGACCCGATGACGATGTGGGCGGCCGCGGACTTCTCGATCAGTCCCGACCGGCTGCTCACCAACGCGACGCTCTACTGGCTGACCGGGACCGCCGGTTCGGCCCCGCGCCTGCACCGGGAGACCGGCGGCCCGCCCTCGTGGCGGACCGTCCAACCGGTGGGCGTCCTCGTCCTGCCCGAGGACATCACCCGCCCGATCCGTCCGTACGCCGAGCGGCGGATGCCGATCGCCCGGTGGACGGAGGCCGACCGTGGCGGCCACTTCCCAGGACTTGAGGTGCCCGAACTGCTCGCCGCCGACATCCGCGCCTTCTTCCAGCGCCTGTGAGGCCAGCAGCCTCGCCAGTGCTGTCCCGGCTGGGGCAGGCACTGGCGGCGCTGGTGTGCCTCGATGCACCCGTCTCCTTCAACCCCTGGCACGCCCTGGTCGCCGTCCTGTGGTGGAGCCGTCGACAGGGCACGGTAAATGGATGGCGAGCGTTCCCGGTCCTGCGTGATGATTCCGCCGTCCGCGTCCGCGTCCGCGATCGCGATCGCGGACGAGTGCGCAGCGTCCGCGTTGGAGGAGCGATGACGACCGTCGGTGCTGTACCGGCGTCTGCCGGGTCCAGGCCCGGGGCCCGTGTGGCGGGCGGGGCGCTGTGCGGGAGCCGGGAGTCCGGCGTGGCGGTCTTCCGCGGCATTCCCTACGCCGCGCCGCCGGTCGGCGGGCTCCGCTTCGCCGCACCGCGGCCGGCCGCGAGCTGGGACGGTGTGCGGTCGGCGCTGTCCTACGGTCCTCCGCCGCCGCAGTCCGACGTGCTCGGCCGGGGCCCGTCGGCCGAGGGCACGCCGGGCGACGACTGGCTGACGGTCAACGTCTGGTCGCCTGAACCCGACCCGGCCGCGAAGCTTCCGGTGATGGTCTGGATCTACGGCGGTGCGTACGCGATCGGCGCGTCCAGCCGGCCCGAGTACGACGGCGCTCACCTGGCCCGGGACGGCGGTGTGGTCGTGGTGACCTTCGACTACCGCCTCGGGATGGAGGGCTTCGCGCAGATCACGGGAGCGCCCCCCAACCGCGGCCTGCTCGACCAGGTCGCCGCGCTGGAATGGGTACGCGACAACATCGCCGCCTTCGGTGGTGACCCGGACGAGGTCACGGTGTTCGGCGAGTCCGCCGGCGGCGGATCGGTCGCCGCCCTGCTGGCCATGCCTCGGGCGGCCGGGCTGTTCCGCAGGGCCATCGCGCAGAGCGTGCCGGGCACCTTCCTTTCGCCGCAGCTCGCCGCCGACATCGCCGCCGACTGCGCCGACGAACTGGGACTGCGTCCCACCGTCGCGGACCTGGCCACTGTGGACCCGGCCCTGCTGACCGTCGCCGCTGACACCGTCGCCACGGACACCGTCGCCGCCACGATGGCCACGCGGGCGCGGCGCTGGGGCCAGGCCGCACTCCGGTCGATCCTATTCGCCCCCGTCGTCGACGGCGAGGTCCTGCCGGCCACGCCGTGGCAGGCCCTGGCCGCCGGCGCCGGCCGGGACGTCGACCTGCTCGCCGGCCACACCCGCGACGAACAGCGGCTGTTCACCGCCCTCACCGGCCTGCTCGGCCAGGTGACACCCGACCAGGCGGCGACCGCGCTGCAGGACTTCGCCCCCGGCCGGGACGGCGCCCGCCGTTACCGTGACGCCTACCCGGACGCGGGCCCCGAGCAGTTGTACGAACTGGTGCACTCGGACTGGCTGTTTCGGATGCCCACCCTGCACCTCGCGCAGGCGCAGGTCGCGGGCGGCGGCCGGGTGCACCTCTACGAGCTGACCTGGCCGGCCCCGGGCATGGGCGGCGCACTCGGCGCCTGCCACGGCCTCGACGTCCCGCTCGTGTTCGGCAACCTCACCAGCGGCCAGCCCGCCCTGCTGATCGGCGACAGCCCCACCCCGGAGGCGACGGCGCTGTCGGCGCGGATGCGGAGCGCCTGGACCACGTTCGCCACCCGGAGCGACCCTGGCTGGCCGGCCTACGACTGCGACCACCGCCTCACCCAGATCTTCGACACCTCCCCGGTCGTCACCGCCTACCCGGAGGAGCGATCCCGCCTGATCTGGCAGGACCACTCCTTCCCGCCCCTCCTCCTCCACGCGCCGTGACGACTGCCCGGCAGGCTGGCGGCGTCTTCGAGTACGTCGGCGCGGCGACCTGAGACTTCACGTGAGCCAGAGCGACGAGCCGGACGAGCTGCTGACGAACGATCCGCTGGCCCTGCCGATCGGGATGGTGCTGGACAAGCACCTCGGACAGACAGGGAACAGAACCGGACCGCCCACCGATTCGTGCTCCGGGATCGCGGAATGGAGGCCGCGTCGCCGTGAGCACTCCGAGCCGCCGGAGGTTCCGCCGTTGACGTTTCCGGTCAGAGCGTGCCGAATCCCTTGTGCAGCCGGGCCAGGGCGTCGTCGATCGCAACAACCGGGTCCCGATGCGGTGAGGACGGCCCGGCCGCCTGGACGTGTCAAGCTGGCTGATCATCATGATGCCGATGATGGCGCCGCTGACCGCGATGACGTCGGGGTCCTCCGCCGTGCGTCCGGCCCGTTCCGCCACGGCCACGGTGAACTCGTGCGTGGCGGAGGTGAGGTGATCCAGATGCGCCGCGCGGACCTCGGCATCGGGCTACGGAGCAACGCCGTCGTCGTTGCCCAGGTCTGGCGGGATCACGCCGGGCGGCAGGCCGCACTGGCCCGCCTGCTACGCGCGGTGGAGGTGTGCACCGTTGATGAGCGGACCGGCCGCGATGCCGGTGTGCTACTTGGCCGGGCCGGTACGTCCGATGTGGTTGACGCGACGGTCGTCCTGCTCGCGCGTCCGGGCGACCGCATCCTGACCAGCGACCCCAAGGACATCACCCGGCTCGTTCAGGCGGGCGGCGTACCAGCCGTGGTGGTGCGGTGCTAGCAACGCCTTCCGCACCATCGCCGGTCGGGCCAACGCCGAGCCTGGCGTGGTCGGCTACGGTGATGCCGTGGGATTGCACTTGAGCCAGATCAACGAGGCCGACGAACTGCTGACGAACGACCCGTTGGCGCTGCTGATCGGGATGGTGCTGGACCAGCAGATCCCGTTGGAGCGGGCGTTTGCGGCGCCGTACGAGTTGGTGGCGCGGCTGGGGCGGCCGCTGGATCCGGCGGAGCTTGCGGCGTTCGACCCGGACGAGTTGGGTGCGATCTTTTCCCGGCAGCCGGCGTTGCATCGCTTCCCGGGTTCGATGGCGAAGCGGGTGCAGTCGCTGTGCCGGCTACTGCTCGACTCCTACGATGGTGATGCGGCGGCGGTGTGGACGACAGCGGCCGACGGCCGTCAGCTGCTCAAGCAGGTCGCGGCGCTGCCTGGTTTCGGCGAGCAGAAGGCCAGGATCTTCGTTGCCCTGCTCGGCAAGCAGCTCGGTGTGACCCCGCCCGGCTGGCGCGAGGCGTGTGCACCGTTCGGCGAGGACGGCAGCCACCGCTCCGTCGCCGACATCACCAGCCCCGAGTCCCGCAGCAAGGTCCGCGACTACAAGAAAGCTATGAAGGCCGCCGCCAAGGCGTAGCCGCCCTGACCGTAGTATCGGTCTGAAGCCGCATCTGGTCGAGAGGCGGAAGCTTGCGACCGATCCGCGGTTCGTGGAGAAGGTCCGTGACGTCGTGGGGGTGTCTCTCGACCCGCCGGGACCTCGCGGTGAAGTAGTGGCGCTGAGCCATCTGCGGTTCCACCTGCGCTTCACCCCGACCTCGTCGTCATGGATGAATCTGGTCGAACGCTGGTTCGTTGAACTCAGCCGCCGGAAACTCTGCCGTTCGACCCACCGGTCCGTCGTCGAACTCGAAGCCGGCATCCGAAAGTGGATCAGTGCGTGGAACAAGGGACCCGAGGCCGTTCGTCTGGACGAAGACCGCCGACCAGAGTCTCGGAACCCTCGCTGCCTACCGCGGACGAATCAACGACGCAGGATATTGGGCGGCGATTTGGATCATCGCCCGCCGAAGATAATCCGATACGTGGACATCGTTAAAACTTGGTACATACAATGCCGAAGGTGAGCGATGCTACCGGAGTCGGGACAGATGCCAATGTGCACCAAGAGGTTCCTCTCCGGCGCAACGAGGGCTTCCGTATGCTGTGGACCGGCCAGCTGCTCTCTGATACTGGCTCAGGGATCGGCCTGCTCGCCTATCCGCTGCTTATCCTGGCGCTGACCCATTCGGCGGTGCTCGCCGGGGTGGTGGGGACGTCGCGGGCAATGACCCTGCTGTGCCTGCAGCTGCCCGCCGGGGCGCTCGCTGACCGGTTCGACCGGCGGCTGACGATGATCATTTGTGACACGATGCGCGCGGCCCTGCTGGCCCTGCTCGGCATCCTGATCGCGACCGATCTCGCGTCCTGGCCGGTCGTGCTGGTCGTGTGCCTGATCGAGGGAGGCGCAGGCGCCATCTTCAACCCGGCGGCTGCCGCGGTACTGCCGGGGATCGTGCCGGACGGGCAACTGGAGCAGGCGTCGGCCGCCACCGAAACCAGGACCTACGCTGCCGCCCTGGCCGGCCCGGCGCTCGGCGGGGCTCTTTTCGGGCTGGGCCAGGCCGTCCCGTTCCTCGCCAATGCCGTCTCCTACGTTGTCTCGTTCGGCACGGTGAACAGGATCCGGGGGCGGTTCCGCCCGGAGAACGTGGCCGAGCGCAAGGCGTTGTGGCGCGAGGTGGCCGACGGCCTGCAGTTCGTCTGGCAGGTGCCGATCCTGCGCGCGGTAGCGATAACGGCACCCCTGATGAACTTCGCCTTCACCGGCGTGATCTTCACCGTTACGCTCGCGCTGCGTCATCACGGTACCTCCACTGCGGTGCTCGGCCTGGTGCAGGCGACCATCGCGGCCGGCGGGCTGCTCGGCGCCGTAGTGGCCCCCCGGCTGCAGGGGCGCATGCGCCTGGGAGCCCTGGCCACCACGATCACCCTGGCTGGGGCGCTGCTGTTCGGTGCTGCGGCGCCGCTCCTCCCGTCGCCGCTGGTGGCGGCGCCGATCGCTCTGGCGCTGCTGCTCGCGCCGGCCGTGAACGCCGCGCTGTTTGCCGTGACGCTCCGCAGTGCACCGGCAGAAATGCGCGGGCGGGTCATCAATACCGTGGTCATGGCGACTACCGCGCTGGCTGCGCTGGCGCCGCTGACCGCTGGGCTGCTTGTCCAGCACGTGTCCGGCGCCTGGACGGTGGGCGCCTTCGCCGCCACGGCCGCCACGGCGGCAGTGCTGTGCCTGATCCTGCCAGGTTTGCGGAATGCTGCATGAGCCGCACGGATGAAGATGTCGGCAAGGGCAACGTGAAATCCATCCCAATGACGCGTCAAAACAACCGCAGCAGTCATCCATGACGACGAGGTCGGGGTGAAGCGGAGGTGGAACCGCGGGTGGCTCAGCAGCGGACTTCTTCACCGCGGGGGTCCCGGCGGGTCGAGATACACCCCCACGACGCCTCGGCGTGCTGCACGGCGGCCGGTCGCGCGGCGCTTCGGAATCGATCTCGACGGTCCGGCCACGTACATGCGCGAGTACCTGTGCGTCCTGCGGCCGCTGCTGCACGACGGCTCGCGGCGATGCTGCGCGTCGCCGGTGAACTCGCTGACGGAACGGTGACCTGGATGGCCGGTCCCCGGACCATCGGCAGCCACATCGTGCCCGCCATGACCGCCGCCGCCGCCGGCGGCGCCGCGGTGCGGGCATCCTGCTCGTCCAGCTTCTTCGTAGCCGCGGAGCACGCGTCATCGGCGCGGCACGGTGAAGCTGGATGCCGTGACCGCCGCCGGCACCGGCTCGGGCCAGTCCGGTCTGCCGAGACGGCTTTGTTCGGCCTTCCGCGTCCGAGGATCATGTCCCTGCGGCTGTCTCACCATCATGGTGGTGCCGACCGATGAGTCTCCACGTGTCGCGGTTGCTGACCCAGACCAGGGCATCGAGGACTCGTCGCAGGGCGATGCTCTTCCACAGGCGTCCGGTCTCCGTCGCGCTCGGCGAGCGTCCTGGGCCGTCCCCTCCCTGTCATTCTCGGGTGAGACACCTGTGTCCTCCCAGGTCAGAAGCACTTTCCTGTGTCCCGGCACCGGCTACCCTCATAGTAGGATCAGGTAACGTTCGAGATGAACAGCCCAGGCTGGCCACCGTGACAGTCACCATGAATCGCCGAGGTTTACATGGCCGACAAGCAAGAACTGTTCGATGCTGTTGTCGAAATCCTCCGGCGTCGATATCAGATCTCTGGCCTGGACTCTACAGCTGGAACATTCGATCTTCGTGATGAGGATCGAGCGGTTCGCGTCACGCTTGAACCGAATCTTCTGAAGGAGTACTTCAGCCGGCTGGACGAGGAGAATTCCGTCCTCGGTCTTGCCGAAGCGCAGGGGGATGAGCGGGACCGAGTCCGGTTGCAGTACATCATCATGCTGATTCAGGAATACTTCGAGTCGGACACCTTCTTGTCGCTTGTCGAGATCCGGCTCGACCGGTCGGCTGATGGTCGCGTCTCTCTTGTCCGTCGACGAGGCACCGAACGTAGATCCTTTTCGTTGGCAGACATGGAAGGTGGCTTTTGGTGGTCCGACCGACCTGGCACCTGAGAGCACGTCGCACCTGAGAGCACGTCGCACCTGAGAGCACGTCGTACCCATCGAAGCGAGACTGGCGCGCCGCAAACGGCGTGTCCCTTCCCCTCGAGGGCATCGGCGGGCTCGACTGACGGGCGGCGATCGACGGCAACCTTTCCTGCGACGGGCGGCATGTTTACGTCTGCCGGACCTGAGGTGTTCTAGGCGCGGGCGATTCGATCGAGTCCGAGCAGGCTGAGGTCTCGGTACGGGTGCCGGCGTCGTCGGCGGATGCGCTCAAGGCGTGCGCGGCGGCTGAGCACCTCCCCACGTCAGCCCTGGTTCGGCGCATCCTGTCGCGCGCGGTGGAGAGCCGCGACGCGCCCGTGATGACCGAGGACCAGGTCGAGGAGATCGTGCTGGGTGCGATCTGCGAGTCGGTTCGCGCGGGCCTCGGGTGTCCTGGCAACGAGAACGCCGAACTGAAGCTCGGCGATGCTGATGACGCTGACCGCGAGTTCACCGGGGATCGGAAGGACGTCGGTGGCGACCAGCACGCTGGTGTGCAGGACGCCACGATTCATCGATCTTCCCAGGGGTCCGTTAGGGTGTTGTCGACGAGGTCGCGATCGCCGGGCCAGTCGGCGTCGGACGGCAGGGCGAAGACCTCCGCGAGATCGTCCCAAGGCCGCCATGCACGCGGGGTCACGGCGGTTGGGCGCATCGGAGGGCGTCGGAGATCGTTGAGGGTCAGGTCCGCCCGGGTCTTGGTCACCTTCCGAGACTGGGCGGGCACCGAGCGGGCCGCACTTCACGGCCATCATTCAGGCATGCTGCAGATGGTAGAGAACCTCTTTATTATCCTTGTTGTCCAGCAGGTAGAGTTGATCATTATCAAACCAGAATCTCAAGAATCTCTGCTCGCCGGGGGCGCTGATCTGCATGAGGTATTCTGCCTCGTTTCCTTGGCCGGCCGCCTTGTCTCTACCCAGAACCTGATATTCGCCTGAAGTCTCTGGATGATCATCGTCGTAGTGCAGGATGAAGGTCTCTTGGGCGGAGAAGTTGACCCTGGCCTGACATTCTCCTCCTGCTGTACCCTGAGGGTATTCCTGGTAAATGCAATTCCAGCTTCCGTGGAGTCGCTGGGTGATTCCTGGAATTTCGGAAGGGGTATTGGAAGGAGTGCTGGAGGGAGTGCCAGTAGCACCTCCAGCGCCTCCCGCGGGCCTGGGAGTCGCGGACTCTCTCGGTTTGTCGACCGATCCCTCGTCCCGACCGTCGGGTGGGATCGGCGTCGGCGTGCTGGCAGTCGTTGCCGGCGATCTGGTGGGAACGGGTGTGGTCGGCGGGTCGGGACGTGTCGTCGGTGGCCCTGATGGCGACCTGGGAAAATACATGACCAGCGTGACCGCGGTGACCGCAGTGATCATGGCGCCGATGATCAGGGGCATGCGGCGCGACCGACGAGGATCTCTGCCCGATCTCTTCTCGCCCCGGTGGGACGGTCCGTGTGCCGGGTGGTCGGCTGCGACATCGACGCGTCGACCAACACTGACGGCCGGTTCACGTGAGACGATCTGCAGGCCGGAGGGAGCGCTGGATCGCAACGGCGACGGGCCGGGGAGCTGGGGAGTCCGACCATGGTTCGGCGCCGCGCGGCCGCCCGTGTCCGCACTGGCCGGTGCCGCCGGAGTCCACGGAAATCCAGGTGGTTCCGTGGAGGGCTGCGTCATGGGCGGGATCGGGCCATCCGACGGCGCGATGGCACCGTCGGCGGCGCTTCCGGGAATACCTGGTTCGAGCGTTCCGTCGTTGGGGAAGGCAGGCTGGGTCAGTGGTTTGGCGCGACCGCCCACCACCGCCGTGATCTGCGTCCGCAGGCGATCGCCGGCTTCCTTCCGGGAGCAGCCGAACAAGTCGAACGACACGATCCCGCCCAGAACGTCGGGCCGGCGGCAGTTCTCGATGCGGACTGGCACCAGGCGACGCCGGAAACCCTGGGGATCGGCCCGGTAGACGGTCTGCCATTCCGCCGTCCCGTATACAGACGAAAGATACTGCTCGGAAAGTACGGCGAGCATCCGGGTGGATCGTTCGATTCCGGCGCGCAGCTGACTCGTCCAGTGTGAGCCGGGGACGAAGTCCCACTCCGGGAACAGTACGCTGTAGCCGGCGTTTTCCAACTCCCAGGCGATCCACGCGGCCCAGGCCCGGTCGACGGCCGCATACGAAACAAAGAAATCCCACTGCTGCTCGGCCACCTCGGGGACCCCTGTCAGGACGGTGATATCGCATTATTGCAGGCGGCGCCTTTCGACCGGCATGCGGGTCTCGGTCGGGGCAGGACGGATCAACGGTTCGAGTGGGACGTCGGAAGCGCCCTTCCGTCGTGCCGTGGATCGTCCATCCGGGTGGTCGAGTATAGTTCGGCGGTATCTTCGCCCCACGAGACCCGATCTTGCGCGGCGGCCGTGTGCTCGGTGCCGGCGCTGGATTCCACTCAAGTGGTTTCGATAGTTCGGGGTGACGTGGTTAGCGTGGGCGACATGATCCCGATTGGGCTCGCCCTCGTACCGCCCGGACCCGAGGCGTCGAACGCCATCGACGTGCTGGTAGGCCAGGCCAAAGCTGCCGCGGCGGCCGGCCTCGGCTCGGTCTGGCTGGGCCAGCAGTACGACCTCGACGCGCTCACCGCCCTCGCCGCGCTGGCCGTACACGTGCCCGGGGTCGGGCTCGGCACCGCCGTCACCGTCACCCACAGCCGGCATCCGATCACCATGTCCAGTCAGGCACAGACCGTGCAGGCGGCCAGCGGTGGTCGGCTCACCCTCGGCCTCGGCGTGCTACACCGGCGACCGGTCGCGCGGCGCTTCGGGATCGATCTCGACGGCCCCGCAACCTACATGCGC
The DNA here is from genome assembly GCF_000058485.1 of Frankia alni ACN14a. Taxonomy (NCBI): domain Bacteria; kingdom Bacillati; phylum Actinomycetota; class Actinomycetes; order Frankiales; family Frankiaceae; genus Frankia; species Frankia alni. The sequence goes on from NC_008278.1 coordinate 624,496, forward strand.
GAGTACCTATGCGCCCTGCAGCCGCTGCTGCGCGACGGCACGGTCGTCTTCGAGGGTGACATGATCACCGCAGACACCAGCGGATTCTCCGGCCACGTCGCCGGGAGCACCCCGCCCGTCGTCCTCGTCGCCGCGCTTGGCACGGCGATGCTGCGCGTCGCCGGCGAGCTTGCCGACGGAACGGTGACCTGGATGGCCGGCCCCCGGACGATCGGCAGCCATATCGTTCCCGCCATCACCGCCGCCGGCGGCGGGGCCGCGGCGCCGCAGGTCGCGGTGAGCCTGCCGGTGTGCGTCACCGACCATCCCGAGGAGGCCCGCCGCCGCGCCGC